>DATCTK010000032.1:0-55975 GCA_036567985.1 Gammaproteobacteria bacterium | reverse complement strand
GTCGGTAAAAGCAAACCACCCCTGAGTCTGGAGTGTATGCGTCTATAAATAAATTAAATTTATTTAATTATTTAATAATATTAGAAATTGCATATCTTTATGCAGTTCGATTTACGCCCTATGTGTGGTCGTATGCAGGTTATCCAGGCCTTTGTTTTTGTCTTTTTGATACACCAATCTATAAGCAAATTTTATAATAATAGATGTGTGTTTCGTTTGTCTTTATACAGGCGCTTATTTAATTCAGTATCAATTATTGCTGCACGTGTGTGGGGTGTAAAACTGCATTATTCGAGCAATCGCTGCAAAAGTGAAATTTAAAACAGCTTGTTATGGTTAATTTTTGTACGTAATGATGCGTATAACAGGAAAAATCAGTGCACAATTATTTTTTAAAAAGTCTGTGAATATGTTCAAAAGCGCTGTAATTACAGTGCATTTTTAAAAATTGTTTTGGCAAAAAGGTTGACTTGACTGGGTAAATGTTTATAAATACACATGATTTTTTGTTTGACCACACAAAAAGTTATAGCTATGACAATAAACAACATGCAGGAGTCTTGCATAATGAAAAAACGTTTCCTAGTAGCTGCAATGGCAGCAGCCATGGTATCTCCAATCGCCGCACACGCAAACGCGACTGTTTACGGTAATCTTCACCTGAGCATTGATGATTATGATTCAGCCAGCAACCTGGACATGAACAGCAACACCTCAGCGATTGGTGTTAAAGGTTCTGAAGATCTGGGTGGCGGCGTAAGCGCTATCTATAAGGTTGAATTCCAGATTGATCCAACAGAGCGTAATAATGCTGGTTCAGGCGGTGCAGTTGTTGACCGTGACCAGTGGGTTGGCTTAAAGAGCGCCATGGGTTCAGTTAAATTCGGTACCATGTCATCTAACTACAAGCAGATGGGTGGCAAGGTTGACCCAATGTACCGCACCCAGTTAGAGGGTCGTGGTTTCATGGGTACACAGTCTAACCTGCACTCAGGTGCTGGCGAAAGCCGTGGTCGTATGACCAATACGCTTCAGTATGCTTCACCTAAAATGGGTGGCCTGCAGGCGGTATTCAATACAACTATCTCTGGTAGTGATGACGAAACCATCGGTTTAGGTGTTCGTTACGTTCAGAAAGGCATTATGGCTTACTTCGATTACATCGATACAGAAGCTATGCAGCAAGCGAGTGCTGATGCCGCAATGAAGATTGGTGGTAAGTTCAAGATGGATGCGCTGGTTATCGGTGCACAGCTGGAAATGGTTGAAGATTCAATCGCAGCTGATGATATCTTCTTCCTGAGTGCTGACTACCAGCTGAATGATTCTGACAATGTTGCATTCACTTTTGGTGACAACGGTGCAGATGATGCAGGTTTTGCATTTATGTATAACCATAACATGAGCAACCGCACTAACGTGTATGCCGGTTACGGTGACAATGCAAGCAACACAGACGCAGATGATGACCAGGTTCTGACTCTGGGTATGCGTCACAAGTTCTAATCGATCACTCGATTTAGCTTGATAAAAAACAGGGCTTCGGCCCTGTTTTTTTTGTCTAAAGTCCTCAGTCTTTGGTCGTTAGTCATTACTGCAAACCATAGATTTTTAACACTGCTCCAGATTTGCCACGGTGTTTTCTTTCTAGTTATTTGTCCTGTAGCTGGGACAGATCTGTGTGGGAGTTCGCTTGGACTACCCTACAAAAATTGCGTTTATTTGCGTGCATTGGCGGACGGCTGTGTTTCTTTTATTCTCCAATCCACGGGGTTTAATGTGTTAAAATCTGACGCCCTATTATTCCTTCTGGTTGCTGCCGCTGCATGAGTTCAAATACCCGAATTCGCGAAATACCCTATAACTACACTTCCTTCTCTGACCGCGAGATTATTATCCGCTTTCTGGGTGAGGATATGTGGTCGCTGATCAACGAGCTGCGTGATGAGCGCCGTACCGGTTATTCGGCACGTATGCTGTTTGAAGTGCTGGGGGATATGTGGGTGGTGCAGCGCAACCCGTTTCTGCAGGATGACCTGCTGGAGAACCGGCGCCGTCGGCAGCAGTTGATCTCGGCGCTTAATCACCGCCTGCAGCAGATCGTAAAACGCGCCAATGGCAACGAGAGGGCGCTGCTGCTGGCAGAGCGGGCGCAGCAGGCGGTACAGGACTTTGCGCAGTGGTTTAACCAGCAGAATGCTCTGCGTGAGCGCGCACGGCGATCCCTGAGCAAGGTGACCCGCAAGGACAATATCGATTTCAGCGGTATGGCGCGGGTGTCCCATGTCACCGATGCCACCGACTGGCGGGTCGAATTCCCCTTTGTGGTACTGACACCAGATAGCGAGGCCGAGGTGCCACGGCTGGTGCAGCGTTGTATCGAGCTGGGCCTGAGCCTGATCGCCCGTGGCGGCGGTACCGGCTATACCGGCGGTGCCGTGCCGTTGTACCAGAATACCGCGATTATCAATACCGAAAAATTACAGGCCATAGGCGCGCTGGAGCATAAAAAGATTCCCGGTGTGGATGAGCTGGTGCCGGTGGTACGTACCGAGGCTGGCGTGGTCACGCGTCGGGTGTCTGAGCTGGCGGATCGCCACGGCCATGTATTTGCAGTGGATCCCACCTCGCAGGATGCTTCCACCATCGGTGGCAATATCGCGATGAATGCCGGGGGCAAGAAAGCGGTGATGTGGGGTACCACACTGGATAACCTGGTGTCCTGGCGCATGGTCACCGCGGATGGCCACTGGCTGGATGTGGAACGGGTCAGGCATAACCGCGGCAAGATTCATGACCAGGCTGAGGTGGAATTCCGTGTCAGCCGTTTTGACTCGGTGACCGAGCAACTGATCGGCGAGCCGCAGACGTTGACGTTCAAGGGTGCGAGCCTGCGCAAGGAAGGCCTGGGTAAGGATGTCACCGATAAATTTCTCGGTGGTTTACCCGGCGTACAGAAAGAAGGCTGTGACGGCATTATTACCTCGGCCTGGTTCCTGCTGCACACCATGCCGGCCCATGCGCGTACCGTGGCACTGGAGTTCTACGGCCAGGATCTGCGCCGTTCGGTACCGGCGATTGTGGAAATCAAGGATTACCTGGATAACAACCCCAATGTGCTGCTGTCGGGGCTGGAGCACCTGGATGATCGCTATATTCGTGCGGTGAAATACAGCCCCAAAGCATCCCGTGGCAGTTTGCCCAAGATGCTGCTGGTGGCGGATATTGTGGGTGAGTCTGACGCTGCGGTGGCTGAAGCGGCCTCACAGGTGGTGCGCCTGGCCAATGCCCGGGATGCGGAAGGTTTTATCGCGGTAAGCGCGGAGGCGCGCAAGAGCTTCTGGGCAGAGCGCAGCCGTACCGCAGCGATTGCCGCCCACACCAATGCCTTCAAAATCAATGAAGACGTGGTGATTCCGCTGGATCGCCTGGCGGACTACTCCGAGGGCGTGGAAACCATCAATGTACGCCAGTCGATGCAGAACAAACTGGCGATGCTGGATGCGCTAGAAGATTATCTGTCTACTGAAGGTGAGTCGCTGAAAAGCAAATTGCAGGAGTCGCGGCCGCAGATTGCCGAGCGTTTTCAGAAGGCGCAGGGGCTGCTGGACAAGGCACGCCAGCGCTGGTCTACATTACTCAACAGTTTTGCGGCACAGCCTGCGGAGCATGAGGCACTGCTGCTGGAGTCTGAAAAGCAGGCGCTGGCAGATGATCCACAGCAGACGGTGTTGCAGGCAATACTCAACGGGCAGATTCGCATTTCCTATAAAGCGGAAGTCGAGCGCCCGTTAAAAAACCTGTTCAGTGGTTTCGAATTCCAGCACATTCACCAGAAACTGGAGCAGATTCACCAGCAGGTGCTGTCGAGCCGGCTGTTTATCGCGCTGCACATGCATGCGGGTGACGGCAATGTGCACACCAATATCCCGGTTAACTCCAATGACTACGCCATGATGCAGCAGGCGGAACGAATTGTGGACGAGGTGATGGCGCTGGCGTTGCAGCTGAATGGCGTGATCTCCGGTGAGCACGGCATTGGTATTACCAAGTTCCAGTACCTGGATGATGGCATTATTGATGCCTTCAAGGCGTATAAGGATCAGGTTGATCCCAATGACTATTTCAATAAGGGCAAGTTACAGCGTCTCAGTGGTGGGCTGGATGCGGCCTATACGCCATCGCTGCGCCTGTTGAAACAGGAAGCACTGATTCTGGAAGAAAGCGAGCTGGGCGAGTTGAATGACTCCATTGCGCACTGTTTGCGCTGTGGTAAATGCAAACCGGATTGCAGTACCCATGTACCCGCCGCCAATCTGCTGTATTCACCGCGTAATAAAATTCTTGCCACCGGCATGATTACCGAGGCGTTTCTGTACGAAGAGCAGACACGTCGCGGGGTGTCGATTCATCACTTCGATGAAATGAATGACATTGCGGATCACTGCACCATCTGCCATCGCTGTTTTAACCCCTGTCCGGTGAATATCGATTTCGGTGATGTCACTATCAAGCTGAGACACATTCTGAAAACACAGAACCAGCGCCGGCAGAACCTGGGGGCGAGGATGTCCATGGCGTATCTGAATATGACTTCGCCGGGCAAGATAAAACTGATGCGCGCCGGCCTGATCCAGGCGGGTTACCTGGGGCAACGCTTTGCGCGTCAGCTGCTGAAAATGCTGCCGGGGGTGTTGCCTACAGGGCGCAGACCCAAAGCCACCACCGGTAAGCCGGAGCTCAAGGAGCAGGTGATCCAGTTCTTCAGCAAGCCGATGCCCGCCGATGTGCCTACCGGCACCATGCGTTCGGTGCTGGGTATAGAAGACAAACAGTACATCCCGATTCTGCGCGATCCCAGGCGCAGTGATGTGGACAGCGAGGCGGTATTTTATTTTCCCGGTTGCGGTTCCGAGCGGCTGTTCAGCCAGATCGGTGTCGCCACCCTGAGCTGGTTGTACGAGCTGGGTGTACAAACCGTGTTGCCACCCGGTTACCTGTGCTGCGGTTACCCGCAAACCGCTGGTGGTGACACGGAAAAGGGTCAGCAAATTACCACCAGCAACCGGGTGCTATTCCATCGCATGGCGAATACGCTCAACTACCTGGATATTAAAACCGTGGTGGTGTCCTGCGGTACCTGTATCGACCAGCTGCTGAAATACCAGTTCGAGCAGATTTTCCCCGGCTGCCGTTTAATGGATATTCACGAGTACCTGATGGAAAAAGGCGTTTCCATGGATGGCGTGGGTGGTACCAAGTACCTCTACCACGAACCCTGTCATGACCCGATGAAACATCACAATGGCACCGAAGTGGCGGCAAAGCTGATGGGCAAGGACGTGAGCCTGTCGGATCGTTGCTGTGGTGAATCGGGCACCTTTGCGGTGGCGCGTCCCGATATCGCGGCGCAGGTAAAACACCGTAAACTGACCGAGTTAAAGCAGGATATAAAAGCGCTCACCGGTCATGAAGCCGCAATGAATGACAATGTGAAAATTCTCACGTCCTGTCCATCCTGTCAGCAGGGGCTGGAGCGATACCGTGACGACACCAATATGTCGGTGGATTATATTCTGGTGGAACTGGCAAAATACAAGCTGGGTGAACACTGGCAGAAGCAGTTCTACGAAAAAGTGGGCAAGGGCGGTATCGAGAAAGTGCTGCTCTGATTTGCGAAATGCGGATCGCTGGAATGAAGGTAGTGTGCTTGTCTGAAAAGAAAACGCACTAAAGTGCAGGAGCACTTTACTCGTTCCCACGCTCCCGTGTGGGAATGCAGAATGCTATAACCTTACAACGGGGTTTCCACGCAGGAGCCTGAGAACCAGCCCAGTGCTGTAGGTTGGGGTGACGCAGGAACCCCAACAACCTCGCCAACCGATATTTATGTTGGGGTGCGTTCCTTACCCCAACCTACACACTAACGCGAATTAAACGCAGAGTTTATTTAATAGCGTTTATTTGCGTCCATTTGCGTTCATTCGCGTTTTCTTTTTAATCACACGACAGTCGAATGACCTGTCTATTTGGGCATCACCGTGCGTGCACCGTCCGGGGTGCCCAGAATCAGCACATCGGCACCGCGATTGGCAAACAGGCCGCAGGTGACCACGCCGGGCCAGCTGTTGATTTCATTTTCCATTTTGATCGGTTCCATAATATCCATATCGTGCACATCGAGAATAAGATTGCCGTTATCGGTAATAAAGTTTTCACGCCACACCGGACGACCACCCAGTTTCACCAGTTTGCGTGCGATATAGCTGCGCGCCATGGGGATCACTTCTACGGGTAAAGGAAATTTGCCCATCACATCAACCAGCTTGCTTTCGTCGGCGATGCAGACAAATTTTTCACTGGCACCGGCAATGATTTTTTCACGGGTCAGGGCACCACCGCCGCCCTTGATCAGCGACAGGTTATGATTGGCTTCATCGGCACCATCAACATAGACCGGGATGTAATCCACGTTGTTTAGATCCAGTACCTGAATGCCGCGCTCTTTCATTAATTTGGTGGAGGCTTCAGAGCTGGACACCGCACCCTTGATCTGCCCCTTGATTTCGGCCAGGCAATCAATAAAGTGGTTAACGGTTGAACCAGTGCCGACGCCGATAATCTCATCCTTAACAACATATTCCATTGCAGCTTCTGCGGCTTTGCGTTTCATTTCATCTTGGGTCATAGTACGTGTTCCTGGTAATCTGATTGCCGAATAATACCTGTTTAACCTTCATGACTCAAAAATACATTGAAAAAATCCTCAGCGCCCGTGTTTATGATGTGGCGATTGAGTCCCCCCTGGATCTTGCCAAGCGTCTCAGTGCCCGTCTTGATAACCAGATTCTACTTAAACGCGAAGACCTGCAACCGGTGTTCTCGTTCAAATTGCGCGGTGCCTATAACAAACTGTACCAGCTGAACCGGCAGACTGAACTGAAGGGGGTTATAGCGGCTTCGGCGGGTAACCATGCCCAGGGGCTGGCACTGGCTGCGAGTAAGCTGGGGGTGAAGGCCACCATCGTGATGCCTAAGACCACACCACGCATCAAGGTGGATGCGGTGCGTTCCTTCGGTGCCAAAGCGGTACTGGTTGGTGATACCTTTGATGAAGCCTCGGTGTACGCCCATGAGCTGGCAGAGAAAGAGGGTCTTGCCTATATCCATCCGTTTGATGACCCGGATGTGATTGCCGGCCAGGGCACCATTGCGGTGGAAATCCTGCGCCAGTACCCGGAAGACATAGATGCGATTTTTATTCCGGTGGGTGGCGGCGGTTTAATTGCCGGCATGGCGGCGTTTATCAAGTACCTGCGCCCGGAGATAAAAGTAATCGGTGTCGAGCCTACGGATGCAGCCTGTCTGGCGGCGGCGCTGGAGAAAAAACGCCGGGTGGTGCTGGATCAGGTGGGTATCTTTGCCGATGGCGTGGCGGTGAAACAGATGGGCAAGGAAACCTGGCGCATTGCCAAAGACACCGTGGATGAAGTGATCACGGTGAGCACCGATGAAATGTGTGCGGCGATCAAGGATATTTTTGACGACACCCGCTCCATTATGGAGCCAGCGGGTGCGCTGGCGGTGGCGGGGATTAAAAAGTACGTCGCCAGGGAAGAGATCAGTGGGCGAACCCTGGTGGCAATTAACAGTGGCGCGAATATGAATTTCGACCGATTGCGTCATGTCTCTGAGCGTGCCGAACTGGGTGAGCGCCGTGAAGGCCTGATCGGCGTCACCATTCCGGAAGAGCCGGGCAGCTTCCTGCGCTTTTGCCGCACCATTGGCAAGCGGGGCATTACCGAATTCAATTACCGCTATGCGGATGCGGCCAGGGCGCATGTATTTGTGGGTGTGCAGCTGCAGGAAGGTAAGGCCGAACTGGCCGAGCTAACCGACAAACTCAAGGCAAAGGGCTACCCGGTGCTGTGCATGAGCGACAATGAAATGGCCAAGCTGCATGTGCGTTATATGGTGGGAGGGCATGCCAATCACATTGCAAATGAAGTGCTCTACCGTTTCGAGTTTCCCGAACGCCCGGGCGCGCTGCTGGATTTTCTCGCCCACATTGGCAAGCGCTGGAATATCAGTATGTTCCATTACCGTAATCACGGTGCGGCCTATGGTCGGGTGCTGGTGGGGTTGCAGGTGCCGAAAAGCGAACGCAGGGAACTCACCGGTTTTCTCGACGAGGTGGGCTACCAGTGGTGGGATGAAAGCCAGAACCCCGCCTACCAGATGTTCCTGGGTGAACTGGGGGCATAACCGTCTTTGCCTGCAGTCGCCCGTACCCGTAAATCGGCTCAGTAAATTGACGGCTCTCCCGGTGGACGTTGCTTGAAACGCTTGTAAGTCCACTGGTACTGCTGCGGTGCTTCGCGTATCAACGCTTCAATATCCCGGTTCATCGCCTCCACCGACTGTTGCAGCGGCAGTTGCGACAGGTCCTCTTCAGCCGCACGGAACACCAGTTTAAAACCACTGCTGTCTGCATAACGCCTGGCACAGGCATAAATCACACAGGCACCGGTTTTGCTGGCCAGTTTGCTGAGCAGGGTCATGGTGTAGCAGGACTGGCCAAAAAACGGTGCGAATACGCCATTGGAGCGGGGAGACTGGTCCGGCAGAATCGAAATCATTTCACCCTGTTTTAATGCCCGGCTGAGGGCGCGGATACCGTTATTGTCCGTGGGAACCAGTCGTGCCCCGCTGCGCTGGCGTGCTTCACGTATCAGCTGCTCGACTCGCGGGTCGTCCTGCGGTGCATAGAGCGTGGTCATGGGATAATGTCGTGCGCAATACAGCGAGGTCAGCTCCCAGGAGCCATAGTGGGGCATCGCCAGAATCACCCCCCGTTGTTGTGCCAGCGCATCATCAATCAGCTGCCGGTTTTCACAGTCGCGCACCAACGCCAGTGTCGCCTCGGTATTGCCGCGCCACATCCTGCCGGTTTCCAGAATGACCTTGCCGGTTTCCCTGAGTGTCTGCTTTACCAGTTGTGCCTGCTCATCGGTGGACAGCTCGGGCAAACACAGTTGAATATTTTTTGTGGCGATGCCGCGAATGCGACTATTGCTGAGCCAGCTTAAGTGGCCAATGATATTGCCCAGCCAGTGAATCAGGCGCAATGGCAGCAGGGCTGTCAGGCCGAGTATGAATTTAAATAGCAGGAATCTCATGGACGGATAGTATAAAGCTGCTGTTCGGTTGCCACCATATGCATGGGCACATCGTGTGGCTGCACCGGCAGTGCATCGACGCATTGCAACTGATGCGCCAGGCCAATCAGGTAGGGCTGATGGCTGCACTTGCGGTGAGCATAAAAGCTCAGGCTGCGATCATAAAAGCCGCCACCCATACCCAGCCGGTTACCGGCGCTATCAAAACCCACCAGTGGCATAAAAATCAGGTTGAGTTGCTGTGGCTTGAGCCAGTGTCTGAGGTGAACATCCGGTTCGGCAATGCCAAAGCGGTTGTTCCTGAGTTTGCAGCCTGGCGTGTAGGGTGCAAAGTAGAGGCGCGAGCTGAACGGGGTCAGTATCGGCAGGTAGATTTTTTTGTGCGCCCGCCACGCAGTGTATATCAGGTAATGGGTATCTATCTCGCCATCGGCCGCCAGGTAAAGTGCAATGCGTTTGCTGCGTCGGAACAGGCTGCAGTCTTTTAGTTGCTGGGTAACGAGCAGGGCATGGGCCTGTTGTGTTTCAGTATCCAGCGCCCGGCGTTGCCGGCGTAACTGTTGACGTAGTGCATTACGTTGCTGACTGCTGTGCATAATTCAGGATTATAACTCAGGATTATAATGGCCCTGCGGCTGCAGGGCTGTCGGTCTGATTAAGGGGTCCTGGCTGCTCTTTCGAGCAGGGACTGTGGATTTAGGAGGGTGCAACCGCAAATGCCGTAGCAGCACTCACGAACCTTGAACCGGAAGTTCAAGTGGGAACTCGCGCCGATGTATAAGGCTTCCCGTTACAAACGGTAATGCACACAGCACCGGCAGTCTTATTCCCGGGGTCGATGAGTAAGGCTCAAGGGTTTAATAAGTAAGCTTACAAACACCGCAGAAGCACCCAAACTCGTATATTCGTTTTCAGGGCAATGTTTCATTGCGCCTGTGTGATCAGGAATAAATGATCAGGGTAGTTATTATGACACTTCAATTTCACGTAATGCAATATCAATCTTTTTCTGGATATTTTGCATTCGCGCATTGATGTTCTCGTACTCTTCCACAGACTCATAACTGCCCAGCAGTTCATGGGCCAGGTTCAGCGCCGCCATAATGGCAATCCGCTCGGTGCCGATGATCGAGCCTTTCTGTTTGATGACGTTGAGCCGGCCGTTGAGAAATTCAGCTGACTGTTTGAGTGATGCCTGTTGATCAGGCGGACAGGAGACCCGGTAGTCCTTGTCCATGATTTTGATGTTCAGGCCGTTATCGCCCATAAAAGTTTACCCACAGTGTGCTGCTAATGGTGAAACGTCAGAATACGCAGGGAACTACGCCGTTTCGATGGTTTTCAGGCGGGTAATCATACCTTCAACCTGATGACGCACCTGGTCACGCTGTTCCACAAGGCTGGCGCGATCATTGCGGAGTTCCTGTAGCTGCTGCTTGAGCGTATTGTTCTCCAGGGACAGGCGGGTAGACAGCGCGATAAGCTCGTCTACTTTCTTTTCCAGGGCTTCGATATTGCTTTGGTTTTCAGTACTCATAATGCTTAATATAGTTATTCAATGGCTGCAGGTCAAATGCTAAAGCATGGCGTGCAGCGTGTTAGAATGACAGCCTGTTGGCTGTGTGTTTTACCCTGTAACAAAGCAATAATGCTGCCAGAATACACTGATGTTATTGTTTTGCTTTATATATCAGTTGCTTGTATAACAGTCGATAATCAAACCCGGTTTCAGCAGCGAACAGAGGTGGCTGAAATGACGGATAAGATGACAATTTACCGACGGGAGTCAGTATGGTCCCCAGACCGGATTATAACAGTTTAAAAGAAGCGCTGGACAAGGCCGAGGCAGAATTTGTTGCCGCCGAGTGTCACGGTGCGCTGTGCGGTATGATTTGCGCGGCGGGCAGAGTAGAGCTGGGCAACTGGCTGGAGCAGATTTTTGCCGAGCTGGATATGAATAATATGCTGATTCAGGAAGCCAGCCAGCTGCTGGTGGGGCTGTATCACGACACCCAGACCCAGCTCAATGATTCCACGGTGGATTTTCAGTTGCTGTTACCGGAAGATACGGCGCCGCTGGCACAGCGCAGCGAGGCGCTGGGTGCCTGGTGTCAGGGCTTTACCTTCGGCCTGGCCAGTGGCGGTTTGAAAAAGGACCGTGAACTGCCGGAAGACACCGCCGAGCTGCTGCGTGATATGGTGGAAATCGCCCGTGTCGGCCATGATGCGGAAGACAGCAGCGACAGTGATGAAGACGCCTATATGCAGCTGTATGAATACGTGCGCATGGGGGTGTTACTGATTAACGAAGAGTTACAGCCGTCCCTTGCAGCCCCAACTACCCTGCAGTAAATAATCTCCCCAGGAAACAACCGGCATTGTGTTGGCCGGATAGAGAGTACAGATGAAACAGACTTTTCACGCCCGTAACAGAAAACAACTGAGTCGCATGATCGGTGAAGGCAGTATCGCGATTCTGCCCGCTGCACCGGTGAGAGTGCGCAATCGCGATGTGGACCATCCCTATCGTCAGGACAGTGATTTTTTCTACCTGAGTGGTTTTGTCGAACCGGAGGCAGTGATCGTGCTGGTGCCGGGGCGCAAGGGTGGCGAATATATTCTGTTTTGTCGCGACAAGGATGAGACCCAGGAAGTCTGGCATGGTCGCCGCTGTGGCCCGGATGCGGCGATCACCGATTTTGGCGCCGATGACGCTTTCCCGATTGATGATATCGATGACATCCTGCCCGGGCTGATGGAGTCCTGTGAGCGGGTTTACTACACCATGGGGCTGGATCCACAGTTCGACAAGCATGTAATGGACTGGGTCAATACACTGCGCAAGCAGTCCCGCGCCGGTGCCCATGTGCCCTATGAGTTTGTCTCGCTGGATTACCTGTTGCATGACATGCGCCTGTTCAAAAGCCGTGATGAAATCCGCCTGATGAAAAAGGCGGCAAAAATTTCTGTCGAGGCACACAAACGGGCAATGCGTGCCTGCGAACCAGGCATGTATGAGTACCAGCTGGATGCGGAAATTATGTATGAATTCCAGCGCAACGGTGCGACCTGGGCTTATCCCAGCATTGTCGGCGGTGGTGCTAATGGCTGCATCCTGCATTACACCGATAACAATATGCCGCTGCAGGATGGTGACCTGGTACTGATTGATGCGGGTTGTGAATACCAGGGCTATGACGCGGACATTACCCGTGCCTTTCCGGTGAATGGCAGATTCAGTGAAGCACAGAAAGAAATTTTCGAGCTGGTGGTGGAAGCTAACCTGGATGCCATTAAACAGGTCAAGCCGGGTAACCACTGGAATGACCCTCACCAGGCCGCGGTGAAAACCCTCACTAAAGGCATGATCGAGCTGGGTCTGCTGAAAGGGCCGTTAAGCAAGTTGCTAAAAGAAGAAGCCTTTAAAAAATATTTTATGCACCGCACCGGTCACTGGCTGGGCATGGATGTGCATGACGTGGGGGATTACAAGGTGGATGATCAATGGCGACTGCTGGAGCCGGGTATGGCCCTGACCATCGAGCCGGGGCTTTATATTCCCCATGGCAGCCGGGGCGCAAAGCGCTGGTGGGATATCGGGGTGCGTATTGAGGATGATGTGATCGTCACCAAAGACGGTTGTGATGTACTCACCGATGAGCTCCCTAAAACGACCCAGGAAATTGAAGCGATAATGGCCAGCAGTAACCCCTGAGGGGAATAGCTGGCACGGACCGAAACACAGATGAAAAACAGCGCAGTTTACGATGTGATTATTATTGGTGGCGGCATGGTCGGTGCCAGTTTGCTGGCTGCCCTGCGCAATCACCCCGATAAAAAGATCGCGCTGGTTGAAGCCGTGCCGTTTGATTCATCGGCGCAGCCGAGTTTTGATGATCGCAGCATCGCATTGTCCTATGGTTCCAGGCGCATTTTTGAATCACTGGGCTTATGGCCGCAAATCGAGGCGCAGGTAGAAGCGATCAAAACCATTCATGTCTCGGATCGTGGTCACCTCGGGGTGACACGTTTGCACCACCACGAAGAGCGGGTCGAAGCGCTGGGTTATGTGGCGGAAAACAAGGTGGTAGGCCGTGTATTGATGGATGCGGTGCAACAGCTGTCCCATGTGGACTGGTATTGTCCGGCGACGATTGAATCCCTTGAGCAATCCGCCGATGAGGTGTCTATCCAGGTTAAAACTGGGTCTGATCAGACGCAGTGCTTAAGTGCGCGCCTGCTGGTGGCGGCGGACGGGGTGCACTCGGTGACCCGGAAACTGGCGGGTGTCGATATCATGCATAACGATTACCAGCAGTCGGCCATCATTACCAATCTGCAAACTGATCAACGACACAACGGCATTGCCTACGAACGTTTTACCGACAGCGGGCCACTGGCATTTCTACCCATGACAGAAAACCGTTATTCGGTGGTGTGGACCTGTCCGCGAGAACAGCTGCAGAGCCTGCTGGATTTAACTGATGCAGAATTCAGCCAGCAACTGCAGCAGCGTTTCGGCTTTCGTGCCGGCAATATTAGAAAAGTCGGCTCCCGTGCCGCCTACCCGCTGGTGTACAGCGAGGCTGAACAGCTGTGCAAGGGGCGGGTGGTGATGATCGGTAATGCAGCACACACCCTGCACCCGGTCGCCGGTCAGGGCTATAACCTGGCGCTGCGTGATGTGGCGGAGCTGGCGGAACTGATTGTTACTGCTGATGACCCGGGTGAGACGCAGCGGCTGGCTGACTATCAGTCCACGCGCCTGAAAGACATGCGGCGTATTTATAAAGCCACCGACTCACTGGTAAAAATTTTCTCCAATAATTATGCACTGCTCGGTCATGCGCGGGCAATGGGGCTGATCAGTGTGGACCTGCTGTCGCCATTGCGTCACCTGATGGCGCGTCACAGCATGGGGCTGGCGGGGCACATGAATAAACTGCAGCGCAGGTTGCCGCTATGAGCCAGACAGAGCCACAGATGCAGCAATACGATGTACTGATTATCGGCGGTGGCATGGTGGGCCTGACCCTGGCCTGTGCACTGGGGCGAAGTGCCCTGCGGGTCGCGGTGGTCGAGGCTTATGAGCCGCAGGAGCCGTTGGCGGATGAGGATTACGCGCTGCGTGTGTCGGCGATTAACAAATCCTCGCAGCAGGTGTTTGAACACATACACGCCTGGCAGGGCATGTTGCAGCGACGCGCCTGCGCCTATCAGCAGATGCATGTCTGGGATGCCACCGGCGACGGCAAAATTCATTTTGATGCAGCGGATCTGGGTACCGATGGCCTGGGGCATATTATCGAAAACCGGGTGGTGCAGTATGCATTGTATGAGCAGGCAGGCCAGCTGGACTCGGTGCAGCTGATATGCCCGGCGGAAGTCAGCGAAATTGACTATCAGCCGCTGGGCTCACGCGTCAGTCTGCGTGATGGGCGTTGCCTGAGCGCGCCGTTGCTGGTGGGGGCCGATGGCGCCCAGTCGGCGGTGAGGCAGGCGGCACAGATTGAGCTGGAACAGGCGGCCTATCAACAGAAGGGTGTGGTGGCTATCGTCAAATCCAGCGAGCACCATCAGAACACCGCATGGCAACGTTTTCTGCCCAGTGGCCCACTGGCCTTTCTGCCGCTGAGTGACGGTCGTTGCTCAATCGTCTGGTCGGCGGATGACCAGCGGGCCGATGAATTGCTGGCAATGGATGCACCGACCTTCTGCCACGAGCTGGCGCAGGCGTTTGACTTTACCCTGGGTGAGGTGGAGGCGGTAAGTGAGCGTGCTGCCTTCCCGCTGGTGCGGCGGCATGCGACACACTATGTAAAGCCGGGGATGGCACTGATTGGGGATGCGGCGCACACCATTCACCCACTGGCGGGCCAGGGGGTGAACCTGGGCATACTCGATGCGGCGGCGCTGGCGGAAGTACTTCTGCAGGCACGCAGCCGCGGGCAGAAACTGACATCCATCACCACCCTGCGCAAATACGAGCGCTGGCGGCGCGCCGATAACAGCCTGATGATGTACAGCATGAGCGGTTTCAAAAACCTGTTCAGCAATCAGCAGCCGGGCCTCAGCCTGCTGCGCAATGCGGGGCTGGACCTGGTGAACGGGCTGGGGCCGATCAAGCATCGCTTTATGCGCCATGCCATGGGGCTGGAAGGCGACCTGCCACAGATGGCCAGACCCCTCGGCTGGTAAAATCTACTTAAAAGGGTGGCGCCTCCTTATAAATATTAGCCCTAAATGGAAATGGAAATTGTTTTGCGGCTGGTTTATAGTTGCGCCTCAATTACACACCGTGACATCAGCATGATGTTATGGATTTAGCAGCTGTGGGAGAGTCTTTCTTTCGAGAAAGCACCGAAGGCGCAACCGCCCGGAAACGCTCAGGTAAATGGACTACAGCTTCTGTCCCGCCAAATGGCAGGAAAATTGACTCTGGAGAGCGATCACATCGATGATCCACCGAAGGGGACACGCAGTCTTTGCGTCTATCTCTCAGGTATCAGGACAGAGGGGCCACTATGTTTTTTCATGACATGAAATCAGTGGAGACCCCTTGATGAGTCAAAAAACCTGTCTCTATGACAATCACAAAAACCACGGCGCCAAAATCGTCGATTTCGCTGGCTGGGAAATGCCGATCAATTATGGCTCCCAGATGGACGAGCACCACCAGGTGCGCGCCGATGCCGGCATGTTCGATGTATCCCATATGACGGTGGTCGATCTTCAGGGCGACAGGGTTAAGCCTTTCCTGCAGAAATTGCTGGCCAATGATGTGGCGCGCCTGAAAGAATCCGGCAAGGCGCTCTACAGCGCCATGCTGAATGAAAACGGCGGCATAATCGATGACCTGATAGTGTATTACATGCGTGATGACTGGTTCCGTATGGTGGTGAATGCCGCTACCCGTGACAAGGATCTGGCGTGGATCCATCAGCAGGCGGCCGAGTTTGAAGTCACTGTGACCGAACGCCCGGAAATGGCGATGATTGCGGTGCAGGGGCCCAATGCCCGTGACAAGGCGCTGTCTGTTCTGCCGGAAGGCGTGGCCGAGGCGGCCACCGATCTGAAGCGCTTTAATGGCGTTGCGGTGGGTGACTGGTTTGTGGCACGAACAGGCTATACCGGTGAAGACGGTTTTGAAATAATATTGCCCGAAGTGAAAGCGCCGGATTTCTGGGAAGCGCTGTTTGCTGCCGGGGTTAAGCCGATTGGTCTGGGTGCGCGGGATACCCTTCGACTGGAAGCGGGTATGAATTTATACGGCACCGATATGGACGAAACCACCTCGCCGCTGACCTCCAACCTGGGCTGGACCATTGCCTGGGAACCGGAAGAGCGTGATTTTATCGGCCGTGAAAAAATTGCCGCCGAAAAAGCCGCCGGTGTTACACACAAACTGGTGGGCCTGGTGCTGGAAGACAAGGGCGTGTTACGCGGTCATATGAAAGTACTGTGTGATGCAGGCGAAGGTGAAACCACCTCCGGCAGTTTTTCTCCCAGCCTGAAACAGTCAATTGCCCTGGCCCGTGTGCCGGTGGGTATTGGCGAGAGCTGTGAAGTGGAAGTGCGTAACAAGCACCTGAAAGCCCGTGTGGTTAAACCCGTATTTTTCCGTGAAGGAAAATCCTGTTTATAGGCAACGCAAAAACATTGCAGATTAATAACTGATAAACAGGCGACAACAAATTTTTAAATTTTAAAGAGGTTATAAAGATGAGCCAGGTTCCAACGGATTTACGTTATACATCATCTCATGAATGGGTGCGTCTGGAAGATGACGGCACAGTCACCGTGGGCATCACTGATCACGCACAGGATGCGCTGGGTGACCTGGTATTTGTTGAACTGCCGGAAATCGGTAGCGAACTGGCACAGGGCGATGCCTGTTGTGTGGTTGAATCGGTAAAGGCCGCATCGGATATCTATATGCCGATTAGTGGTGAAATTGTCGATACCAATCAGTCGCTGGTGGATGAGCCGGAAATTATCAATAACTCATCTTATGACGATGGCTGGATTTTCAAAATCAAGCCGAACGATGAAGACGACATTGAAGAGTTGATGGATGCCAGCAGCTACGAGTCGGAACTGGAAGACGAGTAAGCCGATCAGATTTGTCATTAAAAACTGCCGCATAAAGTAACGGTGTCCATGCCCTGTTTTATGCGGTGGTTTATGCACCTCTGAAGCGCGCTTACTGTTAGCGACTGTGCGCAGGTCGCCTTCTTATATTAGCCTTTAAGTAGTATTACTATGCCTTTTATACCCCATACCGAAGATGAAATTAATGAAATGCTGTCCGTGATTGGCATCGACAGTATTGAAAATCTGTTTGATGAAATACCAAAGCATTTAAAAATCAACGGCCTGCAGAATGTGCCCGCCGGCATGAATGAAATGAGCATTAATCGCTTAATGCAAAAACGTGCCGCGCAGGATGGCCAGCCGCTGTGTTTTGTTGGCGCCGGTGCCTACGATCATCACATTCCCGCCGCTGTCTGGCAGATCACCACCCGTGGTGAATACTACACGGCTTATACGCCCTATCAGGCGGAAGCATCCCAGGGCACGTTGCAGCTGACATATGAATTCCAGAGCATGATGACCGCACTGACCGCGCTGGATGTATCCAATGCTTCGCTGTACGACGGCGCCACCGCCATGGCCGAAGCAGTGTTGATGGCAGTGCGTGCCAATCGCAAATCGAAGTCACGCAAAATCCTGGTACCACGTTCGATCAATCCCGCCTATACCCGGGTGACCGAAACCATGGTGAAGCACCAGAATATCGAGCTGGTTGAAGTGGCATTTGATGCACAGACTGGCAAAACCTCGCTGGATGCATTGAAGGCGTTCGAGGGTGAAGACATTACCGCGGTTGTGCTGTCGCAGCCCAATTTCTTCGGCACCCTGGAAGATGTCGACGCGATTACCGACTGGGCACACCAGAACAACACCATTGTGATTGCGGTGGTAAACCCGTTGAGTCTGGCGATTCTCAAACCACCCGGTGAATGGGGTGAAAACGGCGCAGACATTGCGGTGGGTGATGGCCAGCCACTGGGTGCGCCCATGTCTTCCGGTGGCCCCTACTACGGTTTTATGTGCTGCAAGCAGGCCTATGTGCGGCAGATGCCGGGACGCATTGTAGGGCGCACGGTGGATCAGCAGGGGCGTGAAGGTTTTGTGCTGACACTGCAGGCACGCGAGCAGCATATCCGCCGCTCCAAGGCGACCTCGAATATCTGTACCAACCAGGGGCTGGTCGTCACCGCATCGACTATTCACATGAGCCTGCTGGGCCCTGAAGGTTTAAAGCAGACGGCTTTGAGCTGCCACCAGAATACGCAGCAGCTGGTGGAAAAACTCACTGCAATCGACGGTGTGGAACTGGTGTTTGATCAGCCCCGCTTTCATGAGGCAGTGATTAAACTGAGTAAACCGGCGGATGAGGTGCTGGCCAGACTGGCACAGCAGAATATTCTGGGTGGGCTGGATTTGTCACAGCATTTTGCAGAAATGCAGAACTGTATTCTGGTGTGTGCAACCGAGCTACGCATTGCCGAAGATATTGATACGTTTGCATCGGCACTGGCCGCTGCGTTGAAATAAGGGTTTATCAACATGTTAATTTTTGAACATTCCGCCGAAGGTCGTAAGACAAAAATTCAGTCTACCTCCGGCCATGATATGCCAACGGATATTCCTGCGGCGTTGTTGCGCACAACTAAACCGGCATTACCGGAAGTGTCTGAAATGCAGGCGGTGCGTCATTACACCTCGCTGTCGCAGAAAAACTTCAGCATCGATACCCACTTTTATCCGCTGGGTTCCTGCACCATGAAGCACAACCCCCGTGCCTGTAACTCGCTGGCGATGTTGCCGGGTTTTCTGTCACGTCATCCGCTGGCGCCTGAACAGAATTCACAGGGCTTTATGGCCTGTATGTACGAGCTGCAGGAAATGCTCTGCGATGTAACCGGCATGGCCGGTTTTTCACTCACGCCCATGGCGGGTGCGCAGGGTGAGTTTGCCGGTGTGGCCATGATTCGTGCCTATCACGACGCCAACGGCGACACCGAACGCAAGGAAATCCTGGTGCCCGATGCGGCGCACGGAACCAACCCGGCTACTGCGACCATGTGTGGTTTCAGTGTAAAGGAAATTCCCACACTGGCCGACGGCGACGTGGACCTGGATGCATTAAAAGCCGCGGTAGGCCCACAAACCGCCGGCCTGATGCTGACCAATCCCTCCACCCTGGGAGTGTTCGAGCGCAAGATCGAAGAGATTGCCAGGACGGTACACCAGGCCGGTGGTCTGCTGTATTACGATGGCGCCAACCTGAATGCGATTCTGGGCAAGATTCGTCCCGGTGATATGGGCTTTGATGTAATTCATTCCAATCTGCATAAAACCTTTTCCACCCCGCACGGCGGTGGTGGTCCCGGTTCCGGTGCCATCGGTGTGGCGGAGCGTCTAAAGCCGTTTATGCCATTACCGGTGGTGACCAAAGAAGGCGATCAGTATCGCTGGTTAACCGAAAAAGACTGTCCGCAAAGCATCGGTCGCATGTCGGCGTTTATGGGTAATGCCGGTGTGTTGTTGCGAGCCTATGTGTATATGCGCCTGCTGGGCCGTGAAGGCATGCAACGGGTGGCGGAGTTCGCCACGCTGAATGCAAACTACATGATGGCGCAGTTGAAAAAACGCGGCTTCCAGGCAGCGATTCCCGATCGCTATGCATCCCATGAGTTTATTATTACCCTGAAAAAACAGGCGAAAGAACTCGATGTCAGTGCAATGGATTTCGCCAAGCGCCTGCTGGACCTGGGCTACCACGCACCCACCACCTACTTCCCGTTACTGGTGCCGGAGTGTCTGCTGATTGAGCCGACCGAATCCGAAGCCAAGGAAATGCTCGATGGGTTTGTTGAAGCCATGGTGCAGATTCAGCATGAAGCGGAAACCGATGCGGAGATGCTGCATAACGCGCCTTACACCATGCCGGTTAATCGACTGGATGAAGTGCGTGCAGCCAAGCAGCTGGATCTGTCGTGGACAGTGACCAATAAGGCGGCGTCTTAGTCGGTTAAAGTTAACTGATTAAGCCGGCACGAAAAGCCAGCCTGTAGGGTGGATCAAGCGTGAGCGGATCCACCGGTTGTTGGTACTGTAGAGTGTGCTTTAAATGCGTTCTGTGGTAATCAACTGAAGTGCCATGGTCAAAACTCGTCTTTATGATGTTCTGAACTGTGCTGTTTCGCCTTTCTGGCGACTCACTTCATTATGAAACCCATCCCTGGCTTTCACCCTTCGGGCCAGGCAGTGCCTGTTCTAAAACGCTCCTGGCGTTTTAGTGTCTACAGCAAAAAAGAAGTAAGCAAGAGATAAATTTGACTGGATCAAATTTAAACAAGCTCCGCTTGGGCCGAAGGCTGGAGGGCAGGACGCCCGGAATAATGCCGTTCCCGGTCACTTGCCCGCAAACAGCAGCGGGTTCCCGAAAATGCTTCGGGAAATTATTTGAGTTGAACTAAGTTAACAGGTGGTATTATCTTCGTTTCCGGGTCGTGCTGGAGTGCCGTCCAGGCACATCAGCACTCAAAATCACGTCCTGTGATTTTGCCCCTGTGCAGAAAGCATTTTCGGCAAGTGACAGGGAAGGTTGTCACAAGCCCAACTTCATAGATAAGAACAGGAATGTTGAACGTGTGAAGGTAAACAGTCGATTTTCCAGTAATAACCCAGATCTTTTGAACCAGGCTGCTGTTGAAGGTATGGGGCTCGCTCTGGTGATGTTATGGACGGCACGTGACGATATCGCCGAGGGGCGACTGGTTCAGGTTTTGCCAGAGGTTAAGCCTGATTTATTCCCGGTAAATGTGGTCTATCCGGAGCGAAAGTTTATGCCTCTTCGGGTTGACCTGTTTATCGAGCAGCTATGGGAGTCATTTAATAAACGATATAAAGAAGAATTTTTGCCAGATTAGCACAGAAAATCCGGAAGATATAAAAGTGAAATCTGGATTCTAAGTGCTTTCAGAAAACGTTATTAAATTTCAATCGAGTCTGACCCTTTTGATTCAATCGAGTCTGACCCTTTTGATTGCAATTGCTTGTCTCGTAACAGAAAGACCGTAATCAACTTCATTAGAGTCGTTAAGGTAGGAGGCCTCTGTACCCCATAGTTTCTGAGTGGTTAGAATCCCCTGGAGTCCAGGTGCCGTGGTGTAGTGATAAAGACGCCCTCTGTAGGAGTGCAAATCGAGCTCATCATGAAAGGTGGTAGATAGAGCCGCCTTATACAAGGGTTCTACGATAGTCATCTTGTCATTCATTTTATCTTAGTTTTAACTCAGCAACTGATGGACAGGGTTTACAGTTCATACAATGTAAAATGTAAGGCCTAGTCCACTGTGATTACTATCAATCTGTTTTGTGTTCATTTGTGTGTTTAGCGTTGTTCGCGTTTTCTTTGTACTGTCATAGACGTTGGCTAGCTAGAAAACAATCTGGTTACGGCCATTGGCCTTTGCCTGGTAAAGTTTTTCATCGGCGCATTTAATCAGGTTTTTCACTGAGGGTTGCTCACCTTCACCGCGATAGAAGCAGACACCGATTGAAGCGGTTATCGACAGATCACCCACCGAGGTTTTAAAGGGCCGTTGGTTGATGTTCGCCAGCAGGCGGTGCAGGGTGGATTCACGAAAATTATCGGCGCGGCTGTAGTGCATGATAATGCCGAATTCCTCGCCGCCCATGCGGGCCACCAGATCGGTCGGGCGCACGGTGCGACGGATGCGGCGGGTAAAGCCCACCAGTACCTCATCGCCCACATCATGTCCGTGGGTGTCGTTGAAGTTTTTAAAGTGATCGATGTCGAGCATCACAAAACACACGCCACCATTGCGTGCCGACGCATCCAGCAGATGATATTCCAGCTGACGCGTTAACAGGCGTCGATTGCCGACGCCAGTGAGTGGGTCGGTGAGCGCCATTTCTTCCAGGTGCTTGACCGTGTCTTCGAGTTGCTGCGAGGTTTCCAGTAAATCATTTTGCAGTGCGGCAATGCGAGCCGCGGCGTTGACCCGCGCGGCCAGCTCCTGTGGATTGGGTGGCTTTTTGATGTAGTCGTCTATGCCACGGTCGAAGGCTTCAACCAGTGGTTCTATACCTTCCTGGGCGGTGAATAAAATAACCGCGGTGTACAGGCCCTGTTCTTCATCACGCTGGCGAATTCTGTCGGTGAGTTCGAGTCCGTCCATTTCCGGCATCACCCAGTCGGCGAGTACCACATCGGCATGGTTTTCTTCCATCATGGCGAGTGCTTTTTTGGCGCTGTCGGAAACACGGATATTGCTGAAGCCGGCTTTTTTCAGCGCTGCCTGTATCACCACGCGGCTGAACTGCATGTCATCAACGATAATAATGGAAACGTCTTTGTTAGACATAAGTGGTTTACTGCGTACCTTGTTTTTATTGTGTTGGTTCAGTTGCTGCAGTCGCGAGTAAGGCCGCGAATGTAGTGGTTCCATTAGTCTGAATCTCAGTAGATTATAGCCGTAATTTTGCAGCTACGAGTTTTATCATTTAGTAGGCAACGCTGCTGATTGTCGCCCGAGTTCACCGAATATCCCCATCGGTGAGCTTGTTCACGCTTTTGTCAGAGCCCGTGTTCGGTGGGCAAACCACGGCATTTTAGCATTAATCATCCATTTGTGTAGTCCATACCATGCCATTGGATTTACGCCAGCGATTGACAATATTGCAGAACAGCTCGGCGGTTTTCAATGTGTCATAGCTGGCGGAATGGGCCTGGCTGCTGTCCCATTCGATACCGGCGGCCTGCACCGCCCTGGAGAGTACGGTTTGTCCGTAGGCCAGGCCGGCAAAGGAAACGGTGTCGAAGGTGCTGAAGGGGTGAAACGGGTTGCGGCTGATCTTGCAGCGCTCTGCGGCGGCATTGACGAAGTTCAGGTCCATCGGTGTGTTGTGGCCCACCATAATCGCCCGCTTGCACTGGTTCTTTTTAAGGCTGGCGCGAATGAATTTGAAAATATCATTCATTGCCTGGGGTTCATCCACTGCCATGCGGAACGGGTTGTAGGGGTCGATGCCGTTCACTTCCATTGACTTGGGGTCCATATTAGAGCCCTCAAATGGCAAAATGTGTCGACAGATCTGCTCGTCAATCTGAATGATGCCATTGTCATCCATTTTCAGGGTGGCGGCGGCGACCTCCAGCAGGGCGTCCTTGCGGGCATCAAAGCCGCCGGTTTCAACATCAACCACAACGGGCATAAAGCCGCGAAAACGGCGTGACATAGGGGTGGGTTTTTCAGTATTTGTTGTCATTCTGCTGCAGATTCTTTTACCTGGGGTAATATAGGTGAGATGAAAACGACTAAAGCCATTGCTGTTATTTCGCTGTGTATGCTGTGTTTGTCCTGGTTCGGGGGGCAGTTGCTCCGCGCCGATGTGCAGACTAAACAGGACATTCTACACCCCCAGGGTCTGTTATGGAAAATTGAAAGGCCATCGCAGTCCCCCAGCTATCTGTTTGCCACCATGCATGTCAATCATCCCCGGGTGGTCAATCTGCCGCCGCCGGTGGAACAGGCTTTCCGTGATTCCCGCCAGTTTGTAATGGAAATGCTGCTGACCTTCCAGGCGGTGGGCCTGGTCAGCCGTGCCAGCTTCTTCAGTGATGGCCGTACCCTGGATAACGTGATGCAGGAGGAGAATTACCGTCGGCTGCTGGCGGTGCTGCAGCAGCGTCTGCAGATCGGTGAAAGCGCGATACGTCATATGAAGCCCTGGGCGGTGTTCAGCCTGTTGATGATGCCCGTAGAGCAAGGCTCGGCCGCTGCGCTGGATATGCAGCTATACCGTCGCGCAATCCAGGCGCAGAAGTCGGTGGCGGGTCTGGAGACGGCGCAGGAACAGGTGGATGTGTTTGACCAGATGAGCATCGCCGATCAGCTGTGGTTGCTGAACCAGGCGGTCAGTGAAATTGAGCAGACCGATGCGCTGTTTCCCGAGATGCTGGAAGCCTATGTGCAGGGTGATCTGGCGGCGCTGGTGCAGATACAGCAGCAGATGATGTCGGCGGAGTCGGACATAGATGACCGTTTGATGCATCGCCTGCTGACAGCGCGTAACCAGCGCATGGCGCAGCGCATGCTGCCCTACCTGCAGCAGGGGAATGCGTTTATCGCGATCGGTGCACTGCATTTGCCGGGGCAGGACGGGGTGCTGCAGCTGCTGCAGCAGCAGGGCTATTCTGTGGCGCCTGTCGATATAAGGCGCTAAACCAGCTGCCAGTTTTCCGTGCCACCGGCATGCAGCGGGATAATGCGCCCATCCGCCAGTGGATAGCTGTCCGGCACTTGCCATGGCTGTTTCTGCAGGGTGACCTGTTCGCTGTTTCTGGGCAGCTGGTAAAAATCCGGGCCATGGAAACTGGCAAAGCCTTCCAGTTTGTCCAGTGCGTTATTTTCATCGAATACCCGCGCATAGAGCTCCAGTGCCAGAGGCGCGGAAAATATACCGGCGCAGCCACAGCTGGTTTCCTTGCGGTTCTGTGCGTGGGGTGCGCTGTCTGTGCCGAGGAAGAAACGCGGGTTGCCGGAGATGGCGGCAGCCACCAGCGCCTGGCGGTGCTCTTCCCGTTTTAATACCGGCAGGCAGTAGTAATGTGGGCGAATGCCCCCCTGGAACAGCGCATTACGGTTATACAGCAGATGCTGCGGAGTAATGGTGGCGGCGGTGTATTGAGCATCTTCGCTGAGCACATAGTCCACCGCCTGGCGGGTGGTGATGTGCTCAAATACAATTTTCAGTTCAGGAAATGCCTGGCGCGTCGGTATCAGTACCCTTTCAATAAACACCTGTTCACGATCAAAGATATCAATCTCCGGGTCGGTGACCTCACCGTGTACCAGTAACGGCATGCCCTGTTGCTGCATGGCTTCCAGTGTGGCGTAGCATTTTTTTATATCGGTCACCCCCGCATCGGAGTTGGTGGTGGCACCGGCGGGGTAGAGTTTGACTGCGTGCACATGCTGGCTGTTGCGTGCCTGGATAATTTCATCCGCCGGGGTATTGTCGGTGAGGTATAATGTCATCAGCGGATTGAAGTCGGTGTCTGCATCCAGCACCGCCAGAATACGCTCACGATACGCCAGCGCCTGGGCGGTGGTAATATTCGGCGGGCTGAGGTTGGGCATAATAATCGCCCGTGCAAACTGGCGTGCACTGAAGGGCACTATGTCCTTGAGCAGTTCACCATCGCGTACATGTAGATGCCAGTCATCGGGTCGTGTTATGGTCAGTTTCATAGTGTCGGTTTGCCAGCGAGTAAGATTAACGTACGGTGATTATCCTTGATTCGCTGCCGGATTGCCAAACCCTGTCGATGTTACTGATATAGGCCGTAGAAAAAACGGGCAATTGACCCACAATAAAAATTAAACCTATGAACTTCGTTTTTAAAGCGCTGCTTGGCAATCTGTTGTTGAATAAGGGCCCACAGGACCTGCCCTACTCACTGATACTGATGAAACTGAGTTTGCTGGTGTATTTTCTCAGCGGCCTGCCGGGTGTTTCGATCAGTCTGTCGTTGCCACAATCCATGCTGGCCATGTTGCTTGATGTGCTGGTATTGTTGGGGTTTGTCTACGTCTGTCTCAAGGCCTTCAATCTACAGGCGCGGTTTGTGCAGTCGATTATCTCGCTGGCCAGTGTGGGCACGGTGTTTCAGTTATTGCCCCTGCCCTTGCTCTACCAGCTGCAGGATTTACAGGAGGGCGAGCCGATTGCCCCCGGCGTATCCATTTTTCTATTGATACTGGTGAGCTGGAATCTGGCGGTGATGGCACATATTTTCCGTGCCAGCTTTAATGTGCGTTTACTGGCGGCGATGGCATTGACCATTTGTTATATCGTTATTTCCTACCTGGTGAAAGAAAGCATTTTTCCCGGACTACCTGATTAATTCAAGCGGAGCAGCTTTTGCATATTCATATTTTAGGTATTTGCGGCACCTTTATGGGTGGCGTTGCGGTACTGGCCAGACAGGCCGGGCATCGGGTGACCGGCGCCGATGCCAATGTCTATCCACCGATGAGCACCCAGCTTGAGGCGCAGGGCATTAGCCTGCAGCAGGGCTATGATGCCGCCGGTGTGGGCGAGCCGGATCAGGTGGTGGTGGGTAATGTAATGACGCGGGGCAATCCCGCAGTTGAACATGTATTGAACCAGAACATTCCCTATAACTCCGGCCCGCAATGGCTGGCGGAAAATGTACTGAAAGACAAATGGGTGCTGGCAGTTGCAGGCACCCATGGCAAAACCACCACCAGCTCGATGCTGGCGTGGATACTCGAAGCCGCCGGGCTACAGCCGGGGTTTCTGATCGGCGGGGTGCCGGCGAATTTCGGTATTTCTGCACGCCTGGGTGAAGGGCCGTTTTTTGTGGTGGAAGCGGATGAATACGACACCGCGTTTTTTGATAAGCGTTCCAAGTTCGTGCATTACCACCCGCGCACCCTGGTGCTGAATAACCTGGAATTTGATCACGCAGATATTTTTGAAGACCTGGCTGCGATTAAAAAACAGTTTCACCATTTAATGCGCACCGTGCCCGGTGAAGGCCTGGTGGTGCAGAATGCAGACGAGCCCAACCTGTCCGATGTTATCGAAATGGGTTGCTGGAGTCAGCGTGAGCAGTTTGCCAGTGATGCTGAGCAGTCGAGCGCCGACTGGGCCATTGCCAATGTCTCGGCAGATGGTCGTGAGTTTGATGTGCTCTATCAACAGCATTTGCAGGGGCGGGTGCGCGGCCATCTGCTGGGGCCACATAATCGCATGAATGCCCTGGCGGCGATTATTGCGGCACGCCATGTGGGGGTGCCGGTGGCGCAGTCAATTGATGCGCTGCACAGCTTTCGCGGGGTAAAACGCCGTATGGAAGTGCTGGGAGAAGTGGCACAGATTACCGTGTATGATGACTTTGCCCATCACCCAACGGCCATTCGCGAAACCCTGCAGGGGCTGCGCGCGGCAGTAGGTGATGCGCGTATCTGGGCGCTGCTGGAACCCCGTTCCAACACCATGCGCATGGGTGTACACAAAGAGCAGCTGGCCGCCTCCCTTGATGATGCGGACCAGGTGTTGCTGTTCCAGCCGCCGGAAGTGGACTGGGACCTGCAGTCGGTGGTGGACCAGCTGGGAGACGCGGCGCAGCTGTTTCGCTCGATTGATGCGATCGTTGAGCTGTTATTCGAGCAGGCGCAGGCGGGGGATCATATACTGATTATGAGCAATGGCGCGTTTGGCGGCATTCATCAACGGGTTCTCGACGCACTGGCAGGCAAACATACTAAAGCCGATTAAACCGGAGTCTTCTTATGTCATCCACTGAAGCGAAAAAAACCATTGTACTGGCCATCAGCGGTGCCTCCGGCGTGCAGTACGGGGTACGCCTGCTGGAGCAGTTGCTGTTGCATGGACACAAGGTGTATTTACTGGTGACCCGTGCCGCCCATGTGGTAATCAGTATGGAAACCGAACTGTCCTGGCCGGCGAATACCCATGAGCTAGGCCAGCAGCTGTGTTTACGTTACGGCGTGGATGAAAGCCAGCTGCGGGTGTGTGGTGAAGCGGAATGGGCCGCGCCAATTGCCAGTGGCTCGGCGACGGTGGATAGCATGGTGGTCTGCCCTTGTTCCATGGGTACCCTGTCGTCCATTGCGGTGGGAGCCAGTGCGAATTTGCTGGAGCGTGCGGCAGATGTGATGTTAAAGGAACGCAAACAGCTTATCCTGGTGCCAAGAGAAACCCCGTTCTCCGATATACACCTGGAAAACATGCTGAAACTGTCCCGCATGGGTGCGTTGCTGATGCCGGCCAATCCGGGGTTTTATAATCATCCGCAATCAGTTGAAGAGATTGTGGATTTTATGGTCGCACGCATCCTCGATCATCTGGGCATTGAGCAATCATTGCAGCCCAAATGGGGGGAGTAGCTTTCTCGCCGGGCCTGCTGGCCCGGCGTTAACAGCAATACAGCACAAATAAAAAGGCTGGTTAATGAATCATTAACCAGCCTTTATGTATTTATGTGTCTGTGTTGCAAACGTCTTCAGCCTGCAGGCCTTTCTGGCTATCAATCAGATTGAATTCAACCTTTTGCCCGTCTTTCAGGGTTTTGAATCCTTCACCTCGAATGGCCCTGAAGTGAACGAATACATCGTCTCCGGTGTCACGCTCGATAAAGCCATATCCTTTTGAGTTATTAAACCACTTAACGGTTCCTGTTTCACGATCTGACATTTACATATACCTTTCATTATCATTTGATTTTGATAAGCCCTTCCATGGGCTAGTCAAAGCAACATCACGAGGCGCTGGCAACGTCCTCTGCCTGCAGCCCTTTATCACCTTCGGTGATTTCGAACTCAACGCGCTGCCCTTCAAACAGGGTTCTATGGCCCTGGCCGCGAATCGAGCGGAAGTGGACAAAGACATCATCCCCGTTATCACGGGTGATAAAGCCAAATCCCTTGCTGGTATTAAACCACTTTACAGTGCCTGATTCACGATTTTTATCGGATTTTGTTGCTTTTTGTTGATTATTTTTGCTGTTTCTGGCAGGCGCATTAGCGCTCGCTAATGCAGTAGCCAGACTGGCGATAAAAATCAGTACGGCGAGGCTCGCAATACCGGTGCTGGTGGAAATGTTTTCAGCGGTTAGCAGCTGTGTTGCAATGCCGGTGGCAATGGCAGTAATGATAAGTGTAATAATTATTATGCGTGTTACAGAAATGCTCATATATGTTTCCTGAAAATAAAAAACTAAAAAAATAATAGCAGTAGCTCAGGGCTGCTATTGCTGCTCATGGTTCATCAGAAAAGCCTGATGGGCGTTAAGTCAGGGAAGTCGGAATAATAATCCATGCAGCATACGCCGGGCGCGAAAGCATTGCGCCGGCCACCCGGGGCAAGTCTATATATCAGGAATATATAAGACGGGCAATAAACGGTACTAAAAAATCCCCTGGATCTATTTTTTCATTTTCAATAACTTATTAGTTGTTGAAAATGGCGCACGTCGCTGTGCAGAGATCGCTTTGAATTAATCGACTTTCCCTGAACCTGATGAAGTTGCAACCCGGCAATGTCATCAGGCTCAACGGCCATTATAGTATTGTTTTCGGCCTGTCGACCAGTGGTAAGATAAACAGCTATTGTAGCGCCGCTTTAGTGGCTATGGAGATTCTTCGGGCTGGCTTCTGGCGAGGCTGATTCGGGCCATCAGTTCCTCAACCGAGGTGTCCGAGGGCATCTGCAGGTGAAAGCCCTGGTTGTTCAGGTTATCGATGACTTTCTGCGGGTCTTCCTTGGCCAGTTTACTGTTGTTGTCCAGCTCCAGTGACATGGCAAAGCTCAGCTGGCCCAGTTTTTTTCTCAGGCCTTCATCAATTTTATCGAAGCCGTCTTCTTCTGCCAGGTAGATATACATATCCGGCTTGGCGGAACAGCGATAGATGTAGCAGCTGGTGGCCATTAGCGTGCACCTGCCAGATTTGCCAGTACCCGGTCAGCAGCATCAATGGTGGCCTGGATGTCTTCATCACTGTGCATGGCGCTGACAAACCCCGCTTCATAGGCAGACGGCGCCAGGTAAATGCCTTCATCCAGCATGCCGTGGTAAAAGGCCTTGAACTGTTCCAGGTTGCACTGGGTGGCCTGCTCGAAGTTGCTGACCTGGTCGGCGTCGGTGAAAAACAGGCCGAACATGCCGCCGACGATATTCTGTGTCATGGCAATATTATGCGCCGCCGCTTTTTGCAGAATGCCTTTAACCAGTGTGTTGACTTTGGCATTCAGGTTTTCGAAAAAGTTATCCGCGGCAATCAGTTCCAGGGTTTTAAGGCCGGCGGCCATCGCCACCGGGTTACCGGATAATGTGCCGGCCTGGTAAACCGGGCCGGTGGGTGCGATATATTCCATAATGTCACGGCGACCACCAAAGGCGCCTACCGGCATGCCGCCACCGATCACCTTGCCCAGCGTGGTCAGGTCCGGCTTGACCTGGTAAACCGATTGCGCACCGCCCAGTGCAGTGCGGAAGCCGGTCATGACTTCATCAAAAATCAGCACGCTGCCATGTTCATCACAGACCTCACGCAGGCCCTGCAGGAAACCATCCAGCGGTGGAATGCAGTTCATATTGCCGGCCACCGGTTCGACAATAATACAGGCAATCTTGTCACCCATTTTTGCGAAGGTGTCCCGCACCTGGTCCAGGTCGTTGTAGGTGAGGGTCAGGGTGTGTTCTGCGAGGCAGGCGGGTACGCCGGGTGAGCTGGGCACGCCCAGGGTGAGCGCACCGGAACCGGCTTTTACCAGCAGTGAGTCAGAATGACCGTGGTAGCAGCCTTCGAACTTGACGATGGTGTCACGACCGGTAAAGCCGCGGGCCAGGCGAATCGCGCTCATGGTGGCTTCGGTGCCGGAGCTGACCATGCGCACCGATTCAATCGATGGCATCAACTGGCAGATGCGCTCCGCCATTTTGGTTTCAATCACGGTGGGCGCGCCAAAGCTCAGGCCGTGCTCGGCACTGTCCTTCACTGCCTTGATCACCTCGGGGTGGGCGTGACCCAGAACCATGGGCCCCCAGGAGCCAACATAGTCGATATAGCGCTTGTTGTCCGTGTCCCAGATATAGGCCCCGTTAGCGCGGTCGATAAAAACCGGGTCGCCGCCAACGCCTTTAAATGCTCTGACGGGTGAATTGACGCCGCCGGGAATAACCGTCTGGGCCTGGGTGAAAAGTTCCGCCTGCGAATGTTTCTGGGACATAGATTAAATACCTGGACAGATGCTGTTGCTAAAAAGAGGGGTATTTTACATGAAAAACTCCGGGTATATTAGGGCAGTCGGGGAAAAACCTCGCGGCGCACAGAGACCACAGCTGGCAACTGCTATGGTCAGGTCAAATCAATAAACGGGGCAGAAATGAGTCAGCAACCGCAACGCTGTGAGTGGGCCGGCAGTGATCCGCTGTATCAGCAATACCATGATGAGGAATGGGGCGTGCCCAGCCACGATGATCAGCACCTGTTTGAGATGTTGATACTGGAAGGTGCCCAGGCGGGACTTAACTGGCTGACGATTCTGAAAAAGCGCGAAAATTACCGTCAGGCGTTTGATGGTTTTAATGCGGAAAAAATGGCTGTCTATTCCGACAGTAAAATTGCGCAGCTGTTACAGAATCCCGGCATAATCCGCAATAAACTCAAGGTGAATGCCGCGGTGACTAATGCCCGCGCCTTTCTTGATGTGTGTGAGGAATTCGCCTCCTTTGATGATTATATCTGGCAGTTTGTGGGAAGCGAGCCGGTGATTAACCATTGGCGAACCCTGGCCGAGGTGCCGGTGAGTACACCGGCATCGGAAGCGATGAGCCGGGATCTGAAAAAACGTGGCTTTAAATTTGTTGGCCCCACCATCTGTTATGCTTATATGCAGGCGGTGGGCATGGTGAATGATCACACCCGTGACTGTTTTTGCTATGCTGGCCGTAAATAAACAGCGGTTAAGTTAACCAGGGAACCTCTGAAAAGCTCAGACCTTACCTGATTTAATAAAATGTCAAACAATCTGTTTTACAGGGAGCTTATATGAAAAAACAACTGATACTGTGTCTGCTGTGTCTGGGCTTCAGCCTGAATGCCGTGGCGGAGAAAAAATTCGAACTGTCGGCTCAATGTCAGGAAGACGTGATGAATATGATCAAATGTCGAGTGGTGGATGATATCTCAGCGAATGACGCGATTGATTCGATGAAACTGCGCGCCAATCTGCTTAATTTCAAACTGGTTGGGCATATGCCACTGTCGGAGCAGGTGGCGGCAATGGGTGGAAAGTCGAATCGCATGGAAATATTCCAGTTCTGCGATGCGATGATCGCTGCGCAGATGGTGAAACACAGTATGGCCTTCGCCGGTTATCTGCCGTGTCGTATTTCGCTGGTGCTGGATGATAATGACCAGGCCTGGCTGATTACATTGAATATGGATAAAACCATGAACGATGCCAGTCTGCCGAAAGAGCTGCAGAGCCTGGGTACAAAGGTGCGTAACAATATCTATTCGATTATCAGTGCGGGTGCGGAAGGCAGTCTGTAACTCAAGTATAGCGACTATAGAAGACCGGCTTGTTCCGCTGTGTTTTGCACAGCTGGCTTTAGCGGTGATACTTTCACCGATTTAAGCCGGGTGGCGGGGTAACTGCTGGATAAATTCGCGACAGCGCTGTTTTATTTCATCTTCATCAGCGGTATCAAACACATCGCTGATTACCGCCAGCATATCCGCGCCCTGGCTGATTAACTCGCCACAGTTCTTGCGGTTAATGCCGCCGATGCAACATATCGGCGTGCTGTGTGCGGATTTAATCTGTGCAATTAATGACGTACTGGCGCGGGGCGCGTCGGGTTTGATCTGTGAACCGAAAAAACTGCCAAAGGCAATGTAGTCGGCGCCATTTTCGATGGCTCGTTGCGCCAGCTCGCTGTCGTTATAACAGCTGACACCAATTATATAATCCGCTCCCAGCTGTTTGCGCACCTCGCTCAGGTCTGCGTCATCCTTGCCGATGTGTATGCCGTCGGCTTCGCTCTGTCTTGTCAGCTCTATATCGTCATTGATGATCAGCAGTGCATTGTACTGATTGCACAGGCGGCGCAGTTGCTGTGCCTGTTCAAGTCGTTTGTCTGTATCCCGGCTTTTGTCGCGGTACTGGATCAGCCGCGCACCGGCGGACAGTGCTGCTTCGGCCATGTCGCAAAAGCGCTCTGCGGGCATCAGCTGCTGGTCGGTAATTACATAAAGGCCGTGCAGCGATTTATTCATAAGGTCAGGGGCTGGCATTAACGTCGATTGGGGATCAGCTGGCCCTTGCCCAGTGCCTCGGCCCTGAGCAGGGTTTTGTAGGTGTAGTCCAGTGCATTCTGGCAGGCATTGACCGGTTCTATCGCCTGTGCAATCAGTGCCGCAGCACTTGCCGCCAGGGTGCAGCCGGAGCCGTGGTATTCATGCTCGAGCCGCTTGTAGCGAAAGCTCGCGGTGCATTTCATGCGGTGATACAGCTTGTGTACCACCTCTGCTTTGCGGGCGTGGGTGCCGGTCACCAGCACATGTTGCGCACCCAGGTTATTGAGATGCTGCGCGGCAATTTCCGCCGACAGTTTCTGACTGGTGAGGTGCAAGGCTTCAGGGATATTCGGTGTCAGCAGAAAGGTGTTGGGAATAATCAGGCTATTGATGGCATCTATCAGGTTTTTCTGCGCCAGGCTGGAGCCACCGCCGGCGAACAGTACCGGATCGTAGATCACCGGAATCTGCGGGTGTTCCCTTAACAGGGTGTAAATGGCCTCTGCCACCTGGCCTGAACCCAGCATGCCGATCTTGATCGCACTGATCGGCATGTCCTGCAGAATGGCGCGGGCCTGCTTGAGAATAAAATGTTCATCCACCGGCTGGAAGCTACTGACATTGCGGGTGTTCTGGATGGTATTGGCGGTAATAATCGGCGCCGGGTGGCAGCCGTGCTGGCTGATGGCCTGGATATCCGCCTGTATGCCGGCACCGCCGGTGGGGTCCAGGCCGGAAAAGCAGAGAACGATGGGGGGCGAGTGTTGACTGCTCACGGGATGCGTATTTAAGCCTGTGTTGCGTTAAAGTTGGCCGGCTATTTTAGGTTTATTCGTCGTGCACTGTCAAAAGTGCGCTGGCTCGCCGCCCGCCCGGACTGTTGTGGCCGCTGGTTTCAGCAAACCTGGCGCACTGACTGGGCCAGGTCAATCACCCGTGCGCGAATGTATTTATTGCCCTGGGTTTCAGCGGAAATTTTCAGGTAGGCGCTGTAGTCTGCCAGTGCTGAGGTATGGCATTCCAGCTGGTCGTAAATTGCGGCGCGTGCCTTGAGGGCATCTGCCTGGTCCTGATCCAGTTCAACCATCAGGTCGGCAAACACCAGAGCCTTTTCAAACTGGCTGGCCTGCATATACAGATTGCGCAGGTTGCGCAGCATGCGCAGCAGTATGTCCTTGTTGCTACAGGTGGCGAGCACACCGTGTGTGCGTGATTTGCTGTGCCTGGGGCCGTAATATTCCTGCAGCCGTTCCTCAATGTCTTCTTCACTCAGGGAGAGGCCGCCGAAGTAGGGGTCGAGCACAATTGCGCCATCGCTGATCTCCAGCTTGACCAGAAAGTGCCCGGGAAAGGATACCCCGGTGAGCGGCAGGCCGAGGGCCTGTCCGACTTCCATATACAGAATCGACAGGCTGATGGGGATTCCCAGCCTGCGATCGATGACATCGTTGAGAAAGCTGTTGCGCGGGTCGTAATAGGTGTCGCCATTGCCTTCAAAACCTTTTTCAATAAACAGCACATGGTTGAGCTGTTTCAACACGTCGGCTGCATTGGCGGTATCCGGCAGGCGATGGTGTATTTCCAGCGCCAGTTCGTGAATCTGTCGCAGATAGTCGTCGATATCCAGCTCGGGGTATTCCAGGCGCGCAATCGTCAGTGCGGTCTGTGCCAGATGAATGGATTCATCCGGCTGATTCAGCAGGCGCGTAATGGTTTGTTGAAGTGGACTGTGTGGAGGCATGTCAGGCCTTGTATCGCATGCGGGTGCCGTGTTCCAGTGACAGCAGAATTTCATCGGGACTCAGCGCTGCGGGAAACAGCACGCCGGAAATCTGTGCGCCGTGAATGCTGGCGCCCGCCAGCTGTGTACTGCTAAAGTCGATACCGCGCAGGTTGCACATGCGGAAATAGCAGTTGCGCATGTCCAGCCCATCGGCGTTCATGCCGCTTAGATCGACACCGCGAAAATCCGCGCCACTCAGGTCGCAGCTCTCGCCACGCTCGCGTCGCTGATTGAATTCTTCGGTTTTACCTTCCCGTAGCAGCTTGTACAGCTCCTCGCATTTTATCTGGGGTGTTGTGCCAGGCATAATGTCATCCCGTGTGATTAACTTACATCAAGTATAGCAGCCCCAGAATAGCCATACGGTGTGTTAGTGCTTATTCGCCGTAGAGAGTGAGGATGAGTTGCCGCTGGTGGGGCCGGATACGGTGCTCCCAGAGAAAAATGCCCTGCCAGGTGCCGAGCAGCAACTGTCCATCGCTGAAAGGGATGCTCAGGCTGCTGTCGGTGAGGATGGTGCGGGTGTGTGCCGGCATATCGTCCGGGCCTTCGTCGGTGTGCTGATAGAGTGGGTCACCGTCCGGGGTGAGGCGGCTGAAAAAGGCTTCCAGGTCCGCGCGCACCGTGGGGTCGGCGTTCTCGCATAAAATTAACGAGGCGCTGGTGTGCTGCACAAACAGATTGGCGATGCCCTGCTGTATGCCCGAAGCCTGTACCCGCTGGTTGATCTCGTGGCTGATATTCTGGGTGCCACGGCCGCGGGTGTGAAAGCTGAGTCTGTGCTGGCTGAGCATCTCAGCTGGCGCCGTGGATTTTTTCTAACAGGGATATATTGAGGTGGCTCTCATTGAAGCTGTTGCCGGCCAGAACCTCGAAGGGTTGATCCGGTTCGCCCATATTGTCCAGCACCAGTGCGGCACCGCTGAAATCGTGGGTGCGGGTGTAGTCATTGATGCTGATAATAGTTGTAAGCCCGGCGCCCAGGGATGATTTGATGCCGTTTTCCGAGTCCTCAAATGCCAGGCAGTCGGCCGCCGTGAGCTCTAGTTTATCTAATGCCCAGTGATAAATATCCGCTGCGGGTTTTTTCGCAGGCACTATGTCGCCTGCGGCAATCACTTCAAACCAGTCAGTGGAGCCACTGCCCAGGGCGTGCTCCAGCAGGGCAGTGACATTTTCCGGGGTGGTGGTGGTCGCAATCGCCAGCCGCATGCCTTGTGCACGTGCTTCGTTGATCAGGCGCTTTACGCCGGGGCGCATGGGTATGGCACCGGTAGCCAGTAATTCGGTGTAATGGCGGGTTTTCGACTTATGCAGCTCCTTGATCAACTCCGGGGTGTGCTCATCCTGCGGAAAATCTGTATTGTATTTTTGCAGATAGAAGGCCATGCGCTCCTTGCCGCCGGTCACTTCCAGCAGTTCGCCATAGAGTTCAACTGACCAGTGCCAGTCAAGTCCGGCCTGCTTGAATGCCTGGTTGAACGCAACCCGGTGACCATCGCGTTCGGTGTCCGCAAGGGTGCCGTCCACATCGAAAATCAGTGCCTGAAGTGCTGTCATGTGCCTATCTCGTAATTTAAAACAGCGAATTCTAGAATAAGCGGCGTGATAAAAATAGCCTATACTTGAAAGGGGTATATTGAAGGGTCTTCAGCTGTATCGGTTTTGTTGCTGCAGCCATAAAAAACCACATTCTACAGGCAGGTAAAAATGCGGGCAGGCACAAGTGGCTATTGGTGTATGTTCAGCATAAATTTTTTCATCGTATGACGAAATTATTCCATATCAAATCCATCAAGAACAAGTTGATGTTGATTATTATGTCGGTCAGCCTGATCGGCTTGTTGACCGTGGCCAGCAGTATTCTGATTCGCGAAGTGATTGTATTGCAGGATATTCAGCAACGGGATCTTGAGGTGCTGGCAAAAATGGTAATGGATAACACCTCGGCCTACCTTGCCTTTGATGATGAAAATGGTGCAACCATGGCGCTGGCATCGCTTAAAGCAAAAGAACAGATTACCCGTGCTGTGCTGTTTGATCGGCAGGGTCAGTTGTTTGCGGTTTATCCACAGGCATTGCTGGATGCGCTGGTGCCGACTGATATTGATCAGTATCAGCACAGCAATAAAACTGCTTTTCTGGTGCGCGAAGAAGTCCGGGTTGATGGTGAATTGATGGGTTACCTGTCGCTGGAGTCGGACGACTCGTTAATCGACGAGTTTATTAGCGGTGCTATCAGTGGGCTTTTATTAATTCTCTCGGTCGGTGCATTAATTGCCTATTTGCTGGCGGCCAGGTTGCAGAAAATTATTTCCGAGCCGGTGGAGCATCTGACCCGAACTGCGTCGGATATCAGTTCGCAGAAAAATTATGCATTACGTGCAGAAAAAGAAAGTGAAGATGAAATCGGTATCCTGACTGACGAATTCAATAATATGCTGACCCAGCTGGAAGCACGTAATAATGAACTGATTGAAAGTCAGCATCGGTTTCGTGAGGTGATTGAGCAGTCCGTTGATGCCCTGTTTATATTTTCCAGTGATGGCGGCCTGGTGGATGTAAATCACAAGGCCTGTGAATCTCTGCAGTTGTTACGGGAAAACCTGTTGCAGATGAAAGTCTATGAGTTTGATTGCCAGTACAATACAGCCGATGCACTGCAGCAATTGTTGCAACAATTAAGTGAGCAGGATGGGCTGAGTGTTGAAACTGAATACCGCAATAGCAGTGGTGAAGTTACCCCGGTTGAAGTGAATTATGGCTATCTGAATATTGAGGGAGAGAAGCTGGTACTGGCCTCGGCACGGGATATTACCGATAGAAAACAGGCGCAGTTGAAGTTGGAGCAGGCTAATGACCTGCTGGAAGCCAAGGTGAGCGAACGAACAAAAACGCTTAAAAATGTAAATGCTGCCCTGTCCGAGGCCAAGGAAAAAGCTGAGGCAGCAAACCAGGCAAAAAGTCTGTTTCTGGCGAATATGAGTCACGAAATCAGGACGCCGATGAATGCGGTTATCGGATTTACCGATGTGCTGGCCAATAGTGGGCTGAATGAACAGCAGATGGGTTATGTCAAATCAATCCAGTCGGGTAGTCGGAACCTGTTAAGCCTGATAAACGATATTCTGGATCTGTCGAAAATTGAAGCCGGAAAAATGAAAATTGATGTCGATAAGGTGTACGTGTCACAGCTGTTACATGACCTTAAAGATGTGTACCAGATTTCCGCGCAGGAAAAAGGTCTGCAGCTCGAATTAAAGATTGATGACAATGTGCCGGAAGTGGTGTTTACGGATGAACTGCGTCTGCGACAGATTCTGTTTAACCTGGTAAATAATGCGGTCAAATTTACCTCCAGGGGTAAAATTACCATTAGTTGCAGTTATACACCGGAGCGGGCCGATGACCTGTTTTCCAGCCTCAGGATTGCTGTAATCGATACCGGGATTGGTATTGAGGAGAAGGACCAGAAAACGATCTTTGATATCTTTGTGCAACAGGATAACCAGAGCACCCGTGAATTTGGTGGTGCGGGTCTGGGTCTGGCAATCAGTTCCAGGCTGGCGGAAAAACTGGATGCGAAATTGTCGGTTTCCAGTAAAAAAGGAGAAGGCAGCTGTTTCGAGTTGTTGTTGAGAACGCCTGAAGTCATAATTATCGATGACAGCAGGCGGCATGAAAAAAGTGTAAAGCAGATTCGCTTCAAACCGGCCAGGTTGCTGCTGGTGGATGATCTGGATGTTAATAGAACGCTTATTGCTGAATACCTGGCGTCGCAGCCGTTTGAAATACTGCATGCAGCGAATGGTGAGCAGGCTGTCAGGCAGGCAAAACAGGAAAAACCAGATCTGATTTTAATGGATGTGCGTATGCCGGTAATGAATGGCATAGAGGCAACAAAAATTATTAAAGCTGACGAAGATGTTCGCTCTATTCCGGTGGTTGCCGTTACCGCGTCGGTGGTTGAGGATAAACGCGCAGACAAAAAGCGCGGCGTATTCGACTTTGTTTTGTACAAGCCCTTAAGTTCGGAAAAGCTGATGCAGGCGTTAAGTCATTTTCTGCAGGTGGATACAGTTACCCAGGTGAAAAAAGATGATGCTATGCAGGTTGATCCACTGTCGACAGAGCTGGCATTGGCTGAGTCTGCTTTTGTTGAGCAGCTGGTTGAATATGAACCCGTGATCGAAAAAACCCGTAACCAGGGTAATTTCGCCAGCATGGATGCTTTGTTAGATGATCTGTGTGCACTGGAAAAGCCTTATCAGTTGCCGCAGTTTCGTTCAGTGGTTTCTGATTTGCGTAAAGCTAATCAGGTATTCGATGTGGAACAGTCACAGAAGTTGCTGACAGCTCTGGCGTCAGCTATTCAGGCATTGAAGGTTAGCCAGTATGAGTAGGCAGTTTAAAATACTGATTGTTGATGATAGCCCGAAGAACATCCAGGTGGTTGCTCATTTGCTGGCGGATCAGGCCTATGATATTTCCTATGCAACCAGTGGCCTGCGTGCGCTGGATATGCTGCATGAAAATCGCTTTGACCTGGTGTTGCTGGACGTAATGATGCCGGGCATGAGCGGTTATGATGTGTGTCGACAGATTAAACGTGAAAATATATCGGGGGATACGCCGGTTATATTTCTGACGGCCAAAACGGATGAACAAAGTTTGCTGGAGGCATTCGAGGTTGGCGGACAGGACTATGTGACAAAGCCGTTTACTGCGGCGGAACTGCTGGCACGAATAAAAACCCATCTAAAACTGAAAGCATATGAAGACTCGCAGCAGGCGGTGATCGACAATGCCACCGCTGAGCTGTCTTTATTAAACCGGGAAATTATTGAAACCCAGAAAGAAGTTATTTTTACCATGGGTTCAATCGGTGAAACCCGTTCAAAAGAAACCGGCCTGCATGTCAAGCGAGTGGCAGAATACTCGCGCTTACTGGCGCTGCTTTCGGGGCTGGATGATTACGAAGCTGACATGATCGCCATGGCGTCACCGATGCATGACATTGGCAAGGTAGGTATACCCGATGCCATACTGCATAAAAAAGGACGACTCACGCCGGATGAATTTGAAATAATGAAAACCCATGTCACCATCGGCCATGAGATGCTGAAGCACAGTCAGCGTCCGATTATGCAGACAGCGGCGATTATTGCACTGCAGCATCATGAAAAATGGGATGGCAGCGGTTATCCGGCTGCAACAGAAAAAGAAGATATTCATATCTATGGCAGAATCACTGCGCTAGCGGATGTGTTCGATGCGCTGGGTTCAAAACGCTGCTACAAGGAAGCCTGGAGTGATGAAGATATTCTGGCGCAGATCAGGCAGGAGTCCGGTCGGCATTTTGATCCGACACTGGTGGATCTGTTATTTGATAATCTGGACGCATTTTACCAGATTCGCGAGACGTACCGCGATCAGCCGGAGCAGGATCCGTTACAGCAAATCAGCGAGGCAGAGGCTGTATCAATGGATGCAATTGCATCGCTACAGAAAGGGCTGCGCTGAGTTCAAACCTGGCTATCCGTTTTTGTCTGTGTGGGCGGATGCAGCTGTTGATGGCGGGTCTGTTTGCCGCTGCATCTGCGTTTAGTGGGCAGTTTAATTGTGGATACAACCTGCTCGGCGGTTGCGCGGTAGGTGGTGAGTTTACCACCGGTGACCGTGATCTGGCCGGGATGCCGCTTGCTGGTAATAATGATAGTGTCACGCGATGCATTAAACGCACTGTCTGCGGCATTCTGTAACACACGCAGGCCGGCAAATTGCGCAACGATATCTGCCCTGCTAGCTGGCGGTTCAAAATGCCGGTTGTAGTTTTCCAGCAGGTAATCAATCTCTTTATCATTTGCCTGTAATTCTTCTATCTTGCCGCTGTAGTGTCGCTCCGTGGTGCCGATTAAGGTCATCTGTTGTTTCCACGGGATGGCGAAGATGGCACGTTGGTCACTGGTTTGTCGATCGCTGGCCTGTAAATAATAGGCACCCTGTTTCAGTGGGCGCCTGATAATAATGTGGCTGCCAGCCACCAGGTCCAGTTGAGGCAGTGGCATCTGTGGCTGAATTTTTTGCTGTGTCTGTGCTGCCCAGGGGCCGCTGCAATTTATCAGGTAGTGGGTGCTGATATAATAATCCTGCTGCTGTTTTCGGTAATGAATCCGGTGACAGTCTGTGTAGTTTGAGTCAACCAGGTCGGCATCGAATTCGGTTTTTGCACCCAGTTTAATCGCCGACTCAACCACGCTTTGCGTGAGTTGCTGATCATCGGTTTGCGCATCATAGTATTGAAAAACCTGTCGCAGATCGCTTGTTTGCAAACCATCCAGTGTGTCCCAGTCCTGACGTTTTATTATGCGAAAAGGTTTTCGGCTGAACAGGCTGTAAATGCTCAGACCAAGCCAGATAAGCCAGGCGGGTCGCGAACTGTTTTTATACACGGGAATATAAAACGGAATCAGTTTAACCAGCTGTGGTGCATTGCGCAGCAGGCGTCTACGTTCCTGCAGGCTTTCCCATACCAGTGAAAACTGTGCACTTTCCAGGTAGCGCAGGCCACCATGAATTAGCTTGCTGGATTTGCAGGAGGTACCCATGCCGGCCTGTGCCTGTTTTTCCAGCAACAGAGTGCGATAACCGCAACTTGCTGCCGCCTGTGCGATGCCAGCGCCCTGAATGCCAGCACCGATAATCACCACATCATAATCAGCTTGCATCAAAGGTTAGTTTTGCGCCTGGTTGGAAATCAGGTTCAGCGCCAGTACCGGGTGTTCCAGCATGGCGCAGATATTTCGCGTTTCGATCAGTGGAATATTATGGCTGGCATAATGCAGCGCGAGTTCCGGGTCGGTTACATCGTAGACCATCCAGTGCCAGTTGCCGGGCCAGGGGTCCATATTGAGCGGGATCTTACGGTGATTGGCAATCAGGTAATCCGGCGCCAGGTTTTTTGCCAGATGGTGGCTGAGGTCGTCGTAGTTATGCAGTATCCAGCCGGTCTGGAAGTCGCTGTGCTTTTTGGTATAGCTGATGGCATCCTGGTCATAGGAAATAATCACACACTGTGAATGAATAATATCCAGTGTTCTCAGCAGGTCTGCCATAATCGTATCAACACCATAATGCTGCAATGTGGCTTCCTTGATTTCCACAAAGGCGGTGGCCTTGGGGAAATTCTGCAGTAACTGCACCACTTCACTGAGGCGTGGAATGCGCTGATTGAAAAAGGCCAGTGAAAAGCGTTCAGGCTCGTGGGCGCGTATATTCTTCAATTCTTCATAGCTCATTTCAAACAGGTTGCCCTGAATGCCGGTGGTGCGTTGCAGCTCTACATCGTGAAATACCACCAGCTCACCATCGGCGGTGCACTGCACATCGAATTCAATATAGGAAGCCCCACACTGCAGTGCCGACTGCAACGAAATCAGGGTGTTTTCCGGGTAGCTCGCCATCATGCCGCGGTGGGCTACAAGGTGTGGAATTGGCATATCAATTTATCCGTACTAATTTATCCGGGTTTACATAATTTGTTATCAATGAGTTTAGTCGTTCCTGCAGCGCTTGCGTAATTCTCCGACAAAATGTGCATAACGCCGGGTTAGTGCATGGTTTTGCTGTGGTGTGAACGGCTGTTGCACAGTCAGGTGTTGCCACTGGCTGCTGTTGCGCGAAGCAAACTGGTTAGCCAGGCTGGCGCAACCTCGGGCGCTGGCCTCGCTCTGTGCAAAGCGCAGCACCGACGCCTGGTTGAGGTCGGATAATTTCTGACACAGGCCATCCAGCTGGCTCAGTCCGCCGCTGATTAGAATCCGCTGTGGAGGCTGCATCAGTTGCTGCAGGTTATGGCTGATCAGAAACACAATGCTCTCAATCAGCGCGACGTATTTTTGCGAGTCCGACATGGTGCCGGCAGCGATAAACGCTGCTTCACCGGCATCACACCACCAGGGTGAGCCCAGCCCCGCCACGGTATTAATAAACAGCGGCGGCTCGCTGACCTCGGCCAGCCATAACGGTAACTGCTGGTACAGCGAGGCCTGTGGCAGTTGCTGGCTGAGCCAGTCGAGCGCCGCGCCGGCGCCATTGACGGTGCCTTCACTGAGAAAACGCACCTGTTCTGTATCGCTGTAACACAGGCTGCGCAACAGGCGCAGGGCAGGTGGCTTTTCTGGCTGTGGTGACAGTACAAACGCCCCTGTGCCGACATTCACCAGGCAGTCGTCCGGGGTGAGTGGCGGGTAGGCGGCGGGCAGCGCGTTCTGGTCGCCACACACCGCGTACAGTGGAATATCCGCCTGCCTGAGCCGGCCATAGTCTGCCAGCATGGGACGTAACTCCGGCAGAATATCGGCGGGAATCTGAAACAGCTCAAGCAGCTGGGGTGACCAGTCGAGCGTCTGGATATCCATCAGCTGGGTACGCTGGGCATTGCTGTGGTCAATCACGCAGGGAGACTGCTGCAACAGGTGAAACAGCAGATAGCTGGCCAGCGGCGCAATACACAGGGTTTGTGCCTGCAGCGCCTGTTGCACCGGCTGGTTGTGCTCAAGCAACCAGTGTATTTTGCTGGCGGCATAGTGGGGCGACAGGGGCAGGCCGCTGAGCTGGTGAATCTGCGTCTGGTTTCCCTGCTGTCGCAGTTGCTCGACCTGTGCCTGGCCACGCTGGTCACGCCAGCTGATCGCCGGTGACAGCGCCTTGCCGCTGTGCCTGTCCCAGGCAACCAGGGTTGAGCGCTGTGTGCAGAGGCCGCCGTGGCTGATGCGTTGCAGCAGTTGTGGTGGAAGTCCGTGCAGTAGCTGCTGCAGCGATTGCAGGATCTCATCCGCATCCTGCTCGATAAACTGGCCCTGTGTGCGGCTGCGAATGGCCTGGCTATCAATCTGCAGCAGTTCTCCCGTGGGGCTAAACAGCGCCAGCCGACTGGCGTGTGAGCCCTGATCCAGCACCAGTGTGAGCTCGGTCTGGTCGGTTTGTGTGGGGTTGGCAGCTTCAGGTTTGTGACTCATGCACAGGAGTAAAGCCCAGTTTTCATGATAAAACTGCAGATGAGCGTAAAATATTGCGCATCGACCCTAACATAAGAAAATGTTAATATTTTGCTTTATGGATTTGTGTGGCGCCTGCTTAGCGTTTGTCTTGTCTGCTGGCACGGGTTCATTGATCGGGTCTCCGTGTAGGGGGCCGTTAATTTAAACAGCGTGAAAACTGGAGGCACACAGTGGCGACAATAGAATTAAACGAACAGACTCTGGAAAAAACCATCGTTGAAAATGACATCGTCATTATCGATTTCTGGGCCCCCTGGTGTGGCCCCTGCAAAAACTTTGCACCCATCTACGAAGAAGTGTCTGAAAAGTATCCGGACATTGTATTTGCCAAGGTGAATACGGAAGAAGAGCAGGCGATTGCGGCGCATTTCCAGATTCGTTCGATTCCCACACTGATGGTCTTCCGTGAACAGATCGTGCTGTTTTCCGAAGCCGGTATGCTGCCCGGGAGCGCCCTGGAACAGCTGGTGTCACAGGTTAAGGAGCTGGATATGGCAAATGTCAGAGCGGAAATCGAAGCTGCTGAAGCGGAAGCCGGTAATAAGGCGTAATTTATTACGATCCGCACCATTATCCCTTAGCCACAGAAAAGGCCGCTTCAAGCGGCCTTTTCTGTGTTTGCCCATTGGCTGGCAGTGATGCTATTTAATCTTTTTCAGACTTTTTAGCAGGTCTTTCTGCCATTGCGCGGAGAACTGCTTGCGCATCTGGGTTTTGCTGGTTTCGATGGCCAGCAGGTCTTTGCTGCGTTTTTCGCTCAGGGCGATTTCCGCCCTGACCTGCTTGAGCTCCGCTTCCAGCTTGCTCAGGGTGTTGCGCATGCCCTGCAGGCCGTCGGCTGCGCCGCTAGCCACTTTCTTTTTCGCAGCGGGCTTTGCACTGGTGCCGGCCTTGCCGGGTGCTGCGGCTTTCGGGGCTGTTTTCGGCGCTGCTTTCTTAGTGGCCGCTTTTTTTACTGCCGGTTTTGCCGCTGCAGTCTTTTTAGCTGTCGCCTTGCTGGGTGCGGCTTTAGTAGCCGGCTTTTGTGTTGTTGTGGGCTTGTCGGCGGGCTTTTTGTCCGTAGCTTTGGCAGGCGCTTTCTTTGCTGCTGCTTTTTTAGCTGCAGCTTTGGCCGCAGGTTTCGCAGTCGCTCTGGCTTTTGCCGCCGTCGGGCTGGCCGCGGCTGTCGCTTTGACTGCAGCCTTAGGAGCAGCCTTGGGCGTAGCCTGGGCAGCGGCACTGGCTTTGGCTACATTTTTTGCCAGTCTGGCGGCGGGTTGCTCGGCCACCACCGGCTTGTCACTGACAGCAGAGCTGACCGGAACCGGTGCTTTCGCCGCTTTTGCCGGTTGCATGGCCCTGGCTGGGGGCACGTTTTTCAATGCCTTCATCATGTCGTTAAAGATGTCCCTGATGTCGCCCTTGCCTTCGATCACCGACAGCTTGCCCTGCTGGCGGTAATAGTCCGCCACCGGCTGGGTCTGTGTTTCATATACGCGCAGACGCTTGCCAATGGTTTCTTCATTGTCATCAGAGCGGTGGTGCAGGTTGCCGCCACATTTGTCGCACTCATCTTCCATGGTGGGCGGGTTGGTAAAGATGTTATACACCGCACCGCAGTCCTCGCAGGTGAGGCGGCCGGTGAGGCGCTGCATCAGTATGTCGAAGTCTACATCGATCAGGATCGATTTCTGAATCGGCATCGACAGGCTGTCCAGCAGGCGATCCAGTTCCTCGGCCTGTTCCAGGTTGCGCGGGAATCCGTCCAGAATAAAGCCGTTACGGCAATCCGGGCTGTTGAGGCGTTCGCGAATCAGTCCCAGCACCAGATCATTGGGCACCAGCTGGCCTGCGTCCATAATCGCCTTTGCCTGGCGACCCAGCGGGGTTTGTGCCTCTACCGCAGCACGCAGCAGATCGCCGGTGGAAATCTGCGGAATATTCAGTTTATCAACTAACAGCTTGGCTTGTGTGCCTTTACCGGAGCCAGGTGCCCCAAGTAGTACAAGTTTCATATCCTTTAGTCCCCCTAACAGGCCTTTGTGTTGGCAATACTGCCGGATTTTAATCATTGCGTAGAATATGTCGAGTATTCTAGTGCGGCTTCTTGATATAATCTCGAAACTCTGAATAATCCACACATTTTATTTCGTGCTGGTGGCTTGTGTTGTGAGCCTAGCACTAAATTGAATCGATTTTTAAACACGCAGTAAAATTTAAGGTAATAGTTGTATGAATCTTGAGAACCTCTCGGTCGGCGAGAATGTGCCAACTGATATTAACGTTGTCATTGAAATTCCGGCGCATGGCTCACCGGTTAAATATGAAGTAGAAAAAGACAGCGGTACGCTGATGGTCGATCGCTTTATGGGTACTGCGATGTTTTACCCGTGTAATTACGGCTTTATGCCCCATACCCTGTCGGAAGATGGTGACCCGGTTGATGTTCTGGTGGTGACCCCTGTGCCGCTGATTTCCGGCTCGGTGATCCGCTGTCGTCCGATCGGTATGCTGGAAATGACCGATGAGGCAGGTGAAGACCATAAGGTGCTGGCGGTGCCCGTGAGCAAGTTGACCAAGCTATATGATAAGGTAGAAAAGCCACAGGATCTGCATGACGATATGCTCAACCAGATCACCCACTTCTTCGAGCAGTACAAGGCGCTGGAATCCGGTAAATGGGTGAAGGTAGAAAACTGGGTTGGCGTAGACCGCGCCAGTGAAGAAATCATGAGCAGCATCGAACGCCATAATAAGCAGTATGCCTGATCCGCTGGGGGTTTAGACTGCTTTAAATGCCACGTCGTACCGTTATTAAAAACCATACACTGGAGGCGCTGCTGTTCAAGCGGCGTGCTCTGGTGGCTGCGATACTGAGTATCCTGCTGATACTGGTATTGTTGTCCCGCCTGCTGTACCTGCAGTTTTTCGAGTTCAGTCACTTTGCATCCCTGTCGGAAAATAACCGTATCCGTCTGACGCCACTGGCGCCCAATCGCGGCCTGATTTATGACCGCAATGGTGTGGTGCTGGCGGAAAACCGTCCTTCCTATCAGCTGGATATTATCCCCGAGCAGGTGGAGAACCTGCAACTGACCCTGTTCGAGCTGGGGCGCATTATCGAGCTGGATGAAGCCACCCTGACCCGCTTTCATAAAGAGGTGAAGCGTAGCCGCAAGTTCGAGGCGATTCCCCTGCGCACCCAGTTGTCGGACAAGGAAGTGGCGGCGCTGGCGGTTAACCGGCACCTGTTCCCCGGTGTGGATATCAATGCCAGCCTGAGCCGTTATTACCCGATGGGTGAAAGCATGGCGCATGTGATCGGTTATGTAGGGCGTATCGACGAGGAAGAGCTGAAGCGGGTGGATCAGGCCAATTACAAGGGCACCACCCATATTGGTAAAAACGGACTCGAGCGCTACTATGAAAAAGAGCTGCACGGCATGGTGGGCTATAAAAACGTCGAGGTAAATGTGCAGGGGCGCGAACTGCGGGTGCTGGAAAAGATTCCGCCGGTGCCGGGTAATAACCTGTGGCTGACCCTGGATGCGCGTTTGCAGAAGGTAGCGGAGCAGGCCCTGCAGGACTATAACGGCTCGGTGGTGGTGATGCAGCCACAAACCGGTGAAGTACTGGCAATGGCGAGTATGCCTTCGTTTGACCCCAATCTGTTTGTGCACGGTATCAGTTACAAGGACTACCATCGATTGCGTGACTCGCCGGAGCGGCCGCTGTTTAATCGCGCGATTATGGGGCAGTACCCGCCGGGTTCGATTATCAAGCCGCTGGTGGGCCTGGGGGGGCTGGAGAGCCACCAGATTGGACATAAGGAAACGGTGCATTGCAGTGGCAGCTACCTGCTGCCCAATGAAGAACGCAAGTACCGGGACTGGAAGCGTTCTGGCCATGGGGACATGGATCTGGATGCTGCGATTGCCCAGTCCTGCGATGTGTATTATTACGAACTGGCCTACCGCATGGGCATAGACCGCATCCATGCTTTTCTGCAGCAGTTCGGGCTGGGTGAAAAAACCGGTATCGATTTGCTCGGAGAGCGTTCTGGCCTGCTGCCCTCGCGGGAGTGGAAGAAACGCAATCGCAATATGATCTGGTTCCCCGGTGAAACCCTGATTACCGGTATCGGTCAGGGGTATATGCTGGTGACCCCGCTACAGATGGCATCGGCCACCTCGATTCTGGCGATGCGAGGCCAGCGTCACCAGCCGCACCTGCTGGCGCGAATCGAGCAGGTGGTCACTGACAGCTGGCAGGTGCCTGACTGGCCGGACAAACCCAGGGTGGCTCTGAAGCGGCAAAGTAACTGGGAGCATGCGATTGATGGCATGGTCAGTGTCATGCACGATCTGCGCGGCACGGCACGCAGCTCTGCATATGGCCTGGATTTCAAAATAGCGGGTAAAACCGGTACCGCGCAGGTATTCGGTATTGCCCAGGGTGAAGAATACGATGAGGAAACCGTGGCTAAAAAACTGCGTGACCACGCGCTGTTTGTCGCCTTTGCGCCGGCAGACAAGCCGGAAATCGTGGTGGCGGTGATTGCTGAAAACGGTGGCTCCGGCAGTGGTGTGGCCGCGCCCATCGCACGCACCGTGATTGATGAGTGGCTGCGTATTGGCAAGTTGAAGGACAGTGTGCTCTGGCCACCAGTACTGGAGGCAGCGCAATGATCGGCAGTGGTGTAAGAGATAAACATTATCGCCCCAGCTTCAGCGTCCAGCTGATGCGTCTGTTGCGCCTTGATCCCCTGATGTTACTGGGTATCGGCCTGTTGCTAATGGTAGGCCTGGGGGTGCTGTACAGTGCCGGTGATCAGTCGATGGAGCTGATACATCGCCAGCTGACACGGATTGCGCTGGCGCTGGTGGTGATGCTGGTGATGGCGCAGATTCCACCCTCGACATTGCGTTTCTGGTCACCCTGGGTTTATGTCATCGGCGTGTTGCTGTTGTTACTGGTGATTTTTATGGGTGACATCGGCAAGGGCGCGCAACGCTGGCTGGATTTTGGCTTTATTCGTTTCCAGCCATCGGAAATGATGAAGCTGGTGACACCGATGATGATGGCCTGGTATTTTGCGGAAAAACCCTTGCCGCCGTCCTGGCGAACCCTTGGCATGGCGGCTGTACTGATACTTACACCCACACTGATGATTGCCATGCAGCCGGATCTGGGTACCGCGCTGCTGATTTTTGCGGCAGGTTTTTTTGTGGTGTTTCTTGGCGGTTTAAGCTGGCGTTTAATGATGGGGCTGGCAGTGCTGGTTGCAGCCCTGCTGCCGCTGATCTGGCATTTTATGCATGATTACCAGCGTGGCCGGGTGCTGACCCTGCTGGACCCGCAGCGTGATCCGCTGGGGGCCGGTTACCATATTATCCAGTCAAAAATCGCCATCGGTTCCGGCGGTGTGTATGGCCGCGGCTGGCTTAATGGCAGTCAGTCGCATCTGAATTTTCTGCCGGAACAGTCCACGGATTTTATCTTTGCGGTGTTTGCTGAAGAATTCGGTCTGATCGGCGGCGTGCTGCTGCTGGCCATGTATGGATTTATTATTATTCGCGGCATGTTTATCGCCGTGGGTGGGCAGGATACCTATTCCCGCTTGCTGGGGGGCAGTCTGAGCCTGACATTTTTTGTGTATTTGTTTGTGAATGTGGGCATGGTATCAGGAATTTTACCGGTGGTTGGGGTACCATTGCCGCTAATCAGCTATGGAGGTACCTCGATGGTGACCCTGATGGCAGGCTTTGGAATGTTGATGTCGATAAACTCTCACCGCCGACTCTGGTCAAAGTAGAAATCAATCTTATGAAAAGTTCACGGAACCCTATGAAAAGACCCGCCTTATTCAGCCGTTTGCTCGGCATGGGCTGCCTGATATGCCTGCTGCCATTAAGCGCCCAGGCTAATTACAGTGAGCGCAGCGACGTACATGAATTTATCGATGAAATGCATCAGGAACATGGCTTTGACAAGGATCAGATGCGTCGCTGGATGTCGGAGGTAAAACAGCAAACCACGGCACTGGAAGCCATTGCGCGCCCCGCGGAAGGGGTGCTCACCTGGGGTGATTACCGCAGAATTTTTCTTAATGACAAGCGCATTGATCAGGGCGTGGAGTTCTGGAAAGAAAATCAGGCTTTATTAAACAGGGCGGAAAAAAAATACGGTGTGGATGCCGCGTTTATTGTGGCGATTATCGGTGTTGAAACCTACTACGGTCGACATGCGGGCAATTATCCCGTGCTTGATGCGCTGACCACCCTGGGCTTTGATTATCCGCCCCGCGCTGCATTTTTCCGCAAGCAGCTCAAACATTTTTTACTGATGGTGCGTGAAGAAAAACTGAATATTAAACAGCTCACCGGATCCTATGCCGGTGCCATGGGGATGCCGCAATTTATTCCCAGCAGCTTCAGAAGTTATGCCGTGGACTTTGATGGTGATGGGGTAAGGGATTTCTGGAATGGCTCAGCGGATTCGATTGGCAGCGTAGCGAATTATTTCAAACGTCATGGCTGGAAACTGGGTGAGCCGGTGGCGGCCCAGGTTAAGGTGAACGACCAGGCGGCGGCACTCGGCAACCGTGAGATGAAGCCCCATACACCGGTCGCGGATTTCAGACGCGCCGGGGTCAGCACACCGGGTGCTTATTCAGACCAGGCGCTGGCCACGCTGTTAAAACTGGATGCCACAGATGGCGATGAGTACTGGCTGGCACTGAATAATTTTTATGTGATTACCCGTTATAATCACAGTCCACTCTATGCCATGGCGGTGTATCAACTGAGCCAGGCGATAACAGAAAAATACCAGGCAAAGTAGTCTGCAACCGAGAAGCATGACAGGTCACTACCAGCATAAAACCATTTTACTTGGGCTGCTTATCAGCAGCCTGAGCCTGTTCGGCTGCGCACCCGGTGATAGTGCCCCGGGTGATTTTGTGCGCGATGATACCCCCAATGCGGTGCCTAAAAATGAACCCCTGAGTCGTTACGGCAATCCGCCAAGTTATACCGTCATGGGTAAAACCTACAAGGTGATGCAGCAGGCCAATGGCTTTCAGGAAGAGGGCATAGCTTCCTGGTATGGCACCAAGTTTCATGGCCGCAGAACCTCCAGTGGTGAGCCCTATAATATGTACGCCATGACGGCAGCGCATAAACATCTGCCACTGCCCAGTTATGTGGAAGTGACCCACAAACAGAATGGTCGCAAGATTATTGTAAAAGTGAATGATCGCGGGCCGTTTCATGAGGGGCGGATTATTGACCTGTCCTATGCGGCCGCGCGCAAACTGGGTATCTCTGCTACTGGTACCGGGCCGGTCAGTATTCGGGTGATTAATACCTCTGCACTGGATCTGGATACCCGCGATGTGGTGATGCCGATTGATAGCCGTCCACAGGGAAAAATTCACGTGCAGGTGGCGGCCATGGGAACCGAAAGCGCAGCAGAAACCATGGCGAGTAAACTACGCAGTAAACACATGCAAAGTGTGCGCGTGCATGTGGTGGAAAACGACGGCAATAAACTGTATCGGGTGCGCATCGGCCCCTTGCCTGATGTCGACCTGGCCTATAAGGTGATCAATGATCTGAATGGCATCGGGGTTGATACTGCGCGGGTGGTGGTCGATTAGTTATTTTTTATGGAAGTGTTGGTTACTACAGGGCTTCCTTCTCTGAGTGTTATCAAAGCTGATTTTTATGGTTATAAATATGTCAAAAATGTTGAGTAAGTTAAGCCTTCTGTTTGTATTTATCTGGTCTGTATCTTCCACTGCGGCACCCGTTCCGGCGCAGCCGAAATTAGCCGCCGACAGTTTTTTATTGATTGATTTTCACAGCGGCCGGGTGCTGGCAGAAAAAAATATTCATAAAAAAGTCGAGCCGGCGAGTATAACCAAACTGATGACCGCCTATGTGATTTACAAGGAAATTGACGCGGGTCGCTTATCGGTTGATGAAGAAGTGCTGATCAGCAAAAAAGCCTGGCGCATGAAAGGCTCTAAGATGTTTGTTGAGGTAGGTAATAAAGTAAAAGTCGATGAGTTACTAAAAGGTATTATTGTGCAATCGGGTAATGATGCGACAGTTGCCATGGCAGAACATATTGCGGGCACTGAATCGGCATTTGCGGATTACATGAACCAGCATGCGCGGGCGCTGGGTATGCAGGATACCAACTTTGTTAATTCCACTGGCTGGCCCCATAAAGACCATGTCACCACCGCCGCCGACCTGGCCAAACTGGCGCGGGCATTGATCCGCGAATTTCCTGTGCAATACCAGCGCTACAGTGAAAAGGAATATACCTACAACGGCATAAGACAGTACAACCGTAATAAACTGTTATGGCGGGATAAGGATGTGGATGGCATTAAAACCGGCCATACCGAATCCGCCGGTTATTGCCTGGTGGCATCCGCCAAGCGGGATGATATGCGCCTGATCTCCGTGGTACTGGGCACCAGCAGTGAAAAAGCACGGGAAGCGGCCAGTCAGTCACTGCTCAGCTACGGCTTCCGTTTCTACGAAAGCAATAAACTCTACAGTGCCGGTGAGTCACTTAACAGCGCGCGTATCTGGAAAGGCGAGATCAGTGAACTCAACCTGGGGCTTGAAAAAGACCTGTATGTCACCATTCCCCGCGGTCAGTATAAAAACCTGGACGCGGTGATGGATGTCAGTGCTAATATCGAAGCGCCGGTACAGAAAGGCCAGCAGATGGGTAAAGTGGTGGTCACCTTTGAAGGTGAGGAACTGGTGTCGCAACCATTAATTGCATTGCAGTCGGTTGCACAGGGCAGTTTCTTTCAACGTACCAAAGACCAGATTATTCAACTGTTTCAATAACCGTTTGAGCGTTTAACTCATTAGCTAACCCGGACAGATTACATGTCGATTGTTTATTTAAATGGTGCCTACCTGCCACTGGAAGATGCCAGAATTTCTGTGCTTGATCGTGGCTTTTTATTTGCCGATGGCGTGTATGAAGTGATTCCGGCCTATGGCGGTCACCTGCTGCGCTTACAGGAGCACCTGCAGCGTCTGCAAAGCAATCTGGATGCCATCCGCATGGATAACCCCATGAGCCACTCAGAGTGGCAGGCGATATTGCAGCGCCTGCTGGATGAAAATGCGGGTGAGGATCAGTCGATTTATCTGCAGGTAACCCGTGGCGTGGCCGCGACCCGTAATCACGCCTTTCCCGAGGTGGTGACTCCCACGGTGTTTGTCATGGCCACGCAGTTATCGAAAGTGGATAAGGAACAGCTTCGCCCCGGTGTCTTGGCCATTACTCTGGATGACATTCGCTGGAAAGCCTGTAATGTGAAGTCGATTTCGCTGCTGGGCAATATTCTGTTGCGCCAGCAGGCCCATGATAAAAATGCGGCAGAGGCGATTCTGATTAACGACGGCAAGGCGGTGGAAGGCGCTGCCAGTAATGTCTTTATCGTCAGGGACGGGGTATTGATTACGCCGCCCACCAGCCATTGCCTGTTGCCGGGCATTACCCGCGACCTGATCCTTGAGCTGGCGCGTAATAACCAGATGCCCTGCGAGGAGCGCGATATCAGTGCGCAGGAGCTGGCGACAGCGGATGAGGTCTGGCTTACCAGCTCTACCCGTGAAATCATGCCGGTAATCGAGCTGGATGGTCAGCCGGTTGCAAATGGCAAGGCTGGCCCCATATGGGAAAAAATGATTGATATCTATCAGCAGTACAAGGCGGAGCTTCGCCTGGGACGTGCCAGCTAAGGCGGGCGGCTGATAGCCAGTGGAGCGAGTATGAGCGACCAGCCCGAAAGCAGAATTTATTACGACGAAGAACAGGAAACCCTGTTCGAGTTCCCCTGTGAGTTTCCCATCAAGGCGATGGGCAAAAGCGGCGAAGCATTGGAAGTGGCGGTGCTGGAAATTATCAACCGTCACGTGGATGACCTGCCAGAAGGTGCATTGAAATTCAACCAGAGCAGCAATGGCAAATACACCAGCATTACCATTACCTTTACCGCCCACAGCAAGGACCATCTGGATCGCATCTATATGGAGCTGACCAGCTGCCAGCACGTGCTCTACTGCCTGTAATCGGCAGCTCAGCGCCCGATCCTGTCGAGATATTATGCACGACTCATTGCAACACTTTGCCATTGTCCGTCATCTCGGCCTGCAGGATTACCAGACCACATTAGAGCAGATGCAGCAGTTCAATGCCCGGCGCAAGGCGGATACACCGGATGAAATCTGGTTACTGCAGCACCCTGCAGTCTTCACCCTGGGCACTAATAGCAAGCCGGAGCACCTGCTTAACCCGGAACAGATCCCTGTAGTACAGAGCGACCGTGGCGGCCAGGTGACCTACCATGCGCCGGGCCAGCTGATTGCCTATGTATTGCTGGATGTGAAACGCAAGAAGATGGGGGTGCGCAAACTGGTGACGGCACTGGAAACTGCGGTGATCCGTTTGCTTGCCCGCCAGGGCATAGAAGCCAGCGCCAATCCCACAGCCCCCGGCGTGTATGTGAAGGGTGCAAAAATTGCCGCGCTGGGCCTGCGCGTCAAGCAGGGTGGCTGTTACCATGGGCTTAGTCTGAATGTGGACATCGAGCTGCAGGACTTTGCTAGAATCAACCCCTGCGGCTATGCGGGCCTGCAGGTCACCAGCCTGCATCAGCTGGGGCGTACGCTGGGCATGCAACAGGTCAGCTGGCAGTTACAGAAAGAGCTGTGCCAGCAGTTGAATATCCTGCACATTAACGAGCAACGGGCAGACAGTTAACTGCTGCCGACTCACAGGTGGTTGCCTGGTCGTTATTTTACGGGCCGTGACTACGCAGATTTTAAAGTGAAGCATTATGAATAAACAGAAAGTGGTGGCCGGGGTAAAACAGACGGGCGCGGAAAAAGTCGCACGCATCCCGGTAAAAATCGCCAAAACCGAGGTGATGCCGCGCAAACCGGCGTGGATTCGTGCAAAGGCGCCGACCCATCCCAATGTGAAACGGCTGAAAAAAGTGCTGCGTGAGCAGAAGCTGTTTACCGTGTGCGAGGAGGCGTCCTGTCCCAATCTGGGGGAGTGCTTCGGGCACGGCACCGCAACTTTTATGATTATGGGTGAGATCTGCACCCGGCGCTGCCCCTTCTGTGATGTGGGGCATGGTCGTCCATTGCCGCTGGATCAGCAGGAACCGGCAAACCTGGCACAGACCATTCAGGCAATGCAGTTGAAATATGTGGTGATTACCTCGGTGGACCGTGATGATCTGCGCGATGGCGGTGCGGCGCATTTTGTTGACTGTATTACACAAACCCGCGAGCTATCACCGCAGATTAAGGTAGAAACCCTGGTGCCGGATTTTCGCGGCCGGGTGGATATCGCACTGCAGCTTTTAAAAACTGCACCGCCGGATGTGTTTAACCATAACCTGGAAACCGTGCCACGCCTGTACCGTGAAGCGCGACCCGGTGCTGACTACCAGGGTTCACTGGATCTGTTAAAAGCCTTTGCCGATGCCTGTCCCCATGTGCCCACCAAATCCGGGTTGATGCTGGGGCTGGGTGAGGAAAAAGACGAAGTGCTGCAGGTGTTAACTGACCTGCGTGCACACAATGTGACCATGCTGACTCTGGGGCAGTACCTGCAGCCCAGTGCGCACCACCTGCCGGTAAAACGCTTTGTCACCCCGGATGAGTTCGACGAGTACAAGCGCATCGCCGAATCCATGGGCTTTAACCAGGTGGCCAGTGCGCCTATGGTGCGATCTTCCTACCATGCCGATCTGCAGGCGGCGGGTGAGTTTAGCGCTTAGGCCACGGGTTCAGGTTGAAGTGCTGAAAAGCTAAAAAGCAGAAGAAAACGCACTAAAGTGCAGGAGCACTTTGAACGAGCGAATGCTCGGCCCGAAGGGTGGAGCACAGGATGTGCGGAATAAATGACAGCTCCTGCGCATCCATGCGCTCGCTGAATTAGTGCATCCATGCACGTCAACGC
>DATCTK010000031.1:0-5461 GCA_036567985.1 Gammaproteobacteria bacterium | reverse complement strand
CGGAATAAAGCCTCCACAAAAATCACTCACTCATCAGCTTGTGCGAAGGGGAAACAGCTGCGTACCCAACGGACAAATTACTTTTTACACGATGGGCTTGCGACAACCTTCCCTGTCACTTGCCGAAAATGCTTTCTACGTAGGGGCAAAATCACAGGGATGTGATTTTGAGTGCTGATGTGCCTGGACGGCACTCCAGCACGACCCGGCAACGAAGACAATTCAATCAATAAAGTTATCCAAAGCAAAATACCGTTTCATAGCATTTTCGGGAACCCGCGCTTTTTGCGGGCAAGTGACCGGGAACGGCATTTTCTTGCTTACTTCTTTTTTGCTGTAGAAAAAGAAGTGAGTCGCCAGAAAGGCGAAACAGCACAGTTCAATTTATCGTGCAGGTTATTTTGAATATAAAATTCAAGTTGATTGCCGCAGAATGCTTTTAACATAATCGAACCTGCACGACACTCGGCAACACCCCCTGCCCCTTACACGCCCACTCATCCGCCAGCCAGTAACCAACCACCGCCACCAGCTGATCACCTGCATACAGCAATGGAATCCGCTCTCTCTGCCATTCCGCTACTGCCGCCTCCTGGAACAGTTTTTTTAGATCACGGTGGCCCTGCCGGCCGGCGGGCTGGATGCGTTCACCGCCCTGTCGGAAACGAATACTCAATGGCGTGTCGAGTAATTCGGCTTTTAATACATAGGTTATATCAGCTGTTGTTTGCGCCTGAACCAGCTCCAGGGTTTTGCCCAGTGACGGCAATTCAACTGGCTGTCGGCCATTCCATTCAATCACCTGTAGCGGATCGTGATTCAACACCTTGCATAAATACAGCGCATCACGAAAGCGGCGCAGTTCATTATCGCCCCAGCTGATACACAGATGGTTGTCGTGACTGTCAGCCTGTATCTGCTGCAACAACTGCGCAAGCAAGGCACTGGAAGGCATACTCGCGTGGCGGGTTTTAAACCAGTAACGCAGTGCGTTTCTGGCGCGGGCTGAAGTTAACTGCCTGAGCGAATTCAGCTCGATGCTGTCATCGGTTTGCAGTAATGTATCCAGGTCGATCAGCGCCAGTTCTTCGAGTAATGCGTTGTTTTCTGCCTGCTGGCGGGCAAAACGACCCAGGGTTTTATTAAGCGCAGGCCAGCGTTGTTGCAGTTCGGGCATAATCTGTTGACGCAGAAAATTGCGATCATAATGTGTCAGCTGATTGCTGGGGTCTTCCACCCACTTGAGCTGATGCTGCTGTGCGTAGGCATGAATTGCCTGCTGTGAAATATGCAACAGCGGGCGGGCATGCCAGCCCTCGGCGAATGCACAGAGTTCAGGCATCGCCGACAGACCCGCCGCACCGGCACCGCGCAGTAACTGTATGAGCACGGTTTCTGCCTGGTCATCCTGGTGCTGCGCGGTGAGCAGGCACATGCCCGGCTGGATGATGTTTTTAAACGCACCGTAACGCGCAGCCCGTGCCGCGGCTTCCGGGCTTTCGCCAGCTTCGGCCTGTGCATTCACCGCAATGCTTTGAAAGGGAATATCCAACGCGGCACATTGCTGTGCGCAGTGTTCTGCCCAGGCGGAAGATTCGGCCTGTAGCTGGTGATCGATATACACCGCGCTGAGATTAAACTGGAATGAGCCATGCAGCTCGGGCTGTTGCTGAATTTGATACAGCAGATGCAACAGCACCTGTGAATCGACACCGCCACTGTAAGCCAGGCACCAGTTGGTTATGGCATATTGTTGTGCGAGTTGACTGAGTTGCAGAGCCAGCCCAGGGGCACTGAGCGTATTGTCACTGGGCTCTACCTGCTGTGGATTGCGACTACTCGGTGTAGTCGCCATAGTTCATCAGGCGCTGGTATCGAGCATCCAGCAGCTTGTCCAGCCCCATCTTACTGAGATTGTCCAGGCTTTCCTTCAGCGCCTGCTGCATATTGCGTGCAGTGGTATCTATATCCCGGTAGGCGCTGCCCAGTGGCTCATCAATGATCTGGTCGATCAGGCCCAGTTCCTTCAGGCGGGGTGCGGTAATGCCCAGTGCTTCGGCGGCATCCTGTGCCCGCTCGGCGCTTTTCCACAGAATCGAGGCACAGCCTTCCGGTGAAATCACCGAGTAGGTGCTGTATTTCAGCATCATTACCTTGTCGCCCACGCCAATGGCCAGCGCACCACCGGAACCGCCTTCACCGATCACGGTGCAGATAATTGGCGTTTTCAGTGCCGCCATTTCAAACAGGTTGCGCGCAATGGCTTCCGACTGGCCCCGCTCTTCCGCACCGATACCAGGATAGGCGCCCGGAGTATCGATAAAGGTCAGCACCGGCAGTTTAAAACGCTCCGCCATCTTCATCAGGCGCAGCGCCTTACGGTAACCTTCGGGGCGTGGCATGCCGAAATTACGGCGAATCTTTTCCTTGGTATCACGGCCTTTCTGGTGACCGATCACCATCACCGGACGACCGTCCAGACGCGCCACGCCGCCAACAATTGCCTTGTCGTCGGCATAGCTGCGGTCACCATGTAACTCCTCGAAATCGGTAAAAATACGATCGATGTAGTCCAGGGTATGGGGGCGCTGGGGATGCCGCGCCAGCTGCGAGGTTTGCCATGAGCTGAGCTTGTTGAAAATAGACTCGGTCAGGCCCTTGCATTTATTCTGCAGGCGAGTGATTTCATCGCCGATATTGATTTCTGTATCGTCCCCGACGTAACGGAGCTCTTCAATTTTCGCCTCTAACTCGGCGATAGGCTGTTCAAATTCCAGAAAATTGGGATTCATGCTTATCTTAACTAAATAGTTCGCCGGATAAATTCGGCGTAGTGACAAAATATAGAGGCCTCAATGATAACCTGCAAAGCCGATGCAACCAAGCAGCATTGTGCGATTTTCAATCGCTTTAGTGCAAAATAGCGACCAGATCACGGCCTGATCCGGGCAATTGAACACAGCATAGCCGATCATCGCCAGCTTTCAAAGCGGACATGTGCGGACAAAAATTGCCAATTCGCTGTCCCAGCGCCCGATAATTGCGTACTCCTGTGCTACTATTATTTTTTCTTGCTGTTATTTTTGGATGTCTTTATAAGCATGGAAAGCCAGCTTTCTTCTCCAGAGCCCGTTTCGGGGCACATCCTGATTGCGGATGATGACCCTTCGATTGTGCTGCTGCTGCGGCACTTTCTCAACAAGGCGGGTTACCGGGTTAGCGAGGCCCGCAACGGGCGTGAGGCGATTGAGCTGTGCCGGGATCACAGTTACGAGCTGGCAATTATCGACCTGGTGATGCCGGATATCGATGGCATTCGTGCCTGCAGGGAAATCTGCGCCCAGAACAGCAAGCCACCCCCGGTGCTGATTATTACCTCGCTGGATGATGACGCCTCGGTAACCGCGGCCTTTGACGCAGGGGCCATCGACTATGTCACCAAGCCGATTAACTGGTCGGTATTCGGCCAGCGAGTGCGCCGCATTGTTATCGGCGAACAATATCGCCGCCAGGTTGAACAGCTGCAGTACCACGACACCCTCACCGGCCTGCCCAATCGCAATCTGCTGCTCGACCGGCTGGAATCCGCGATTCTACGTGCACAGCGCAACGGCAATATGATTGCACTGCTCAGTATTGATATCGACAACCTGAAACTGATTAACAACTCTCTGGGGCATCATAATGGCGACAAACTGATTCAGTCTGTGGCCACCCGTCTGCGCACCTCGATTCGAGATACAGATACATTATCGCGCAGCGGTGGTGATGAATTTAATCTGGTTATCGAGAACCTGACACAGCTGGAAGACATCGGCAGCGTTGCCGCCAAGTTTTCCAGAATTATCACCCACAATATGTTGCTGCATGAGCAGGACATTCATATCAAGGCCAGCATGGGAATCAGCGTCTATCCACAGGACGGGGATGACTGCAGTAGCCTGCTGCGTCATGCCGAATCGGCACTGTACCGTGCCAAGGAAAAAGGCGGTAATGGCTATGAATTTTACTCACCGGAACTGAGCCAGCAGGCAAACCGGCGCCTGCACCTGGAAACCAGCTTACGCAAGGCAATAAAACAGAATGAACTGCTGGTATACTACCAGCCAAAAATTAATTTACACAATGGCCTGGCCAGCGCCATGGAAGCACTGGTGCGCTGGAATCATCCACAACAGGGCATAATTCCACCGGATGAATTTATTGGCATTGCCGAAGAAACCGGTTTGATCATTCCACTGGGTGAACTGGTGATTGAGCAGACCTGCGCACAATTCAAAAGCTGGCAACAGCAGGGTATTGCGGTGGATAATGTTTCAATCAATGTTTCCGCACGGCAGTTCAAGGAACAGGACCTGGTGAGCCTGTTCAAAACCATGCTGGACAAATACCAGCTGGATGCCACTCAACTGGAAATCGAGCTTACTGAAAGCACCCTGTTAAGCAATGAAGATCATGCGGAGTCCAGACTCAACCAGCTTCACCAGATGGGCATACGCATTGCCATTGACGACTTCGGCACCGGTTACGCCTCGCTGAGTTATTTAAAAAGCCTGCCAATTGATATTCTTAAAATAGATCGATCGTTTACCGATGGCATCACCCACGACCCGGACGACATCGCCATTGTCACCGCCATCTACGGACTGGCCAGGGGGCTGGGCATGGAACTGGTAGCCGAAGGCATAGAAACCTCGGAGCAGCTGGAAAAAATTATTGAACTGGGTATAGATTATGGACAGGGCTACCTATGGGGCGCACCCTGCGCCGCAGATGATTTTATTACATTGATCAATCGTCTGAATAGTTAGGCCTGAATAGTTGGGCATGGACAACAGGGCAGTAAATTTACCTTCTCGAGTCATTTCACGACTTTTATTAAAAGCATTTCATACAAATCAAGTTAAACGTATTATCAAAATTTACCACCACGAAATACTGATATGTAGTGTTTCGCCTTTCTGGCGACTCCCTTCTTTGTCAACAACAGCGACAAAGAAGGAAGCAAGAAAACGCCGCCCCGGCACACAAGCTTTTAATTTAAACAGCGAAAATAAAAGTGCCTTCTTCACTCCCGATTTTTGTGGCTGCTGCGGAACTCACGAATCATAAGAAACATGATTCGCTCAGACATCCTCGCAGAACACCCCACAAAAATCACTCGTTCATCAGCTTGTGCGAAGGGGAAACAGCAGCGTACCCACGGTCAAATTACTTATTGAACTGATGGGCTTGTGACAACTTTCCCTGTCGCTTGCCGAAAATGCTTTCTACTTAGGGGCAAAATCACAGGACGTGATTTTGAGTGCTGATGTGCCTGGACGGCACTCCAGCACGACCCGGCGACGAAGCTAATGTCGTCAATAAACTAATCTAAAGCCAATGTCTTCTCATAGCATTTTTGGGAACCCGCGCTTTTTGCGGGCAAGTGACCGGGAACGGCATTTTCTTGCTTACTTCT
>DATCTK010000030.1:0-36886 GCA_036567985.1 Gammaproteobacteria bacterium | reverse complement strand
ATGTAGTACAAATTGACTTCACGATTAAACCAACTGTGTTGTTTCGCCTTTCTGGCGACTCACTTCTTTATGAAAGCCATCCCTGGCTTTCACCCTTCGGGCCAGGCAAAGCCTGTTCTAAAACGCTCCAGGCGTTTTAGTATCAACAGCGACAAAGAAGGAAGCAAGAAAACGCCGCCCCAGCACTCAAGCTTTTATTTTCAAAAAGCGAAAATAAAAGTGCCTTCTTCACTCCCGATTTTTGTGGCTGCTGCGGAACTCACGAATCATAGAAAGCATGATTCGCTCAGACATCCTCGCAGGTAAAATTGCCAGGAGCAATTTTGAACATGCTTGCATGTCCTGAAGGGTGAAGGGCAGGACGCCCTGAATAAAGCCTCCACAAAAATCACTCGCTCATCAGCTTGTGCGAAAGGGAAAAGCCTGCACCGAACTGTAAAAACACTTCCAAGCTGATGGGCTTGTGACAACCTTCCCTGTCACTTGCCGAAGATGCTTTCTACGCAGGGGCAAAATCACAGGACGTGATTTTGAGTGCTGATGTGCCTGGACGGCACTCCAGCACGACCCGGTAACGAAGACTATGTCATCAGTTAACTTAGTTAAACCTGAATAAATTCTCGAAGCATTTTCGGGAACCCGCTGCTTTGTGCGGGCAAGTGACCGGGAACGGCATTTTCTTCCTTACTTCTTTTTTGCTGAAGAAAAAGAAGTAAGTCGCCAGAAAGGCGAAACAGCACAGCCAATTTTATCATGAAGGTAAACTACTCGTTCCCACGCTGGCAGACAGAACGTGCAGTATACTAACCAGGTGGATCCGCTTCGCTTGATACCACCCTACACGAGATGCTTTTCTTATCGGTCAATAGGCGTAGTAAAACCAATCACTTCACTGATTGAACGCGCCCCGGTCAACACCATCAACAACCGATCCAGCCCCATCGCCACCCCGGCACAATCCGGCAGCCCGGATTTCAACGCTTCAATCAATTGCATATCAATTGGCATAGCATGCTGACCGCGCTGTTCACGTAATGCATTTTCCTTGCAAAACCTGGCCAGCTGTTCATCGGCATCAAGCAACTCATAGAAACCATTTGCCAGTTCCAGTTCACCATAGAACAGTTCAAAACGATGCGCGACCCGCGGGTCATCCTTACTCAACCTGGCCAGTGCCGCCTGTGATGCGGGATAGTCATAAATAAAGGTCATGCCCTGCGGATCAAATCCCGGTGCTACCGCCGCCACCATCAGCCAGTCCAGCCACATGTCCTTATCATCGAGATTCATGCCAATGGGGGTTTCAATCTGCTGCTCACTGGCACAGGCAGCCAGTTCTTCGGCGCTGGCCTGTAACGGGTCGATTGCCAGCTGATTAATAAATGCCTGACGATAACTCAAACGAGTAAAACGTAATGGCTTGTCACTAAACTGCGCAAATAACTCGCTGATCAGCTGCTGCATTTCATCCATCAACCCCTGGTGATCCAGCCCCAGCCGGTACCATTCCAGCAGACTGAATTCCGGGTTGTGGTATCGCCCCACTTCATCGGCACGAAACACACGGGCAATCTGGTAAATATCGCCACTGCCGGCGGCAAGCAGGCGCTTCATATAAAACTCAGGCGAGGTGTGCAAATAATAATCACGCCCGGCAAACCGGGTATGAAAACTTTCCAGCTGCGGGTCGGTGATGGCCGCATCCGACAGGATCGGTGTTTCAACCTCCAGCAGATCACGCTGTGCAAAAAAAGCCCGAATACTCTGCAGGATTCGGGCTCTCTGTTGCAGCGCATGCAGGGATGCGCCGGGTTTCCAGTTATCGTTGTCGCTCATTACTCTTTAACGCGGGAGACATATTCGCCGCTGCGGGTATCCACCTTGAGCACTTCGCCGATCTCGATAAACAACGGCACCTTGACCACGGCGCCGGATTCCAGTGTCGCCGGCTTGGTACCACCCTGTGCTGTGTCACCCTTAAGGCCGGGGTCGGTTTCAGTGACTTTCAGCTCAACAAAGTTGGGTGCGCTCACCATCAGCGGCACGCCATCCCACAGGGTCACGGTACACAGCTCCTGACCTTTCAGCCATTTGCCTGATTCAACCAGAGCGGAATCCGGTGCACCCACCTGCTCGAAGGTATTGGGGTCCATGAAGTACCAGAACTCACCATCGTTATAGGAGAATTCCATATCCACATCGACCACATCCGCCGCTTCAACCGACTCGCCGGACTTGAATGTTTTTTCAATCACGCGACCGGTTTTCAGGTTGCGCAACTTAACGCGGTTAAATGCCTGGCCCTTGCCTGGCTTAACCAGTTCGTTTTCAATAATCGAAACCGGATCACCGTCCAGCAACAATTTAAGACCACCGCGAAATTCATTTGTACTGTATGATGCCATCTAACTAACCTTTGGGCGAAAATGCAGCGCATATAATACTCGGAACAGCCGCCAATGCCAAAAACTATACCGCTTATGGCGATGGATTTTGCCGAAACAGCCACCCCGAACAGCCAGCCGGATACCGACAGCAGCCCGTCAGCCGACTGGCAACAGCAACTGGCGCGGGCCATTACCGAGCCACGGCAACTGCTTGAACAACTCGACCTGGCCGCCGACACCTTCGGTGATTTCTCCGCCGCCAGCCGGCAATTCAGCATCAAACTCCCCCATGCCTATTTACGCAAGATCCGCCCCGGCGATGCCCGTGATCCCCTGCTATTACAGATAATGGCCCAGTCCGCAGAAAGCCATGAGGTGCCGGGATTCAAACAGGATCCAGTGGGTGACCTACCGGCCAGCCGTACCCCAGGCCTGCTGCACAAGTACCCTGGCCGGGTGCTGCTGATTACCACCGGCGCCTGCGCGGTGCACTGCCGTTACTGCTTCCGTCGACACTTTCCCTATGCACAAGAACAGGCGGGGCGTGACCAGTGGCAGTCTGCACTGGACTATATCCGCGCAGAGCCGAGCATCGAGGAAGTCATTCTCAGCGGCGGCGACCCGCTGGTATTGTCCGATGAACGACTGGCAACACTGATCGATCAGCTGCAGGCGATTCCCCATCTCAGTCGATTGCGCCTGCACACTCGACTGCCGGTGGTACTGCCAGATCGCATCACCGACCGCCTGGTTGACATACTGGCCAACAGCCGCTTCGATACCGCGCTGGTGATTCACGCCAACCATGCCAATGAAATTGCCGCCGATGAAATCCGCGTGCTGCGCAGGCTGCAGGTGGCGGGTATTTTGCTGCTGAACCAGGCGGTACTGCTGAAAGGCATCAATCACCAGCCTGAACAGCAACAGGCACTGTCAAAAGCCCTGTTCAGCGCGGGCGTCCTGCCCTATTACCTGCACCTGCTGGATCCGGTGCAGGGTGCAGCGCATTTTGATGTAAGCCTGCAGCAGGCCAATGAACTGATGGATCAGCTGCGTGCCAGCCTGCCGGGGTTCCTGGTGCCCCGCCTGGTGCGGGAAATCGAGGGTGAGCAGAGCAAAACCCCGGCGAATGAGCTATAAAACACGAAGCTTAACGAAACTGGCTTAAAAACTGCGGGTATCTGGCTGTTTTTACGGATAATATTGAGCTGACTCTATAAATAGAACAGAGAAATGGGATAGACTAGCACTGCGTATGGCAGCACAGGGCCATTTGGGTTAAATGGATGAAGACACGCGTCTACACAAACATATGAAATTAAACGTTCCTGAACAAACAGAACCAGGTAAAGACGACTTTCCGAACCACCCAAGGAAGGTGAAAAAGTGGCTGAGTGAACTGAAACGCGCCAATATGGGCGAATACACCCGCCAGCTTTATAACGGCCTGCTCACCCTGAACCGTCAATCCATGCCACCCAAACACCGTCTGGAAAACATGGAAAACCTGCGTGAGTCCGCACGCTTTGTCTTCTCTCAGTTACATAAACATTTCGTTAATCGCACCCTGCCCCTGCCGGACAAAAGCCAGAAAATTATCCATCTCAACCAGGCGCTGCTCAGTGAAATGGCCACTGGCTACAAGATCCTGATTTTCGAAGCGGCGAACAACCTCGCTAAGGTGGACAATAAAACCCTGTTAATTGCCTGCGAACGCGCGCTGCATTATTACGCAGAAATGCTGCTGCGTTTTAGCCAGATTTACACCGAATTACCCAAAGGCACCTGGTGGGATATCCATCGCATTTACAGTTACGCCGAACAGAGAAAGCTGCACCAGAAAGCCATAAAAGACAGCGAGCTGATGGTAAAAGGCATCAGCACCGAAGATTATTACAAGCAGATTCTGCTGTTCGCCCTGGCCAGACCCAATGCACTGCGCCAGAGCGATGCCGAGCGATTGTATAAATCGATTAATGAATGGGCCAGGCTCACCAGCATCAGTGACCAGCCAGGCAAAAGTAAATTTAACCGCTATTTCATCAGCCGCCTGGACAGTGATCTACCACCAAACTGCGTGTCTGAGGAAGATATTAAATCGCTGCAACACACACGTGCGATTGACACCTCGCGCCTGGTGGAGCAGCTGCAAAGACAGGACATTAATAACGACCCGTTCAGTTCGGCACTGGCCATCGGTGATCAGGTGTCCCATGAAACCATCCGCACCCTGATTGCATCCTGGAGCCAGTGCGCCAAGCGGCGTTTTTCCCGCGCCGCCCGCAATGAACCCGTTCGCGTGGCGATTGGTTTAAACCCCATTTACGAGGCGATTAACAGCGAAATTACACCACCTAAGCCGAAAATCAAAAAGCCGGGGAAGATGTTTTCGCTTGAAGCCATTCCGGAACACGAACGGGTGCGCAAGGACATTTTTGCACAACAGGATCCGGCCTATTACATTAGCCAGCCAGACCTGAAACAGGATGCCGACAAACGCTCCTCCGGCACCTGGGACATGATAGCCAAAGGCCGTGCGCTCACCGAAAGCTACGCCAGAGAGTTGCAGGACCAGAGCAACTCACTGGGTGAACTGAACAGGGAAGCCCCCGACCTGCACTGGAAAATCAGCAATGTCAGTGCCGGTGGTTACTGCCTTAACTGGGATTCGGAACAACCCTCACGGGCAATGGTTGGGGAACTGATTGGCATCCAGGAAAGAGAGGCCGATGGCCGCTTTCAATGGCGCGTTGGCATGATTCGCTGGATGCAGTACAGTCGCAGTAAAGGTCTGGAAATTGGCGTGCAGGTCTTGTCACCCAAGGTCATTTCCTGCAAGGTACGACGGCTGGAACGCAAACAGGAAGAACCGTTTAACTGTTTGATGCTGCCTGGAATCAAACCGATTCAGCAGCCATCAACACTGCTGCTACCGGCACATGCATTCAGACGCGGCAACAAGCTGAATTTACATGTGTACGAACGTGACATTGAAATTCAACTGGGCACTGTGCGTGAACACACGGGCTCATTTACACAGTTTCAGTTTTTACAGCCTGAAGAAGATAACTCACCGAATGATAATGGTGAGAAATCAAAAAAATCAGACCCGGATGACTTTGATTCAATCTGGTCGTCACTCTAAAACACTATCTTCTATACAAGATTTTTGGGATTTAAACGGTGGAAAAAGAAAAGAAGATAACTATTTTTATTATTGATGATTCTTTCAATAATGAAGAAAACATCATCAAACTGATGCGCAGTTCTGGCCTCGCCGCTCACACCAGTCGGGTGGAAGACGATGAAGACCTGATTGAAGCCCTGGGCAAGAAAACGCCCGACATATTACTCTACTCGGTTGGTATGGAGCTGATATCACTGGGCGACACCCTGCAATGCATAAAAGACAATGCCAGCGCACCGGTACCGGTGATTGCAGTCAACCGACCCAAACATGAAATGGATGTGGTGGAAGCCATGCGCCTCGGTGCGCGAGATGTCAGCGCCTACAGCAATCCGTCGCATCTGGAGCTGGTGATCAAGCGTGAAGTTGAAGCCTTTAAAAGCATCTCACGAGAACACCGCCTGGAAAACTCGATTCGTGAATCGGAACGCCGCTGCCAGGGCTTGCTGGATTCCTCACGGGATGCGATTGCCTACATCCATGAAGGCATGCACATTTATTCCAACCAGTCCTACCTGGAGCTGTTCGGCTTTGATGAATCCGGCGAGCTGGAAGGCATGCCAATCCTCGATATGGTAGGCGTAGACGACCGCAACTCTTTCAAGACATTTCTACGGGAAAACAAGGATCTCGGTGACCAGCAGGAATGCAAGCTGGAGCTGAACCTGAAAAATGCCGACGGCACTGAATTCAAGGGTGAAATGGAATTTTCCAACGCCAGTATTGATGGCGAACCCTGCATCCAGGTCATTATCCGCACCCAGGGCAACAGCAAGGAGCTGGAAGAACAACTGGCGCTGATGAGCCAGACCGATTCTGTTACCGGCCTGTATAATCGCCAGTTCTTTATGGACAGCATGAGCAACGCCGTCAGCAAGGCGCTGGACGGTAAGGGCGATTCAGCGGTATTGCTGATTCAACTCGACAACTTCAACGATATTAAACAGAGCGTGGGCGTTGTCGGTGCAGACCAGTTTCTCTATGAAGTCTCACGCCAGTTTGAAGACGCAGTTAACGAAGGCGACATAGTGGCGCACTTTGAAGGCAACACCTTCTCCATTATCGCCGCTGGCCAGAGCACCGATACCATCAATGCCTATGCCGGAAAAATCAGTGATGCGGCGAATAACTATATTGCCAATATCAACGAGCAGTCACTCAATAGCAGCTGTACTATCGGCATCAGCCTGATAGACCAGAATGTGCCAGACACCGGCGAAGTTTTACTACGCGCCGAACGCGCCTGTGACCAGGCCAGAGAAAGCGGGCCAAACCACACGGTTGTATACCAGCCAAAAGAAGGCGAGCTGACCCAGAAAGAAATCGATGCACAGGTGGTGGCAGACTTACGCGATGCACTCACCAGCAACCGTTTCCTGCTGTATTTCCAGCCGGTGATCAGCCTGCATGGCGACACCGACGAACGCTATGAAGTGTTCGTGCGCATGACCGACAAAGAAGGCAAGATTGTAATGCCCGATGACTTCTTACCGGCAGCCAACCGCACCGGCATGGCCATTGCCATCGACCGCTGGGTATTGCTCAATACAATCACCACCGTTACCAAACGCTGGAAAGAAGGCAAGCGAACCCTGTTCTTTGTTAAGCTGGCAGCCAACTCCCTGAAAGACACCAGCCTGATGAGCTGGCTGAAAGAGCAGCTGAAAAAATACAATGTACCCAAGAACAGCCTGATTTTCGAGGTCAAGGAAAGCGTCGCGGTTACCAGCCTCAAGTACACTGCCGAGCTGGCCAAATCACTGCAGGATCTCAACTGTGGTTTTGCGCTGGATGATTTCGGCAAGGGCGCAAATCCGTTTGAACTGTTAAAACATATTCCCGCCGATTATCTCAAACTGGAACGCTCGTTTATGGAAGAGCTGTCCAGCAGCACGGAAAATCAGGAAGCTGTAAAAGCGATTACCGATAAGGCAATGGAACTGCACAAACTGACCATTGCCCAGTGTGTGCAGGACGCCACCAGCCTTTCGGTTCTGTGGGGCATGGGGGTCAACTTTATTCAGGGCAACTTCCTGCAGGAACCGTCGCCTACACTGGATTATGATTTTACTTCCATGGGTGGATAAAAGTCTTCAACCCCGAGACGCTACCGACAACGCGTCTTATGAACAGATGTTGCGTATTTCGCATTAGGCAGGACACAGGTAGTGATAACCGTCTGAAAAGAAAACGCGAACAACGCTAACAACGCAAATAAACGCAATTAAAGCCTTATGGAGTCTCTTAAAAGCTCAGAGCTTTTACTCGTTCCCACGTTCCCGCGTGGGAACGAGCAAGCTGCTCTCTATAAATTTGCGTGCATTTGCGTGCATTTGCGTTCATTTGCGTTGTTCGCGTTTTCTTTTTGAATCAAGCATGCCTGACTGATCGCTATTACGCGGGAATTAACTTAATCCTGCCGTGCCTTCAAAGCCAGAATACGCTGCTCCAGCGGCGGATGGGTCATCAACGCCGCGGCGATACCGTGCTTTAAACTACCGCGAATACCGAACGCTGCCAGCTCATTGGGCATGGCCGATTCCTGGTCGCGCTGCTGGCTTTGCTGCAGACGCTGCAGTGCCGCAATCATTTTCTGCTTGCCGGCCAATGCTGCACCGCCATGGTCTGCCCTGAACTCGCGTCGGCGTGAAAACCAGGCCGCGATCATCGCCGCGAACACACCCAGGATCAGTTCGGCAATAATGCTCACCACAAAGTAACCGATACCAAAACCGCGCTCGTTCTTGAACACCACGCGATCCACAAAGGTGCCGATTACCCGTGAGATAAAAATCACAAAGGTATTGAGCACCCCCTGGATCAGCCCCATGGTAATCATATCGCCATTGGCCACGTGGCTGACTTCATGTCCCAACACTGCTTCCACTTCGTCCTGGCTCATACTGTCCAGCAGGCCGCTACTCACAGCTACCAGCGCATTATTGCGATTCATACCCGTGGCAAAGGCATTGGGCTGGGGTGAGTTGAAAATACCCACTTCCGGCATGCCGATACCTGCACGCTCTGCCTGACGGCGCACGGTTTCCACCAGCCAGCGTTCATTACTGTTTCGCGGTTGCTCGATCAGCTGCACTCCCATGGAACGCTTTGCCATGAATTTGGACATGGCCAGGGAAATAAAGGAGCCGGCAAACCCGATAATCGCCGCCATAATCAGCAGGCCAGTCAGGTTAATACCCACCCCTTCAGCGGCCAGCATCTGGTCGATACCCAGCACGCGCATGGAAATACTTAATACCGCCAGCACAGCGATATTGGTGAGAAGAAACAGGCCAATTCTTGAAAACATGGTTTTACTCGGGGAAATTAATCACGCAGCTTAGATGTGGACAAATGGCAGGAGTTTCAATGGCTTATTCAAAATAAACCGACTGAAACAGACCTTAACGAGGACTGTTCTAACGGGCAGGTTCGAACTGAGGGCAGGACTAGTAAACGAACAAACTGAACAGATAATAAATGAATGCAGTTACGGCAGTAATACCCAATACCGGCAAAACCGTGCATGAAATACAGATATCCCCGAACTCTCTGCTTAACTGGCTCATATTGCCCCCTGTTTAACTATTTTATCTGGTCTAATAAGTTCAAGAATAGACCAGATAAAATAAAAATACATCCTGTTTATTAAAATACTGGATAAATGGTATATAAATAACAGTTATCAACCCTTGAACGCCTGCTTTGACTGCAGGTAAGCCATTTCGTCCGCTGTCGATGTCCGCCCAAGAATAGCATTATGATAGGGAAAACGTCGAATCAGGTAGTTTTCGAGATTGAATCCAGCGTTACACCTGTAACTTGAATTCGCGTATTATGACCTACTCCAATTCGAAATTAATTAGAAACTATCGAAGCAACCACACCCGGCACCTCAATTCCATCACGGTCATAGGCCTTAACTTCCTGTACTTCCACTAACTGCAACGACATATACCTATAACCACCGGCGATGTAAAACTTGAAATCCTTGATATGTGAAGGTGAATCCAGTGTTGTGGAAATCATATGCACTTTTAAAGTCGAGCCGTCATCCGTCCAGTTCAGATTCTTTAAATCTCCACGGGGATTCACTACATAAACAGTGCCCGCATCGTGTGAAATGGTCATTTCTACAGCCGCAGGAATAGTTTCACCGCTACATATCACTTCATAGGAAAATGCGCGTTCCATCGACGACATTTGTGTGCGAGTCAATGGACCATTGCTTTCAGCCGAAAATAATGCTGGCGCTCCACTACCTTCAATAATTTCAATCATTGAAGAGGCGGTTTCACCATCATCATTGGTAAGTTCGATAGTTGTATTTCCTGATGGTAATGAAGCAGGCATGTCAATAAATGCAACTGTTTGATACCAGTCCTTATCTTTGTCAGTAAAGACATTATTAACCATATCGCCATAGGTTTTACCATAATTAAAAAATCCGCCATCTTGCAGGGTCTCTGTTCCTACTACCATATATGAAACTGGATCGGGATATAAATTAATAATGGCTCTTATGGCTGGATCATTCGGCAAAAGAGTAACTGGTACTCCTGTCTCTGGAGTAATGGTAACTGTCGTATTATGCGGCAGGAATTTCTTTTGCCACCCCAGCGCAACACTTGCCGTGTCACCAGCACGTACAGCATTCGGAAAGGTCTTTGTACCCGCGCACCCCAGGAGCTGAGTAAGCGCAATCATTGAAAATAGTAACAAAATCCTGTTTATCATGTTAACTCCTGATTTATTGACTTTCTGAAGTAAATTTGGGCTAGCGCTACGTATCACATCATTTAACATATTTTTAGCCCTTATATCAGGTTTGTACGTAATATCGACTACAAACCTTAAACAATTCGTTGAAATAACAGCCAAACATACTAATTGCAATTTATATAAATATATTCATTAAAGACTAGCGAAAAAATATTGAGACCTTACAGCCTGTACTAACGGACAGGCTCTACTCTAAATAAAAATCCTCATAGGCTTCAATTTTCCATTCAAGTGTTTTATCAGTATGGCAACCACTAGCACAGCTGTTTGGCACGCCAATTTCTTTGGTTTCAACAGGCGAGATAACCCCTGCGCGATGACTATGCAGTGTATAGTCGCCACCATTCATTACCGTTTTCGGCATATGACAGCCAACACAGCCCACATCTGCCTCTTCAGGACAGGCAACATGGTTAGTATTCTTATCAGGCTGGTGATAGTAGGCACCATCTTTATGGCAGTCCATGCAATCAACTCTAGGCTCATCCACATCAACATGTGATAAATGACAAACCGCACAGGTAATATCACTATTGACTTCATCAAGGCTGTAGTCTTCACTCATTCCATCGACAACTGCTTCACCGGCATGGCAACTCAGGCATTTGGAAGTAACCACACCATAACGACCATCATAATTCTCTTTCAGCTTCTTCAGGCTATTCGAGTGCCCTCCCTGGCGCCAGGCATAATATTCCTGATGTCTTTTCCTCGGGTGGCCATTACGCCACCATTGACTGGTGTTTTGAGCAGCATACGGCTCAACCTCGTCGAAATAATCGGCCAGGTTATCGCCAGGGCGGTAACCATAGGGAAAGAACAATCCTCCCTCTTTAGAATTACCACGCGTATGACACTGACCGCATATTTGTGGATCAAGGCCGGTTGCGATTTTACCAATCCCCATGCTAACCGAGTGCCAGTCACCCGGACCATGACAGGATTCGCAGCCGATACTCGGCTCTACGAACTTGCCTGTTTCTACGTCTAAACCAACAGTATGGCAGCCATGACAGCGCTTCACGGGGTCCGGAAACGCCCAGCCGTCCCAGCCTTCATTTTTCCATTTATGCTGAGTGTTTAACCAGGCCCCAGGTAGTAAAACTTCGTGGCCATCAACTTCTGCCATAAATTGCTGCTCCCACTTGCTACCAATAGCCCATACGGCCTCATCTGCTGCAAACGTCATTTCCTCTGATTCAAAATCAGCCACAACAACACCTTCATCAGATACCTTACGCATCATCTTTGAATGCATGCTGTTATACCACTCATAATGCTCACCCATATGACATTGGTTACATTTATTTGAAGTAATATAACTGGTATTAGTACTGACTGGCTGGGCATCAATATAGTCAACAACGAACCAGCCTAATATAAACAAACCTATAATGGACACTACAACGAGTAGTTTTTTAACGCCTGACATGCTAATTCCCTGTTACCGCTTAACAAATATACGTGCGCTGGCAGCACCCATGTGTCCGTTGTATCCACGAAGGTTTATCGTCAGGTAATGCTCGCCCTCAGTTAACGTAGTGGTATCAAGATTCCAGGTCATCGGGAAAAAGCCGACTTCATTTTCAACAAAGTACTTACCATCCACAAACAAAATGGGTTCATAGCGGTCATTAATGATTCTTAAATTGTCCCGCTTCGGCAGTACAAAACGAACAGGGACGATACCACTTACAATTGGTATTCCAGACTTATGCACAGCCAGATCGTCAGGTAGAACGACATTTACGGTAAAATCACCACGATTTTCAATATACTGCTGACCATGGTTTTTCATACTGGGCGCGGCTTGCTTTTTTCTGACACGCTTTTCTTCTTTCCATGAAATATCTTCAATTAAACGCACCTGATCAGTTTTAGGCCCAACCAGTATTGTATTCTCACTTAATGTAAAGGCTTCAGCATATAATTTAACGTTATCTTCTATTTTGCGTAAATCGAACACGCCTGAGTTATCAAGCCCATTCCAGCTAATGCGATGATTGCCGTGCTCCCTCGGCAGCCAGTCAGACAGGGTCGCCATTAATGGCCCATTATTCAGCATGCCGACACGAACATTTACCCTTGCTGGCTTGAGAACGTGGTAGGAAACCTGGTTTTTAGTTTTATCCCATTGCAGCTTATGTACCTTGACTTTTTTGCCGCCGGTAAGATCGCTCAGGTCATGCTCTACCGTGTTACCAGAAGATGTGGCCGTTATCGTATACTTATAAGCCTCAGGGGGCACACGCTTGCCTGTGAAATCATCACCCATCCAGCGCATAGTGTTTTTACCCGCCTGTTGTACACCCGCTGAATCAAGCTGATTGATTAGAATATCCCTGTCATCATATATTTTGATAACGACATGCGCAGCCTCATCCAGAGCATAGTTAATCTCAACATGATCGATCTCACGAAAGTCGATAAATTCAGGATAATGGCTAACACTTTTGATGTTCAATGCGTATAGAGAGGTCGACCCGGACAGGCAGAATACGAAAAACACAAACCGACTAAGGCGCAACATAACTAACAACTCCAGATTTAATATTCCATAACGGGTAACGTGCGCCAACTTTATGATGGGTAATCTGTACCGGCGGGTTTCTAGCTTCGGCATCTACCGACCAGATATTAACCACACCACCACGACTGGATTCAAAATAGATCGTCAAATTATCGCCACTCCAGGCTGGACGGCCGTCGAGTGATGGATGATCGGTGATAGAGCGTACACCCTTATCGTCCTGGTACCATATATCGTAATGACCACGACGATTGCTGGAGTAAAGAAACTGCCCCTTGGCGTTCACGGCAATATCCAGGTTATACAGGGCGGCATTGGTAACCGGTTTTATTTGTCGTGTTAGCAGATCATATTCCATAATATCGTGGGACTGGCGGTTATTGCCGGACAGGTAATATAGCTTGCGTGAATCACTGGAAAATACTGGCTCGTGCTGAAAGCCTTCAGATGCCCAGTCGACTTTGACTTTTTTCCCTGTAGCAGCATTCATTAACCACAATTTATTATAAATACTGCCCTCTGGCTTCTGAGAGAAAGCGATGTACTTATCATTGGGCGAGACTACTGCATCATTAACATACTTGAAAGGCAGCTTTATGGTCGTTTCTTCTTGTGTCGCTAGTGAGAAGCGCACCAGTTCACCCTGGTTTCCACAAATCAGTAAATCACCATTACTAAACCATGACAAACTGCTTTTATCATAGGGCGTATGGGTAACTGGCCTGGCATTATTACCGTCTTTATCCATTAGCCAGACCTGCCAGTAACCATTCTCTACTGCCAGGTAGGCAATCTCGTCACTTGCCAGACAGTTTTTAGTGAATAAAGTCATTAATATAAATGACAGGATTAATATTTTTATTATTTTCATATAACTCTCACGGCGTCACCATATAATGCAGCAGTTTTCATAATTAAACGGTGCCAGAGACCAATTTAATCTAATATACATACACACCATAGCAAATTTCTTTTTCTCTTACTGAGGGCCTGCCCGGCACGCCTTTACGTGTTTTTCTCTGCAACATCATTTCAATTCTGTCTTTGAAATCCTCACGGCCTAGCACCAGTTCATGATTGGTTATTTCGCGTATTTCATGCAAAAACCTATCAGCTATTTTATTCCTGAATAGTTCTCTATATGCATAGCATCGTTCATCCACTGTTATACCTAGTGCTTTATAAAGCGGATGCGGTGTAATATGGTTATTTATTTTTGCAAATGCGTTGCAGTTATAGCTTGACCATCGATACTCCCCTGCAGTATCTACCATATTGGCACGCACTGGATTCAGTTCAATATATCGCATACATATTAACAAATAAGCCTGACTATCTACTAAGCTTGCCTTATATCGCCCTTCCCAAAGTGTTCCTGTTCGTTTATATGTGCTATTTATATATTGCACATACCGTTTACCTAATGATTGCATAAAAACAGAAACACCATATTCCTTCATAGGCGTTAGTAGCAGATGCACATGATTTGTCATAAGCACATAGGCATGAACATGACATTCTGCTTTCTTTGCCGCAATATCCATAAATTCAAGATAAGCTAAATAATCTTCTTTGCTATAAAAACACGGCTCGCGATTATTTCCACGTTGTATTACGTGCTGTGGTACACCTGCCAAACTAAATCTTGGCTTCCTTGGCATATTATCCTCCATAATAATTTCTAATTATGAGTGACCATCTATATTAGTAACAATTGGTCTCTGACACCTATTTTCCAAATAATTTCTAATTATGAGTGACCATCTATATTAGAAACAATTGGTCTCTGACACCTATTTACGTGCCTATTTACGGACACCTATTTACGGGATTTGAATCCGCGTTTGTAAAATTCACCAATCACACATATTAGTATTTTTTTTGAATTCACCCATCTTAATCCGTGTATCATTTACATATTTTTTCAAATCAAGATCTGAAAGACTGGATTCATATTTACGCAATGCGATGTCTGCCTCTGGTATGCACATAGTAGACAAGGCCAAAATAGCAGCTCTGAATGTTACTTGATTATTTTTTTTAGCAACATTAAGAATTAGCGGTATATCATCTTTATCTTCTATACCAGACAATATTAAAACAGCATTAGCTACAACTTTTAAATCTTTAGAAGATAATATATTTCTCAAATAATTTTGATATTGATCTACATTTATCTCAATCAACCCATTAGATCTAGCTTGCAACAAAATATCTGCTAGTTCTATTTTTATAATTGGCTTTTCGACAACATCAAATGGCACATCAGGCCACTTTTCTTCTTTTCCTTCCCATAGATCTTTTATAAGGGGCAATATATCACCACTGTACCGCATGCTTTTTATATCATTCAAGGCTTGTACAATAATATCTATATTTCTAGATTCAAGCGATTGTATAAGTTCATTCTTTTCTATATATGCATCATTAGCCACCACACAAAACGAGACCAATAATAATAAATAAAGCATTAATCTTTTAATTAGCCTATTCAAGACGCCTCCAAACACAATCAAAACCTAGCCATTAAATAAAGGTTAATAATTCTGGTCTTTTTCTCTGAATGTATCATATTGTCTATTGATGTAGAATCCCCACTCTTCAAACCGTCCCATTTTACTTCATATTCATTACCACACTCATCTTTTCTAGTTTCTTTACAATATTCATAATATTGTTCTATTGTAGTCACTCTTTCCCAAGTTTCTTGCGTCCACCACACTTTTCTTGCCCACCAATATTCCCATGTTATACCAAGCCCTATAGGCGATTGCCTTGGCCTACTTGGATTAAGAGTTGGACCGACACTAGGGCCGATCAAGATTGCGTTCACTCCATATGTTGTATACTTATCACTTTCTTTTCCATAACGTGACTTTTGAATTAAAGGCTTTCTAGGAAACTGTTTACAAGATGGGTAAAGTCCAAAATAATCTGAATAATTTATTGGTGAAGAATCCCCGTAAACATATGTATTTCGACCTCCCATTAACCCCACCGGATCACTCTCAACATACCGCCCTAAACTCGGATCATAATCCCGAAAATAATTATAATGCAAACCACTCTCCCCATCATAATACTGCCCGGGGAACCTTAAATTATTTTCAACCGTACTCGTTGTTAATGTCACCTCACCAAACGGCTCATAGTTCGCCGACCAGACTACACTCTGACTCTGATCAGTCAATACCTGCGGTGTGCCCAGGTGATCGACATGGTAATAATAGGTTTCAGCACTTGCACCTGTTGTCGCCATGGCAGCTGGTCTACCCGCAAAGTAAATATAGTCTTTTTGTATAGCACCCGTCGCGTCCGCTTCGGCGATTAGCTTGCCATCCTTATCATATATAAACAACGTTATATCGCCGTTTACATTTTTTATAACCCGTTGGCCTTTTCCATCGTAGGTGTAGAGTGCATTCACACCATCATTGGTCATCGCACTCATGCGGTTATTTTGCTGATAAGAGAAGGTAATACCATTTTTCGTCTGTGTATTGCCGTTATCATCATAACTCAGGCTGGTAGCTTTTGCGCCGGTTATGCCATCTAGCCTGTTTGAGTCAACTGGGTAGTCATAAGTTGAGCTGTCCGTGCCGTTAAATGTCTCGGTTGTTCGGTTGCCATCCTCATCATAGCCGTACTCGAACTGCCCATAGACACCTGTCGCATCGGTTAACCGGCCCAGATCATCATAGACGAAGCTCTGGTTTCTGGCTGCATCTAGGTTATTGATGATGTCGCTGATGTTATTCACGTCGTTATACACGGTGGTTCGGTCGTATGCAGTGCCCACCTGTTGTTGTGTCAGGCGGTAGTCCTGGTCGTATTCATGATTCAGCGGTAACCCATTACCCAGGCTGGCTGTATCTAAACCACCAAATGGCATGTAGGTCATATTACTCAGTATGGCCTGACTGCTCGACTGGTAGTCACTGCTTAATGAGACTATATCGTTATTATCGTCAGTGGCATGAGTAACGACCCTGCCACTGGGGTAAATTGTGCTCATCAGCCGGTGCTCGGTGTCGTAGCTGTACATGGTGGTGAAAGTTAGTCCACTGATTATCCGCGTCTCTTTTACCAGATCGCCCCAGTGGTTATATTCATATTGTGTACTACCACTTGCATCGGTCATTGTGGTGAGTTTACCCAGGCCATAGCTATTAGCACTGTGATTTTCATCATAGGTAAAGCTGACATTTAGACTGGTATCTGGATATGTAATTTGGCTTAAGCGGTTCAGTTCATCGTAGTTATAGGTGGTTACAACACCCCGCTCATCGGTTTTCGTTGCTTTATTCCCCGCGTTGTCATAGCTATAGGTTGTGATGCCTGTATCAGGACTGGTCAGCTGTTCTAACTGGCCTAATTCATTATAGTTATAGTTTGTTGCCAGGCCTCGCGGGTCAGTCACGGTTTCTAACCAGCCACGGTCATGGTATGCATATTGTGTATTATTACCGGCGGCATCCTCAATATTTGTGAGCTGACTGAGGGTATTATAGGTATACACAGTCGCAGGCCGGCTCAATGCGTCAATCATACGGGTGCGATTACCCATGGCATCGTAGCTATAGGTTGTGGTCTGGCTATTGCTACCGCCAATTTGGGTGAGCTGGCGATTCAATGCATCGTAGCTGGCATCACTGCTCTTAACCGTTACACCACTGCTGTCCCTGATCTCTTTTGAGATATGATTACCAAACACATCAAGTGTGTAGGTGATCGATTCGTTTTTATAGTTGGTGATACCTGTTAAACGATGCAACAGGTCATAACTGAAGCGTGTTGTCTGTCCAATACTATTCGTGCTGCTATAAAGATTACCTGCGCTGTCGTATGTCATGGTCTTCAGTGTGACAAATGCACCGCTAGCGTTCGAACGCTCGATCGTTCGCAGGTGATTGACCGCATCATAAGTTAAGCGGGTAATATCCAGTTGATCACCAGGAACTGATCGATCACGCACAACCTTTGACAGATTACCCCTGGCATCATAGCTATAGCTGGTCAGATGACCTAGCTCATTGGTGACTGTTTCGCGACGATCGAGGTCATCATAGGTAGTGGTGGTTGTATGCCCTTTAGCATCCGTGACTGTCAGGCGGTTACCCCTTCCATCATAGGTATAGGTTTCTGATAGATCATTGACAAATACACCATCCACCTGGTGCCTTGTTCTGGTTATATATTTGCCAGCATACTCAGTACCGTACTCATTAACGATGACATGCCCATCTGGCAGTGTTGTAGTCAGCACATTGCCATGATCATTGTATGTATAGGACGTAGTCAGTCTGTCGACACCGTTATCTTTATATCGACGTTCTTCACGTACTGTTGATGTCTGGCCATCTGCATCATGGTTATAAACCCACTCCGTTCTAAATTCCTTTCCAACGTCCAGGCTGGAAACAACGGTTTTAGTCGCTTTCTGATGCCCATCGTAGGTGTAGCTGGTGGTTATCACTTCACCACTTTGTAGCGTTACCGATTCAGCTAATAGATTATTATTCGAATCGAATGATCGTTCTATACTCTTATGTAAGTCACCGGCTGCTTCACTGCCCTGGTATTGCTCTTCCAGTACCTTATTACCAAAATTATCAAGGGTATAGCGGGTTTCGTTACCTAAAGGGTCTTTTATAAACTCTACAAAGCCGGCTGCATCGAAGTGATATTCACTCACTGCAGTACGGATATTCCCACCTACATCATCAGTAATCGTTTCTGTGACTGTGGTAAATAATGGCAACTGGCTATAATCAAACTCAAGTACTTTGTAACCTCTGGTTTCTCTATAAGCCCGCCCCTCTATATCATATTCAATTTCATAGGGTGTCGCATCAAGGCCTTCCTGTATATAAGTCAGGTTATGATGATCCTGATATACACCGTCAACGATATCTTCATACTTATAGGTTGACACCTTGCCTTCAAGGCCGTTCACCTTGACCAGGTTGCCTTTTGTCAGCGAGTCGGCTGCCACATCGTGTTCATAAGTGATACTACGACCATCATTTGCGGTTGCACTTACCAGCCTGCCCGTTACATCGTTATAGTCAAAATCAATATAGCCATCGAGTGTATTAGTATTGGCGAGTCTCGATTCAATTCGTGTTAAACGTGGCATATAGGCGACCGTGATAGGTCGGGAGGGATCGATCGTATTTGGTGAAGCACCGATTAGTGGAAGATTGCCGCGACTGTCATAAATATAATCATGGCGGTTACCTTTGATATCATATTTGCTTATCAGCCGTCCTTGTGTGCCGAACAGTTGCCACTCACCATTTGGGTAATGTAATGTAAACGAACCATCTGCGCGTTTATTAAGAGACAGGTTCTGGCTGCCTGATGCCGGCTGGTAGGCACCACCCGTATAGATAAAGCGATTTGTGTTACCACAACCATGGCGGACAACGATTGAGTTATCAGGGTATTCGAACAGTCTCTGGTCATGCTGGAAAGCCCAGCCATAGCCTAGATGACTATCATAGAAGGTGTCACTGGTATAAGTACGGGAGAGCTTAATAGACTGAACGCCCTTTACTTCCATATCCGTTACACGGGTGGTTTCACTGCCTGAACGAAAGATGATCTTACCGCCAGCACCGCTTTTATCGCAGCACTGGTTTGTTGGGCATGGCGGTGGCTCAGGGAATGGTCCCGGCGGTGGACCAGAAGGTAACGCAGTATGTGAGTTTGCGGCCCCGGAGGCAATAAATATGAGTATGGCTATTACGCCAGACCCGACAATTTTATTTAACATTTTTATACTTTTTATTATTTCCATTTTGCATACATCCCTGACTATTTAGCTTGCCCGCTGATTAACTCGTAACGTTCGATAGCTGCTTTAGCTGACTGCTCATCCCCCAAGCCTACATAGGCCATGTCGAGGTACATATACCCGGATTTGTCGAGCGGTTTTATCTGTATTAACGCTTCAGCATCCAGTAAAAGTCGAGACCACAGCTTTTGAATAGACAGTATGTCTGCGCGTAAAAACAATGCGTCGAAATTATATGGATTTATCTCTATCAGCTCATCAAGTTGTAGAAGTGCTTTCTGATACTTATGCAGTTTTATATTACTTCTGGCAACTCCAATTTTTGCCTCGTCTGAGCCAGGATTGGAACTGGAGTATTTCATATAATAATAAACTGATTTGTGGTAGTCACCATTATCATAATATTCGTTTGCTATCTGCAAATTATTCGCATTAGCCATACTGCTTACACACAGAAGCGACAAAATCAAAAATTTGATAATCATTCTTGAATACATATAATCTAAATTAGAGTTTTGTTTCATAATATTATTAATTCGATTTAATGATGTAGGTTGATGACGCCACGGTATATAGAAGCGAGACCGGTTGCGGCACTTTCTGCACGAATACTGAATGTATATCCGCCCTCTTCAGAAACTCGTATATTGTTGGCATCAATGACAGTCGATTCAAAATCATAACCACGCCATTCAACCGCATGATTTACAAAATCATCAGCTGCGTCCCTGGCTTCAAGCAGTTGGCGCTCCATCAGCGTGATTCCATCGGGGTCATCGTGATCCACCGTACAATCTATATTTGACACATAACAGGGTTTCAAAAGCCGCACATCTACGTAAGAATCCTGGCTTATTCTAAAGACGATTTCTGATATCTGTTCAAAACTATGCAATACGGTGTAGGGTGTCGACTGGACTTCGATACGTGGTATGGGAGCTGGATCAGCCGGATCATATTCGGCACCTGTAATTTCAGGCATGCTACCACGTACGATTATCGAATTTTTACGGAGATGACTCACTGATGAGGCAGTTAAAGACACAGAGACATCATATAATTTATTATCTTCATCTCGTTGATCCCAGATAAAATGATGTACTCCTGCATCACGCGGCTCGGAAACAAACCCACCCAACGTAACACGCGCCGGTTCAGTCAATTCATAGGTAAATTTAACAAATTTATTCAGGAAGTTATTGGACCTTGTGTCGCTTCCCAGACGGGTTCCTGTACCAGGCCCACCTATATACTCATCACTACTGTGTAGAAAGGATCCACTATTGTTTACCACCAGAAATGCATAACGATAGGCCTCATCAGGTAAATAATTGCCATCAATTTCTCTACCATCCCACTGCAGAGAATAATTACCCGATTCGGAATATACCCCCACGACCTCAGCCACTATATTATCATCTGTGGTAGCACTCTTTTCAGGGTAAAACCTCAACTTAACTGTTGCAGGCTCTTGCAAATCGAAGTTGATGGTTGCGACTTCACCTTTCGATGGGTCTATAGAGGCTACGTCATGAGTTACATTATCAAGTGGAACTACAATATTTACCTGAACATTATACGAGCTCGAATTGCCTGCTTTATCGTATGTAGTAACACGCAATGTTTTTGGACCACTGGTGGCGAACATCGAACTATTGACATCTGCAAAAGGCCATACCAATAACTTACTCATATATACGGATTTTGTATTATTCGAAGACAAAAATCTGTAGTCGCCGTCTATTGGCATAGAACTGTCGGCTATACTGATGTCATATTTTACGAAATTCGTATCATTGGCTATGCCACTTATTATATAAGGATAATTATCATCTCCAACATACAGTGTTTGATTAAGCTGAGGATTAATAATATTTGATACTGGGGATGTATTATCAATAACGACATTGGCAACTGTCTGTGGATAGCCCGAGTTGATTTGCATCGTGAAATAATATACACCATCGGGCAATGCCTCACCTGTGTTATTTCGTCCATTCCATACCTGGCTAATAATCGCACCACTGCCTGTAAACGTTTTAACAACCTGGCGACTTGCATTCTTTATATCGATTTTCCAACTAACAGCTTGCGGCATTTCAGACTGAATAGTTAATTGATCATTTATGCCAGGCGATGTAAGCGGAGAAATGTACGACTCATTCACGGAAAGTGACGTGTGATACACATTGTCACGATTCGGGTCTGCATCAGCGTCATTTATAGTTATGAGATCGGCATCTCCTGAATAGTAGTCATAAAAGCTTGCGCGAATGGATGCAATATCTGGTTTATTCCACCAGTTAGAAGACAGGTCGATAGACGCGGGATCAGCGATATTTCTCAGCGCGATATTTGTTTCTATATTTACAGGATTTCCAGGGCGGAAATTATTATATATATCATTATTTGTTATTGATGGTAACGGCTGACCATCTATATCTGAGCCTTCTATTTTAATACCATAACTATTCTCAACTATAACATTAGAATTAATCGAAGGATCAGAATTTCCATATATCCGAACACCTGTATTATTAAATTTCAGTATCGAGTTTGATAGCATTCCACCAGAATTGATAAAATCCACACCAATTGTGGCATACTCAATAATCGAATAGTCGATATTGACTGGCCCTGCTGTGTCATTTATACGTACACCAGACCATTCTCCAATACCACTCCAAATATCAAATTCGTGAAGCGTTTTGGCCCCGGTTAATATTACAGGGCTTGTCGCCGTGCCCTGGATTTGCAGCCCACCATACACATCTAGTATTGCTGCATCCGTAAAAGACAATTCCGCGCCCAACTCTATCGTTAGGCTTATCCCCTGAGACACAACAATATCTTGGATTATTATATACCTTGAGTTCGCAGCGATTACCTGGTCAGTTTCGAGCGTATGGAAGTTAAAAAGTAAATCACGGCTATCAGACTCTGTTTTTTCAGCATCCAGGTAAAATCCGCCATAATCAATATAGGCAGTGTTATAGATAGTGTTATTGTTATTATCGGGTACATGCAGCACCTGCTTTTCTATTTCGTGTGCAGAATTAATACCCCACCAGTTATTCCTTGCATTAATGATCGGAATACTTACATCACCATCTGGGATATAATGCCTGGCCTCAATGTCATAATACCTGTTTCCGTATATCTGATTATTAGTTATAACAGGGTCTGGATACTTTCCTGTATCTGGATTCTTACGTGATATGGAAACCCCAGCATAAGCACCACCTCCCTCTCCATTATATATTATGACATTATCAGTGACTTGAGGGCTTGATCCGTACTCGATCCTTATACCACTCCCTGAATTATACTGAATCACATTTGATGATATTGTCACATCACTATTGTCCAGAAGTATACCGGTACTATTATTCTCAAATATACTATTAGAAACCCCTCCTAAAGCAACATCTTCGAACTTCAAACCATGGCTAGCATTATCTACTTTAATAGCATTTACCGATATATCACTATCGTTATTGGCAAATATGATGCCAGCCCAGTTATTCAGACTGTCTTTTTCGTAACGTGTAAAATATGACGGATTCGACTCAACACCTTGCCAGTCGATATTGCCTTCAATCACGAACTTTGCATTTGTGCCAAAACGAAGTTCTACGCCCTGGCTCATAATGACTGATGACCCTGACGGTACGTACAGATTTTGAAGAACATGAAATACCGTATCACTTCCTAGAACCGTACCATCAGGCAAATCACCGATTAAGTAATTACCATCTATCGGGGTACCATTTTCGGCATCCAGAGGATAACTGTAATCAGCTACGGGAATTTCATTACCATCAAACCCAACAATACGATTTGAAATTGTATCCAGGTTAGTAGTACCCCACCAATTCTCCCTGAGATTAATAATAGCTCCACGGGCATTATCAAAATCACTAATAATTACATCTCTAGCGTAATACAATCCTGTATTATTAAATATTGCATTTCTATTAATTACAGGTGCTGGCACACTCTCAGCTGGTAAGCCCGGCTCTCCTTCTACAACTACACCATACGCACGATTTCGGGTAATTACGTTGCCATTATTGATAACAGGGCTCGAGTCTCTTTGTATTTGGATACCATAACTAGTATTGTCCGTTATTCTCGATGCCGTTATCAATGGCGACGAACCACGAATACGAATACCAATAACACTGTTATTCACAGACACTTGGTCTAACTGACCCGTCCCACCATTAAAATAAATACCGGTATAAGCATGCTGTACTGTTGCATGTAGCATGCTAAGTCTACCTGTTGAAGTTACTTCTATGCCTCTCCAATCATTTGTACCTGTTGTAATTTCTGTGGGTACAAAACTCACATTCTCGAACTCTGTGCCATTAACAATCATCTGACCATTAACAGTTATGTATTGTTGATCTGATTTGATGATAGTACCTGGCTGAATAGTCAGCACCGCACCTTGCTCAATAATAAAATCGCCACCAGAGAGAATGTATGGCTCAGAAGACAGCCCGGGCGTCCATACTGTATTAGTTGTTATTGGCCCTGTTTGAGCACGGTCTATATTATTCGTGTAGGTTGTATGCAACACATTCGAAGGCTGGCTAAGGTGTTCACCATCAAAACTGAATGCCATTATCTCGTTGGTACCATCATACAACGCTGCCTCAAACATAAACCCACCATCACTACCTGCAACCAAATCTTCCTGTATCACCCCATTCACAACAACACGAATCACCATACCTGGTTCAGCATGACCTGAAACTAGTTGTGGATTATTCGAAGTACTAACCGGTATTGAGTTTAAAACAGGTGCTTCAGGATAAACGATAATACTACCGAGATCGATATCGTCTCTTATAGATCTCTGCAATACGACGAGATCTGCTGCATTTAATTGCCCATCAGGCGCCCCAAATGGTGCAACATCAGCGATTTTCAATTCAGCTTGTGTGGGAACCTGCTTGCCATTGATAATACGCTGCAAGACGAGAATATCAGCAACATTTAAGACCCCATCACTCGCACTACGCGGTGCCAGATCGCCTTTTGTATAGGTTGCCGCGAATAAATAGGAGCTTTGAAAAATGACACAACATAGTAATATCAATCTTGTTAGGTACCGATTCACTCTGCATTCCTTGTGTATTATATTATTTTTTGCATTTTGACTATTATTATACGTATCTTATTTTATGTCCGTAACGTCACTCTCATATATCATACTTGGCGCTTATTGACATATGATTATAAAACAATCATTGCTACTAACTTATAGAATGACTATCTGATAAGCGAACATAATTCAACATATAACATAAATTTAATTTTTTTATTCCACCATGTCATCTATGCATAAATACCACTTCAGGTACAGACACTGGTGTTATTTTATTACCATAAAGATCGAAGTAACGATATGACAATAGCTGTGGAGCCACCGCAGAATCAAGCCCATTAGAGGCAACCATGACTGAAAACCGTATTCGCTTGACACGGTATTGCGTACCAGGTGGCGCATTAGTAACAACATTGACGGTCAATTCATCATATTGTCTCGACCAGCTTAGTTGAACCTGCATAATTTCATCACCCGGTTTATCATCCCATACCACGCGAATATCGCTATCGCTTAGATCAGCTGGATCGCCATTTACTGGAATCTTTATACGGTATTCAGCTGCTGCGACCTCTTCTCCATTATAGTTCGGGTCTCCTATATACCTTAAGACTACACGCCGTATTGACTCCAAATCTCCCAAATTACCATTAGAAGGTGATGAGAAAAATGCATAAGGTTTGTATTGAAATAAACTCGGGCTGCCATCACCAGGCAGTATTTCGACCGCGATCTGTTCCGGCTCAACCGGTGCAACGTAACTCGGATTAGGCTCAATAACAGTGTCACCCAGAACTATCTTAAAGTAACCATTACCGACTGGTAAGTCTTCGGGCAAATCAAGCGCAATAACATTCAACCATGGACGGTGACCTGAATAAGCATTCAAATCTCCAGCTTTATACTGCCAGGTATAACTTGTTTTGTCTGGCATGACTTTGAAAACACTGCGGATATTTGGAGTTAGATCACGAGAGGTGGATTGGCCCTCAGCAAAATACAACACCTGAACAGTATTCGCTGTAAGCCCATCCTGTGAGCCTACGGCAAGCGTAATCGTATCACCGGCTCTAGCGGCTGTGGGGAAGCTTTGTACAGAAACACATCCTTGAAGTGATGATAGAAATACTGCAACCACTAAAAGGATAATCAGCCGTCCCTGAGCAATCATTGGTTCCCCCTCCCTGCAATTATTTATTATTTTTTAAGTAGTTATAAACTAATTTTTAGCGAGGATTTATAGATGGGATACCGCATTCCATTGAAAAATCTCCCTGTTTTCGTAGACGCTAACGCACTGTTATTAATGATGTCAAGTTTTTTTCAACTAATACATCTAAGTCAAGTGGTTCAACAGATAATAAATAATCGCACTCACTAGCGTAATACCCTGCACCGATAAAACCGTGCAGGAAATACAGATACCCCCAGCTAAACTGACTCATCATGAATTCCCGTGTTTACACACTATGCATTGTCATTTTTAACTCTATACACGGAGACTAGAACAGATCAGGAAAAAATCTGCTGCTTTGAATTATATAAGAAAACACTGAATAAGCACTGTGGCTCATCCCCTGAACGCTTGCTCCGACTGCAGATAGCGTACTTCTTCTTCGGTCGATGGCCGACCGAGAATGGCATTGCGATGGGGAAAACGCCCGAAACGCTCAATCAGTTCACAATGATGTCGGGCAAAGCGCAGGTTATTGGTGAGTCCGGCGCGCTGATACAACTCGACTGAACGCTGCTGATGTGGCAGCTGCTCACTGTGCATCAGTGGCATATAGAAAAAAGCCTGCTGCACCTGGGACAGCTGCTGGTCATAGCCCTGATCCAGACCGTACAGACAGGTCTCGATCGCCTGCTTTTCAGTGGAGAAACTTTTTGCCTGACCGCGAAACATATTTAAAGGCAATTGATCGAGCAGGATAATCAATGCCAGACAGGTTTGCGGCGATTGAAGCCAGTGATCCAGTTCTCCGTTTGCCGCCTGTTGCCAGAGTTGCGTATAGCGTTGCGCTATATCACGATCAATCGCCAGTGTGGATTTAAACCAGTGCTGGTTCAACGGCTCACTGAACCAGAAGTTTAATAATTCGCTAGCCGGTTTGTCCGTCACAGTATCCACCATATCATTGAGCAACGATATTATTTGGGTGCTGATTTACGGGTAAACACCCAGTTATTACCCTTCGACAGGCTCTTGTTGAATTTATAGCCTTCCACATCGAACGACTTGATGTCTTCAATGTCCGACAGCTGGTTCTGGATAATGTAACGGCTGAGCATGCCACGGGCTTTTTTCGCATAAAAACCGATCATTTTATAATCGCCGTTTTTATATTCCTTAAAGGCCGGGGTAATCACCTCGCCATTAATCTGTTTCGGCTTCACCGCCTTGAAGTATTCATTGGATGCCAGGTTAATCAGGTGTTCGGATTTTATTTTTTTAAGCTGTGCATTCAGGCCATCGGTGAGTGTATTGCCCCAGAACTCATACAGGTTTTTGCCCCGTTCATTGCTGAGCTTGCTGCCCATTTCCAGCCGATAGGGCTGCATTAAATCCAGCGGTCGCAACAACCCGTATAAGCCAGACAGGATACGCAGATGGCTTTGCGCAAATTTAAAGTCCTTCGCACTGAAACTTTCCGCATCCAGCCCGGTATACACATCACCTTTAAACGCCAGCACTGCCTGCTTGGCATTTTTTTCCGTGAAGTTTTTATTCCAGGCTTCAAAGCGATCAAAGTTCAGCTCGGCGATTTTACTGCTGACGTGCACCAGCTCGGCAATATCCAGCGCAGAAAATTCCCGCATGCGGTGGATCAGCTCGGCGGAGTCATCCAGGTAGTCCGGCAGGGTAAAAGTTTTAGTTTTAGCCGGTGTCTCGTAATCCAGTGTCTTGGCAGGGGAAATAACGATTAACATAATTTACTCTTTAATTAAGACTTCAACTTTATCCACTTTCTGGTAGCCCCGTGGCAGTTTCAAACCACGCTTGCCACGCTCGGCGTAATGTTCGTCCACTTCAGTGGCACTCATGGTTTTATGCTTCTTGCCCGCATAGACCGTAAGTTTTTCACCATCCTGAATCAGCTCGATGGCACACACCGATTCTTCTCCGGCTTTCAGTTTGGCCGAGGGCACATTGATAATTTTATTGCCCTTGCCCTTAGACATGCGTGGCAGTTCCGATAATTCAGTCACCAGCATATGCCCTTCCGAACTGATGGCGACAATAAAATCATCCTCAACACTGCGCACTTTCACCGGCGGCAAGACTTTAGCGCCGGGCGTCACTTTCATAAACGCCTTACCTGCCTTGGTTCTGGAGTGCAGTTCACCCAGCTCGCACACAAAGCCATAACCATGACTGGTGCTGAACAGGTACAGGTCTTTGGGATCACCCATTAATGCCGCCACAAACACCGCACCGGAGGGTGGGTTAAACCGCCCGGTCAAAGGTTCGCCCTGGCCACGGGCCGAAGGCAATGTGTGCGCTGCCAGGGTATAGGCGCGGCCAGTGCTGTCGAGAAACACCGCCAGCTGATTGGATTTACCCTGCGCCGCAGAGCGTGGCCCATCCCCCGCCTTGTAGTTGAGTTTTTCTGCATCCACATCATGCCCCTTGGCGGCACGCACCCAGCCCATACTGGATAACACCACGGTGATCGGGTCGCTGGCAATCAGCGCCGACTCATCCATCGCCTGGGCGGCTTCACGCTCAACGATCGGTGAACGTCGCGGATCACCGTAGGTTTCTGCGTCATCGAGGATTTCTTTTTTAATCAGGGTTTTCAGGCGACGATCCGATGACAGCAGTTTTTCGATCTGCTCTTTTTCTTCGGCCAGCTCTTTCTGCTCATCGCGAATGCGCATTTCTTCCAGTCGCGCCAGCTGTCGCAACTTGGTGTCCAGAATATAATCCGCCTGCACTTCGCTTAAGCTAAAGCGCTGCATCAGGATCGGTCGCGGCTTATCGTTTTCACGAATTATCTGGATCACTTCATCGATATTCAAAAACGCGATTAATAAACCTTCCAGTAAGTGCAGGCGTTTATTGATTTTCTGCAGTCGCCAGTCGAGTCGGTTGCGCACCGTCTGCACACGGTAAGTGAGCCACTCTTTCAGCACCATGCGCAGGTTTTTAACACCGGGGCGGCCATCGATGCCGATCATATTCATATTCACCCGGTAGGTGCGTTCCAGGTCGGTGGTGGCAAACAGGTGGGTCATCAACTGTTCCACATCCACCCGGTTAGAGCGCGGCACCAGCACCAGGCGGGTGGGATTTTCATGATCCGATTCATCGCGGATATCTTCCAGCATCGGCAGTTTCTTTGCCGTCATCTGCTGCGCAATCTGTTCCAGAATTTTATTGCCCGACACCTGGTACGGCAGCGCGGTGATCACAATGTCACCGTCATCCTTTTCGTATTTTGCCCGTGCCCGCACACTGCCATTGCCTTTTTCATACATCGCCAGCAGGTCATCGCGGCTGGTGATAATTTCCGCATCGGTGGGGTAGTCCGGGCCTTTGATATGCTCCATCAGTTCCGCCACGCTGACTTTGGGCTCATCCAGCATGCGGATACAGGCACTGGCCACTTCACGCAGGTTATGGGGCGGGATATCGGTGGCCATACCCACCGCGATGCCGGTGGAACCGTTCAGCAGCACATTGGGCAGACGAGCCGGCAATGATTTCGGCTCTTCCATGGTGCCGTCAAAATTGGGCTGCCACTCCACCGTGCCCTGCCCCAGTTCCTGCAGCAGCACTTCCGCATAACGGGATAATTTGGATTCGGTGTAACGCATGGCCGCGAATGACTTGGGGTCATCCGGCGAGCCCCAGTTACCCTGGCCGTCCACCAGCGGGTGGCGGTAGGAGAAGCTTTGTGCCATCAGCACCATCGCTTCATAACAGGCACTGTCGCCATGGGGGTGGAATTTACCCAGTACATCACCCACGGTACGCGCCGATTTCTTGTACTTTGCTGCCGCGTTTAAACCCAGCTCGGACATGGCATACACAATGCGCCGCTGCACCGGCTTGAGGCCATCACCGATAAACGGCAGGGCGCGGTCGAGAATGACGTACATGGAATAGTCCAGGTACGCTTTTTCAGTGAATTCGGATAGTGCCTGCCTTTCGACACCTTCAAAATTGAGATTGTCCTGATTTGACATACCGCGGATTAAGTCTCTGGTTGCTGATAAAACGAATGGCAAGATTATGCGGAATTAACGCAGTGAACACAACAAAGCCACCACAAAAGACTGAGAAAAAAGCCGGAGAAAACATTGATTTATGTGAGGTGGGCAGGGTTTTCGCAAAGCCCTGAGCTGGCGGGGCAAGGGATAAACCCGCTGCCGTTGCAGCGGGCAACTACAATGGATAGAGCAGCCAGCGGCTAATAAAGATCGTCCACCGGTTCATTGTTTTTCGCGCGACGTTTTATCTGCGCTTTGGTGTTCATGTTTTTCAACAGAGTTTCAGCTTCCGCCTGCCCCCAGGCCTGAGCCTCTTCACGGCTGGCAAAGCCACCGCGTTGCTTGGTGACATGGGTCTTTTTGGCGCTGACACGGCGCAGAATCTGCACACTGTAATCGTCATCGTCTTCTTCAATGATATGGTAATCGTATTTCTTGCTGGGTTTCATATTGCCGATCCTGTGTGCCGATCCTGTCGGGAAAACAGATAAAAATAAACCTGATGCTAATAATAGGTCACACCTGTACTGTTATCACCAGCCAGGGCAACTTTTCCGCCGCCTATATACCACCATCAGAATAAAAAGCATACAGGTGATTGCCATCACCAGCGGAAAAAACACCGTAGTGACAGAATAATGCTGCAACGCGGCCACTGCCAGCAGATTACGCACTGTGATCAGCATATAGAAAAGCAGGTGTTCTTCATAGGGAAAGTGGTAGGCCTTGCGAAAGGTCGGCGCAAAACCCAGTACATCCACCAGGGTTAACAGCAGTACCGCCCACAGTGGATTGGCGGTGACCAGCCACACTGGCAGGGCGAGCAGGGCCAGTGAAAAAAACAGCCAGTCGCTGCGGGTGATCTGCACGTGCCGCTCACCGGCGCTTCGCGCATGTTGAAACGCCAGCCAGGCAATATACAGGGTAATCAGCCCGGACACACCGATTGGCCAGGCCCCTGCCCCACCGCCATCCGTCAGCTGCGCCGCGAACACCACGCAGGTAGTGGAGCCCCAGATCAACCAGGAAAACACATGGGGACGAGTGCGCCCCTGACGAATCGAACGGATATAGGGCACAAAGGCCAGCAGGGTGAGGGCAATTGCCAGTACACTCAACAGTGCCTTATCGTAGATCACGTGTATCACTCACAGGATTGATTCATTTGTCTATACCAGCTAACCCTGACCACGCCAGGCAATCATCAATAACGCACAAATACGCTATTCTCAGTAACGTGCAGATATTTTTAGCACCAATCACCATTCATTAATCCTGCTGTTACGGTAACCACTATGGTCAATATCAAACTGGATGACTCCGGCTACCGCGGCCTGATTACCCTCAGGCCGGACCTGTCCTTAAGCTGGCAGAGTAATGTCAGGGTATTTCTGCTGATTGCGCTGTGCAGTCTGGCCATCGCCAGTGTGTTTGTCATACAGGGACGCTGGCTGGTGCTGCCGTTTTCAGGTGCGGAAATCTTCCTGCTGGGTGCCTCGTTGTATGTGTTCTACCGCCGTGCCAGTCGCACCCAGCTGATCCGCCTGAGCGAACACAGCGTGGTGATTGAACAGGGCTATCATCGCGCGGAACAGCGGGTTGAATACCCGCGCTACTGGTCGGAATTTCATATCGAATCGACCACAGCAGCTGAGGTGTCAGCCAGCAGCAAAGTCGCAGAATTACAGGGTATTGAGCCGGCTCTGCACAGTATACCCAGGGTCACTATCAGCTCGCGCCAGCAACAGACCGAACTGGGTGCTTTTCTCGGCTATGCCGACAAGCAGTGCCTGATCCAGGCACTGAAAGACATCACCGCCCGCTTCGCTGCATCCCATCAGGCGCAAGAAAACCTGCCGCAACAATAAATCCCTAAACCACAATCTCCGCCAGATCACCCTTGCTTTCCAGCCAGGCCTTGCGATCCGGGGCGCGTTTTTTGGCGAGCAGCATGTCCATCATCTGGTTGCTCTGGTCGCCGGCTTCCACCACCAGCTGTACCAGTCGGCGGGTATCCGGTGCAATCGAGGTTTCCCGCAGTTGCAGCGGGTTCATTTCACCCAGGCCCTTGAAGCGGGTGACCTGTATCTTGCCTTTTTTGTTTTCCGCGGCGATGCGATCCAGCACGCCCTGTTTTTCCGCATCATCCAGCGCGTAGTAAACCTCCTTGCCCACATCGATACGGAACAAGGGCGGCATGGCCACATACACATGACCCGCTTCCACCAGCGGGCGGAAGTGGCGCAGGAACAGCGCGCATAACAGGGTGGCGATATGGTAACCATCGGAGTCGGCGTCCGCCAGAATGCAGATTTTGCCGTAGCGCAGGCTGGCCAGGTCGGCCGAGCCGGGGTCGACCCCCATGGCTACCGAGATATCATGTACTTCCTGCGAGGCCAGTACCTGGTCCGGCTCCACTTCCCAGGTGTTCAGGATTTTACCGCGCAGCGGCATAATCGCCTGGAACTCGCGGTCACGGGCCTGCTTGGCGGAACCACCCGCCGAGTCACCTTCCACCAGGAACAGCTCGGTGCGGGATCCATCCGATGAACTGCAATCTGCCAGCTTGCCAGGCAAGGCCGGCCCCTGGGTGACTTTTTTACGCGCCACTTTTTTACCGGCCTTGAGACGTTTCTGTGCATTATCAATCGCCAGCATGGCAATCTGCTCGCCCAGATCGGTGTTCTGGTTAAGCCACAGGCTGAAGGCATCTTTCACCACGCCGGAGACAAAGGGCGCGCATTCGCGGGATGAGAGTTTTTCCTTGGTCTGCCCTGAGAACTGCGGATCTTCCATTTTCACCGAGAGAATATAACTGACCTTTTCCCACACATCTTCCGGGCTGATCTTAACCCCACGGGGCAACAGGTTGCGGAACTCACAGAACTCACGCACCGCTTCGGTAAGCCCGGTACGCAGGCCGTTAACATGGGTGCCGCCCTGCGCAGTGGGGATCAGGTTGACATAAGACTCGCCCACCGAGTCACCGCCCTCCGGCAGCCACAGCAATGCCCAGTCGGCGGTTTCATGGGCAGAAGACATGGAGCCGATAAAAGGCTCGGCGGGCAGGCATTCCATTTCCTTGAGGCTTTCCATCAGGTAATCCTGCAGGCCGCCCTGGTAAAACCATTCATCGGTTTCGCCGGATTTCTCATCGAAAAAGGTAACATGCAGCCCGGGACACAACACCGCCTTGGCGCGCAGCACATGCTTGAGCTGGGTCAGGGAAAACCTGGGAGTATCGAAATATTTGGCTTCCGGCCAGAAACGAATCTGCGTGCCGGTGTTTTTCTTACCCACCGTACCAATTTCTTCCAGCTCGCGCACCTTGTCGCCATGGGCAAATGCAATCGACCACACCTTGCCATCGCGACGAACTTCCGCTTCCAGCCGGTAGGACAGTGCATTCACCACCGATACGCCCACCCCGTGCAGACCACCGGAGAACTGGTAATTCTTGTTGGAGAACTTGCCCCCGGCGTGCAGCTTGGTGAGAATGACCTCAATCCCCGGCACCCCTTCCTCGGGGTGAATATCCACCGGCATGCCACGACCATCGTCGGTAACCCCCAGCGAACCATCACGGTACAGCACCACCTGAATCCGGCTGGCATGGCCCGCCACCGCTTCATCGACACTGTTATCGATCACCTCCTGCGCCAGGTGGTTGGGTCGCGTGGTGTCGGTGTACATGCCCGGGCGTTTTTGTACTGGCTCCAGGCCGGTTAAAACTTCAATTGCCGAAGCGTCGTATGAACTCATTCAATTATCTCTATGTGGCTAAACTGTATATAAATGACGATGCGCAGCAACTATACATGGCCTGATCTGAAATTTGAATCGGCAATCTCGAACCTGATATCCGCACAAAAATTAACCGATAAATAAAGACTGAATCACAGCGACGTCACATGCCGTTTTTACCATTGCCTGTCCAGGATACCTCTGTGTTGTTTTGCTGTTGCAGTCAACAGCTCAGTCAACATTCAGTCAGCGATATGCCAGCAACCCTTGCCGGCGTTTTTGGCACGATACATGGCACTGTCAGCTGCGCTGATCAGTTCATCCAGATTACTTCCATGAAGGGGATAAAACGCAATACCAATACTGACGCTCAGACTGCAGGCTTCACCCTGCACAATAAAAGGTTCGCCCATGACCTCGAGTAATTTTTCCGCCACCTTTATCGCCTCTTCCCGGTCAGACTGATGATCCAGTAGCACCGCGAACTCATCGCCGCCCAGACGCGTCAATGTATCTACCTTGCGTAACTGTACCTGTAAGCGTGCGACGACTGATTGCAATAGCCTGTCACCCTGATCATGTCCAAAGTGGTCATTAATTGCCTTGAAGCCATCCAGGTCGAGGAACAGGAAAGAGATATCGGTTTCAATTTCGGCATCTTTCCCGATATCACCCACGTTCTGGCTGTTCTGTCGTTGCAACCGTGCCTGTGCATGATTAAACAGATCCTGCAGCAGTCGTCGATTTGGCAGGCCGGTTAAATTATCGTGCATTGCCAGATGGTGAACTTTGTCTTCGATCGCCTTGCGCTCACTGATATCCACCATGGTGCCGATGGTGCCCAGCACTTTTCCCGCCGTATCGCGATGAAGTGCTACCCGGATCACCATCCACAGCGGTGGCCCGTCCTTTCGCTGCACCCTCAGCTCCTCGGCATAATCCTCGCCCGCATCTGACTGGCTGATCAGTTGCCCGCAACGACTACTGGCGCGCGACTGATCCCGGGGATCCAGCAACTTTATCCACTCACTGCCAAGACAGTCGCTGATCGCACGACCGGTGAGTTTTTCCCAGGCAGGGTTAAGGTAGGTGATGCGGCGCTGGGTATCCGTCTGGAACACCACGTCCTTCATGTGCTCCGCCAGCTCCCGATAGAGTTGTTCGGAGGTCTGCAGGCGCTGTGCCTGACGGCCAATGCGCCAGGAGAACAGACCCAGCAGCACGCCAACCAGTATTCCCCCCAGCTGTAGCCAGACGGTTAACCATCGGGTAAAGGCGCTGTCATCGCGCATCGGCCGTGTGGCCAGTTGCCAGCTGCCATCCAGTGCTTTGACCGAACTCAGCAAGCGGTCAGGCTGGTTAAACAGGCCTGGGTTACCGTAGATCATCTCAAGCGGTTTACCCCCGGCATCCACACCCCGAATGGCCAGCGGCATATCCTGACTCAGGCGCGACAGTTCGACTTTCTCCAGCAGGGCATCAAAATCAATCGGCGTACTCATCAGCCCCCAGTAATCACCCGCTGCGTGATCAGTGCCATCAACATAAATTGGTACGCGATGGATTAGCGCCCTGCCACCCTGCACCAGCTGCACCGGACCGGTCAGAATCGGCGCTCCCTGCTCGATCATACGCTGCGTTGACCGACCCTGTATCTGGTGGGTTAACAGGTTCAGGCCAAGCGCCGCCTCATTGCCCTGTATCGGGTAGAGATAACGAATCACATTATTTGGTGCCAGGGTGATATTACGCACCAGGGACTGCTCCGCAAGCAGGTAACGACTGATTTCGTTGAAAGTTTGTTGATCGATATCTCCATGCACGCTGACATAGGCAACCAGACCTGCGGTCAGGTTGATTGCGCTATTCAGCTCACCTTCCAGTTTGCCACGCAACTCGGTCAGCTGGGCAAGCTGGGTCTCCTGCAGACGCGCATCGGCAAGGTGCTGGATAAGACTGGCCGCCAGCCAGCAGAGGACAATAATGATCGCCGCCAACAAGGGCGAGATTATCAGCTGTAATTTTGGGGAAAATCTCATCTTGCAGTAATCCATGTTGCCTGACGACTAGCGGCGCGATGGCAACAGACAACAGCCAGCAACGCTTGCAGGCTAGTTATAAATTCAATTACCGCAGTGTCATATGGTCTCACACAACAGATCTCATAGCAGGATGGTTAGAATACAGAATTCAATCTATTGCACACTATACAATGCCCACCGTGAGATTTAAATCGACAAATACAGGCAGGCCACAGAGATGACAGCATCAGCCAGTTTCTACCATATCGTCAAAGGTCATCACAGAACAATGTTCAACAACTGGCTGATAATGATTTATATTGTATGGGTAGCCGCCGATTATTCATTAAATAAGTCGCCATAAATAGCATGGAAAGTACCCGCAGATGACCAGCCACCCCTTTAAATCCAATCGTAGCCTACAGATTATGCTGGCCTGGCTGACCGGCTTATGGGTTGTCACAGCGATCGAGCCGCTGTATCCGAAAGACTGGCTGATTGAAAACCTGCTGGTATTTATCTACGCCGCACTGCTGATTGGCAGCTATCGACGCTTCGCCTTTTCCAATCTTTCCTATGGGCTGTTTACGCTGTTTCTCAGCCTGCACCTGATCGGCGCACACTACACCTATTCCGAAGTACCGCTGGGTTTCTGGTTTCAGTCGTTGTTCGAGCTTGAACGCAATCATTACGACCGCCTGGTGCATTTCTGTTTTGGATTACTTATAGCCTACCCCTTTCGCGAATTTTTATTGCGCAAGGCTAGGGTACAAATTGCTTATTCCTATTTTCTTGCGGTGTGCGTGGTGATGGCATTCAGCAGTTTTTATGAAGTGCTGGAAGGCGCGGTGGCCATGGTAGTGAGCCCTGAGCTTGGTATGGCCTACCTGGGCACACAGGGAGACATATGGGACGCGCAGAAGGATTCGTTTCTGGCTTTTGTCGGGGCGATTATTGCGATGCTGGTGAGCTGGTGGCGAGATCGCTCGGCTCAGGCAGAATGATGTGCGTTAAAAGCATTCTTTGATAATTAACTTTAATTTTTTATCTATTCTTAGCTTCACTAAGTTCTGCACTGTGCTGTTTCGCCTTTCTGGCGA
>DATCTK010000029.1:0-8408 GCA_036567985.1 Gammaproteobacteria bacterium | reverse complement strand
GTTTGGCACCTCGATGTCGGCTCATCACATCCTGGGGCTGAAGTCGGTCCCAAGGGTATGGCTGTTCGCCATTTAAAGTGGTACGCGAGCTGGGTTTAGAACGTCGTGAGACAGTTCGGTCCCTATCTGCCGTGGGCGTTGGAAACTTGAGTGGAGCTGCTCCTAGTACGAGAGGACCGGAGTGGACGTACCCCTGGTGTTTGGGTTGTGTCGCCAGACGCATTGCCCAGTAGCTATGTACGGAACCGATAAACGCTGAAAGCATCTAAGCGTGAAGCGGGCCACAAGATGAGGTTTCCCTAGTCTCTTGAAGACTCTGAAGGGCCGTTGAAGACCACAACGTTGATAGGCTGGGTGTGGAAGTGCAGCAATGTATGAAGCTAACCAGTACTAATTGCCCGTGCGGCTTAACCATATAACCCCAAGTGACTTGGGTGTGTAACACGAGGTTAAGCGACGTGAAATAAGACGTCACATTATGTGATGCATGTGTTACCGCTGACTTGAATCTGATTTGACAGGGCAGAGAGTTAAACGGCCTCTGCCTGTTGCGAGACCGGGCTGGTTGTAAAACAACGGCCCGGGCCTCAAACCCGTTTTCCTGGCGGCAATAGCGAAGTGGAACCACCTGATCCCATCCCGAACTCAGAAGTGAAACGCTTTAGCGCCGATGGTAGTGTGGGGTCTCCCCATGTGAGAGTAGGACACTGCCAGGATTTAATACCTAAAAAGGCCGAGTGGATAACCATCCACTCGGCCTTTTTTTTATATGCTGACAATGCCCTGCTGCCACTACACGGGTATGTGACAAAATCGTCCGGAACGATTTTGAACCGGGTGGATGCCTTTACCACCCGGGCCCCGAAGGGGTGAGCCCCAGGGATGGGGCGAATAAAGTAGGACAGTGGTATCTTGCCCCCACAAGCTAATCTGTGTGCCTGCCGGCACGCAAAACCTGCGTGTCCTCTTCACACGCAAGAACGGAGCAGTTTTGAACGTGGTGAGGCTTTACCACCACGGCCCCGCAGGGGTGAGGGCAGGAAGCCCGAATAAAGTAGGACAGTGGTATCTTGCCCTCATAAGCTAATCAGAGTACCTCACGGCACGCATAATTTACGTGTCCTTCTCACACGCAAAATCAGCCCCGCTAGCCTCGTCCAGCTGCTTTTAGCATGACTCGGCAGCAGATTAAACCGGCCATAATCGCTGCTGTACGGCGTATGGCTAATGCGCAACCAGAGCAATATATTGTGTTAGCCGTGTCTCGCTTTACCAATTGCCCTCAATATTGTCTCTCATTATTTCCATTTTGTTATACACTCAGTCAGATGGAAGATACGCTCTTTTCTGAAAACCGGCGGCTTAAACGCCAACTTGATCAATTGCTGAGGCGTGCTCGGACCAACGAGCAGAAGCAGGCATTGTTTGATTCTTTCGGTTTTGAGGTGATTGCGGCAAATACACCGGCACAGTTGCGGGATTATTTGTTGTTTCAGTTACAGGCGCGTTTTCAGCTGCAGGATGTGGTGATGTGTCTGATCGACTATGAGTGTGATGCGGAAACGCTTTTTTACGGTCACGATCTGGACTCCAGGGATTTGTACTCGAGTCGTCTGTTGATACTGGATGTCATCAAGGATCGAGAAAAGATATCCAGTCTTTCAGCCACGCCTTTGCTTGGTTCGGTGGTTCTGCAGCAATACGCATGGATGATGCAGGATATCGAGCCTGAAGAGCCCATACAGAGTGCGGCCCTGTTGCCATTGATTCGCAGTGATCAGTTAATCGGTTCATTATTATTACTTAGCCGCGATGCCAATCGTTACCAGCCCGGTATCGCCACAAACTTCCTGCAGAAGCTCTCCGCGATGACTGCAGTCGCCATCGAGAACTGCCTCAACCAGCAGCGACTCAAGGAAATTGGTTATCAGGATCCGTTAACTCAGGCTTATAACCGGCGTTATTTTGACCTGCGCTTTAATGACGAAATCGAGCGTTGCCTGCGCCAACGCGAAACCCTGTCCTGTATGTTCCTTGATGTGGATCTGTTCAAGCAGGTTAACGATACCTATGGGCATCAGGTTGGTGATCTTGTACTGACTCGGCTGGTGCACCTGATTAAAGAGCATGTGCGTGCATGCGATATTGTGGCGCGTTATGGTGGGGAAGAATTCGCGGTGGTATTGCCCGGTGTAGACCTTGACGGTGCCAGGGCTATTGCTGAGCGATTGCGTGCTGCGGTTGAAGCCGATTCGCATATCTGCCAGCAACAGGGTTTATCAGTCACCGTATCAATCGGGCTTGAGGATATGTCAGCCCCTGAAATCAATACCCGTGATGCAACAGAGATTGCGTTGCAGCTACTGGATCATGCGGATAAGGCCTTATATAAGGCCAAATCGACAGGGCGTAATCGCGTGGTCGAGTACCGGCAAACGGTGTCTGGCTAATTAAACTAGCGCTTATTTATCTCCTGAACTTTTCATACTGTCCTTGTGTTCGCGGATCATATTCATCTGGGTGTTCAAGTTGTGTTTAATCATTAGCTCACTGTCTTCCGTACGCATGTGTTCAAAGCTGATATGTATACAGTGCTTACTGTCTTCAAGAAGCGTGGTGTTGACCACTTTTCCAAAGGTGATAATGCCGACCTTTTCAGGGAAAAGTACATATTCCAGTTTAAGCAATGTGTTAACGGGGACTGGTTCATCTGTCGCATACATCATGCCTGATGCGCTGATATTAACGTGAGTGAGCTTCTGTTCGTCGTATACCTCCTGCTGCTGTAGCAAATGATGGCCCAGACTGTCGAGTTTTGTATTTAACAATTCCAGGTAATGGGCAATGTCCGGGTGAGCCTGTTTGATATTATTAAGTATTGGATGGAACTTATGATTGAGTGTCGCAAAGTCGGCGCTCAGGCTGAAATCATCGTCAGTCAGATGCTTCAGGGTTTCTTCTGCGCGGGCGTACTCATCTTCTGATACCTTATGCCATTGCAGATAGATGTCGTCTTCAACCCTGAAGTACTCCCGTCTCTCATCTGTTTTATTGTTCATTATAATTCTGCTCCGGTTTCCGGCTTACTCAGAAAATTTGATCAAGCTGGGCGGGTCTTTTTGAGGTTGTGGTGATTTTACTACGCGGATTTCTACGCGGCGATTCATGGCGCGATTACTGGCGGTGGTATTGGGTACCAGTGGCATGGTGTCCGCATGGCCCTGAATAACAATGCGCTCTTCTTCAATGTTCTGGTAGCGCAGCATGTGTTCCAGAATGGACACCGCCCTGGCGGATGACAGTTCCCAGTTGGACCTGAATTTATAGGTGGATATGGGGATATTGTCTGTATGGCCTGAAATATGGATTTTGCCGGGGGTATTCTGTACGGCCAGTGCAATTTTCTCCATAACCGGGAAAAAGGCCGGGCTCAGTGTCGCGCTACCTGAGGCAAACGAACCTTTTTCGCGGATGCGTATAATAGTGCGTTCGTCATTGCCGCTGACTTCGATTTCACCTTTTTTGATCTGTTCATCCAGCGCATGTTTTAACTGCTCAAGACGTTTGATGGCATCCCGCTCAGCCTGTGCCACATCGGTGGAGGGTTCGCCCTCGTTGAAGTCCAGGTTATTTTTGCGATCATTGGTGGTGTTCTGGCGCATCACCTTGAGTGGTGTGGGCATGGGTTTTCCAGGGGTGAATTCCTTGGCAATAATACTGGTGCCTTTGGGTATTTCCCTGGTTTTAAGATCGCGCTGTACACCGAAAGCCTGCGACATGGAGCCGGCAAGCTGTTTGAATTTAAGTGCATCCATCTCGGAAAATGCCAGCAGTAGAACAAAGAAGCTCATTAGCAGTGACATCAGGTCGGCAAAGGTGGCTAGCCATTGCGGGCCACCGGGAGGCGGGCATTTAGGTTTTTCGTTTTCCTCTTCCACGGCTATGCGTTTTCTTCCGCGTCGTCAGCGTTACGCTGGTTTTCAGGCAGATAGGCTTTTAACAGTTCTTCCAGGACACGGGGGTTCATGCCCTCCTGGATGCCGCCGATGGTTTCAAGAATCAGGCCGCGGTTGGTTTTTTCTTCTTCATAGCGCAGCGCAAGTTTGGCAGCTATGGGCAGTGCAAATGCATTGGCAATAACAGCGCCGTAAAGGGTAGTGAGTAGCGCAATTGCCATGGCCGGGCCGATGGCCTTGGGGTCATCCATATTCGCCAGCATTTGCACCAGGCCGATCAATGTGCCGATCATGCCCATGGCGGGTGCGATGTCGCCCAGCGCCTTGAATATTTTCTGCCCCTGTTCATGACGCTGCATGGTCAGGCTGATGTCTTTTGACAGCATTTTGCGCACTAGATCTGGCGGGTGGCCGTCAACACAAAGCTGAATGCCCTTGAACAGGAAAGGGTTGTCAATTTCCTGGGACTCCAGCGCCATCATGCCTTCCTTGCGCGCCACATTGGCCAGTACCACTGCCTGATCGATCAGGTCCGCCGGGTCAACGGCCTTGTGAAAAAAGGCTTTCATCGCAACCTTGAAGGCACCAAAGAACTGGCCCAGGGTGAACTGCATCAGTACGACAGAGATGCTGCCGCCGATGACGATAAGAATGGACGGGATATTTACAAAGAGTAATATGGAGCCACCGGTGGCGATGGCGCCAATAATAAAACCGAAGGTGATAATCAGCCCCAGTAAGGTTGCTAAATCCACAGTATCTCCTTAGTTAATTTGCATGTGAGGCTGTCGGTTTTTATCTGACATGAGTGAAATGGGTCTGGGTTTTCAGGGTGTTGTATAAACTATCGGCTAAATACCTGATAATCTTTAATAATTGTAGACAAATTAAATAAAATTAATAGTACGGGTGATGTTTGGTTGATTCGGTGCACACTGATGTAGAAAAAAAACAGCGGCTCAGTGAATCAGTTATTATGCATCACGCACGGCAATCTGTCGCTGGCTCGCTGTTTTCGTTGAATGTGCTTGAGTCGGTGGATTCCACCAATCAATATCTGCTTGATCGACTGCAGCCATTGCAGAAGGGTTTTAGTGTCTGTGTCAGTGAAACGCAGACTGCCGGCCGGGGGCGCAATGGTCGGGTCTGGCAGTCTCCGGCGGGGGCGAGCGTCTACCTGAGTACAGGCTGTGTGCTGGAGCCCGAGTTGATGTCGCAACTGTCACGCCTGCCACTGTATTGCGGTGCGGCACTGGCAGAGTGGCTGACGGGGCAGGGTGTGGCAGCCCGTTTGAAGTGGCCCAACGATATTCTGTGTGATGGCAGGAAACTCGCGGGTCTGTTGATAGAAACGCGGCTTCAGGGCCGTGCCGGGCTGGTGGTGATGGGGCTGGGGTTAAATGTTGATATGCCGGTAGAAGCAATGGCCCAGGTGGATCAGCCCTGGACTGATCTCAGGCAGTGCCTGCTGCAGGTGTCACCTGAGCCTGGGCATCTGCTGTTGAATCGTAACTGGCTGGTGGCGCAGCTGGTGGATGTGCTGGACAGGGCCTACGGTTACTGGCGCGAGCAGAATGATGACTGGTTTCAGACTGCCTGGCAGCAATACGATATATTGCAGGGGCAGGTGGTGCAGGTGATTGCCGGGCAGGATGAATATTCAGCGAAAGTGTGCGGCCTGGCGGATGACGGTGCATTGCTGCTGCAGCTGGACGGTGAGTTGCGCCCGGTATATGCGGCGGATGTAAAGTTGAAAATGAAACCATGTTAACAATCGATATAGGTAATAGCCGGATAAAGTGGGCGCAGTATGAGGACGACAGTGTGATAGCCCATGGTGTGTTCGGCTATGACAAAAGTCATCTCATGGACACGCTGCTTCAGGCGGAGTTGCCAATGGCTGGTCAGGCCGTGTGGCTGAGTAATGTGGCAGGGGAAGAGGTCGCTAGCCTGGTTTCCCGGGCACTGGAACAGCAGGGTTGTCTGGGTTACCAGTTTGCAGCGTCCCGGGCGCAGCAATGCGGTGTGAAAAATGGCTATCGGCTGCCGCAGCAGCTGGGTGTGGATCGCTGGCTGGCGATGCTGGCGGCGTTTCACCTGCCTCGGCGTGCACACGATCAACCCCTGTGTGTGATTGACTGCGGCACAGCCCTGACACTGGATGTGCTGGACGCGAGTGGACAACACCTGGGTGGCTATATCGCGCCGGGCCTGTTATCACTGCAGGGTGCGCTGGTGGAAAAAACAGCGGATATCGATATCGAGCCAGCACAACCGGCAGCTGTTAAGATGCCGGCTGACAATACAGCGGATGCGGTCGTGCATGGCTGCGCACAGCTTCTACTGGGTGGTATTCGACAGCTGCTGGCAGACTGTTTGCCAGCAGCTGCCCGGCCGTGCATCGTGTTGACCGGTGGTGATGCGCAATGGGTCATGGCGGGCTTGAAGCTGTCGACGGAGACGGTGTTCGAGCCATTACTGGTGAATCAGGGCTTGTGGCTGGTCGCCAGTGAGCAGGCACTGTCAGCGTAATAAGAGTGGATAACTGTAAATGCGTTTAGTACTGATTTTAGTGGCAATTAATATTCTGTATGCCGGCTGGGAATACCTGCGGCCGTCGGATACAGGCAGCCAGCCGCCGCCAATGGACAGTCGACTTGCCCGTTTGCAGCTCTTGCATGAGCGTGAGGCAGGGGGGGGTCTGCGTGCAGAAGCTGGCGACACAGGTGGGGATCTGTCGATGGTTGCTGAGCAACTGGCATCGCCAACACAGCCCCAGACACAGAGCGAGCAGGTGAAGCAGATGTGTTACACCCTGGGGCCGTTTAAAGACAGGAAAATCATGCAGCGAGTCAGTGAGTCGATGGCGGAGCAGGTGGACGATATTTCGTTACGCACCTTACAGCAATCCGAAAAACACCGTTACTGGGTGCATATCCCCGCGGCTGAGAATATTACTGCGGCCAAGCAGCTGGCGACGCAGTTGAGGGCGAAGGATTTCAGGGATTTTTATATTGTGTTGCGGGGCGATGCAAAAAACAGCATATCACTGGGGCACTTCAAGGAGCCTGAGCATGCCAGTCGGCGTTTGAAGAAGGTCGCTGACATGGGCTTTAAAGCTGATATGGAAATTATCTACCGGGAATATGATGTGTACTGGCTGGATTACCGTATCGCCGGCGATGAGGATGTGGCAGTGGCGGACAACTACCTGGCAGAGGGTGTGTCGCGCATTACACGTCCCTGTGTTACGGCGACTGAGTAAATTCGGCGGGTTTCACTGAAAAACAAAAAAACGCAAAATTATGCGGTTTTGGCATTGCGAAATGCAGCGTCTTTCAATAGAATTGCGGGCCTTCTCGCGCAGTAACAGTTTATTGTTGCGATAGAAGTGCGCCGGCGTAGCTCAGTTGGTAGAGCAACTGACTTGTAATCAGTAGGTCCCGTGTTCGATTCATGGTGCCGGCACCATATTTAGCATTATCTCTCATAATTCAAAGAGGTAATTGGCTGCATAGAAGAAAAGCGGCCCAAATTCTGCTCAGCTTTTAGTAAGCAATTAATATACAAGCAGGATTTGGGCCGCTTTTTATTGACAGTGAGAAGACTGTCAAGCAAAATATGCGGCTTCCAGTTTTCGGAGGGGTTCCCGAGCGGCCAAAGGGGGCAGACTGTAAATCTGCTGTTTCGACTTCGGAGGTTCGAATCCTCCCCCCTCCACCATGATTTGCACGAGGCAGGTGCAAGCTGCTGAAAAGTGGCTAAAAAACTCCTTCTGGTGACAGGGGAGGGTTCGAGCCGATAAGAGGTTCGGGGAAATTGCCTGGAGCAATTTCCAGCGTTGCGTTTTTTGCAACGACCCGCAGGGTGGAGGGCATGGAGCCCGAAATAATCCTCCCCCCTCTACCATGATTTGCACGAGGCAGGTGCAGGCTACTGAAAAGTGGCTAAAAACTCCTTATTTAGAAGGCGAGCGGCTGGAAGGAATGGCTTGTTAAGCGGGTGTCGTATAATGGCTATTACCTCAGCCTTCCAAGCTGATGACGTGGGTTCGACTCCCATCACCCGCTCCAAATTTAGTGCATCCTGCCTCGCGCAGGGCGCAGAAAGAGTAAGAAGCTGCTGTAGCTGTAGGGTTAGTGGCTGTGCGCAGAGAGTCTTTGCGGGGCTTCTGTTTCAGTAAGGTTTTGCTCATATAGCTCAGTCGGTAGAGCACTTCCTTGGTAAGGAAGAGGTCACCGGTTCAAATCCGGTTATGAGCTCCAGTATTTTTTGAACTTTTAATTTTACATCCGGGGGAGGCATTTGATATGTCCAAGGAAAAATTTCAACGTAATAAGCCCCATGTAAACGTGGGCACAATCGGTCACGTTGACCATGGTAAAACAACTCTGACAGCGGCGCTGACGAAAGTTATGGCAGAGACGCACGGTGGCGACCTGAGGGCGTTTG
>DATCTK010000028.1:0-11661 GCA_036567985.1 Gammaproteobacteria bacterium | reverse complement strand
CTGCCTTGATTGCGAACACACCTGTAAGCCAGAGATATGTCATCATTATTCAGAGGCACCCTGCTTATGGGATATAGACCCCATCTATGTTAATCAATAAGATTATCGGTTAACTCTCAACTGAGGACTTCGCGTGGATTTTTTACCCCTATTTTTCGATATTAAGCAGAAACACTGTCTGGTTGTCGGCGGCGGTGAAGTTGCCGCGCGTAAGGTTGCCCTGTTATTAAAGGCCCAGGCCCAGGTCACGGTGGTATCACCGCAGCTGGGACGGGAGCTCGACGAGATGCTGAGCAAGCAGTCCTTTACCCACGTGGCGCGGGTGTTTGCCGAGTCGGATCTTGAGCCGCGCCCGTTACTGATCTTTGCCACCACCGATGTGCGTGAAGTGAACCAGCAGGTGTATGAGCTGGCTGAAGCCCGTGGCATTGCGGTGAACATTGCCGACGATCCGGCCCATTGTAGTTTTATCACCCCCTCGATTATCGACCGTTCCCCGGTGCAGATTGCGGTCTCCACCGGCGGTGCTTCACCGGTGCTGGCGCGGATGATTCGCACCAAGCTGGAAGGCTGTATACCGGCGGCTTATGGCCGGCTGGGTGCGCTGGTGTCAAATTTCCGCGAGAAGGTCAAGGCGCGCTTCGACAATGTAAACCAGCGCCGCACCTTCTGGGAAAATGTGCTCAACAGCACCATTGCCGACCGGGTGTTCAGTGGCCATGACGAAGAAGCCGCAAAAGCCCTGCAGCAGGCGATTGACGAAGCGAAACCGGAACCGGATTTCAAGGGTGAAGTGTACCTGGTGGGTGCGGGTCCCGGTGACCCTGACCTGCTCACCTTCCGCGCACTGCGCCTGATGCAAAGCTGTGATGTGATGGTGTATGACCGCCTGGTGTCACCGGCGATTCGCGCCATGGTACGCAGTGATGCGGAACTGATTTACGTGGGCAAGAAACGTGACCAGCACACCATGCAGCAGGAAAATATCAACGAGCTGCTGGTGCGGCTGGCAAAAGAGGGCAAGCGGGTATTGCGCCTCAAGGGCGGCGACCCCTTTATCTTTGGCCGTGGCGGTGAGGAAATCGAGTTGCTGGCACAGGAAGGCATTCCATTCCAGGTGGTGCCGGGAATTACCGCGGCTGCTGGCTGTGCCGCCTATGCGGGTATTCCACTGACTCACCGTGATTATTCACAGGCCTGCGTGTTCGTCACCGGCCACCTGAAAGACGGTACGGTGGATCTTAACTGGCCGGCACTGGCGCAACCAAACCAGACCGTGGTGTTCTATATGGGGCTGCACGGCGCGCCCACCCTGTGCAGGGAAATGATTGCCCACGGCATGCCACCGTCAACCCCGGTGGCGCTGGTACAGAAGGGCACACGCCCGGACCAGAAAACCATTATCGCCACCCTGGATACCCTGGAAGACACGGTGAAAAACCACAAATTTGAACCGCCCACCCTGATTATCGTGGGTGAAGTGGTGTCACTTAAAGAGAAACTGGACTGGTTCAATCCGAAAGACACGGTGGAAGGCGAGGCGGTAAAAGCGAGCCAGTGGTAGTTGCCGCCGCACTCATTCACCCGAACAGGCGATTGCGATAAGCCATCATGGCTTTATACTGTAGCGCCATATAACAGTTGTGATGCAGTGACCGTGGAATTTGTCGGTATTAATGACAGTTTTTACTGGCTGCGTTTCTAACTTATTGATTTTAAATGTTAAAAATACTGGCACAGGCTTTGCTGTATATGCCAGACCAGATGATAAAATGTAAGGACACCTGAATAATGATAAAACGACTCTGTTTACTGCTGGCTTTCTCAATTGCCCCGCTGCACACGGTGACCGCAGCCTCCATTACCACTACCTATGATTGCTGTCTCGGACAGGAAGGCAATATGTTTGATGTGCTGGTGGCAGACAACGATCTGTATGTCACTGGTTTCGATGTCAATCTGAGCTACGGTACGTATGACCTGGCTTTGTACAGCATTGATGGTACCTGGCAGGGCAGTGAAAACACAGCGACTAACTGGTCCCTGTTATCCACCACGACCGTTAGTTCTACTGGCTCAGGTGTTGCCACATACGCGGATTTTGATGATTTCTGGCTATCTGCCAATTCCTCTACCGGCCTGTATATCACCCTGACCAGCAACCTGGATACAGGCGTTATGTACTACTCTAATGGTAGCGCTGTGGGTAATCTGTGGGCCGCAAACAGCGATCTGCAGTTACTGGAAGGTATCGGTATTGAGTATGCGTTTGGTACGACCTATTCACCCCGTGGCTGGAACGGTACCGTATACTATGAAGTGTCGACCTCTGAAGTCCCCGTACCTGCAGCCGTGTGGTTATTTGCTTCCGGTCTTATCGGCCTGGTGACTGTCGCCAGACGTCAGCAAAAAGCCGATAACTTATCAGTCTGATAAAATAATCTGATCATTATTCAATAAAAAAGCAGCCATCTGGCTGCTTTTTTATTACTGACTGTTTAACACTGTCTGCTGGCACATCTGAAATCCGTCTGAAAATAATGCATGGGTGTTTTACAGTGTTTTGATCTTCTGCAGCACACTCTGCGCATGTCCTTCCGGATTAACGCCATATTCCACATCCACCAGTAAGCCATTTTTGTCGATAATAAAGGTGGAGCGAACTATGCCCATTTTTTTCTCGCCATTCTTCTCCTTTTCCTGCCACACGCCATACAGCTCGCACAATTTTCCGTCAGTGTCCGCCAGCAAATTAACTTTCAGATCGAACTTGTCGATAAACGCCTGGTGGCTCTCGCAGGAGTCCTTGCTGACACCGAAGATCACCGTATCATGGGCATTAAACTGTTCCGCCAGTGCGCTGAACTGATTGGCTTCAATGGTGCACCCCGGGGTGTCATCTTTGGGGTAGAAATAGAGCACGATATTTTTATGCCCGGCGAAGTCGCTGAGCTTAATCGGCTGGTTATGCTGGTTGACACTATTGAAATCTGGCGCGGGGCAGTTGGTCTGTAACATGACTGATCTCCGTTGTATGTTTGAGCTGTGTATGCTCTGTTTTTACTGTGCTAATTAAGCTGTCACTCAGATTATAAGACCTAAGAAAAATAAATAGTGATACTAAACGTAGTGATAAGTATTGCAGGAACAAATTCAGCTTTTCCCTTAATACTAATATTGCAGTTATTGCTTCAAGGCAGGCTAAATGCTTCTATACTCAATAAAATTAAGGATAGCAAAATTGAAGAAGACATATGCAGTTTTATAAGCAGGTCATCTGGCCGGTTATTGCCGGCATCGTGCTGATATCCGCCCTGGTCTTTTCCAGCAGTCTCTGGTTATTATACAGCGCGGCTTACCAGAGCGAGCTGCGACATCTGCAACAATCAGCCAAAACCATTGCCAGCCTGCTGGAATCTGTTGCCCAGCATGACCGTAAACTGTATGGCAAGGACAAAGCTGAGCTTGCCTATGAAATGACCATGCAGCAGATGATTCAGGGGCTGTTTGCCATGCAGTATGATGTGGATGATGTAGAGCTGGTGATCGGCTATCTACAGGAGGGGCAGCTACAGTTGATCAGCCACAGCATACAGGCACGCGGCAAACAGCCTGAGGTGGATTATGATGGACGTTATGCACAGGCTATCTACCGTGTGCTGGAGCATAACGAGTCCGGCAGTGATACCCTGCTTGATTATCATGGTAAAAAGGTGCTGGCAGGTTACGCCCCTGTACACAGCCTGCAGCTGGCGCTGGTGTTTAAAATTCCTCTGGCAAAAATGCAGTTGCCTTTTCTGCGAGCTGCCATCTGGGCGGTGTTAATTTATAGTTTGATGCTGGCGGTTTTTATCGCGGCTTTTCTGTTTTATAGCAGACGGCAGGGTCTGAATCGACAACGGGAAGAGCAGCGCTTCGCCTCAATTATTGAGCACATTCCCGCGATGATCTATATGAAACGTGCATCCGACCTGAGTTTTGTGCTGTTCAATCGCGCCAGTGAAGAATTTATGCGGGTTAAGCGTGAGCATGTCATCGGTAAAACCGATGCTGACTTTTTTCCCAAAGAGCAGGCTCAGTCTTTTGTGCGTAGTGAGCGTGAAATATTGAATAAAACCGGCTTTCTGGATATAGCAGAAGAGGAAGTCGATGTAAAAGGGCGGGGTAGGCGTATTCTGCATACGCGAAAGATCGCTCTCAAGAACAGGGATGGTGAGGCAGAGTTTCTGCTGGGCATATCCGAGGATATTACTGAACAGAAACAGAATGCGGCCTTACTGGCCGAGTCAAATCAGCTTATTAATACCGTGCTGGATTCAGTGCCGGTGATGATTGCCTATATGGATCGGCAGATGAATTTCGTGCGGGTTAATCAGGCCTATGCACAGGCCGATTACAGGACCCCCGAGTATTTTATTGGCAAGAACCATTTTGATCTCTATCCACATGCCGAAAATGAAAAGCTATTTTACCGTGTGGTAGAAACCGGGGAAGCCTATACCTGCAAATCAAAGCCATTTGAATATGTATGCCATCCTGAGCGAGGCATTAGTCACTGGGACTGGACCCTGTCTCCGGTAAAAGATGCAGATAATAATGTGCTGGGTGTGGTGCTGTCGCTGCTGAATGTGTCGGAACATATTAATGCAGTTGAAGCACTGCAGGTCAGTGAACGAAAACTGAGAGACCTTAATGAGTCACTGGATCGTGAAATAGCGGATCGTACCAGGGAGCTGGAGACCCAGCTATTGCGAAATGAGCTGATCCTCAATACAACCCTGGAAGGTTATTTTGCGGTTGATGATCATGGCCGAATAAGAGTGGTGAACCCGGCCTTCTGTCGTTTGCTGGGCTATACACGACAGGAAATACTGTCGATGAGTATTCCCGATTTCGAGGTTATGGAAAACCCCGAGGAGGTGGCTAAACATATCGAACAGATCGAGAAATCAGGTCACGATATTTTCGATACTAAACACCGTTGTAAAGATGGTGAGATAAAAGATGTTGAAGTTAGTGTCAATATGGTCGAGCTGGCGGGTGAAAAAATGTTCTATGCCTTTGTGCGTGACATCAGCGCCCGTATCGAGAACGAGCGTGAGCTGATTGCTGCACGGGATGAGGCGCAACGGGCAAACTATGCCAAGTCCGAATTTCTGTCACGTATGTCCCATGAACTGCGTACACCGATGAATGCGATTCTCGGCTTTTCACAGATCCTGCGTATGCAGGAGCTGGCTTCATCACAAATGGATTTCATCGACGAGATCATTACCGCAGCCAATCATTTGCTGGTGTTGATTGATGAATTGCTCGATCTGTCACGTATCGAGGCAGGTAATATGGCGCTGGCAATCGAGGCGGTTGACGCAAGGAGTGTGCTGCAGCAGGCGATAAAAATTATACAACCCGTTCTAACTGAAAGAGAGGTAACGCTTAATTTCGAGTGCCAGCAAACGGTGCTGATGTTGGCGGACAGAACCCGCTTATTACAGATTTTCGTTAACCTGTTATCGAATGCTGCCAAGTATAATAAACATAGGGGTGAAATTCGCATTGAGTGCCTGGCAGTAGATGAGTATATGTTGCGGGTTAGTTTTATAGATACGGGTATTGGTATCGCTGCAGAAAATATTGATAAATTGTTTCAGTCGTTCGAACGACTGGGTGCGGAAAAAACAGGAGTTGATGGTACCGGGGTGGGGCTTGCGCTGTCACAGCAGCTGGCACAACTTATGGGCGGAAACCTGGGCGTCAGTTCAGTCCTGGGCGAAGGCTCGACCTTCTGGTGCGATATGCCGTTGGCTAGCTATACAAATCAGTCAGGGTCGAGTGAGTTAGCAGCCAGTGATACTGTTGAGTCGCTGATAAAAGATAAACAGGTGGTGCTCTATATCGAGGATAACCCGGCCAATCTGAAGGTGGTTGAGTCTTTGTTTCAGTATCACAGCAACCTGTATCTGCTGACCGCCAATAACGGTGTCTCTGGTCTTGAGCAGGCACAGCAATATCAACCGGATGCTATCTTACTTGATATCAATCTGCCGGATATTAATGGCTTTAATGTGCTGAGTCGGCTCAGGGAAAATGACAGGACACGACACATCCCGGTGGTGGCCCTGTCCGCTGATGCTATGCCACTGGATATTGAACGTGGTATGAAAGCGGGGTTTACCGATTACCTGACCAAACCCATCAGGCTGGATCTGTTGATACAGACGCTGGATAAAGTGCTTAAACTAAAAAGTTAGCTGAGCCAGTCATTTTATTTGCGTTCATTGCGCAATCAACTTATGTTCATAACCTCATAAAACAACGGGGCTGCCTATGAAAACAGTGAGCGATATCATGATTAGCGATGTCACCTGTGTTAACGAATCGGAATCTGTGTATCAGGCGCGTATGCTGATGAAGGCTAAGGGTGTGCGTCATCTACCGGTGATTGACAGTGACAGCGGGAATTATATCGGTGTACTGACACAGCGCAGCCTGTTGAATCATGCCTTTAATATGGTGGAAAAATTCGGTCTAAACGGCCTGCAGAAACGTGAGCAGAGAACGCCGGTAGGTGAGATTATGAGCAGGGACTGTGAGTCGATCACGCCGGATATGGATCTGCTCAAAGCGGCGGAGTATTTTACCCATAAGAAGAGCAGTTGCCTGCCGGTGGTGGAAAACCAGCAGCTCAGGGGAATCATCACCTCGGTGGATTTTGTTAAGCTTGCAGTCCATTTGTTGAGGCAGGCAGATTTATAACGACAATCTTCAGGCTGCAGCCTCATCCTCGAAGCGCAGCATTTCAAAATCCCAGCTATCGTTTTCAATGCTCAGAATCAGGCAGGAAGGGCCGCCATTCGTGCGCGTGGCACCTGCAGCGCCCGGGTTGACCACCCAGGGTGATTGTTCATCATCCACCAGCATTTTATGGGTATGACCATAGACAATGGCCCTGGCCTCGGGATGTGCCGCGCGCAAAGAGGCATGGTCGGGCTTGTGCATGCCGTGCTGATGGCCATGTTCGATGGCCAGTGTACCACCTGGCAGCTGGATCTCTGTTACCTCTGGCAGGGCGGCGACAATCTGGGTTTCAATTTCTGCCCACAGCCCGGGCGCATCATTATTGCCGGCAACGGCCGTGACCTGTGGGCATATTTCCCTGAGCTGCGACAGCACATGGGCACCACAGATATCACCCGCATGCACAACCTGTTCGCAGCCGCTAATCGCCTGCAGAACCTGACTGTTTATGCTGCCGTGGGTGTCGGAAATAATCGCCACACGGTAGGCGGATGAGTTGTCTGAATCGGTTGTCGCTAGGTCTGTCATACTGGTCAACCTTGTTTGAGCACGGTGAATAAAAAGCCGCCAGCTTGTTACAGCTGGCGGCTAAGGTGTTGTTTGCCGTGCATCATTCTAATTCAGTGGTTGAATTAATAAACCCCCCATAAGGAGTAGCTTTTTTATTCAACCGGCCTGCTGCTTCAGCGGGTTAATTATCTGACTAGAGAATTGGGATAATCATCAGCGCAACGATATTCATAATCTTGATCAGTGGGTTGATGGCAGGGCCTGCGGTGTCCTTGTAGGGGTCGCCCACCGTATCACCGGTAACAGCCGCTTTATGCGCATCGGAGCCCTTGCCGCCGAAATTGCCATCCTCGATGTATTTCTTGGCATTATCCCAGGCACCACCGCCGGTGGTCATGGAAATGGCAACAAAGATACCGGTGATAATTGCCCCGATTAGCATGCCGCCTAAGGCTTCCTTACCCAGCAATACACCCACCAGCACAGGTACCAGTACCGGCAGCAGGGAAGGAATCATCATCTCCTTGATCGCCGATTTGGTCAGCATATCAACCGCTTTCGAGTAATCCGGCTTCTGCGTGTAGTCCATAATGCCGGGCATCTCCCTGAACTGGCGACGCACTTCATTGACGATGCCACCGGCAGCGCGGCCCACCGCTTCCATCGCCATGGCGCCGAACAGGTAGGGCACCAGGCCACCGATAAACAGGCCGATAATCACCATGTGGTTGGACAGTTCGAACACCGTGTCACCGCCCAGGTTATGGGTATAGTCGGCGAACAGCACCAGCGTGGCCAGGCCGGCCGAGCCGATGGCATAGCCCTTGGTGACCGCCTTGGTGGTATTGCCCACTGCATCCAGCGGGTCGGTGATATTGCGAATATCATCCGGCAGGCCGGCCATTTCCGCAATACCGCCGGCGTTGTCGGTGATCGGGCCATAGGCATCCAGCGCGACTATCATGCCGGTCATGGAGAGCATGGCGGTGGCGGCGATGGCAATGCCATACAGCCCGGCCAGGTAATGCGCACCCCAGATGGAGGCACAGACCGCCAGTACCGGCAGTGCTGTGGATTTCATTGAAACCCCCAGGCCGGCAATTACATTGGTGCCGTCACCGGTGGTGGAGGCCTGGGCAATATGCCTTACCGGTGAATATTCAGTGGCGGTGTAATACTCGGTAATCAGCACCATCGCTGCGGTCAGCACCAGGCCAATCAGTGCACTGTAGAACAGGTTAATCGCGCTCACATTCTCGCCGCTGATCATCAGGCCATCACCCAGCATGCCCGTGGTAATCGGGTAGAAGGCTGCTGCGGCCAGCAGGCCGGAGACAATCACGCCACGATACAGCGCATTCATGATCTTGCCGCCTTCATTGACGCGCACAAACAGCGTGCCGATGATGGACGCAATAATTGAGGCACCACCCAGTACCAGCGGATAGAGCACCGCCTGGCTGCTGTCACCGGCTACCAGCAGGCTACCCAGTAACATGGTGGCGATAATGGTGACCGCATAGGTTTCAAACAGGTCGGCGGCCATACCGGCACAGTCGCCCACATTGTCGCCCACGTTGTCGGCAATTACCGCCGGGTTGCGCGGGTCGTCTTCCGGGATACCAGCTTCCACCTTGCCGACAATGTCCGCGCCCACATCCGCACCCTTGGTGAAAATGCCGCCGCCGAGTCGGGCAAAGATGGAAATCAAGGAACCACCAAAGGCCATGCCCACCAGTGCATGCAGCGGATCGCCGTAACCGGTGCCCTGCAGTATGGCGTAGTAACCCGCCACACCCAGCAGGCCCAGCCCCACCACCAGCATGCCGGTGATCGCGCCGCCACGGAAGGCCACCTGGAAGGCGGCATTCATGCCGTTTTTGGCGGCTTCGGCGGTGCGTACATTGGCGCGCACTGACACATTCATGCCGATGGCACCGGCAACACCGGAGAAGATCGCACCGATGGCGAAGCCGATGGCCGTGGCCCAGTCGAGACTGAAGCCTACCACCAGAAACAGCAATACACCGACAATGGAAATAGTGGTGTACTGGCGATTCAGGTAGGCGATAGCGCCTTCCTGGATTGCCGCTGAAATACGCTGCATTTCCTCATTGCCGGCTGGCTTTGAAACGATGCTGAAAATAGAAAGAATGCCGTAGGCGATGCCGATAAAAGCACACACCAGAGCAAAGATTAGTCCGTCGGACATGGCTGACCCCCGTTATTATTGTGATAGATCACTTTTTTGATGAGTCAGATTTTTGAAATGCTGCTAAACCTGGCTCTTCGAAACCAGTTGGATAATAACCGCTGGGGCATTGACCGGCCCCGGCCATTACTAAGCAACGTACCTGGCCTGTCAGCGGCGCTTGCTACAAACAGAATCGCCACTGACAGGTCAGGCTAAATCACCGGTTTTAAATCGAAGCCTTGCACTGGTCTTCTGTTTAAAAACCGTTTGCAGTATTGAATGGCGAATTAGCAGATTAATTGAATTTGCCAGTTAACGACTGGCAATTCAATACTGCTGATCCAGTCACGCCCCTTAAATATCGAAGGGCTCGAGCTTTTTATCCACTGACTGCAGTTTAAGCGTTACATAATCCGGCAGCCCGTTATCTTTATACGGGGGGTAGGCTTCGCCTTTGATTAACGGATACAGGTAATCCTTGCACGCCTGGGTAATGCCAAAACCATCATCGCTGATGTATTCCATGGGCATCATTTTTTCTACATTGGCCACTTCCGACAGCGGTGCCTGGCCAATTTCCCATTTGTATGGATTGTTGGAAATACGATCCACCGTGGGCATAATGGAATTGTGACCTTCCAGTGCGAATTCAACCGCCTTGACGCCCAGTGCATAGGCCTGTTCCACATCGGATTCTGAGGCGAGGTGGCGCGCTGCGCGTTGCAGGTAGTCGGCTACGGCCCAGTGGAATTTGTAACCCAGCGCGTCTTTGATCATATTGGCGACCACCGGTGCGGCACCGCCCAGCTGGGCGTGACCGAATGAATCGCGGGTGCCCTGCTCGGCAAGGAAGGTGCCGTCGGGCCAGTGGGTGCCTTCCGATACCACGATGGTACAGAAGCCGTGTTCTTTAACCTTGGCGTCCACCTTGGCCATGAACTTGTCTTTATCGAATTCAACCTCAGGGAACAGGATCACCACCGGGATGCCTTCGTCTTCAATCAGGCCACCGGCTGCGGCAATCCAGCCTGCATGACGACCCATCACTTCGAGCACAAAAATTTTGGTGGAGGTTTTGGCCATGGAGCGTACATCGAAGGAAGCTTCCAGCGCCGACACCGCAATGTACTTGGCAACCGAGCCAAAGCCCGGGCAGTTGTCGGTGATGGGCAGGTCATTGTCGACAGTTTTTGGCACATGAATCGCCTGTACCGGGAAGCCCATTTTTTCTGACAGCTGGGATACCTTGTAACAGGTGTCGGCGGAATCGCCACCGCCATTGTAGAAAAAGTAACCAATATTGTGTGCCTTGAAAATCTCGATCAGGCGCTCGTATTCCGCTTTATTGTCTTCCAGGCTCTTGAGCTTGAAACGGCAGGAACCAAAGCCACCGGACGGCGTGTGCTTAAGTGCGGCTATGTCTTCCGCGGATTCCTTGCTGGTATCAATCAGGTCTTCTGTCAGTGCGCCGATAATGCCATTGCGGCCGGCATAGACATTGGCGATTTTATCGCTGTGCTTGCGTGCGGTTTCGATGACGCCACAGGCGGACGCATTGATCACGGCAGTTACCCCACCGGATTGTGCATAGAAGGCGTTTTTTGCGCTCATTATAGATATCCTCGTATCCCACATTTGCTAATTATTGTTATCTGCTGTGCGGCTTCTGGCATTGCGCGCAGTGTCCGCCGGTTATCGGCTGGTGTTTTAGCCAGCCCATAACCACAGTTATTTTTGGGAAATCATAATGAACCAAGGCAGGGCAAGCGACAAATCAAGCTTATTTATGCTTGCCCTAGCGATGGTTATAATGCGCCCTGTGGCGAGAAAATCGCTCACTGGCAGCGCTGTTTCCTGTCTGGAAGGTGGGTTTTCGACTGGCTTGGTGCCGGCGCATTAAATCGGTGCGTTACTGTATATTCAGCCCAATACACTGTAAAATCGCGATTCGCAAAATTAAGCAGGTTGTCTTTCATGACCGACGCGTCCGCCGGTTTACACATTGATTCCATCAGTTGCAGCAGAGGTTACAGAGACCTGTTTGACGGGCTGGCCTTCTGTCTGGCGGCGGGTCAGGTGTTGCGCGTGGAGGGCCGCAATGGCAGTGGTAAAACCAGCCTGTTGCGGATTATGGCGGGGCTGGCCATAATCCGCAACAG
>DATCTK010000027.1:0-15433 GCA_036567985.1 Gammaproteobacteria bacterium | reverse complement strand
GCACTTTGAACGAGCGAATGCTCGGCCCGAAGGGTGGAGCACAGGATGTGCGGAATAAATGACAGCTCCTGCGCATCCATGCGCTCGCTGAATTAGTGCATCCATGCACGTCAACGCAAATGAACGCCATCAAAACGTGATACGGGTAATTGGTTAAAAACAGGTTTTAATAAAAACGCTGACTGTCCTCTGGAGATACCCCAGTGTGTAGGTTGGGGTGACGCAGGAACCCCAACGAATTTAACCCGTACTGGCTTATGTTGGGGTGCGTTCCTTACCCCAACCTACAGGCTGGTCTCCGGTCTCTCGCGAAATGCCGTTTTTCCTACATAAAAAGGCAGTCCGCCAATGCACGCAAATAAACGCTATCAAAGCGTCATACAGCTAATTGGTTAAAAAAACAGGTTTTAATATTAAAGAAATAATGACTGTCCTGTGGAGATACCTCAGGACAGTCATTATTTATCCGCCATCTATTCGCGTTGATTTGCGTGCATTGGCGGACTGATATGTAAAAGACTAGAAATCAAACTTGATGCCGATATGCAGGTCATCGTCCAGTTCTACCTCGCCACCGTTTTCAAATTCGTATTCCATATTGCGGAAGCCCACATAGGCTCTGGCGCTGGGGGTTACTTCCAGCTCAACCGCAAAGTTGACCTCGGTGTACTGGTCAGCACCACTGAATGAGGTGATGCTCGGTGCAAAATAGCCCGAGGCAACAAACGCAATCGGGGTTGCTGATGGGATTACGTAACGGGCCTGTGCACCAATTGCCAGCGCACCCATATCTTCATTGAAATTACCGCGATCAAATGAGGTCAGCATCAGCTTGCCGCCAACACCGAACTGGAATGGACGGTTATTCCCCGCCGGGTTGCCGGTAATCATTAACTTGCCAGTGAAGTGCAGGTCATCCGCTTCGTTGAAGAGAAGGCCAAAACCTACATCGGCTCCACCGTAACCAAAGGTTGAGGATTCGGTCAGGTAGGTCAGTTCTGCCATCTCATCGGCCAGTTTGACGTCCAGGCCGCGGGCATCGGCGAAGGTGGCAACAGAGAATAGTGCAAGAGCAATAGGCAGCTTGTTTAGCATAGTCATTCCTGAAATATTAAAAATAATATAAGGTGAATAATCAGAGTATCGATTATTCCGTAAGTTCGTTGAATCATCCTGTAATAATCAGCCGCTGTCACATTTTGTGACGATTATCTGATTAATGCATATGATCATACACAATGCGCAGGCGAAAAAAAACACGGCTCTGTCGTATTGCTGAGACAGAGCCGTGTTTTATGCGATCAATTTATACCGTCTGGTAGTAAATATTCTGCGGGTGATTTGCCTGTGCAAAGAAGAACCAGCGCTCGGCCAGCAGACCAATGTACTGAATAACAAAAGCCGCAGCAAAAATCGCTGTATTACCTGAGTCCAGTGCAATAAACATCAGCAGCAGCGGGATCGGGAATACCAGAATCATAAAGATGTACTTGATGGATTTCAGGAAAGCCGCGGTTTTGCCGTGGAAATATTCACGGGTGTTGAATGAACCACCCATCGCACCCTGTGATACCTGCTTGATAGTGTTGTGACGCACACCAATGGCAGACTGGACAGATGACTTGTGCTTGATGCGGCTGTTACGGTACAGCGAGGCTGAACGTGTAATAAATGCCGCAATGGTCAGCACGATGGCCCAGTTACCGAGGAACTCGGTGTGGTCTGTCAGGCTAAAGTAGCTGGTGAGTACAGTTGACAGAATAAAACCGGATGCCATACCAAACAGAATGTAGTTGACTACAGTCAGCGGGCTTGACCATTCCTGCAGGAACTTGATGCAGGCATAGATCATCGCGGTGCAGATAAACAGCGCAAAGGTCACAATCACACCAAACATACCAACAAACAGGCTGCTGCTCAGGTTGATGTTTTCGTTATTGGAGTAGGCAATGCTGTCGAATCCACCCAGGTGCATGACAGCATATACAAATACCACCGCCATCATCATCGGCAGGGCAATAACTTCACGTGATAACCATGAGGTCTTCCAGCGAGCGGCTGAACGCCAGGCGCGTTCCGGGTGACCCAGATGAAAAAACGAGGAAAACAGGCCTGCACCGAGCAATAGTAAAGCTACTACTGCGCCAATACCGTAAAAATTGGATTCAGATACATTCGGTAAAATGTTCATTTCTGAATACAGCTGGGTCGAAAACAGTGCCAGGAACAGGCCCTGGGCTGCGCCGATCAGCGTTGTTAAAAATATGACAGAAAATGCGGGATGCATCGTTCTCTCCTAAGTAAATTAAAACTACCTGAAGTAATTTATAAAAATATAAACCCGTTTGTCATACCGGAATATTGCTATCCGGTATGACAGCTCAATAACCGATCTTTAGATAAATGAGTTATCTTCCAGAGTCGGCTCGCTTACTGGGTCGTGATGTTGTTTCTGCTCTTTATTCAGAGGGTTATCCACGCGAACCAGCTCATCCTTATGGATGGTAAACCGGGTCTTGCGACGCGGCAGGTAATGGTTCGATGGTTGTGTACCCCATTCGGGCATAAGCGGATAACCACCTTCCTCACGGATCAGGTTCGATACATGTGAGTCGGGATCATGCACATCACCAAACAGTCGGGCATTGGTTGGGCAGGCCAGTACACAGGCTGGCTTGCGCTCGGACTCAGGCAGTGATTCGTCATAAATACGGTCAACACACAGAGTACATTTCTTCATCACTTTCTGGTGTTCATCGATTTCACGGGCACCGTATGGGCAGGCCCATGAACAGTACTTACAGCCGATGCACTTATCATAATCCACCAGAACAATACCATCCTGCTCACGCTTGTAACTTGCGCCGGTTGGGCACACAGGTACACAGGGCGGCTCTTCACAGTGCAGGCAGGACTTGGGGAAGTGAACGGTTTCGGTTTTTGGAAACTCGCCTACTTCGTAGGTCTGTACACGGTTAAAGAATGTGCCGGTCGGGTCTTTCTGGTACGGGTTGTCATCCGACATAAAGCCCGCAGGGCCCGAGGTGTTCCATTCTTTACATGAAGTTACGCAGGCGCTGCAGCCTACGCATACATTCAGGTCAATAATCAGAGCTAGCTGGGTCATTATTTAGCCCCCTTTTTATCAAACTTACCGGCAAAGAAGCCCTGCCACTTACGACGTATGCTCATGCCTGGTAGTACTGGCATTGGTTTAAATTGTGGTAACGAGCAATCGGCATCATCTTCTGCCTTGTAAACACGTACGCGTACGTCATACCAGGCCGCCTGGCCGGTTACCGGGTCAGAGTTGGAGATGTGCTCACCGCACTCATTTTTAGGTAGCTCTTCTGCGATCAGGTGGTTCAGCAGGAAGCCCTTCTGTGACTCGTTAGCGTCTTCAGACAGGTTCCATGCACCCTTTGCCTTACCGATAGCATTCCAGGTCCATACGGTGCCTGGCTCCAGCGCTTCCGAGAAACGCGCGAGGCAGCGAACTTTACCGTGCATGGATTCGCAGTAGATCCAGTCACCATCCTTAAAGCCATGCTTTTCACCCAGTGATGGATGTACATGCAGATAGTTGTGTGCGTGGATCTGACGTAGCCATGCGTTCTGTGAGTCCCATGAGTGGTACATCGCCATTGGACGCTGTGTGACTGCATTTAATGGGTACTTCTGCTTGTCGCTTAACTTGCCTTCTAATGTATCCGAGTAGAAGGGCAGTGGATTGAAGTGCTCTGCAACACGTGCGCGCAGATGGTCAGGTGGCTGACGACCGGCACGTTTACCCTGTGCAGCCAGACGGAACTTCTGCAGAATCTCAGAGTAAATATGAATGTTGATTGGCTCATCGTACTTGGTTAAACGGTGTTCCTGTGCCCAGGTTAAGTAACCCTGGTTCCAGTTACGCATGTACTGGTATGAAACCGGCAGGTGGTACTGGAATACACAGTTGTTTTCTTCGTACATCTTCCACTGGTTAGGGTTAGGTTCACCCTTCATGAATTTCTCGCCGCCTTTGCCACGCCAGCCAGCGAGGAAGCCGATACCGGAACCTGGCTCGGTTTCAAAGTTGGTGATGAATTCAGGGTAGTCACGGAATTTGCGTGAACCATCGGCATTAACGAATGCAGGCAGTTTCAGGCGAGAACCCAGTTCAATTAATACTTCCTGGAATGGTTTGCACTCACCCTTTGGTGGAACCACGGGGATACGTACCGAATCAACCGGGCCGTCATATTCAGAAATAGGACGGTCCAGCATGGAGATAACGTCGTGACGCTCCAGATAGGTGGTGTCTGGCAGAATCAGGTCACCATAGGCCACCATTTCAGAATGGAATGCATCTGACACAATCAGGAATGGAATCTTGTACTCACCATTTTCATCTTTATCGTTCAGCATGTCGCGAACTTCAGTGGTGTTCATTGAAGAGTTCCACGCCATGTTCGCCATAAAGATCATCATGGTGTCAATTTTGTACGGGTCGCCGCGCCATGCATTGGTGATCGCATTCTGCATCAGGCCGTGAGCCGACAGCGGGAATTCCCAGGAGAAGCCTTTATCCAGGCGCACAGGCCCATTGTTCTCATCCAGGAACAGGTCTTCCGGTGATGCCGGGAAACCCAGGGGCATACCGCCCAGTGGCGTATTCGGCTTAACCCCTTCCGGACCCTTCGGTGTCTTCGCACAGGGTGGGATTGGACGCGGGAAAGGTGCCTTGTGACGGAAACCGCCAGGACGGTCAATCGTACCCAGGATAGACATCAATACGGACAGGCCACGAATGGTCTGGAAGCCGTTGGAGTGTGCCGCCAGGCCACGCATCGCATGGAAGGCAACCGGGTTACCGGTAACAGACTTGTGTTCACGCCCCCAGGTGTCGGTCCAGGCAATTGGCAGCTCGATCTTCTCATCACGGGCGACTATACCCATTTCATGGGCCAGGCGACGGATGGTGTCCGCAGGAATACCGGTTACCTTGGCGGCCCACTCAGGGGTGTACTCTTCAACCGATTCTTTCAGTAACTGGAAAGATGGCTTAACCGGGGTGCCGTCGTCCATGGTGAACGAGCCCAGCAGGAATGGATCAGCGCCTTCCGTGTGCGTGCGAACTGCTGTATTTGTGTGACGGTCCCACCACATCTGGTTCTGCTCGTCGAAGCAGCCTATTTCGGCGTCCACCTGCATGCGCACGAACATGCCGTGCTCGTCTGATGACTCATCACAGTTAACCAGCTGGCCGGCATTTGAGTAATCTTTCAGGAACTCGCGATCGTACAGACCGGTTTCGATCAGTTCGCGAGTAATCGCCAGGAACAGTGCGTTATCCGTGCCCGGCTTGATTGGAATCCACTCGTCAGCAATGGCTGAATAACCGGTACGCACCGGGTTAACCGAAATAAAGCGGCCACCGTTACGCTTGAACTTGGAGAGTTCCATTTTTAATGGATTGGAGTGATGGTCTTCCGCTGTACCGATCATAACCAGTAATTTGGCACGCTCCAGGTCAGGGCCACCGAATTCCCAGAAAGAACCACCGATGGAGTAAATCATGCCCGCAGCCATATTGACCGAGCAGAAGCCACCGTGCGCCGAGTAGTTTGGCGTGCCGTAGTTCTTGGACCACATGCCGGTCAGTGCCTGCATCTGGTCACGGCCGGTGATCAGGGTGAATTTCTTGGGGTCTGTCGCGCGGATGTGAGCCAGACGCTCTTCCATCATGTCGAAAGCTTCATCCCAGGAAATTTCCTCGAATTCAGAATCGCCACGCATGGCGCCTTCTTTACGCTTTAATGGCTTGGTCAGGCGAGCAGGAGAGTACTGCTTCATAATGCCTGATGCGCCTTTCGCACAGATAATGCCCTTATTTAAGGGGTGGTCTGGATTGCCCTGAATATAACGTACTTCGTTGTCGCGTAGGGTTACGCGGATACCACAACGACATGCACACATATAACAGGTAGTGTTTTTGGTTTCGACACGGCCAGCTGGTTCTTTGGTCGCATCGTGAATCACTCTGGTTGTCATACTTCGATCCTGCCTTTTACAAGTGACGGACGATTATATTGATCCAGCGCAAGATTGCTAATCAGCTTTCTTAAGCGAATCATAAAATTCTTATATGCTGGATTATTTTATTTGATACCAACCCTAAAAAAGGTTATTGGTAAAGGGCCCTGTAGTGAGGCGCCCGAGAAAACGGTCTTAAAGAGAAAAAGGTTTAAAGGTATAGCACATAATACGCCGGTCTACCGATGGCAAAACCCCGCGTCGACAGGGTTATTCCCGCTGTGGCGCCGTTGTGGCGTCGGATTTGTCGCTACAACGGCGGTTTTGCGGGTAATTCGTTGTAATTCCTGCCCGCTGGCCCTTATCAGTAAAGCCCGTTGAATCCGCTTTCCAGACAGACGGTGCTTTGCCCTGTTGCGCTGCCTCTGAAATCAGCTGGAAAAGCCGGTCACTGCGGGCAGGGTGGTTATCGGTGGATAGTGGCTGGCGGTCGATGCAGGTTGCTGATGGCATGCGAAAAAATAACCCTACAAAGCAAGGTGTAGCGAATATGCGTGTTTTCTTATATTATTCATAGCATTCCACTCAGGTATTTATGAGCCAGGCGACCCACCCGCTCACTTTATTAGTCAGGATAGCCTGAGCCACCCACTGGGTCTCATTCATGCATAGCCGGTCTATGTGAGGATCAACGACCATGACACAAACCGCCCTGATCGACCAGTTTGGACGCAGCATAGACTATGTGCGTGTTTCGGTCACCGACCGCTGCGACCTGCGTTGCAGTTACTGCATGCCGAAACAGTTTCGTGATTTTCACGAGCCGGAAGACTGGCTGAGCTTTGACGAGCTGGAGCGGGTGATTGCCGCCTTTACACGCATGGGCACTCGCCGTATTCGCCTCACCGGCGGCGAGCCACTGGTGCGCAAGAATGTCGCGCAGCTGGCGCAACGACTGTCAGCATTACCGGGTCTGGAAGACCTGTCCCTTAGCACCAACTGCACACGCATGAGCAAGCATGCCGAAGCGCTCAAGGCCGCCGGCATCAGTCGTATTAATGTCAGTCTCGACAGCCTCAATGCAGACACCTTTAAACAGCTCACCGGTGGCAAACTGGAAAAGGTTATTGATGGCCTGATGGCAGCAAAGGCCGCAGGTCTGAGTCCGATTAAAATCAATATGGTATTAATGAAGGGCGTTAACGATCACGAAGTGGAGCGGATGGTGGAGTTCTGTGCACAACACGGTTTTACCCTGCGCTTTATCGAGACCATGCCGGTGGGTGACATGGGACGCAAGGCGACCGACCAGTATGTCAATCTGCAGGAGATCAAGGCGCGGCTGGCAAAACGTTTTGAACTGGTGCCCGGGGTAATGCCCGGCGGTGGTCCGGCGCGTTATATGAATGTGCTGGGCACGGATATCAATATCGGGTTTATTACCCCGCTGTCACAGCATTTCTGTGAAACCTGTAACCGGGTACGGCTGTCGGTGGATGGTACCATCTACACCTGTCTGGGCCAGGAAGATAACTTTGAATTGCGCCCGTTATTGCGTGCCGGTGCAAGTGATGCAGAACTGGAACAGGCGATTCTCACGGCGATCAATCTAAAGCCGGAAAAACACGAATTCAATGAAAAGCCGGAAAAGGTCCTGCGCTTTATGTCCTATACCGGCGGCTAGCTGTAAAGCGGAATGCCGCCTTGCTGAATAAATAATACAACAATAATAATAGTCGCTCAGCCGATCGAGGGGCCGACACCATGCAGCAGCAACTGATCTTTCATAATAAACCCATGACCATCACCCTGTCTGCAGCCGCCGAGCGGCAGGCGCAGCAATTAAGCGTGCCACTGATCATTGAAGTGCAGGTGTACTTCAGTTGCCTGCTGGGCAAGCGCATTGCCTATTATTCCACCGAACAACAGCCGGGCATCTGGCAACTGGATGATGCGGAATTTGCCGCACTTCTGCCACAGGCGCAAAAACTCAGTGGCGCGGTTTACGTGCGCTTTAATACGGTAATGACCAAAGCCTGCCCGGTATCCGACTATGCAGGGCCGCCGCCGGTTACCGACTTTGAAATCAAAAACCAGACGGCCTATGTGCCCAGCTGGCTCAAGCTGGATTTCAAACAGCAGCAATGGCAGGGTGAGTTTGGCTGGAATGCAAGTAAACAGGGACAGGCCAACACTAAACAGCTGCGTGCGGCACCGACAGCGAATGGCTAATGCAAAATTTCCTTAAGGTGAGTTATGAGTAAAGAAGAACGCGACGAAAAATTCTGGCAAATGACCGATGAGTACATCCAGCTTGCCAATAAACAATGTGACAGTGAGCGCAATGGCAAGGTCAGTACCTCGCTGCTGTTTTCTGCGGCGCGCTTCAATGCCTTTATGTTTGCCTCCACCAGCAGGGATCTGGCGGACTTCCAGAAAGACAAGGCGATGGCCATTGAGTACTTCACCAATTTATACCGTGAAGCACTGGAGGAAAATCTCAACGATTACGAGAAAAACTATAAAGATTACATCAGCCGCAGTAAATAATTGCGACTGATGCCTGTGGTTATTGCCACTGCATGCCTACCAGGGAATAATTGAGCCGTCTATTTCAAAAAAACTGCCGCTGGTATCCAGTGTCAGATTTTCCAGTGTAGTACGCATCTGCTGCACCGATTCAGCGGTGCTGATTTCTGCATGGGGTCCGCCCATGTCGGTGAGCACCCAGCCGGGGTGTAGAATCGCTACTTTAATGCCCCGTGGTTTAAGGTCAATTGACACACTTTTCATCGCTGCATTCAATGCCGCCTTGGACGAGCGATACACATAACTGCCGCCGGAACCATTGTCCGCCATGCTGCCCATTTTGCTGCTCATACTGGCAATGGTTTTATGCTGGCTTCTCGCCACCTGTTCAACAAAGGCCTCGCACATTTTCAGTTGTGCAATGCAGTTGATATAAAAACAGTCCAGCCATTGCTGGCTATCGGTGTTGCCAAAGGATGCGTTCTGCTGTCCATAAATGCCGGCATTATTAAACAGCAGATCAATGCTGCTATCCTTAAGCTCGTCTGCTAGCGCAGCAATCTGCGTTTCGTCACTGATGTCCAGTGGATGAATCTGAATGGCTGAATTGTTTTTTGCCAGTGACTGTAACTCCTGCGCATTATTCGGCTGTCGACAACAGGCATGAATCTGCCATCCCAGTTGCGCATATTGCCTGACGATTTCCAGGCCAATGCCGCGATTGCTGCCGGTAACTAATAATGTATTCATAATGATTTCCTTGTGGCTTTAAACCTGGTTTGAATGCCGGTTTATTTATACAGGTCTTCAAGTTGTGGCTCATGTTCGCTCGATGTTTTAGTCGTCTGTGTCTGTTCAAATGCCTGGCACAGTGTGAGCAAATTATCGCAGCGCCAGTCAGCCGAGCTGTTGTTATACAGGCACTCATTCAGTTGATTGAGCCGCTGGCTTAACTCGCTGCTGTTGGGCTGTGAAGCGATGCGTGAGGCCAGCTGGCCCAGTGAGTGTAGCGCTTGATCGGTAAATAAGGCATTGCCCCATTGTAACAGTGCATTCTTGATTTTCTGTGGGTTAGCCGAATCACAGGCGGATTTAAGCTGGCGGCGCGCAGCAGCGACAGAGGATGGTTGTGCTGGCTGGTTATTATGAGATGTTGTGGTTGCCGTTTTGCGACGCATAAAAAACACCAGGGTTGCCAGCCAGCCCAGTGCCAGTAATAACGACAGCAGTTTCCACAGGGTGCTGCTTTGTGTGTTGTCTGCCGATGTGTTTGCAGTTTGATCAGCGTTAGCGGGCTCGGCGGATTCATCAGTAACCGCAGGTGACACTGGCGGTGCATTATCTGCCGGTGTCGAGATGATCTTCGGCGCGCTATCTTTATCGGTGCCAGGAGTCGCGCCTGCCGGTGTTACCTTAAAACTGCGGGCATCCAGTCGCGCAATTTCCATTTTTCCATTTTGTGTGTTCCACCAGGGGATTTCCATTACAGGCAAGGTGTAGGTTCCGGCCTTACCGGGAATCAGTGCGACCTTGATCTGTTGTACACCGATAATGCCGCTATCACTCTTGCTGTTATTAAGCAGCGGTTTATCGGGATACTGTTTAAGGTCTTTAATCTCGGGCAATTCAAATTCGGGTAATTGCGACGCCATCTGCCCGTTCACCAGTAAGGACAGTGTGCGGGTAATGGGTTCGCCCACTTTAAAGGAGTCGCCATCTGGAAATTCCTCCACCAGCTGCACTTCACGGGCAGGCAACCAGTGCCTGCCGCTGAAGCCACTGGCTACAGGGGCGACCTGAATGTTTCTGGCAGGGGAGGTGCGACGCACCGTTTGTGTATTGCTGCGAAACGGATCGAAACCGGAACCACTATTGAGCGCAATGCGCGCACTGGCCAGGCTGGGTTCAATCGTCAGCTCGCCCGCTGCCTGCGGATAAATTGCATGGCGTTGTTCGAGCACCAGGTAGGCCTTGTTTCCACGGCGGGTCTGGTATTGCTTAACGTCACCCAGAGGTTCAGTCGCAACCTCAACGCCGCTGGTTTGCAGGGGTGAGAATTCATAGGCAGTGATATTGCGTGAGCTGAGTAAACGCTGGGTGACTACCAGCTCACCCTGGACGACAAGTTGCTCATGGCTCACCTCCAGTTCGGAAATAAAATCCGCCTGGCTGCCCGGTTCAGAGGCTTTAACCGGTTGTACTTCGATCTGGTAGGCGCGGCTTTTGTCCTTGCCAAACTGAATTGAGGGAATGGTCAGCTTGCCATCACGCAGCGCGATCAGGGTCAGGCTCCATTGTCGGCTTTTCTGGTATTCGCCATTAATAATACTGATATTACTGCCGCTACTCTGGCTGATAATGCGGAAATCCTTTTCCAGAGGACTGAAGTCCGGCTCAGCGTCAATATCATCGCTACTTTCAAACTGCAGGGTAAAGGTCTGGTTAGCTTCGATCAGTTGACGATCAATCTTTACCTGGATATCGGCCGCCTGCGCGAATCCGCCATTAAACAGCGGCAGAGTTAACAACAGTAGAGTTAACAGCAACAGCTGGCCGATAAACTGCAATCGTTTCGTTATCATTATGCGTGCAAAGCCGTGATTGTTTGCGTGTCTGTTCATGTTCTGATCAGTGGTTACCATGCCTGCTGTTCATCCTGTCGTGGTTCGCGACCGTATTGATAGTGGAATTTTCTGCGCAACAGGCCGCCGGGATCATCGGGGATTTTCTTCAACCATTGTTGCGTCTGCTGCTGTTGCAGATCCAGCGGTTCATCGGTGGATTCGCCATCGGGTTTATCCGCTGCCTGTTGTGCCTGTGCCTGCTGTTCAGTTTCTGCAGTTTCAGCTTCTGACTGTGAACTGTCCGGCTTGGCCTGTGGCGGATTCTGCCCGGATTGTTCGTCATTGCCTGGGTCGCTATTGTTCTGATCACCTGTGGCCTGGTCATTTTCAGACTTGTCCTCTTCCGGTTGACTGCCAGTGCTTTGATTATTCTGTGATTTGCTATCCCCGTTCTGATTGTCATCGGTCTTATTTGTATCGGACTGATCATCCTCAGAGGGCTCATTGCTATCCGACTCATCCTCTGAGGATTGCTGTTTTTCATTTTGCTGGTTCTGCAAAGTCTGTTCAACCTGCTGTTTATTGTAGCGTGCATCCTCATGCTCAGGCTGCAGTTCAAGTGCACGTTTATAGGCCTGCAGCGCCTCATCGTAGGCACCGGTTTTTGCCAGTGCATTGCCGCGGTTGTAATGGGCATCGGCATTATCGATTGATTTTAAAATATCTGCCGACTTTGCGTAATTGCCGGCGCGGTATTCGGCGGCAGCCTGCCATGTGGGTGTTTCAAACAGTTCAGCGGCCTGCTGTGCATTGCCCTGTTGTAATTGTTGCAATGCGCGCTGGTTATTGTTTTTCCACAGCTGATCCCATTCAACTGCCTGTGCCGGTTGTGGCATCGGCAGAATAAAAATCAGTAACAGAAACACCAGCCCACGACGAAACGCGTATGCGGCAAAGGGAATGAGTAACAGTAATAACCACGGGCCTTCCTCATGCCAGCGGTCAGTTGTTAGTGACTGGCCGGTTTCAGCGAGCGGGTCCAGTTGCGGTTTGGTGCTGAGTCCGGAGAGCAGTCGGTTAATATCATTATCACTGGCAGTGAGTCGGGTAAAGTCACCACCGCCGGCCTGGGCCAGTTGTTGCAATGCAGTGCTATCCAGTTTGCTGATTACAATCGAGCCGGAAGTGTCTTTTAGAAAGCCTCCCGTATCGGCTGGTATGGGTGCCCCATCGGCTGTGCCAATCGCCAGCACCGAAATATTAAAACCCTGTTGTTGCAGCTCGCGACCTGTTTCAATGTCTTCGGCATTGACGCTGTCACTGAGCACAATAATTTCGCCGCGTTGATGACCCGCATTATAAAACAGCGTTTGCGCTTTTTGCAGCGCGCGATCCAGGCGGCTTCCCTGTGCCGGCATAATCCCGGTTTGCAGTGCAGAAATCTGTGATTCAATCGTCGCCGCATCATCGGTGAGCGGGCTGACCACAAAGGCATCGGCGGCATACACAATCAGCGCGGTCTGGCCTTCACGGCGCTGCTTGAGAATATCGCTGAGCTTGTAATGCGCGCGACTGAGGCGACTGGGCTTTACATCGGCTGCATCCATTGAGCGTGACAGGTCAAGCACCAGCACCAGTGCTGACTGGGCTTTGAAAACCGGTTGCGGGCGTTGCTCGAATACGGGGCCAGCCAGTGCCACAATCAGCAGGCTGCTGAGTAAAAAGAGCAGGATAAAATATCGCCTGTGACGGCGTTTGCTCATTACGCTGTTATTGCCCTGTAGTACATGGGGCAACAGGCGCTGATCAATGATCGCGGCCCAGCTGCGACTCTGCGAATGACTGCGGCTATAGAACCAGATCAGTGCTGCTGCTGGAATCAGCGCCAGTAACCACCAGGGTCTGAGCAGGTGCAGGTTAGTGAGTATGTCGATCACCTGTGCCTCCCGGGTAAAAATTTATCTGCGATTCGTGCACGCAACGTTAATGCATAGGGTTGCAGAAGTTTGTGCAGCAGTATCAGTGTGCTGAGCAATAGCGCCAGCGACAGTGGCCAGGTATACAGCGATTTGACCGGACGAAAACTCTGGCTCTGTTGTTGAATCGGCTCCAGCTGATCAATCAGTGCATAAATCTGATCCAGCTCCTGCAGATCATGGGCGCGGAAATAACGCCCGCCAGTAAGTTGTGCAATTTCGGTCAGGGTTTTTTCATCGATCTCGTTGTTTCGGATGCTGCGATTAAAAAACAGCCCACCGACTTCGCGGCTGGCGGCACCCACACCAATGGTATAGATTTTTAAATCCTGGCTGGCGGCCAGTTCAGCAGCTTTAAGTGGCGTGACTTCACCGGCGGTGTTTTCGCCATCGGTTAATAGAATCAGTACCCGGCTCTGTGCCGACTGGTTGTTGAGGCGTTTGATCGCCAGGCCGATGCTGTCACCAATTGCGGTTGCCTTGCCGGCAATGCCAATCAGCGCCTCCTGCAACATGGTGTTTACGGTGCGTGTATCAAAGGTTAACGGGGTTTGCAGGTAGGCCTGTTCACCAAACAGTATCAGGCCAATACGATCCCCCTGGCGTTGCTGGATAAATTCACCGGCAACCTGTTTTACCGCCTGCAGTCGATTGACCTGCTGGCCGTTTATTTCAAAATCCTCAATCGACATACTGGCGGACAAGTCCACCGCCAGCATCAGCTCACGGCCGGTGAGCGGAATATCCACGGCATCACCCGACCACTGCGGGCGTGCGGCGGCAATCACCAGGCAACACCAGGCAAGACTGGCGAGCAATAATAGCCAGCGGTTTTTATAGCTGCCGCCGCGGCTTTGTTGCAGTGGGCTGAAGTCATCGAGAAACGGCACATGTAATGCCTGGTCGTGTTGGTTGTGGCGCGCGGGCAAGAGTCGGCGCACCAGCCAGGGCAGCGGCAGGCATAACAGCAGCCAGGGCCAGGCGAATTCCAGCTGTCCCATATTAAATACACTGAAAAACTCACCGTTCATTGCGCGGCCTCGCAGTTGCGTTGTTGGGCAGTTGTTGTAGCCATTGCTCGCACTGTTTTAATAACGGCGTCAGGTCGGTTTCGAGTTGCGGCTGGTAAACGCCGCGGGTAAGCAGTTCAAGATGCTGTTCGCTAAATACCTGGTGTTGTGCGAGCTGATTGAGTTGCGCAATCCAGGCTTCCCCGGTAAGACTGGCACTGTGTTCCCTGGGCAGATAACTTAAGGCTACACGGCGCAATAAAATTGAGAGCTCACGCAGATTGTGTAGTGCATCGCCGTTGTCGGCATAGTGCTGTTTAATGCGCTGCAGTTCGGCAACGGCGATTTTTTTACTCGCGTTCCGGCGACGCTTGCGTAAGATGCGTCGCAGTGCAATAAAGGCCAGTGCAAGTAAAACCAGTAGCAGCGGCGTTAGCCACCAGCCGATCGCCGGTGGCCACCAGCTGACCGCGTCCGGTAAATGAATATCGCGCAGTTGCAGGCCGTCCGCCGGATTTACCGGCAGGTTATTGACTGCACTGTTTATTAAAGGGAATGCAGACTCGAACATGGTTACCTTGCCCGTCTCGCTGCAGTCGCTGTCATCTGTAAACCCATTGTCTGTAAACCTAGGCCCTGCTGCAGCACACGCAGATAATCATCTGCGGTGGAGATGTTAATCAGGTGCATCGACAGCTGCCGGCACTTGTCCTGCAGTGTCTGTTGCTGCATTAAGAAGCGTTGTGCATATTGCTGGCGCTGCTGTGGCGAATAGGTGCTGAGATTAAGTTCACGCTGCCCATCGCTGATTTTGTAATCACCGGCAGGTGGCAGTTGCTGTTCCAGTGGATCGGATACAGAAATCAGCACCAGGTCGGCATTGCGGCTGAGCTGGCTGAGACGCAACCAGGCCGCTTCATTCATATCGCGAAAATCACTGATTAAAAAAATCAGCGAGCCGGGTTTGCTGACATGCTGCAGCCGTGCCAGTGAATCGGCGGCGGCAGTGGCTGCAATGTCGGGTGCCACAGGTGTGTGCATGGCAATAGATGCGGTCGCCTGCTGTTGTGTCAGTTGCTGAATAAAATGCAGGCTGGCGCTTTTGCCCCGGGCCGGGCGTAATTCGCTGTGGCCCTGTTCGGAAAAAATCAGCCCGCCCAGTCGATCACCGTGATAGCTGGCACTCCATGCCAGCAGTGCCGCGACCCTGGCCGCCAGTACCGATTTGAAATGCTGTCGGGTGGCAAAAAACATCGGCTGGCGGTAATCCACCCAGAGCAGTACCGGGCGTTCCCGTTCTTCTCGGTAGAGTTTGCTGTGGGCGCGCCCGGTGCGTGCG
>DATCTK010000026.1:0-12658 GCA_036567985.1 Gammaproteobacteria bacterium | reverse complement strand
TGTCTGGAATAAGGAGTTGGGGCAGTGTCCTAAGCGTGGTGTGGCTGACGCCACCCATGATTGCGTGCCCTCTTTGCACGCAAAAACCTGCCAGGATTTAATACCTAAAAAGGCCGAGTGGATAACCATCCACTCGGCCTTTTTTTATATGCTGACAATGCCCTGCTGCCACTACACGGGTATGTGACAAAATCGTCCGGAACGATTTTGAACCGGGTGGATGCCTTTACCACCCGGGCCCCGAAGGGGTGAGGGCAGGAAGCCCGAATAAAGTAGCAGTCATGTTTATCTCTACAGTACTGATGCGAACCCACGGCCCGCAGGGAACTCAATTGAATGGTGCAACGGCGTGTAGGTATTCAGCTAACAGGCAGCCCCAGGGATGGGGCGAATAAAGTAGCAGACATGTTTATCGCTACAATACTGACGAGTACCACGGCCCCGCAGGGGTGAGGGCAGGAAGCCCGAATAAAGTAGGACAGTGGTATCTTGCCCTCATAAGCTAATCAGAGTACCTCACGGCTCGCATAAGCTACATGTTCTATTTAGCAGGCATCTACGAGTATTTTTTAAATAACAGCGCGTTAAGCTACACACAAACAACTAGATTCCACAGCCGAAATAATCCCCCGATCCTTGTCGTTTATAGCCGAATTCCCTCCGCATTTCTGGTAACATTCCACCATGCTTACATATCCCGATATCAACCCTGTCGCACTGGATCTGGGCGCGGTTAAAGTCCACTGGTATGGCCTGATGTACCTGTTTGGTTTTCTCGGCGCCTGGTGGCTGGGCTCCGTGCGGGCACGGGATAAAAATTCCGGATGGAACCGCCAGCAGGTATCCGATGTTATTTTCTACGGTGCGCTGGGCGTTATTCTGGGTGGGCGTATCGGCTATATCCTGTTTTATAATTTTGATGTGTTTTTAGACAACCCGCTTATTATCCTGCGCATCTGGGAAGGGGGTATGTCATTCCACGGTGGCATGCTGGGTGTGTTTATCGCGCTCTATCTGTTTGCGCGGAAAACCGGTAAGACGTTTTTCCAGGTGAGTGATTTTATCGCACCGATGGTGCCGATTGGTCTTGGCTTTGGCCGACTGGGTAACTTTATCAATAAAGAACTTTGGGGTCGTCCAGCCGACTCGTCACTGCCCTGGCTGATGGATTTCGGTGACCATATTGCACGTCATCCTTCATCACTTTATCAGGCACTAACTGAAGGCCTGTTACTGTTTTTGATTCTGCTGGTGTTTTCTTCCAGGCCCAGGCCGGTCATGGCAGTCAGCGGCGTGTTCCTATTAGCCTATGGTGTGTTCAGGTTTACTACTGAATTTTTCAGAACGCCCGATTCACACCTTGGCTTTGTGATGTTCGACTGGATGACCAAAGGTCAGCAGCTATCCGTGCCGATGATTATCGCCGGACTGATTATTCTATTTCTTGCTTACAAAAAACAGACCGTTAAAAAATGAAACAGTATCTAGATTTAATGCGACATGTTAAGGAGAACGGTGTACAAAAAGGTGACCGTACCGGTACCGGTACCGTATCCGTATTTGGCTACCAGATGCGCTTTGATCTGTCACAGGGGTTTCCCCTGGTAACCACGAAAAAATGCCATTTGAAGTCAATTATTCATGAGCTCTTGTGGTTTTTAAAAGGTGAGACCAATACCCGCTATCTAACGGATAACGGGGTAAAAATCTGGAATGAATGGGCGGATGATACGGGGGAGCTGGGGCCTGTCTATGGCTATCAATGGCGTAACTGGCCAACACCGGATGGCAGGCATATTGACCAGATAAAAGAAATTATCCAGTTGCTGCAGAACAATCCAAATAGCCGGCGTATTATTGTGTCGGCATGGAATGCAGCAGATTTGCCGGATGAGTCGGTGAGTCCGCAGGAAAACGTAAAGCAGGGGCGTATGGCGCTGGCACCCTGTCATGCGTTTTTCCAGTTTTATGTTGCAGATGGCAAACTCTCATGTCAGTTGTATCAGCGCAGTGCAGATATTTTTCTTGGCGTACCCTTTAATATCGCCTCTTACGCCCTGTTGACCATGATGGTTGCCCAGGTGGTGGGCCTGGAACCTGGTGATTTTGTACACACCCTCGGGGATGCGCATCTTTATAATAATCATCTGCAGCAGGTAGATGAGCAGTTATCACGTACCCCCTACCCATTGCCGACAATGAAATTAAATCCTCAAGTCAGGGATATCTTTGACTTCACGTTTGATGATTTCGAGCTGCTAGATTACCAGGCACACCCGCACATTAAAGCGCCAATTTCTATTTAGTAGAGAGATGAATTCAAGGCTAGTGTTTACATGATAATTTCTATGATTGCGGCAATGGACGAGAATCGTCTGATTGGTGCAGATAACGCGCTGCCCTGGCACCTGCCTGCTGACTTCAGGCATTTTAAACAGGTGACCATGGCAAAGCCGATTATAATGGGACGCAAAACATTCGAGTCGATTGGTCGCCCATTGCCGGGGCGTAAAAATATTGTACTCACACGTGGTGAATTCAGCCATGAGGGTGTGGTGCCTGTTTCAACTATCGATGAAGCCCTGCGCGAAGCCAGTCAGGACACTGAAGCTGATGAAGTGATGATTATCGGTGGTGCCAACCTGTATCAGCAGATGATTGGTAAGGCGGATAAACTTTATCTGACTCACGTAAAAACAGCATGTGACGGTGATGCCTGGTTTCCTGAAGTGGATATGTGCGAGTGGGAAGTTGTTTCACAGCAGTCGGTGCTGGCGGACGAGAACAACAATTATGATTTTGATATTGTCGAATATCAGCGCCGTGTATCAGTATAAAAAGTAGCTGATAATTTTCTATTTCTGCTTGATACACATCTGCTATTTAATCAATTAACTCCTGCCATTTCGGGCAGCTGACGCTCTTCCGTTTGCGCATTTCACTGTCAATTTTAAGCGCCGTTAGTTTCCCACCCCATAAACAGCCCGTATCCAGTGGATACAGATGCTTGTGCTCCGGGTCTTTCAAGGTCGACCAGTGACCGAACACAATATTCAATTCTCTGTCGATATTTACACCCTGTTGCATGCTGGCGAAGTCAAACCAGGGCAGGATCCCGTCTGGCTGCTTGCCTGGGTTGCCCTTTTCTTTCAGGCAGAGTTTCATATTGTCACGGATGTAACGCATGCGGGTAAAACAGTTGGTAATAAAACGCAAACGCTCCCAGCCGCCTAGTTCATTATTCCAGCGCGATGGCTTGTTGCCGTACATATGTCCGAAAAACTCATGTGCCTTATGGCTTTGTAAAACTTTCTCTACCTCATGGGCGTTGGCGAGTGCCTGTTCAGTGGTCCATGCCGGATAGATACCTGCGTGCACCAGGCAGGTGTGATGCTTTTTTTTGTAATGCATCAGTGGGCGCTGAATCAGCCAGTCGAGCAGTTGTACTCGGTCGGCTGCGTGGAGTATGTCGTCAACTGTGTCTTTTTTGTGTGGTTTGCCACTGCCATGGGCTATGGCAAGCAGATGCAGGTCGTGGTTACCAAGTACACAGATCGCATTGTCACCCAGTGATTTTATAAAACGCAGTGTCCGCAGCGAATCCGGCCCGCGGTTGACAATATCACCGGCAAACCACAACTTGTCCTTATCGGAACGAAAATTAATTTTTACAAGTAAATCCTGTAATGATTGGTAACAGCCCTGTACATCACCAATTGCATAAGTCGCCATCAGTGTTTCTTTTCCAGGTCAATTAATCGGAACCAGCCATTAAGTAAGGCGGGTTTATCGTTAATTAATTCTAGCTGGGGACACTCAGCCAGTAGTTCCTCGAAAACCACATCGGTGCGTGTCGCGATATGCCGCATAAGCAGATTCACGGCTTTACGTAACGTCGCTGTTTCACCCGGTTTAAGAAATTTATCCATTATGAATATTTTTCCGCCGGGTTTGAGTACACGCACAGCTTCCTGCAGGGCGAGCAGGGGTTGTGGCACCACAGCGAGAATCAGGTTCATCTGCACTATGTCAAAATGATTGTCTGTAAAGGGCAGTTGCATAACGTCGGCCGTGTGCAGCTGCATTTCCAGCTCATAGTCAGCCAGGCGACGTTGACAGTATTTAAGCATTGCCGGTGTCAGGTCAGTGGCAGTGTACTGATGGTGTGTGGGTAGATAGGGCAGGTCAAGGCCGGTGCCAATGCCATTGATCAGCACATGCTGTCTTTCTGTCATCTGCAGACGCTGTAAACTGGATTTGCGCATTGAGGCGGTGGCATTTTTTACCACCGCATCGTACAGCGGCGCGAGGAGCGTGTAACTGTGCTTTAAACCCATACGGTCTAGTGCAGTGTGGTGGGTGCGAGCAGATAGAACTCTGGAATATTTGCTTCAAAGTGGTAACCATCTTCAGCAAGCATCTGATAGCTGCCAGTCATTGAGCCACTGGAGGTTTTCATCATGGTCCCACTGGTGTACTGGAAACCTTCGCCGGGTTTGAGATAAGGTTGTTCACCGACAACGCCATCGCCTTTTACTTCCTGAATCTCACCCATGGCATCGGTGATTATCCAGTGGCGTGTGAGCAGACGGGCCGGCATTTTTCCATCATTGGTAATGGTGACCGTGTATGAAAACACATAGTGATTCTGGTCGGGGCTTGACTGTTCCTCAATGTAATTGGGTGTTACTTCCACATTGATCTTGTAGGTATCTTCATTCATTGTTTTTGCCATAGGTGTATTGCAGTTAGGCCAGCTTAGCAGAAGTTGAGGGCTTATATTAACCCATTTAGTACTGGTATTTTAACCACACAGGCTGTTGTGTAAATCCGCGAACTGCTGCAGGCTCAGGGTCTGCGCCCGTGCCGCTGGATCAATGCCCGCGTCGATCAGCTGTTGCTCAGTGCAGGTATCCCGCAGTACATTGCGCAGGGTTTTACGGCGCTGTGAGAAGGCGGTGCTCACCAGGCGGGCAAATTCCGCTTCGTCTGCTACCTGCACCGGCTTTTCCCGGTGGGGTACCAGGCGCACAATGGCCGAGTCGACCTTGGGTGCGGGCACAAAGGCCTCGGGTGGTACCAGGAACAGCGGTGTCACCCGAAAGTGGTATTGAGCCATGACAGACAGGCGGCTGTAGTTATTGTCATTGGGGCCGGCGGCGAGTCGATCAACCACTTCCTTCTGTAGCATAAAGAACATGTCCTGAATCAGCGCACTGTAGCTCACCAGATGAAAAATAATCGGTGTTGAAATATTGTAGGGCAGGTTGCCGAGGATGCGCAGTGGCTGCTCGGTGTGCAGTGAGGCAAAGTCGAATTTGAGCACATCTACATTATGTACCCGCAATTTATTCTGGCTGCTGTAATCCAGCCCGCAATTGAGTTGCAGTTTGGGGATAATGTCGCGATCAAGCTCGATCACGTCCATTTCACCCACTATCTGCAGCAGCGGGCAGGTGAGCGCGCCCAGGCCCGGGCCGATTTCGACCAGTGGTTCCCCGGATTTGGGGTTAATGCTCTGGATAATACGCTGAATAATGCTGGCATCGGAGAGGAAATTCTGCCCGAAACGTTTTCGTGCGCGGTGTTGTATCGACATAATTAAACCTGGTGTTTCAGCTGCTGACTGGCGAGAAAAATGGCACTGTGTAAGGCTGCCATATAGCTGCCATTATCGATGCGACCGCTGCCGGCCAGATCCAGCGCGGTGCCATGGTCAACCGAAGTGCGAATAATCGGCAATCCCAGGGTGATATTAATCGCATGACCAAAGCCGACATATTTAAGTACCGGTAGCCCCTGGTCATGGTACATCGCCAGTACCGCATCGGCCTGCTGCAAGTGTTTCGGCGTGAACAGGGTATCGGCGGGCAAGGGACCTGTGAGGTGCATGCCCTCGTCACGGAGTTGGCGCAACACCGGTTCTATGACCTCGATTTCCTCCATGCCCATATGGCCGCCTTCCCCGGCATGGGGGTTCAGGCCGCAGACCAGGATATGCGGATCGGTAATGGCGTATTTCTGCTGCAGGTCGTGGTGCAGAATGCGTAGCACCTGCTCCAGCGCCTGTGGTGTAATGGCTGCGCTCACCTGGCTTAAAGGCAGGTGGGTGGTGACCAGTGCAACACGCAGTTTTTCCGCTTCGGCTGCCAGCATCATCACCGGCGTGGCTGAAGTCAGTTCAGCCAGGTATTCGGTATGGCCGGAGAAAGGGATACCGGCATCATTAATCACGCCCTTGTGGATCGGCCCGGTCATTAATGCATGACAGTAACCCTGTTGTATCGACTCAACCGCCAGGCGAATGCACTCCAGTACATAGCCTGCGTTTTGCCTGTCCAGCTTTCCCGCTATGGCTTCAGCCGCAAGCTGAACCGGATACACCAGCATCTTTCCGGGCTGGTCAGTGAGTGTGATTTGCGCAAGCTCATCCAGTGAAGAAATTGTCTCTATCTGAATATCAAGATTCAGTTCAGCGGCACGGGACCTTAGTAACTCAGGGTCTGCAAAGTAGAGTGGAATGGCATCCATCGTCCCCTGCGCGCTGATTACGGCAAGGTCCGGACCTATACCCGCCGGTTCGCCGGGCGTAATGGCAATAATCGCCGGCATTAATCGTTGCTCTCATTGACAAATTCAACATAGGCTTCATCGCGGCTGCGTCTTAACCACAGCTGTAGCTCTTCATCCGCCTTGCGTTTCTGAATCGCCATTTCAGCCTTCTGACGTATGCGTTGTTCGGTTTCATCTTCCTCGCGGCGGTCCAGTACCTGCAGTATGTGCCAGCCAAACTGGCTCTTGAATGGTTCGGAAATTTCACCCTTATCGAGTGAGTCCATAACCTGGGTAAAGCGTGGCACAAAACTGCCTTCACTGGCCCAGCCGAGATCGCCACCTTTGCTTTTTGAGCCCGGGTCCTGGGAAAATTCTTCAGCCAGTGCTGCAAAGTCTTCGCCCTTATCCAGTCGTTGCTTGATGCTTAGCAGTGTGTTTCTGGCTTCGTCGTCGCTGGTGATCTGGTCGGTTTTGATTAATATATGGCGTGCATGGGTCTGCTTCACCAGGTAATTCTGGGTTTGCTTGTCAATCAGTTTGAGAATATGGAATCCACCGGCACTGCGTAAGGGCTTTGATACTTCGCCCTTTTCCAGTTGACGCGCGGTATTTAAAAACAGTGGCGGCAGTTCTGCAGCACCGCGCCATTCCAGATCGCCACCCTGCAGTGCGTGGCGTCCATCGGAAAAGCGCAGAGCGACATCACTGAATTCCTCACCCTGTTGTATGCGCTCAATCGCCTGTTTGGCCTTGGTAAGTGCGGCAGAAACTTCGTCCGGTGATGCGGCTTCCGGTGTGGCGATAAGGATATGTGCCAGATGGTATTTATCATTGCTTGCGTCACCGGACTGTTTCTGTTGCTCCAGAAAAATATCAATTTCCTGGGGTGAGACTTTTACCGTGCTGTAAATAACCCGTTGCTGTAATTGCTGGATAATAATATCGCGACGCGTCTGTTCACGAAAATTTTCATAACTGATGCCCTTGCTATTGAGTGTGCGGCGCAGTCCGTCCAGCGTGGTGTTGTTATTCTGCGCAATATTTTCAAGCGCCTGGTTGAGGCTCAGGTCGTCCACACTGATACCCTGGGTTCTGGCCATCTGTAACTGGATGCTGTCGATAATCATGCGCTCGATTACCTGCTTTTTCAGTAATTCATCATCGGGTAGTGATTGACCCTGCAGCAGAAGTTGTTGTTTGAAATCATTAAAGCGGTTTTCAATCTGCTGCTGGGTAATGACTTCGTCATTGACAATAATGGCAATTGAATCGATTTTCTCAATCGCCCTGGCCGGTGTGCTTATGACGAGACTGAAGATCAGGATAATGTAAAGTAAAACTGAAAATCGCATGGTTTGCATAGTGTTAAAAATCCGGTTGGTAGCCAAGAATAGCATTGGTTAATGTGCTGGTTGCTTCTCTGTCAGAAATACTGCCGAAGCCTTTGAGTACAAACTGCAGCATAATCGATGCATTATACTCGTTGCCGGTAGCGGCACTGTCATCCCGTACATAGCGCTGTGAAATAAGTCGCAGGGCCCAGCAGCAGGATTCATATTCAACGCCGAAAATTGTATCCAGGTCACGCTGATCAGTGAGTGAATAATTCCAGCGACTGAATAGCGAGTAGTGATTGCCGAGTGGCAGGGCAAACGACAGATCGGTCTGTTCTATGTTCAGGCTTTCATCTGTTGGGTTGCGAAAAAAACGGTAGCCGATATTAAATACCGCTTTTTCCGATGCGGCATAGCTTAACTGCAGGCTACGCTTATCCGAGCGATCCGTCTCGGTGCTCCATTGCAGCGTGCCACGGCTGCGCCAGTTGTTCAGATCACTGTTAAATTCGGCAATGATATCAGAGCTGTCTGCCTCAATAGGCGCTGTCGTGCTGGTTAATCCCACCTGTTGCTGGTCCAGGTAGTAAATACGACCAATATTGATATTGAATAGTTCATGGCCGTTGCTTTTGTCGAGAAAGCGGCTACTTAGTGCCAGGGTTAGCTGGTTGGCATCGCCAATACGGTCGATGCCGTTAAAGCGATTTTCCCTGAACAGCGAGGCAAAGCTGAAGTTCTGCTGGGTGGTATCAAACAGCGGGATAGCACTCTGATCTTCGTAGGGAATATTCAGATAAAACAGCCGTGGTTCCAGTGTCTGCATTAATGAGCTTTTACCCAGGCTGCGTTCGAAAACCAGGCCGCTGTCCAGGCTGAAGCTGTGCAGGTTGCGTTCCTCAATCGGCGCGGTGTCATCCAGTTCGTAGGCCGTGTGCATCAGGCCCAGTGAAGGTTTCAGATGCCAGGCATTGCCCTGCCAGGGAATCGTTAATTTCGGGTTGAGGTGTAGCCGGGAACCCTGAACCTTGCTGGCGTCTTCGTGCTGGAAATCCACCCATTCACTCTCCAGCTGGCTCAGCAGATAGGTGTCACCCAGTTCGCTGCCGTGTTTGCCATTAAGGGTGATTTGCGGCAGTCGACGATAGGGGCGGTTAGTGCTGGCGATGCGGGAATCGATAGTCTGAAAGCTTTGTGCCATCATCGCCGCGCGCCAGGTGCTGTCACTGTAGCTGAGGCGAGCATTGCGCTCCAGATGGGTGGTGTTGGTAATGTTGATATTGCTGCCCATGTCCAGCAGATAATCGGGGTCGGAGGCATTGTTGGCCAGCAGGTTCAGGCTAACCCGCTCGCTGAGCTGGCTGCGGTTATTAAAGTGCAGCAGATAGCGCTCGGCGTCATCCAGTTTATCGTCTTTATACAGGTATTCCACATCCAGATTGCCGCGACTGCTGTGGGTCAGGTAGCGGTAATTGGTGCTTAGCATCTGGCCGCGAAAGCTCAGGTTGTAAGGGGTGATAATCGCGTCCTGATTGGGGGCAATATTCCAGTACCAGGGGGTGCCGATCTCAAAGCCGCTGTTCGAGGTATTGCCCATAAAGGGCATAAGAAAACCGGAGCGACGTTCTTCGCCCAGCGGAAACTGTATCCATGGAATATAAAAAATGGGTACATCCTTCAGCCATAACACCGCGTGTTTGGCAGTGCCTGTGGCAGTTTGTTGATTCAGCTCCAGCCAGGCGGTATTGAAATACCAGTCGGGTTTATTCGGTGGGCAGCTGGAAAACTGGGTGTTAATCAACAGGGTTCTGTCACCGTCGCTAAAACTGAAGCGCGGGGTTTTGCCGGAAATATGCGAGTTGGGCAAATAGTATTCGGTGCCGATCAGTTCGCCGCTGTTGTTCTCCAAATTGAACCAGCCGCTTTCGGCATTCAGTGACAGGTCACTGGTGTCTGCATGGATATGCCCGCTGAGTTCGAGCAGTTGTGCGTCCCTGTCATGACTTACCTGGTCTGCGGTGAGACGAAGCTGGTGGCGTTCGATTACCACATTGCCGGAAAACTGGCTGCGCGACTGGCTGACATTGGTCACCTGGTCGGCGCTGATCTCGGTGTTATCGCGACTGGTTTCAGCAAACAGTGGCGGTGGGCTGTAGTCGAAAATCGGGTTGTCGCTGGGGCAGAGCTGATAAAAGTCCGCTTCCGCAGCCCACAGCAGGGAAGGCCATGTGATGAGTAGCGCGCTGTATAAACATTGTTGCTTGAAAGTCATCAGAATGGAGAAGTGTCTGCCGCATGCCGGGTTAATTAAAGCGGCTATTGTAACGTGAATAGGCGTTTCAGGTGGCAGGAATATTTATTCCTTGCCGTGCGGATTAAAGGCGTAAGCGGCAGTACAGCAGTCGCAGAGGCTGGCTGAGTGTGCTAACGGGTCAGCAGGAATTCCATCAGCGCTTTCTGCGCATGCAGACGATTTTCTGCCTCATCCCAGACCACGCTCTGTGGGCCGTCGATGACGCTGGCGGTCACTTCCTCGCCCCGGTGGGCCGGCAGGCAGTGCATAAATAATGCATCCTTATGCGCCACCGCCATCAGCTCGTCGTTCACCTGGTAATCGGTGAATACATTCTGCCGTTCTTTCTGCTCGTCTTCCTGGCCCATGCTGGCCCAGACATCGGTGACAATCAGGTCCACATTCTCACAGGCGGCGCGTGGGTCGCGGAATACATTAACCCGTGAGCCGGCGCTTTCCAGCAGTGCCGGATCCGGGTCATAGCCTTCCGGGCAGGCGATATTCAGTTGGAAATCCAGCTGGCAGGCGGCATTGATATAAGAGTGGCACATATTGTTGCCATCCCCCACATAGGTTGCGGTTTTGCCCTGCATATCGCCACGGTGTTCAATCCATGCCTGCATATCGGCGAGCAGCTGGCAGGGGTGTAGCAGATCGGTGAGGCCGTTAATCACCGGTACCGAGGAATACTCTGCAAACTTGGTGATTTTCTCATGCTCGAAGGTGCGCACCATAATGATGTCGACCATGCTGGACAGTACCCGTGCGGTATCTTCAATCGGCTCACCCCGCCCCAGCTGGGTGTCGCGCGGTGAGAGAAACAGCGCGTGACCGCCCAGCTGGGCGATGCCCGCCTCAAAGGAGACGCGGGTGCGGGTGGATGATTTTTCAAAGATCATCGCCAGTACCCGGTTCTTCAGGGGCTCGAAAAGCTCCCCGGCACGCTGCATCTTTTTAAGTTCAATCCCCCGTTGCAGCAGCTGCCTGAGTTCGGCGGGAGATAAATCCAGTAAGCTTAGAAAGTGGCGTGTCGCCATGGGCGTCTCCGCTAGGTTTGTTCGGTAAATGCTTTAATCAGCTGGCACACGGTCTGAATAATTTGCGTGGCCTGCTGGTCGCTGAGAATAAGTGGTGGCAACAGGCGAATCACATTGCCTGCGGTGACATTGATCAGGCAGTGTTTTTCCAGTGCCGCTTTAACCAGTGGTGCGCACTCGCGGTCCAGCTGGATACCAATCATCAGGCCCTTGCCGCGGATTGCAGTGACCGCAGGCACGGCTGCCAGCTCGCGTTTGAAACCCTCGAGTAATGTCTGCCCCAGCTCGTCTGCGCGCTGGCACAGGTTTTCCTGCTGGATGGTCTTGATAACCGCACTGGCAGCGGCACAGGTCAGCGGGTTGCCGCCGAAAGTCGAACCGTGGTTGCCCGGATTAAACACCTCCGCTGCCTTGCCCCTGGCCATACAGGCACCAATCGGCACACCATTGCCCAGGCCCTTGGCCAGGGTCACCACATCCGGCATACAGTCGCTGTGCTGGTAGGCGAACCATTTGCCGGTTCGGCCCATGCCGGTCTGGATTTCATCCAGCATCAGCAGCCAGTTATTGGCATCGCAGATTTCACGTAACTGCTTCAGGTAATTCGCATCCGGGATATTGATGCCGCCCTCACCCTGGATCGGTTCCACCAGGATCGCCACCGTGCTATTACTGTTATTGGCAATCGCCTTAATTGCTTCTATGTCGTTATAGGGTGCGCGAATAAAACCCTGCACCAGCGGTTCGAAACCAGCCTGTACCTTGCGGTTGCCAGTGGCGGTGAGGGTGGCCATGGTGCGGCCGTGAAAACTGCCTTCGGTGACGATAATCGACGGTGATTTAATGTCGTTCTGGTGACCATACAGGCGCGCCAACTTTATGGCCGCTTCATTGGCCTCTGCACCGGAGTTGGAGAAGAAAACCCGGTCCATGCCCGCCACATCACATAGCTGGTCAGACAGCGTCTGCTGGTTCTGTATGCAATACAGATTGGAGGTGTGCAGTAATTTTTCCGCCTGTTGCTGAATCGCGCGGGTCACTGCCGGGTGGGCATGGCCCAGCCCGCAGACCGCGATACCCGACAGCGCATCCAGGTATTCGGTGCCATCGCTGGTATATAAACAGGCACCCTGGCCTCTGTCGAAACAGATATCGAGTGGTGCGTAGGTTTTCATTAAATGCTCAGATCCGCTCATAGTTGGGTTCACCAAATCACATGCCGATGTAAGTGCCGGGGTTACCAGTCACTGTTTTTTTAAATCCCCGAAAAACAAAAAACGGCAGTGCTAAGCTGCCGTGGAAGGATTGATTATACTAAAGATCCGGTAGATAGCAAACTTATGCAAAGCCCGATATGACAGTGTTTGCGACGTGTTACAGGCAGCTATCGGTGGCTGCTGGGTGAATAAAAAACAGGCAATAAAAAACGGCGGGACAGG
>DATCTK010000025.1:0-65421 GCA_036567985.1 Gammaproteobacteria bacterium | reverse complement strand
CAATACCTTTGGACAGCTGATGCTGACACGCCATCATGAGCGGGTTCACAAGCTGGCCATCGATGCAGGCTTCACCTGTCCCAACCGGGACGGCACCTCAGGCCGTGGCGGTTGCACCTTTTGCAACAACGTCTCCTTCAGCCCTAATGGCCGCCAGCCCGATCCGATCTGTACGCAACTGGATAATGGCCGCAGGGTTATCGCCAGACGCACCGGAGCGAAAAAATTTCTCGCATATTTTCAGGCCTACACCAACACCTATGATGACGTGAAAGAACTGAAGCGACGCTACGACCTGGCCTTGTCACAGGCTGGGGTCATCGGTCTGGCCATTGGCACTCGCCCGGACTGTGTACCGGCCAAAGTTCTGGACCTGCTCCAGTCCTATCAACAACAGGGATATGAAATCTGGCTTGAGCTGGGGCTGCAATCGGCATTTGATGACAGCCTGCAGCGCGTCAATCGTGGGCATGGCTTTGGCGAATATCAAAAAGCAATCCGCGCCGCGCAGCAGCGCCAACTGCCGGTCTGTACCCACCTGATTCTTGGCCTGCCCGGTGAGTCGCCAGAGCACACTCGCATCTCATTATCACGGGTTCTGAATGAAGGTGTCGAAGGACTCAAACTGCATCCGCTGCATGTGGTTAAAGGCACCCAGCTGGCTAATCAGTGGCGGCGCGGCGAGTACCAACCCTGGTCCATTTCCCGGTATATGGAAACCGTAGCCGATCTGGTGGAAATGACGCCGGCGGATATTGTCTATCACCGCCTCACCGGTACCGCCGCAGAAAACATCTTGCTGGCGCCCCACTGGTGCAACTGGAAGTGGAAAGTGCTCAACGGCATTGAACAAATTCTAAGTCAACGTGGCAGTCGCCAGGGCACGGGCACGGCGCCACTACGGGCGATATCATGACAAACAGAATTGAACTGGTCGCACCCGCCGGGAGTTTTCCCGCCCTGCGCAAAGCGGTGGATAACGGCGCCGATGCGGTCTATATCGGGTTTCGCGATGCCACCAATGCCCGCAACTTTCCTGGCCTCAATTTCGATGAACACACCGCCGCCGAGGCCATTGCCTATGCCCATCTGCACGGCAGCAAGGTGCTTCTGGCGCTCAATACCTATCCACAGGCCGGTAGCTGGTCCACCTGGACTGACGCCGTGGATCGTGCCGCGCGGCTGGGCGTGGATGCGCTGATTCTCGCCGACACCGGACTGCTGCGTTATGCCCATCGCCAGCACCCCCAGCTGCGCCTGCACCTGTCGGTGCAGGGCTCGGCCACCAGTTATGATGCCATCGCTTTTTACCGCGAGCAGTTTGATATCAAACGGGTGGTGCTACCGCGAGTCCTCTCACTGGCCCAGGTGAAACGCATCATCGCCAACACCGATGTCGAGGTGGAGACCTTTGCCTTCGGCTCACTGTGTGTGATGGTCGAGGGGCGCTGCTATCTCTCCTCCTATGTTACCGGTGAATCACCCAATACCTGTGGCGCCTGCTCGCCAGCCCATGCGGTGCAATGGCAGGAAACCGCTGCAGGGCGCGAAGTCCGTCTGAATGAGGTGTTGATCGATGTGTATAAACCACAGGAGAGCGCCGGCTATCCGGTGCTGTGCAAGGGCCGTTTCGAGGTCAACCAGGAACTCGGCTATGCGCTGGAGGAACCCACCAGCCTCTCGGTGCTGGACATACTGCCCGAACTGGTGCGCAGCGGCGTCAGCGCGATAAAAATCGAAGGCCGCCAGCGCAGCCCCGCTTACGTTGCCCAGGTCACCCGGGTACTGCGCCAGGCACTGGATGCGGCAGAGCGCGATCCCGATAACTATACGCCCCGCAAGGAATGGATCACGCAGCTCGACAAACTTGCCGAAGGCAATACCCACACCCTGGGGGCACTGGATCGACAATGGCAATGAAACTCGCACTTGGACCCATACTCTATTTCTGGCCCAAACAGCAGGTGATGGATTTTTACCGTCAGGTGGCCGAATGGCCGGTGGATATGGTCTATCTCGGTGAAGTGGTCTGCTCGAAACGGCGCGCCCTGCGCCTGGATGACTGGCTGCAAATCGCCCGGCAATTGACCGCAGCCGGCAAGGCGGTCGTGCTCTCAAGCCTGGCCCTGATCGAGGCCGAATCGGAAATCAGCGTGCTGCGGCGTATTGCCCAGAACGGCGAGTTTCTGGTTGAAGCCAATGACATGACAGCGGTACAGAATCTTAAAGGTCGTGCGTATGTCGCTGGCCCCCATTTGAATATCTACAACCCCGAGTCACTGGCACTGCACCACGACAATGGCGCCAGGCGCTGGGTCATGCCGGTTGAGCTGTCACAGCAGGCCCTGGCTGAGATGCAACAGCACAGGCCGGCACAAATGGAGACTGAAGTTCTGGTTTTCGGGCGACTGCCGCTGGCCTTTTCGGCTCGCTGTTTTACCGCCCGTGCCGAGCAGTTACCCAAGGACAACTGCCAGTTACGCTGCGGTGATTTTGCCGACGGCCTGGCAATGAATACCCGCGACCAGCAAGCATTTCTCACCCTCAATGGAATACAGACCCAGTCGGCCACCACCTGTAACCTGGTTCGGGCCATTCCGACTTTGCGTGAACTTAACACCGATGTAGTGCGGCTCTCTCCCCAGTCGCAGCATATGGCCGAGATCGTCGCCCTGTATTCACAGGTGCTGGGAAACAGCTTAGATCCCCGCGAAGCGGAAAGCCGGATTAACCGCCTGAGCTGCGGCTCGCCAGCCAACGGTTACTGGTATGACAGGCCGGGCATGGAGTGGCTCGACGAAGACAGGCTTGATGACTTATTCATACGTCAGAGATAAGGCATCCGTGGCCATCAACGCAGAGGCGATCTCGGTGATTTATATTCTGCTGCTGGCATACAAAGAGTCGGTTCGTAGCACTCCACTCTTCATCACAGGCTTCAGATCATTCGCCTCTTCCACAAGGCCAGCGGCAACGTGGCGAGGCGCTTGCCCAGCATCGCCTGAAAATGGGCATCCCAGTCATAGTCGAGACTGTCGAGCAGGTTTTTGATATACAGCCCGGTGGCGGTCTCGCCTTCTATTTCCAGTTGCCGATTGAAAAACAGGGTATCGGGATCTTCAACTCGCGTGGCCAGTTGCCAGAAGTGTTCCAGCCTGCCCCGGATACAGACGTCCCAGCTCTGGTGGTGACTGGCATAACGGGTGGGATACAGCCGACCACATTTGACCGTGAAATTGAAACAGCTGGCGGTGTCAGTAATCTCGATGGCCAGCCGTTTACCATTCAGTAAAACAAGTTGTTCTGCGATCGTCTGGCCCAGCAGCAGATGATTGATCCCCCGCGCCAGCAGTTGGCTCTGCACTGACTGGGGTAGCATTCGCAAGGTAAAAGCCAGCGGTTTGGGCGGCGCAGTCATATTCATCACCTGATAATTCAAGACACACCAGACTAACCTCTCTGGCGCAAAAAACGCTTGATTCCGATCAAGCAGATCGAACGCGGCGTAGTGCGCTATCGACGATTAACCGGGCGAACCATCCACTCTGGGTTTAAGCAGCATGGGTGCATAGAAAAACACATAAATCCCATAGGCCAGTAACCAGGCCACCCCGGCAAGCCCGATACCCCAGGAAGCCAGCGCCGGCCAGCCGGCTGGCAACAGCACACGCACCACGGCGGCGCTTATGATAAGCAGATAGGCCAGGCTCATCAGACGCGGCGGCTGCAGCTGCCGGCCAGTGTGCCCCAGGGTGACACGGGAGATCATGGCCAGAATCATGCCGCCGATGGCGCCCACGGTAAAACTGTGTAAGGCGGCGCTGATATTCTCCAGCATCCCCACGCCGTACAGTGCCAGCAAAAGAAAACCCAGGGGAATAAATGCATAGGCCAGGTGCAACGACCATAACAGTGGTACGGACACGGTATATTGAAAACCCCAGCGTAAAAAACGCCAGCCATTGGCTATCGCGGCAATGCCCGCAACGGATATCAGCAGCAGCGACGACACATTTGCAAAACCCACCAGCCCGAACACCAGCATACAGAGAATGCTGATAATACTGACCGCTTCCAGCCATTGAATCGGTGGCAGTTTGCGGCAACCGGTGCCATTACTGGTAAAGGATGGAATCACCCGCCCACCGAGTACCGCAATGATCAATACAAACAACATGATCGTGCCATGTAATGCCTGAATGGCCAACGCACCCTGCCCGCTAAGAACCGCCCAATGACTGACACCGTTTAATATCGTCAGTAACAGCAACATGGGTACGAATATGAGATTACGCCACTGGTTTACCTTAATCACTGGATAGGCCATGGCCAGGCTGGCCAGCAGCATATAGCTCAGGTCAATAGCGGCAAGCCACCAGCCGCTATCGGCGCTGGCAAAGCCCAGTGACAATCGCCCCAGCAGCCAGCTGATCACCAGCACGAATAAGGGCGTGCCACGCAGACCGCGGACACCGGTCCAGGACTGTACGGCCGTCAGTAAAAAACCCACCACAATGGCAGCGCCAAAGCCGAACAGCATTTCATGCCCGTGCCACCAGATCGGCCCACCATAGGGTGCCCAGCCAGAGGGCTGCAACCAGAAATAGATCCACCAGCCCATGGCGACTATGGAAAACAACGCGCCACCAAGAAACAAGGGCCTGAATGCCAGTCGCAGCGGCGCCGGAATAGCCAGGGCTTCAGCGTTATTATCAATATTGTGCAGCATCTGCTTTCTCCTGCAGTTCAATCTATTACCCGGCCCGGATAGATACAACCCGAACAGTGTCTGCGTCTGCGAATGAGCCTTAGCTCAATTACAGAGAGTTAAGGTCGCGCGCCAGCAATGTAATCAGTATGGAGGCTTTTAACAGCAAAAAACCCATAGTCTGGCCGGGGATACCCAGCCGCGTAACACCCGGTCTATTATGCAATGATCAACCTGCCGAGCATTGAAGGTTCTTAATGACGCGCCAGCTCTGCAATGGTCTGTCGATAGAAACCAGCGGCTTTCAACAGATTAAACAATAATGCGGCCTGGGCAATGGCAAACAACAGCGCGGCTGGGTAAAAAAACCACAGCGGCCACAGTGTTGCGGCTAACAGCAACAACAGGCTCGCCAGATGCAATCTGAATTGCCACTGGCCGGGGACTTCAGGAATAATTTTGCGCATATGCGGCACTTTCACCTGCGCCTCTCGAGCGCCCTGGTCACGCAGGTTTTTGTTCTGTGTACTCAGGTGCAACCAGATTAAAAACGGCACGATTTTATACATCATGCCACTCACCGTGGTCATGGCAAAACCGTGAACAAATAACACGCCGGTGAATAATGTTGGCAACTGTATGGTGAATACCGTTGCAACAAGCCAGATCAGCGCAAGCAGGCCAATACTGAGCATGGCGAGTCGCCAGAAGTTCAGGGTCAGGTCGGGCAGCTGGCGACGACGACGATGCAGCAGCCAGAGCGTGGTGAGCGCAAAAGTCAGCATGCAAATTGCGAGCAGTGTGCTGGCAACAGTTTTTAAAATTCCCAGTGGCCACACATAAGTCGCAGTCAGCATGAGTAGAATAGCGAACACCAGCCAGCCCAGCCAGCGTTGATGCAATGCCGGGTACTCATCGGTAATCTGAAACATGGGGATAACCTGATACGCCACCGCCATAATTAGTAACAGCACCCAGCCGAACAGTCCCCAGCTCAAATGCAGATCAGTCCGCAGGCGTGCCAGTGTAAACCCCTGATTGGTGTAGGCCAGTGCCAGATAAATCCCCAGACCTGCGGTGACAAACAGGGCAAATAATGCCAGCAACATCATACTGCGAGTCGCGTGACGACTTTTTGAGCGCAGCAGACGTTCGCTTGCCAGCAGCAGAAAAATACAGAAAGAAACGCCCAGTGAGATCAGGGCGATAATAAACAGTAGCGGTGTGTGTGTTAACCAGCCGCTGGCGAGGCTAATGCAGCCGATAAATAACGCGGCATAAATAATGCGACTGAAAAATACCGCTTGCGGTATGACGACACCCATAAGTACCGGTATCAGTTGCAGCATGGCACCAAACATGCTCATGGCAAAAAATCCCAGCGTCAGCAAATGGGTGACGGCGAGCAGCTCGGGCGTCCAGCGATCGCTGATCATTTGCGGCCCGTAATACAGCATTAACAGTGCTGCACTCAGGCTGAACAGGGGCGCGCTGACCAGGAACCGGGCAGGCACGGAAAAGGCAGGAGACTGCTGAAGTGAAAGACTGGCGTTCATCAGTTCACGGGCATGGGTTAATGGTCGTGGCTGGCGTCGATAATGGCCTGCACCGCACTGGCCGCTTCGGCATCATTTTCTGACCAGATAAAAACTTCAACCGCGGTGCTGGTTCCAGGGCGTGTGTAATACCTGAAATGTGACGCTTCTAAATTGCTGTAGAGCGGATAGGGTTCACGCCGATGCAACATACGCAAATACTGCCCGGGCTGGAGTTGTTCAGCCGCATCCAGTGTTTGTACCAGCGGCTCCGGTGGCTCAAGGTCGCTGACATCAAGCAATACCTCGCGGCTCATGCTCCGGGGTTCCAGTCCTTAAATGCCTGTTGCCAGTCAGTGGCTTCAGATGAAAGCGCCTGATCCATCATGTTATATAAAATCTGCTCTTCCTTCATATTGTGCTGCTGCATCAGCATTAGCAGTGTTTCGGCCGCGCCAAGGTAATCATCACTTTGCTGCTGCTTCAGCGCATCCCGCATTTCAGCAAAAAGGTCGCGCATCTGGTCATGCTCCAGTCGCATCATTACGGTGGGCCCCGTCGTCATACCGGTGCTTTCTTCGAAAGTCGGGAACAATACCTGTTCTTCGAAACCAAGGTGATGTTCCATGGCCTCAATAAACGCATTGAATGTCTGGCTGGCTTCTGTCCAGTCTTCCGCTGAAACAGCTGTTTCAGTTTTGGCAAAAAACAGATCACAATCTTTGTGATCCTGAGACATAAATTGTTTAATGTTCATATCAGTCTGCGCTGTGTTTTGATATCGAAAGAATGATGCTGTGTGCCTGTACAACAAATACTCTACACTAAAAGACAGAACAATCAAAAACAAAAACCCTGGCTAAGCAAACGCATTTTCTGCGATGCTTTGCCATGACCGACCTGGTTATTCCATTGAACACGCTGGTAGAGCTGAGTCAAACGGATACTTTATTTACCCCTGCTCTACCAGTAAATCCAGCCGCTTTAATAAACGGTGGAAGTTGCCCCGATCCATCTGCAATGAACGCGCCACCGCAGCCCGGTTACCTTCAAACTGCTTGAGTCGTTGCCGTATTAACTGCCGTTGAAATTCATCAACGGCACTCTTCAAATCAAGTTCCGAGTGTAACAATGCACGTTCAGTGCTAACCAGCGCATCGCCGGGCAATGTGCCTGCCACTTCCATCGCCATATCAACCAGACTCAGATCAAGGTGCTGCGCATGAATGATGATGACCCCATCATGGGATTGAGAGGCCATCGCCTTGAGGCCGGCACGACTCAGCACGTGATCGAGCTCACGCACATTACCGGGCCAGGGATACTCCTGCAGAGCGGTGCTGGCAGCCTCTGATAAACGGAAGCCCTGCACACCGAAGCGGTGCTGGTTAGACTCCAGAAAATAGCCAGCCAGCAACAGCACATCATCGTCCCGCTCTCTCAGTGGCGGCACCTCAATCGGGTATACCGATAAGCGATGATACAGGTCTGCACGGAATTGCTGTCGTTGAATCTCCTGCTCCAGGTTACGGTTAGTGGCAGCGACAATGCGCACATCCACCTCGATATGTTTATCACTGCCTACCCGTTGAATTTCGCCGCTTTGTAATACACGCAGAAGTTTCGCCTGTAAATTTAACGGCAATTCACCGATTTCATCAAGAAACAGGGTGCCGCCATCCGCTATTTCAAACTTGCCCGAACGCTCGGCATGGGCACCGGAAAATGCGCCCTTCACATGACCAAACAATTCACTTTCAGCAACGCCTTCGGGTAATGCCGCACAATTAACATAAACCAGCGGTTTTTTTTGCCGTTGTGACTGCGCATGAACCAGGCGAGCCACCAGTTCCTTGCCAACACCCGTCTCACCCTGCACCAGCACACTGAGACTGGACTTTGCCACGGTTGTAATTTCAGAGCGTAAGGTCTCGATTACCTTACTACTACCAACTATTTCTGCTACTTCCGACTGAGCCGCCTGCAACGCTGCCGAGGTACGCTGTTCGTACTCGGCGCGGGCGGCCAGGGTATCGATACGCATCGCGGCCTTAACCGTGGCTTCGGTTAGTCGTAGAAAAGTAGCAAACGCCATCAGGTCTATCTGATCAAACGTACCTGCCGCCATCGCATCCAGCGTCAGCACACCCCAGGGGCGATTGTCGATATACAGCGATGCCCCCATGCAATCATGCACATGGAGTTTTTCACCCTGGTTTTCCACCAGACCGTCATAGGGATCGGGCAGCGAGCTATCGGCCGGGAAGCGCACGGTCTCGCGCGAATGTAACAGCCGTGATAATCGCGGGTGTTGCTCCACACGAAACCGCCGCCCCATGCTCTCAGGTAACAGGCCTCTCACCGCCAGCGGCCTGAGGTAGTCACCCTCAAGCTGCAATATCGCCGCTGAATCAAAGGGAAAAATTGCCGCCATTTCCTCAAGCAGATGCTGATAACGCTCAGCCGCCGGCAATTCCATAGAAAGGTCGGACACCAGATTAACCAGGGTGCGATTGAAGTTCTGATCAGATGTCATTTTCACAACAGATGTCCTTTTAACAACAATAATGTTATCTAATTAACAACAAGTATAGCACTCAATCCTTTGTCAAACTGACACAGAGTCGTAAAACTTACAATGATTCGACAATGACTATAAGCCTCAATACCCCCACCTGATCTTGATCGTAGCCGTTTTGCGACCCCTTCAGCAGGCGTTTTTCCTCCCGCTGAAAAGAGGCTGTAGATATCTGGCACGCATATCGCAATGCCTGATTACACAATGTTTATTTACCCAATTATCAAGGGGGCCACCCGATGAAAGACATAGCCTTTATTAACCTGTCCGAGCAAATAAGGAGGCAACATGGCTACTGAGTTTTTCACTAAAAGCATGTCGCGCAATATCTATTATGGCGGCAGCCTGTTCTGCTTTTTATTGTTGCTCGGCCTGACAATGGACACCATGCGCGTGCTGCCCGAACGCGACCACCGTGAAAACATCACGGAATCGGTGGCACATGGCAAAACGCTATGGGAAGAAAATAATTGCGTTGGTTGTCATTCACTAATGGGAGAAGGCGCCTATTTTGCACCGGAGCTTGCCAATGTATTTGATCGCTATGGCAACGGTGATGAAGAAACATTTAAGAGCTACATGCAGGCCTGGATGGCCATGCAACCTTTACCCGCACCCGGTCGACGAAAGATGCCGCAGTTCAACTTATCCAAAGAAGAAGTGGATAACCTGTCGGACTTTCTCATCTGGACATCGCGCATTAATGATAACAACTGGCCACCCAATAAACAGGGCTAAGGGGAATGACAATGAAATTTAGTTCTCAGGCGGTCGCAAAGCCGTATTTTATTTTTGCACTGATGCTTTTTGCGGGGCAAATTATATTTGGCCTTATTCTCGGTCTGCAATATGTCGTCGGGGATTTTCTCTTTCCCTACATTCCGTTTAACGTTGCCCGAATGGTACACACCAACCTGTTAATCGTCTGGCTGTTGTTTGGCTTTATGGGCGCTGCCTATTACCTGGTACCGGAAGAGTCCGAAACCGAACTGTATAGCCCGGGGTTAGCCAGAATCACCTTCTGGGTGTTTGCGACAGCCGGGGTTTTAACCATTCTTGGTTATTTGTTCGTACCCTACGCGGAACTGGCGGCACTGACACAAAACGAGTTGCTACCCACCATGGGTCGTGAATTTCTCGAACAACCCACCATAACCAAGATCGGTATTGCACTGGTGGTAGTGGCGTTTATTTTCAATATCGGCATGACCGTACTTAAAGGCCGTAAAACCGTCATCAATATGGTGCTCATTACCGGCCTGATCGGTATGGCCGTGTTCTGGATGTTCGCATTTTACAACCCGGAAAACCTTGTGCTGGATAAATTCTTCTGGTGGTGGGTTGTACACCTGTGGGTGGAAGGCGTGTGGGAACTGATTATGGGCGCCATTCTGGCATTCGTACTCATCAAGGTGACAGGTGTTGACCGTGAGATTATCGAAAAGTGGCTGTATGTAATTATTGCCATGGCGCTGATCTCAGGATTGATCGGCATGGGTCACCATTATTTCTGGATAGGTCCTGGCACTTACTGGCTGTGGCTCGGCTCTATTTTCTCAGCGATTGAACCAATACCGTTCTTTATGATGGTGCTATTCGCGTTTCGTATGGTGAGCCAACGACGTCACCAGCATGGTAACGAAGTCGCAACACTGTGGGCACTGGGCACGGCCATTATGGCGTTCCTCGGCGCAGGTGTCTGGGGTTTTCTGCACACACTGGCACCGGTTAATTACTACACGCACGGTAGCCAGATTACCGCGGCGCATGGCCACCTCGCCTTCTTTGGTGCCTACGCGATGATAGTGATGACGATTATTTCCTACACCATGCCGATTATGCGCGGCCGCCCTCAGGGCAATTCGGCCAGGGCCCAGCGGGTTGAACGTATCGCGTTCTGGTTAATGTGTATTGCGATGATCGGCATAACACTGGCACTGACTGCCGCCGGCGCTGTACAGGTAGCGTTGCAACGGATTCCTGACGATGCAACAGCACTTGGCTTTATGGCGACGCAGGACAAGATGATGCCGATTTACTGGATACGATTCGCCTGTGGTGCATTGTTTACCGTCGGACTGATCACTTACTTCGCCAGCTTCTTCGTGGCTGAGAAAGATGCGACCTCGACAAGCGACGGTAAGATCGGCGGTGGCGCCTGCTGCGGTAGTTGCAGTTAATGCATAGCCAGTAACAAACGGCATTAACAGACACAGGGATGTGTCACATTTCCAGCAACGCAAATCACAAAACAGGACACAGGACTCAATAATGAAAAATTTAAATAGCGTGAGATACAGATAAGCGATGGAAGAATATATTGGCTCAATCTGGCATAAGCTAATCACCAGGCGCGCCACCCTTGACTACCCGGAGGCTGGCGTAGCACTGACTGAGCTTAGTACTGAACTGGCAGTCTATTTTCGCGCACTGGGCGGAGACCCCGGCAAAACCGTGGAAATCGCAACTGTACGCAAGACGCCCGTGTACCAGCGCCTGGTTGACCGCATGGCCGGCAACCTGGGCTTTACACCTTCATGGCAGGATGAGCGTAGCTTGCGCCTGCCTGCCACCATGGCTATCTTTCCAGTACGTGAGCTGAACGAGCGTGCATATTTCTGGCTGACTGCATTGGCCGCCCAGCTGCCCGATATTCAGCACTGGAGTCACGAAAATCAACAGGCCACCCGCCACTTACTGCAACAACGCCCTGGCCTTGCAAAATATTATCAGCAACTGGCCGAAGCCTATTGCGACATGCGCAAGGATTATTATGGCAGCCAGATCAACCACAGCGAGCAAAGCCTGCAACAGGCACTGCTGCAACCCGGTTCGATTAGTCACCTGCCACCGGACACTAACCAGCTACTGCCGGTTATGTTATGGATCTACCCTTCACCACTCACAGCCTTAGGCTCGGTTACCGATGACCAGCTCGAAGATGCTCCCATAGCAAAGCAGAAGTCACAACAAATTCATATTGGCCGTAAACAGACGCAGCGAGTCGACAACGAGAAAGAAACCGACGGACTTATGGTGTTCCGCCTGGAAAGTTTATTCAGCTGGACAGAGCAGATAAATGTCGACCGCCCGGAAGATGAAGATGTTGACGATGATGCCGCTGCTGCAGCCGACGACCTGGATATTATTACCCTGTCACGCAAACGCCGAGCCAGCGCCGGTAAAATCCGTTTTGATATGGACTTACCCGCGCTCGCCAATGATGAGTTACCGCTGGGTGAAGGTATTCGATTAGCGGAGTGGGATTTCCGTAAACAGGCAATGCGTGCCGATTATTGCCTGTTACAACCGATGCTGGCGGATGACGCCAGACCCTCAGCGTTACCGGTGGAACTACAAAACGAAGTGCGTAAGGTAAAACGCGGCTTCGCCCAGTTGAACCCACAAAGCCAGTGGCTCAACCGACAGATTCAGGGTGACGAACTGGATCTGAATGCCTGGGTTCAACATGTGACCCAACCCCAGAAAGATCGTGACGAACCTGCCTGTTATCGCAGCCGGCAACAACAGTTCCGTGACCTGTCCTGTCTGCTGCTGGCTGATTTGTCCATGTCCACAGACTGTGGCATTGATGCCAGTACCCGCGTAATAGATGTTATTCGGGATGCGCTGCTGGTGTTTGCTGAAGCACTCAGTAGTACCAGTGATCAACTCGGCGTTTATGGCTTTTCCTCGGTTCGCAATAAACAGGTGCGTTATCATATTCTTAAAAACTTTAACGAGCCCTACTCCGACCATGTGCGTGGCCGTATACTTGCAATCAAACCCGGTTTTTACACCCGCATGGGCAGCGCGATTCGTCAATCGGTAAACGTGTTGCGACTGCAGAAAACCGCGCAAAAGCTATTACTGATTATTTCCGATGGCAAGCCCAATGACCTGGATCAGTACGAAGGTCGTTACGGCATCGAGGATACTCGCCAGGCATTTCTTGAAGCCAAACGCGAAGGCATCCACCCCTTTTGTGTCACCATTGATACGGATGCTAATACCTACCTGCCCTATATCTTCGGTGACAAGGGCTACTGCATTGTGTCCGACCCAACGCAACTAACCCGTATATTACCCAACCTGTATCTCCACCTGACCCGGAACTGAAACGACCAGGAAATCGACCCATGGAAAACATTACTTACCTCCCACAGCACAATGAAATCACTATCTTTGAACATGCGGCCAGCAATCACCTGCCGGTGTTGATTAAAGGCCCAACCGGCTGTGGTAAAACACGATTTGTGCAGTACATGGCTGAAAAACTGAATCGTCCATTACACACCATTGCCTGCCATGACGACCTAACCGCCTCCGATCTGGTGGGGCGCCACCTGATCGATGCAAATGGCACCTACTGGCACGACGGCCCGCTGACAAGAGCCGTGCGTGAAGGCGGCATCTGTTACCTCGACGAAGTTGTGGAAGCGCGCAAGGATACCACTGTGGTGCTTCATCCATTATCCGATCACCGGCGTCAATTATCACTGGAACGTACCGGTGAAATGCTCGATGCCCACCCGGATTTTATGCTGGTGCTTTCATACAACCCGGGTTATCAAAATGTAATTAAGGGACTCAAACCCAGCACACGGCAGCGTTTCGTCGCCATGAGTTTCGATTATCCAACACCAGAACAGGAAGTCGTGATTGTTTGCCAGGAAAGCGGTATTGATAAACAGACAGCCACACAACTGGTCAGCCTGGCCAACGATCTGCGACGCCTCAATACTCACGATCTGGAAGAAGCTACCTCCACTCGATTGCTGGTGTATTGCGCATTTCTCATAAAATCCGGACTCGAACCTCGCCAGGCATGCACCGCCTGCATGGCCGAACCACTCACGGATGACGCAGATACAATCCGCGCTATCGAGCACATCATTGACAATTATTTTTAACCGCGCCGAGCGTGGAGTAGACATTTTAATGCAACAGGCAATAAACACAACATGGGATTCCAGGCAGCAAAGCTCTTCGCTGGAATCAACCAGACACGGGAGTATTGCAGTCTGGGTACTGATATTTGCAGAGTTAACCGAGTTTGCTTTTTTCTTTATAGCTTTTATCGTGGTGCGAAATTTCTATCCAGAAGAATTTGCAGCCGGTCCTGCGCAGCTGAATACAACAGCCGGGCTTAGCAACGCATTAATACTGATCAGCAGCAGCTTTTTTGTTGCCATGTCACTGGCCACTTTACGACGGGGGAAAATCCGCCAATCTCAGTACTGGTTAATCACCGCTATCGGCGCCGGCTTATTATACTGCGGCGTAAAATACTGGGAATACCAGTGGAACGCCGCACAGGGATTAAGTGTACAGAGCAATTATTTTTTCACTCTCTATTACTACCTTACCTTCAATCATTTACTGCATGTATTAGTCGGTATTGTGATATTAAGCACGAGCCTTTTAACCCTACGACTGGGATGGGCGACGCCTGCCAGTCACCAGGGTATGGAAGGTTGTATTAATTACTGGCACATGGTGGACCTGGCATGGATCATTCTATTCCCGCTACTTTATCTACTCAACTGAGCCGTAATCCGGGGCTCGTCTGGCTATTTCTGCTGCTGCTTATCGGCGCCAATGCGGCATTGTCTGTATGGCTTAGTGGTGCCATGCAAATCGCGCTGATCTGTCTGAGCTTTTTATTTAAGGGGCAGTTGGTAATTGATTATCTGATGGGCTTAAAAACAGCGCCCGAATGGATACGCTGGCCAATGTTGTTGTATTTTTATTTTTTTTCAGCAATTCTGATTGTTATATATATACTCTAGGGACCTTCTACTCAAACAGCTAAGCCTGCCGGGGCATGTTCATATTCACTGAACAGTAAACACTCCGAAACCTGCCATGAAAACAACGCATGATACAAAACTCTCCGTTCTCGAACCATGAGTCTTGATCCTGATGAATGAACTGAAGTGCTTTCTTTAGAAATCATAAATATCCGCAATGCGAGTTCCTGCGAGGCGATCAAAATAACGAGCACGATAATAATGGCGCTTATGCATGGCGTCATCAGTAAAGGCGGCACGGTCATGCAGCACATTATTACTCACCAGGCCCATACCTGACTCCAGTCGGACACGGTAAATATAGGGCGACTCGTTATTAAGAATATCCTGCAGGGCAGACAGAGCTTCCCTACTCAATGTATCCTGCGCCCAGATGACATTATTGACACGTATGGGGTATCGCATATGCAGATCACCCGTCGGCAGGATGCTAAATACCGGGCCGGGTTCTTCCTGACGAGCGACCGTGCCGCCCTCATCGAGACGCGCCGGGATGGTCATGGCGTTGGGTGCCATTAAGGCACGGATATAATCAGGATTTTTGTCGCGTAACAGAATATAGGCGACCTCATGTCCATCAGTGCGTTTTTGCCCCAACTGGCAGACTGTTGCACCAGGGCCTCTTCTCATTGGCTGCGCCAGGTCAGAAAAACGCCCTGCCAGGCAGGCAATAGCATGTGTCAGCAGGGCGAATTACCGACTGAAAGGCACCTTGACCCAACGGAACCGGTCTACTCAATTAAGCCGACCAATATACACCCATCGAGCAACAGCAGTGAGCTTTATTCGCAATAGCATGTATGAGGGAATGAAAGTAATTCATTAACAATGCAACACGCAGTTACAGTGATGCAGCCAGCTGCACAACAGTGTTTAATAAACATCAGTAATGAAATATTTTCCGTTTCCCTGCATATTCATCCCTTAGTATACTTTTCTCTTTACGGCTTAAACTGCTGAGAAGTTGAGTTCTTTTCTCGAAAAAGTAACGCTGTTGCTCAGGTGTCATCGCATCACCTTTACCACAGGGTCGATTAAACTGCTTCGTATCAGTGAAAAAAAACCGGTGCAGATCGGCATCAAACTCCATGCCGCTGTATACCTCTTCAAATTCATTATTAGCCTGACGCAAATTTAACTGATAACCCTGTACAAGTTTATTTTTTGCATAGCTGTATGGAACTAGATCCCCGACCCTCTTAAAGAGCAACAGATCTTCATAAAAAGTCGTGTGTTTAGGTTTTACGGTACAGAGCAAGTCGGTAATCTGGATAAAACGTGAAAATTGCAAACATATTTTATACAGGTACATGACTATATTATTGTGTATTGCAGACTGCTCTGGTGAAACAGCCAGGCAAATTACTTCAGCCAGTTTATGATTGTTCGTTCGAAGACTTTGCAAGTGATCAGGATAGATCTCGTCCATAGGCAAACCCATTGAACTATCTTCTATCATGGTTATTGTACCAACCACCTTCTCTGTGTAATCAGCCATTTTTTGTATCGCAATAAACACTTTACAGCTGGGTAACAAATGATATTTTGTGATCCGAAGATCATCATTTTTGTTATGCAAGCCAGCAGAAACATATTGCTGTGTAACCAGCTCAAATGCCTGCTCCAGCTCATCTGTCGATATGGCAATTTTATATTCAATATTTTCTGTATTTTTAAGCAACTTAGATCTACGAATTCGAATACTGCGGCGTTTTTCAATATAATTCACTTGTTTATCCATAACTATTCCTTATATGAGAAAACTCAATATAAAGTGAATGGATATACAATTCTGCAAAATTGATAACAGATTTTAATTTTGATCTGAAACCATTATGAACATGACTAAAACCATATTAACCCGCTTTAATACTGCCAGCTAAGACCGACTAAAAACTCACGACCTCGATTCGGAATACCTTCATTTAATGCAGCATTTACAGGAGGCGTATAATAATCTTTATCTAATAAATTTTTTGCCTGAATAAAACCCGTAATATCGCTAGTGAAACTGTAACGCAACTTTCCGAATAACTGCCAGTAGTCATTGAGGGCTACAAGATTGGCGTTACTATTACCCGTCGCCATTTCACGCTCTCCCGCATGGGATGCGATCAGGTTAGCATTCCACTTAGACTGTTGATAGTTAATCATTAATGATGAAAGACTGTCTGCTTCGCGAAATGATAAATAGGGTTTTTCACTAATATATGTGTAGCTGGCACGCATCAACCAGTGCTCGTTAAACTCATGACACAACTCAAACTCAAATCCTTTGGTAGGGTCCTGAGAAGCATTCTGATACATAAACGCCCCACCTCCCACGTCAATCAGCACAATAGAGTTTTTAAATCGACTTTCAAAATACCCCAGAGAAATATTCGTGCTGGACCATTGCCCCATCCAGATAACGTCTATACTTTGTACCGTTTCCGGTTTTAAATCAGAGTTGCCCAAAACCAATAGATTATTCAGAAGGTTGAGCTCACCTTCTGATGGCGCACGAAAGGCTTCTCCATATAACAGTTTAACACTGTGATTTTCATTTAATTCATGCACCAGACCAAGCCGCGGGCTTAGCTGTGAATCAATCTCAGTAAAGTCATCATATCGCAATCCAAACGTGAGATGCGTGGTGTCAAACAGCGTGTGTAAGTACTGGGTATAAAGACCGAGAATATCGCGCGTGGATGCAGCCTGAACCGGCGTTGCCTGATCAAAATCACCATAGTAGCGGATGGGTACAATACCATTCGCCAGATCACTTAAATCAAAATTATTTTCAGCAAATGATTCTGGTGCATCTATGCGACGTAATTCAACTCCAAACTGCAGACGGCTGTTATTGTTAATTTCCCAGTCGTTATGCTGTTGAATACGTGTCTCCGTATAGTTTTTAAAATCAACATTTAAAAACATGGCATCATTACTGGCGGGGTTACTCGTCGTGAATAAATCACCTGCCGCCGTTAACTGAGATGAAAGAGAAGCATTAGAATGGTTATGACTAAGCCGGAAATAAGCGTTAACTGATTGCCACTCAAAATCATGCTTGAGTGAAATCGAACTAATCTGCCCGTCTCGTTCGTTAAAGTTATTTGAAATGGTATTGAGCTCATAAAAGTCATTTACCTCAAACTCATTGTGCTGAATATGTATCTGTGTATCTTCCCAGCTGAATTTTAGTTTTATATCAGCCAGCTTTCGGGGGTCATCAGTGTCAATTCTATTTGCACTAAAGGTGTCCTGCACATTGAAACTGTCACCATCATCAGCCTCAATATGCCCCAGCAAATCCAGAGTCATACCATCGTATGTTTGTGTGGACTGCACATAAGCCAGCCGTCTATTATAACTACCATATCCAATGCTTAAATCATTTACGCCCGACTGGGTAACAATATTAATCACCCCCATCATTGCATTTGAGCCATAAATAGCGGCGCCTGGCCCACGAATAAACTCAACTTTCTCAATGTGTTTAAGTGGATAAGCAGGTGCTAAAGTAGCATTACCACTACTGCGTGGGGAGTCAAATCGCTGGCCATCTATCATCACCAGAATTTCTGCAGGGGTTTGCCCAATACGTCGCCCACGAGATGAGAATGGCATTTCCATAGATGAGCCAGATGAGCGATACAGCTGAAAACCAGGCACAAGGTTCATTAGTTCACCCAGGGTATCGAGCCCCATGCGCTTTAACTCTTGCTGGGTAAAAACAGTGACCGCAGAAGGTGCCGTTTTCAGGCTTTCGGGAGTAAGCGTTGAGCCGGTAATTTCAACCTGCATCAACTCTTCAAGTGACATAGAAAAAAAATCTTTGCCCTCATTGAGAGCATTCACAGGCCGTGAAAACAGGATCAAACCAACGATTAGCCACTTTTGCATACAATTACGCCAAAATAACTTTAAGTACAGGAAGAATAGGCACCCTGCTCCAACAAGTCCAGTAGCAGACCCTGCCTGGTGTCAATCTAACGTAGAAAGTGAGTCTGTGAGCAATTGCTTATAGCAATAGTGAATATCGAAAACAATGTGATCTGCCGCATTTGTTTAGCTGAAGATGGCAGCTGATAGCGTGTATACGATGAATAAACGCCCTTTTCAGCCAGTTCCAGCAGCGTTGACTGTTGAGTCTTTCGGCAGTTGCTCGTCGCACACGCAGAAAGCCTTGCTCAGGGCGGCCACACCGCGGGCAATCTTCAGGTTCCAGCTGCACTTAACCAGGCTGTTTCCCACTGCTCCTCTAAATGGGCAGCGCAGGCCAGACCAGCCCTACTCCCACTCAATCGTGCCCGGTGGCTTACCGGTAATGTCATACACCACGCGGGAAATACCGTCCACTTCATTCACAATACGGCGGGAGACATTATCGAGGAAGTCATATGGCAGGTGCGCCCAGCGGGCGGTCATAAAGTCGATGGTTTCTACTGCGCGCAGAGAGACCACCCACTGGTAGCGTCGTCCATCACCAGTGACGCCCACTGATTTTACCGGCAGGAATACGGTAAAGGCCTGTGATACTTTCTGGTACAGGTCGTGTTTGTAGAGCTCTTCGATAAAGATGTGATCCGCCAGTCGCAGAATATCGGCGTATTCCTTTTTCACTTCGCCCAGTATGCGCACCCCTAAACCGGGGCCAGGGAATGGATGACGGTACACCATGTCGTATGGCAGACCCAGCTCCACGCCCAGCTTGCGCACTTCGTCTTTAAACAGTTCACGCAGTGGCTCACACAGTTTGAGCTGCATGTAATCCGGCAGGCCACCGACATTGTGATGTGACTTGATTAAATGCGCCTTGCCGGTACTGGCACCGGCGGATTCAATTACGTCAGGATAGATAGTGCCCTGCGCCAGCCATTTGGCATTTTTTAATTTAGCCGCCTGTTCTTCAAAAATATCGACAAACATATTGCCGATAATCTTACGTTTGTCTTCCGGGTCGTTCTTGCCTTTCAGTGCATCGAGAAAACGCTGTTCCGCATCCACCCGAATCACTTTTACACCCATGTGGTCGGCGAAGGTTTTCATTACCTGGTCGCCTTCACGGTAACGCAACAGACCATTATCCACAAACACGCAGGTGAGCTTGCCGCCGATTGCCTTATGCAACAAAGCCGCTACCACTGATGAATCAACGCCGCCGGACAGACCAAGAAGCACTTCTTCATCACCCACCAGCGCCTGGATTCGGGCCACCGAATCGTCGATGATATTGTCTGCTGTCCACAGCCTGCCGCAGCCGCAAATCTCGTGCACAAAGCGTTCAATAATACGCTGCCCCTGGTTGGTGTGGGTTACCTCGGGGTGAAACTGCAAACCGTAGAAATGTTTTTCTTCATTGGCAATACCGGCAATGGGTGCCGAGTCGGTGGAGGCCATCAACTTGAAACCCTCGGGCATTTCCACCACGCGATCACCGTGGCTCATCCACACATCCAGCAAACCGAAACCGTCTTCGGTCACATGGTCTTCTATATCTTTTAAGAGTGGCGTATGGCCACGGGCGCGCACCTGGGCATAACCGTATTCGTGGTGCGCGGCGGTTTCGACCTTGCCACCCAGTTGTGCGGTCATGGTTTGCATGCCATAGCAGATACCCAGCACTGGAATACCCATCTCGAACACACAGGCCGGTGCCGACGGCGCCTGCTCGCCGGTCACCGTTTCCGGGCCACCGGACAGCACGATGCCGCTGGGCTTGAATGCACTGATATCGTCTTCACTCACATCCCATGCATAGAGTTCGCAATACACCCCGGCTTCACGAATGCGGCGTGCAATCAGCTGTGTGTATTGAGAGCCAAAGTCGAGGATCAGGATGCGATCGGAGTGAATATTTTGTGTGGTCATGGTATCGCTTATATATGGTTCGTTTATCTGGGCTTGTTTAACGGGGTCCGCTTATGAACTGGCTATGCCGCAACGATAATGCCCCGGCACGGTGCCGGGGCCCGCTGCAAATAGATTTATGGGCTAACAGATCAGGTACGGTAGTTCGGTGCTTCCTTGGTGATAGTCACATCGTGCACATGGGACTCCTGCACACCGGCACCGGTAATGCGCACAAACTCAGGCTTGCTGCGCATTTCTTCCAGGTTGGCACAGCCTACATAGCCCATGCTGGAACGGATACCGCCGAGTAACTGGTGAACCACTGCCGCCATAGTGCCCTTATAGGGCACACGGCCTTCAATGCCTTCCGGCACCAGCTTTTCTGCACCGGCATTTTTGTCCTGGAAGTAACGGTCGCTTGAGCCCTGCTCCATGGCGCCGATAGAACCCATACCACGGTAGGACTTATAGGAGCGCCCCTGAAACAGAATCACTTCGCCCGGCGCTTCTTCGGTACCCGCCAGCAGGCCGCCGATCATTACGCAATAGGCGCCGGCTGCCAGTGCCTTGGCGATGTCACCGGAATAGCGGATACCGCCATCGGCAATCAGTGGTACACCGGTACCTTCCAGCTCTTTGGCGACATCGGACACCGCGGTAATCTGCGGTACACCCACACCGGCCACGATACGCGTGGTGCAGATAGAGCCAGGGCCAATGCCCACCTTAACCGCATCGGCACCGGCCTTGACCAGGTCACGGGCTGCCGCGGCCGTAGCAATATTGCCGCCGATCACCTGCACCTGGGGGTAATTTTTCTTCACCCACTCAACCCGCTTGATCACGCCCTGGGAGTGACCGTGGGCCGTATCCACCACAATCACGTCAACCCCCGCTGCAGCCAGTGCGGCTACGCGGTCTTCGGTTTCCGCACCGGTACCAACGGCCGCGCCAACACGCAGGCGGCCCAGCTCGTCTTTACAGGCATTGGGGTAATCATCAGACTTCTGCATATCACGCACGGTAATCATGCCACGCAACTGGAAATCGTCGTTAACCACCAGTACTTTTTCAATGCGGTGCTTGTGCAGCAGGCTGAGTACTTCGTCGCGCTCGGCACCTTCTTTTACCGTAACCAGCTTTTCCTTGGGCGTCATAATGCTGGACACCGGCTGATCCAGCTCGGTGGCGAAGCGGCGGTCACGGGAGGTGATAATGCCCATCAGGTCTTCACCGGAAACCACCGGAACGCCGGAAATCTTGTTGTTCTGGGTCAGCTCAACCACTTCACGGATGGTGGTCTCCGGGGAAACCGTGATTGGCTCGCTGATCACGCCGGTTTCATATTTTTTCACCGCCGCCACATTGGCAGCCTGCTCTTCAATCGACATGTTCTTGTGGATAATACCAAGCCCACCTTCCTGTGCCAGAGCAATCGCCAGCCGCGCCTCGGTTACCGTGTCCATCGCCGAAGAAATCAGGGGAATATTGAGCCGGATGCCCCGTGTCAGCTGTGTACCCAGTGAAACGTCATTGGGCAGAACCGTCGAGTGGGCGGGAATGAGTAACACATCATCAAAAGTGAGTGCTTCCTGGGCAATGCGCATATCGGCTCCTGTTTTGTCTGGTAAATCGACGAATTATATAAGGAAACGCTGAATAATTCATCAATAAAATCACTATCAAAACAGGCCATCAAATAGATAAACAGCACTTGAACATGAGGCGCCAGCGGTTAAAATCAAACCCGCTGATTTAAAAAAACAGCGAAGGACAGGAGATTAAAGGGAATTTGCCATAAAAAACATAATTAAAGAGGTCATTATGAACCACGCTAAAAACCTTGTCGGCCTCGCGCTGACAGCAATTCTTGCCTCCGGCTGTGCCGGCTCGGGCAATTCAACCGCCTCCGGCAAAGCCACCGAGGCGGACTATCAGGCAGCACTGGCCGCTGCAAAGGTTTCACTAAAAGCAGCCCAGGCCAGCCAGTTCGAATGGCGCGACACTGGAAAAATACTGAAAAAAGCGGAAGAAGCCGCAAAATCAGGTAATTTCTCAAGCGCCCATGCACTGGCCCTGAAAGCCAAACGGCAGGGTGAACTGGCGGTTGCCCAGGCAAAAAGCCAGCAAAACGCCGGCCCTTTATAAATTCAAAACCACAGGTCAAACAGATAAGCCGCGCCGGGCAACCGACAAAGCTTAAAAATCAGAGCCGGGTCTATAGCTAGCCCGGCTTTTTTATGTACAGGATGTACGGTATTCCGCGAGAGGCAGGACGCCGGTAGCGGTTATGCACCGGATGTGCGGTACTTCGCGGGAGGCATGGACGCCGGTAGCGAAGATGCACAGGATGTACGGTATTCCGCGAGAGGCAGACAACCCGTCGCTTGTTGTTGGTCCTTCGTCATTAGTCAAACGAGACACAATCTGGACACCCATGCTTATCTGTCATACTCGTTCCCACGCTCCTGCGTGGGAATGCCTATACAGCCGTAGATTAATAACTAACTGGCATAACACTGCCAAAGGGTTCCCACGCAGGAGCATGGGAACCAGTAATAACCCTTTACTGAAAGATTAACGCTAACAACGCAAAAACTGCTAATGAGCTCCAAAATTATATGAGCCGTTTTATCTACATGACCACAGCAATGTATACTGCTCTCGTCTATATTTAAGTTAACGGATTATATAAGCCTCATTGCCGATGCCCCCCATCAAAGCCCTGAACATTCGCATAAAGCTGCTGGTGCCATTTATCATTGCACTGATACTGGTATTTGTGAGTGCGCAGACCATCCTCTATTCGTTCCAGCGCGAGCAACAGCAGCACCAGCTCAAGCGAGCTAACCAGCATCTGCATGAACAATTCAGCCACCACCTGCAACAGGACGCCGAACACTTTCGCCACAGCCTCGCCCTGATGCTGTACCCGCAGAAAACCCGGCAGGCGTGGAAGCAGCAGGATCGGGAGACATTGCGCAAATATTGCCAGCCGTTTTTCCATCAACTGGCAACAACGCTGCAACTGCAACAGCTGGATTTTTATACGCTGGAGGGAGAAAAATTTCTTGGACTTGGCGGACAGGACGCGGCGACTGAGCCATCGGCAACTCTGCGTGCTGCCATGGCCACTGGCCAGCAGGCTTCCGGCATTGAGATAGACGCATCCGGACAGCTGCAGCACCGGCTGGTGATCCCCTGGCAACAGAATGGCGAACGCCTGGGTTATCTGCAGCTCGGCAAACCCCTTGCTTACAGCATACACAAGCTGGCCCAGCTGCATCACACCCCGATCATTATTACCAGCGAGCCTCCATCAAACCAGCTGCCGTCTGTATTGATACAGACCACCGAACAGGTGCCAGCCGAGCTACTCACGCTGATTCAAAAACGTGAAACCTATAAAAACCGTATTATTACATTTGCAGAGCAACGTCACCTGGTATCCGGCTTTACACTTCAGGATCCACAGCAGAACACTATCGGTCGATTGAGTTTTCTTTACACTATCGAGCAGCAACTGCAAAGCCGCGAGAATTTTCTGTTCAGTATGCTGGTTATCAACATACTGACCGGGCTGGCTGTGAGTCTGTTCTATTTTATCTACAGCGGGCGGGTTGCGAACACGCTCAAGTCCAACTACCAGAAACTCAAACTTGAGGTAAGCCAGCACAAACAGACCGAGCAGGAGCTGATACAGAATAAAAATGTTCTGGAACAACTGGTCATCGAACGCAACAAAAGCCTGACTGAAAGCAAACGACGCTACCAGACGCTGTTTGATAAATCCGCCGATGCACTGATCCTGCTCAACGATGATGGCTTTGTAGACTGCAACCAGGCCACTCTGGAAATGTTCGGCTACAAGGATAAAAGCGAATTATACAAACTACACCCTTCCAGTATTTCACCTGAATTTCAACCTGACGGCGAAGCCTCATCAGCTAAGGCTGATCGCATGGTCGAGAAAGCACTGCAGGATGGCAGCCATTGTTTTGAATGGCAGCATCAGCGTAAAAACGGCGAGACCTTTCCCGCAGAAGTGATACTCACGGTAATCCCATCCAGGGAGGAACAGCTGGTGCACGCAGTAGTACGGGACATCAGCGAACGCAAAAAAGCCGAGGAAGAAATTCGTTTCCGCGCCTATTATGACTCACTCACCAGGCTGCCTAATCGCCAGCTGTTACTGGACCGCCTGGAACAGGCAATCATGACCAGCCAGCGCAGTGAAGACTTCAACGCCATTCTGTTTATTGACCTGGACCGTTTTAAAAGCATTAACGACTCACTGGGCCACAACACCGGCGACCTTTTATTGATCGACACAGCAGCACGCATTAAACACTGCATTCGCGAGATTGATACCGCGGCGCGCTTCGGTGGTGATGAATATGTAGTGCTATTGAAACATATCGGCGAAGAACAGGATGAAGCCAGCTTCAATGCCAAACGCATTGCACAGAGTATTAACCGGGCATTCCAGCAGCCGTTTATTTTAAATCACCAGGAAATCCACATTACCTGCAGTATCGGCATTACCATTTTTCCGATTGCCGAGGATTCGGTGGAAGACATTATCAAACATGCCGACACCGCCATGTACAGCGCCAAGGAATCCGGTCGCAACAAAATCGCATTCTATTTATCGGAAATGCACGAAACTGTATTAAAACGCCTGGCACTGGAAAAAGATTTGCGCGCAGCGGTAAAAAACAAACAGCTCAGCGTGCATTACCAGCCGCAGCTGGATCGACAGAACCAGGTCATCGGGGTTGAGGCACTGGCCCGCTGGATGCATCCGCAACACGGCTATGTAAACCCGGAAACCTTTATTGAAATTGCCGAGGAAACCGGCCTGATTAACGAGCTGGGGCAGTTTATTCTCGAACAGGCCATCAACGACATGCTGTCACTGCAGCAGGATAACTGCATGCCACCACACTTATCGATTAATATCAGCCCGCACCAGTTCAGGCACAATGAATTTATCGGCATGATAAAAAGCGCACTGGGCCTGCACCAGCTGGAACCGCATTTTCTCACCCTGGAAGTGACCGAGAGTGTAATTATCAACAACCTCAATGAAACCATCGGCAAGTTCGAGGAGTTGCGCCAGCTGGACATCCGTATGTCACTGGATGATTTTGGTACCGGCTACTCATCACTCAGTCACCTCAAACGCCTGCCGCTGGATGAAATTAAAATCGACAAGTCATTTGTATTCGATTTACTCAAGGATCCCCACGATGCGCTACTGGTGCAAACCATTTTAAACATTGCCAGTGAGTTCGGCCTGGACACAGTCGCCGAAGGTGTGGAAGACGAAGATCAACTGGCGTTTTTGCAGAGCAAGGGCTGCAAGTATTACCAGGGTTACTATTTCAGCCGCCCGTTACCACTGGCACAACTAAAAGCCTTTATGCAGAAAAAAACTGATTTACACAAAGACTAATCCCCGTATCATTCACCCCTATGCGCACACCCGGCACACAGAATTCAAATCAGGCACGCACTGTCTACAGCGTGTCCGAACTCAACCGCACCATCCGTGATCTACTGGAAAGCCAGTTCCCGCTGCTGTGGATTGAAGGGGAAATATCCAACCTGGCAAAACCCGCATCCGGACACCTGTATTTCACCCTCAAAGACGAGCGTGCGCAGGTGCGCTGCGCAATGTTCAAATCACGTAATCTGCTGGTGCGCTTTAAACCGGAGAACGGGCAGAAGGTACTGATTCGCGCACGGGTGGGCCTGTACGAAGCTCGTGGCGAATTCCAGCTGGTGGCGGAGCACATGGAAGAGGCCGGTGACGGCGCATTGCAACGGGCCTTCGATGAGCTCAAAGCCCGGCTGGCGGCAGAAGGCCTGTTTGACAGCAACAAAAAACGCGAAATTCCACAACTGCCACAACACATCGGTATTATCAGTTCTGCCACCGGCGCTGCCGTGCGCGATGTATTAAGTGTATTAAAACGACGCTTCCCATCGATTCCGGTGAGTCTCTACCCGGTGGCGGTACAGGGTGACAAAGCGGTGCCGGAAATTACCCGCGCACTGACGCTGGCGCAAATGCAGCAACGTTGCGATGTACTGCTGCTGGTGCGCGGCGGCGGTTCACTGGAAGACCTGTGGGCGTTTAATGAGGAAGCAGTGGCGCGCGCCATTGTCGACTGCACGATTCCCATCGTCTGCGGCGTGGGCCATGAGGTGGATATTACCATTGCCGATTTTGCCGCGGATCAGCGCGCACCAACCCCTTCTGCTGCCGCCGAGCTGGTCAGCCCGGACCAGCAAACCTGGCTGCACCGATTTATCAGCTACCGCCGCAACCTGATTCGCCTGATGCAACAACAGCTCAAACAGGCCAGCAGCCAGTCACAGTGGTTACAGAGCCGCCTCAGCATGCAGCACCCGCGCACACAGCTGGCACAACAGGCGCAGCAGCTAGATGATCTCAGTGAAAATTTGCAGGATGCGTTTTTCAGCCTGCTCAGCGACAAGAAACACCAGCTTAAATACGCCACCCAGGGGTTGCTGAATAACCGCCCGGACCAGTTTATCGACTACCAGAAAATCCAGCTGGATGACCTGAGCAGCCGCCTGCGCTATATCAGCGAGCAACAACTTGAAGCGAAGCAGCAGCAACTGGCACACCTGTGCCGCACATTACAGGCAGTGAGTCCGCTGAATACCCTGTCCAGGGGCTACAGCATCACCCAGACCGTCGATGGCAAAACCATCACCGATGCGGATCAGGCCCAGCCCGGCGAGCTGATTATCAGCCGCCTGCATCACGGCGAAATAAAAAGCCGGGTTGAATAATCATCCATTTATCAGCAACTTGGAGCTAAACTACCACTATCTGTTCAGCCAGCATCAGACCCATGCAGCTGGTGACAGGGCGGCAAGCTGATTTATTACTCGCAAAATCGATCAAATACAGGTAAATTACCGGGTTTCATTGACCCGCCTGCCTTGATACAGGCAACAAAGATGGTTGCGCAGGCGGGCTAATTCGCGACACAAAACAGATAAGATGATCGGAGATTTCGATGCCAGATAATACGGCACAATTACACGGTTTCACGCCTTACAAAGAAAAGAAAGGCGAAGAATATATGAACGACAAGCAGCTTGAGCACTTTCGTTCAATTCTGAATGCATGGAAAAGCGAGCTGATGGAAGAAGTCGATCGCACTGTTCACCACATGAAAGACGATGCGGCCAATTTTCCCGACCCGGCGGATCGCGCATCACAGGAAGAAGAATTCAGCATCGAACTGCGCACCCGCGACCGTGAACGCAAGCTGATTAAAAAGATTGACGAGTCACTCAACGAACTGGACAACGGTGACTACGGTTACTGCGTAACCTGCGGTGTTGAAATCGGCATTCGCCGTCTTGAGGCACGCCCCACGGCGACACAATGTATCGACTGCAAGAGCCTGGATGAGATCAAGGAAAAGCAGACCCGCGGCAAATAATCCCGCGCACTGCGCAGAGAAAACCACCGGCGACAGCCTGCACGTGCTGCACGCCAGCATTAAACGGCGAGCACAGATAAACTCTGTGTTCGCCGTTTTGCATTACCCAGCAGTGTGTTTTTTTAGTTCACCCATTTCATTATGACAAATTCCCCTGGCAACTACCGCGGACGTTTTGCTCCCTCGCCCACCGGCCCCTTGCATCAGGGCTCACTGGTGGCCGCACTTGCCAGTTACCTTGAAGCCAGAACACAACAGGGCCAGTGGCTAGTGCGCATGGAAGATGTGGATGAACTGCGCAATGTAAAAGGCGCGGCGGACAGCATTTTGCGCAGCCTTGAAGCCTACGGTTTTGAATGGGATGAATCGGTGGTCTACCAGACACAGCGCAAGGAGGCCTATGAAGCGGCGCTGCATCAACTCAAACAACTTTCACTGGTGTATCCCTGCAGCTGCAGCCGCAAACAGCTGCGCGCCGCGGCGCTGGAAGGTAAACTGCAGTCCGGCCCGCTGGGCTATATCTACCCCGGCACCTGCCGATCACAATCATTCAGGCCGGGACACCCACATGACTATGCGATTCGCATTAAAGCCCCCCAGCGCGAAATCTGCATAACGGATGCACTGCAGGGCGAATACTGCCAGCACCTCAGTGATCAGCTGGGGGATTTTATTATCCGTCGCCGCGATGGCCTGTTTGCCTATCAACTGGCGGTGGTGGTGGATGATGCCTGGCAGAACATCAGCCATGTAGTGCGCGGCGCGGATTTGCTCGACTCCACACCCCGCCAGGTTTATCTGCAGCAGTGTCTGGACTATGCGCCATTACACTATGCCCATCTGCCGATTATGCGCAACGCCCAGGGCGACAAGCTGAGCAAGCAAACCGGTGCCGAGGGCATTGGCCACAGCGCCAGCGTGCCGCGACTGGTCGAGGCACTGCGTTTCCTTGGCCAGCAACCGCCTGAAGAATTACATCGCGCCACACTGCATGATGTCTGGCAATGGGCACTGGCCAACTGGGATTTGCAACGGGCGCGCAACCCGGATTCAAACCCGAGCTGACTCCATCTGCGGTTTTTAAACACCGCGCCTTCTATTGCCGATTTTTCTGCGGTATCCTCAGGCAATAAAAAATTCTGCCCGCAGCGCATAACTGCAAATGACACTGGAGCGACCATGTCCGACAATATTGATTCCGTACTGATTGAAAACCGTAAATTTACACCGTCTGCTGAGTTCAGTGCACAGGCCAATATCAAACAGGCGGACTTCGATGCCCTGCACCAGGCGGCAAAAGATGACTACACCGGCTTCTGGGCGGATCAGGCCCGACAGATGCTGGACTGGCACACGCCCTTTACGCAAACCCTGGATGACAGCCGCGCACCCCATTTCAAATGGTTTGCCGATGGCCAGCTCAATGTCAGCCATAACTGCATTGACCGCCACCTGGCAGAACGGGCGGATAAGACCGCGATTATTTTTGAAGGTGAAAAGGGCGACACCCGCCACATCAGCTACCAGCAGTTAAGCGATGAAGTCAATCGCTTTGCCAATGCACTGAAAGCACACAATATTCAAAGCGGTGACCGGGTGGTGATCTATATGCCGATGACCGCCGAAGCAGTGATTGCCATGCAGGCCTGTGCGCGTATTGGCGCGGTTCACTCGGTGGTATTCGGCGGTTTCTCTGCGGAATCGCTGCGCGATCGCATTAATGATGCGGGTGCCAAAATGCTGATCACCGCAGACGGTGGCCACCGTGGCGGCAAGATCGTCGAACTCAAAGCCGCCGCCGACAAGGCACTGGATCACGGCTGTCCCAGCATTGAACACGTGATCGTGTACCAGCGCACCCAACATGAAATACCAATGCACGAAGGCCGTGACATCTGGTGGCATGATGCGGTGGCTGAACAGAGCACCGACTGTGCGCCACATTGGGTGGACGCGGAACACCCGCTGTTCCTGCTCTATACCTCCGGTTCCACCGGCAAGCCCAAGGGCATCCAGCATTCCAGCGCCGGTTACCTGCTGGGTGCGATCAGCACCTGTAAATGGGTATTCGATTTAAAAGAAGACGATGTGTTCTGGTGCACAGCCGATGTGGGCTGGATTACCGGCCACACCTATGTCGCCTACGGACCGCTGGCCGCCGGTGGCACCATTGTCATTTATGAAGGCGCGCCCACCGTACCCGATGGCGGTCGCTTCTGGAAAATCTGCGAACAACACAAGGTCAGCATTTTCTATACCGCCCCCACCGCGATACGCGCACTGATGAAACTGGGTGACGAGCTCCCCAATAGCTACGATCTATCCTCGATCCGTTTGCTGGGTACCGTGGGTGAACCGATCAACCCGGAAGCCTGGATCTGGTACCACAAGGTGATTGGCAAGGAGCGCTGCCCGATTGTCGATACCTGGTGGCAGACCGAAACCGGCGCCAATATGATCGCACCGATTCCAGGCGTGGTTGCCACCAAACCCGGTTCCTGCACCATCGCCCTGCCCGGCATTGATGCGGATGTGGTGGATGAAGACGGCAACAGTATCACACAGGCCAATCAGGGTGGTTACCTGGTGATTAAAAAACCTTTCCCTTCACAACTGCGCACCATCTGGGGCGACGAGCAGCGCTATAAAGACACCTACTGGCCAAAGTTTGGTGGCAGGTACTACCTGGCCGGTGACTCGGCGCGCAAGGATGAGGACGGTTACTTCTGGATTATGGGACGCATTGACGATGTACTGAATGTATCCGGTCACCGCCTCGGCACCATGGAAGTGGAATCGGCGCTGGTGGCCCATGAACGGGTCGCGGAAGCGGCGATTGTCGGTTACCCCCATGATGTTAAGGGCGAAGCCATATTCGCCTACGTGGTGCTCAAGGGGGAACGTCCCGCCGGTGGCGTGGATGAAGCCCTGATGCAGGAACTGCGCAGCTGGGTGGGTGAGCAGATCGGGCCGATTGCCAAGCCGGACCAGATTCGCTTTTCCGACAACCTGCCGAAAACCCGCTCGGGCAAAATCATGCGTCGCTTACTGCGCAATATTGCCCGCGGTGAAGAAATCACTTCAGATACCTCCACCCTGGAAAATGAGGATATACTGCTGCAACTACAGGGCAAGGCCTGATAATCGAGCGGCACCTGGTGTTACCGCATAGCACTGAGTCATTCAGCAGCTATGCAGTTTTGCCGAAGCCTGTACTCAATATTTGTTGCGAAAACCTCTTAGCTTAAACGGATACCTATGCAGATTAAATTTTATAGCTTGATATTTACCGGCCTGATTGTGTTGATGCAGGGTTGCGGTCTGTCGCAACAGACCCGCAATGTATCGCCCTACTTTGACGGGGTATTAAAAATGAACGGCCTGCCACTGCAGGATGCGCAGATCCTGCTCAGCACCGATGAGAAAGACAGCCAGTGTTTCAAGGCCGCGCAAACCGCGCGCACCGACAGTAATGGCCGTTTCAGTTTACAGCCGGTAAAAGAAAGCTACCGCTATATTCCGTTTATGAACTATGAATTCAAACAATGGACCCTGTGCGCAATTCACAATGAGCAACGCTACACACTGTACCGCAACAACAGTTACAGCACACAGCACATCAATGAATCGATTATCCTGGACTGCGATCTTTCAAACCCGATGGATCGAGTCTGCGAGCCGCGTCTGTGAGCACAGTGCCATGCACGATGGACAGCTTGTATAGCTGTTTATTGAATATTACCGTTTATTAAAAGATTAACGCAAACAACGCGAAAACCGCGAATGAACGCTAATGCTTAAAGAGATATAAAGCTTTGATCGCGTTTATTTGCGCTAATTCGCGTTCATTTGCGTTTTCTTTTCGCTTTAACAGGCAACCCCATCAGGCAAAATTTTTGCAATCAAGTTCGGCTGCACTCACCGGTCGGCTCCACAGATATCCCTGGCCGTAACCGCAGGCATTGTCATACAGGAACTGTCGCTGCTGATCGGTTTCTATGCCTTCTGCGACAATATTTAACTTAAGCGCCTGGGATAGCTGGATCATCGCGGTAACAATCGCCGCGTCTTCATGATCCTGGGGAATATCACGAATAAAGGAACGATCAATCTTAACCGTGTCGAAGGGAAATTCTTTCAGATAGGCCATGGATGCATAGCCAGTGCCGAAATCATCCAGCGCAATGCGCAGTCCCATGGTGTGCAGTTTATCCAGAATGTATTTGGCGTTGGAATAATTATCCACCAGCGCACTTTCGGTGAGCTCGATTTCCAGGCACTCCGCTGCAATGCCGGTCATTTCCAGCAGGGTTGTGCAATACTCAATCAGATTGCCTTCCTTGAAGTGCCGCGAGGAAATATTGACCGACAGGTTGTTTAGTGGATAGCCTTGCTGTTTCCATTGCATAAACTGCAAACAGGCGGCTTTCATCATCCACTCGTCCAGCTGGGTAATTAAACCGATTTCTTCTGTCAGTGGTACAAAGTCATCCGGTGAAATCAGGCCCCGTTGTGGATGATTCCAGCGCACCAGTGCTTCAACACCGATGCACTTGTTATTCTGCAAATCGACCTTGGGCTGGTAATAGACTTCAAACTGGTCTTCTTTCAGTGCGGTACGTATCTGGTTTTCCAGCTCCAGCCGCTGCATCGCCTTGTGACTCATTTCCGAGGCATAGAACTGAAAGGTATTGCGTCCCAGTTCTTTCGCCTTGTACATGGCCGTGTCGGCATTTTTCAGTAACACACCAAAGTTTTCACCATCCTGCGGGTACATGGCAATACCAATACTGCCGCCCACATACACTTCCTTGCCGTTGACTTCTGCTGGCAGATCAAGCGCACTCAGAATGTTTTTGGTAATCTGGATAACATCATCCGGATGCTGCAGGTATTCAATGATCACGGTAAATTCATCACCGCCCAGGCGCGCCACGGTATCTGATTTACGTAAAACATCACGCAGTCGTATAGAAATCAGGTTAAGCAACTGGTCACCCGCATCATGCCCCATGGAATCATTAATCACCTTGAAGTGATCAATGTCGATAAACAGCAGAGCAAACTGACCCTCTTCACGTTGCGCGCGGGAAATCGCCTGATCGATACGATCCATAAACAACATGCGATTGGGCAGACCGGTGAGTACATCATGGTAAGCCAGGTGCTGGATGCGACGCTGCGCATTGGCCGCCTGAAGCATGCGGCGCACGCGATGCTTTAATACCGACCAGTTAAAAGGTTTGGTAATGTAATCACAGGCACCGACATTAAATGCCCTGGCTATTGAATCATCATCATCCAGTGAAGTCGCCATCAGAATCGGCGTGTCATCACAGGCCTCAATTTTCCTGATTTCCTCGGTGGCACGAAAGCCATCCATTTCCGGCATTACCGCATCCATTAAAATCAGATCGGGAATTTGTCGAATGCTGAACTGAACGGCTTCTAGGCCATTACCGGCCTCAATTACATGATAGCCGTTCTGCTGCATCGCGTGACGAATCACCAGGCGGATTGCCGGATCGTCATCGACTACCAGTACGACTGATTTGGGCTGTAAATCGGGGGTGGAGCCTGGGTTAACAGTTAACCCAGAGTCACGGGGAGAATCTTCTGACTCAATCATAGATTTATAATTATTATCAACACTTCAACCGCATTATGAACAAGGCGCCACCCTGCACCCGTCATAACAATAAAAACAAGAGCATAGCACAACTTTATCAGATGTCTAATGAAGTTCTAATCAATTATGTTATATCTGTGTTACAGCTGCATTCACAGTCAAGACAATGTTTGAAAGCATTCCATGTTTATCATTTTATGTGCCTGGCAAAAACACTAACCCAGAGTGCACTCACAGCTGCGGACATAGCATAATTGATTAGCTGGCTTAAGCGTTTAAACCTTTTTCTGCAATTTCGTAAACATCTTTTGCCAGATGCGGTGTATCGAAGATACGTTGCAACTGTGCCTTCATCATCTGCTGCCGTTTACTGTCATGCTGTTTCCATTGAATCAACGGCAACAGCAGACGTGCGGCAATCTGCGGATTGGTCTTATTAAGTGATAACACTGCATCCGCCAGAAACACATAGCCCTGGCCCGATATATGATGAAACTGTGCCGGATTGGCTTGTGAGAAGGCACCGATCAACGATCGTACACGGTTGGGCACGGCCATTGAGAAAGCGGGATGTTCAAGCAGCCCCTGGATACGCTGGAAGGCATGCTTATCGCTGGCGGTGGCCTGCACCACAAACCATTTATCGATCACCAGCGCATCCTCCTGCCACTGTTGATAGAAGTCTTCCAGTGCCTGGCTACCCGGTTGCTGGGTGTAATGCGCCAGACAGCGCAATGCGGCAATCTGGTCCGTCATATTGCTGGCTGACTTGAACTGTTGCTGTGCAAGTTCGGTTGCCGCTGACCTGATCTCCGCCTGCTGACTGCTCAGCAGATACCCCAGGCAGACATTTTTCAGGCTGCGCTGACCCATGGCGTCTGGATCAAGCGAGTACTCCTCACTGTGCAGGCTGTGATACAGGGTTACAAAGAGTGGCGCCAGTTGTTCCGCCAGTGCCTGTTTACAGAATTCCCGCACACGATGAATGGCATCAACATCGATAATTTTCATGTGCTGCGCCAGGTAATCTTCGCTCGGCAGACTTAACAGGCGCGCTTTCAGTGCAGGCTCCAGTGCATCGTCCAGTAACACTTTCTGCACAGTCGCAACAAAGAATTCATCCAGTTGCAGTGAGCGGTTTTGCTGTTCGTCCTTTACCAGTGACAGCATAATATTGCAGCTGAGTTGCTGCGCCGTATTCCAGCGATTGAATTCATCACTGTCATGGGCCATTAAAAACGCCAGCTGCTGATTGCTCAGCTCGTAATCCAGTTTTACCGGTGCTGAATAATCCCGCAACAGCGATAGCACCGCACCGTCTTCAATATTCTCGATATGAACGGTTTGCTTCCACTGTTTAACATCCACCACCTGCGCAGCATGCACAGCTTCACTGCCATCGGCATTGATCACACCCAGTGACAGTGGAATATGAAATGCCTGGTTACCCTCGATAGTGGATGACTGTTCGATATGCACCGCCAGGGTTTTAGTGTCTACATCATAATTGGTGCTGACCTTAAGCTGCGGTGTGCCCGCCTGGTGATACCAGCGACGGAACTGTTTCAGGTCCACACCACTGGCATCTTCCATGGCTTTGACAAAATCTTCGGTGGTCGCGGCACTGCCATCATGGCGCTCGAAATACAGATCCATACCCTTGCGAAAATGTTCCTTGCCCAGCAGGGTGTGGATCATGCGAATAATTTCCGCCCCCTTGTTATACACGGTGGCGGTGTAGAAATTATTGATTTCAACATAGGAATCGGGCTGAATCGGATGCGCCATGGGGCCGGCATCTTCCACAAACTGACGGGTGCGCAGCACATTCACATCATCGATGCGTTTGACCGCAGCAGAGTTTAAATCTGCGGTAAACTGCTGGTCGCGGAAAACTGTCAGGCCTTCTTTCAGGGTCAGCTGGAACCAGTCACGGCAGGTGACGCGATTGCCACTCCAGTTATGAAAATACTCATGGCCGATTACCGCTTCGATATTGATAAAGTCGGTATCGGTTGCCGTATCGGGTCGGGCCAGCACGTATTTGGAGTTGAAAACGTTCAGGCCCTTGTTCTCCATCGCCCCCATATTGAAATCGTCCACCGCCACAATCATATAAATATCCAGATCGTATTCTCGGCCGAAGGTTTCTTCATCCCATTGCATGGATTTTTTCAACGAGCGCATGGCGTGATCGCACTTGTCGATATTGTGTGCTTCCACATAGATACGGCAATCGATTTCACGGCCGCTCATGGTGACAAAGGTATCTTTTACCACTTCCAGCTGCCCCGCCACCAGTGCAAACAGGTAGCTGGGTTTTTTATAGGGGTCTTCCCAGGTGACACTGTGGGTGCCGTCGGCAAAATCCTGTGCATCCACCGGGTTGCCATTTGACAGCAATACCGGGTAACGGGATTTGTCCGCCACCACCGTGGTGGTAAAGCGCGCCATCACATCGGGACGATCCAGGTAATAGGTGATTTTGCGAAAGCCCTGTGCCTCACACTGGGTACAGAAATTACCCGAGGATTTATACAGCCCCTCCAGCGAGGTGTTGTCCTGGGGTTTAATAAAGGTTTCAATCTGCAGGGTAAACTGTTCCGGCACATCGGGAATCCACAGGCCTTCGCTGTTAACACTGAACTCACTGTCACTTAATGCGCGTTCATTCAGGAACACCGCACCCAGTACCAGCTCTTCACCATCCAGCTGCAAAATGGACGGGCCATCCAGTTGGTCATTGCGCCGCACCTCCATTTCCGAGACCACGCGGGTCTGTTGCTCACCCAGTTCAAAACGCAGATTGACGCTGTCGATCCAGTATTGTGGTGGCTGGTATTCTTTTAAATAGATGGTTTTGGGTGTTGCGTCTTTCGCCATGGTGGCTCCTCGGTAGTATCTTCTTACAAGATACAATAATTCACTGTCTGAATAACCCTATTATGGTTTCAGTTTATGGTTTCAGCTGGATAATGTGCTCTTGCAGTTCACGGGGCCGCACCGTGTCTTCCGACCGTGCCAGCCTGGCCACCGTAATGCCCGCTTCGGCCACAGAAGCCTGACGGCCGGAAATCAGTGGATGCCAGTCGTACAGGGGCTGGCCCTGAGCCAGCAATCGATAGGCACAGCTTGCCGGCAGCCACTGGTATTCTTCCGCCGCCATATTTTTCACCTGCAGGCATTCCGGCACACGGAACTGGCGGTTCGGGTAATCCTTGCAGCGGCAACTGTCAATGTCCAGCAGATGGCAGCTCACACTGGTAAAATGCAGCTCGCCCGTGTCCTCATCTTCCAGCTTGATCAGGCAACAGCGGCCGCAGCCATCACACAGTGATTCCCACTCCGCCTCGCTCATCTGAGCCAGTGTTTTACTTTGCCAGAAGGCTTCACTCATCTGCCCTACCTGCCCTTGCCATTTATTATTCGGCCACAGGCTGCTGGATCAGTTCCAGCCCATTGCCATCTGGGTCACGGCAAAACAGCGCGGCACGACCTGATCGGCTGCGGGTATAGGGGCGCTGCATCGCCTGCAGGCGTGACTCGATCTGATCAAGATTATCCACGCACATGGCAAAGTGCCGATCATGGCCGCCATGCTGCGGGCGGTCTGTGACCGGATCCGGGTTATCCACCTCCAGCAGGTGAATCTGCTGCGCCCCCACATCGAACCAGGCGCCGGGAAAACCCAGTTCCGGGCGCTTTTCATTAACCTGCAAATCGAGCAGATCACGGTAAAACGCGATGGACTGCTGTGTATCCGACACCACCAGACTCACATGATGTATTGATAAAACCGCCACTTTAATCCCCAGTTGAGCCTCAAATTAGAATATAATATGCCGCCTTTAGCGACTGTCTGACCCACTGTATTGTACATGAACTCTGATCTCAATCGACTGCAACCCTATCCGTTTGAAAAGCTGGCCGAGTTAAAACAGGGCATCAGCCCGAACCCCGAGCTGGCGCATATCGCACTGTCTATCGGAGAACCCAAACACGCGCCACCGGCGTTTGTACTGGAGGCGCTGGCAGAGTCGCTGGGGCGGATAGCTCGCTACCCGCTCACTAAAGGCACTGCGGAGCTGCGGCAGTCGATAGCAGGCTGGTTAAGCCGACGCTTCCAGCTGCCTGAATCCAGCATAGATGCTGAGCGGCATATTCTGCCGGTGAATGGCACCCGTGAAGCACTGTTTGCCTTTGCCCAGGCGATGGTGAATCCTAGTGATAATCCGCTGGTGTGCATGCCCAATCCGTTTTACCAGATTTATGAAGGCGCCGCGCTGCTCGCCGGAGCCGAACCGTATTTCTACAACACTACCGCTGCGAACAACTATCTGCCGGATTTTGAAGCCATCGACGATGCCACGTGGCAGCGCTGCCAACTGATTTATATCTGCAGCCCGGGCAATCCCACGGGCGCGGTAATGAGCAAGCAGCAGATGCAGTGGCTGATTAACAAGGCCGAGAAATTTGACTTTATTATTGCCTCGGATGAGTGTTATTCAGAGATTTATTTTGATGAGCAACAACCCGGCGGCCTGTTACAGGCAGCTGCAGAAATGGGCAATACCGATTACAGGCACTGCGTGGTGTTCCACAGTTTATCCAAACGCTCCAACCTGCCCGGCTTGCGTTCCGGCTTTGTCGCCGGTGATGCCGAACTGATGGCGGCTTTTTTGAAATACCGCACCTACCATGGCTGCGCCATGTCGGAACACCACCAGTATGCGAGTATCTGTGCCTGGGACGATGAACAGCATGTGATTGAAAACCGTAAACTGTATCAGCAGAAATTCGACAATGTATTGCAGATACTCGGTCCCTGCATGGATGTAAAACGCCCCGACGCCGGTTTTTATCTATGGCCGAAAACACCAGTTGCCGACACTGATTTTGCACAACAACTGTTCGCACAGAAAAACATTACAGTATTGCCTGGCCGTTACCTGTCACGGGACAATGGCGGCCTCAATCCCGGCGCTGGCCATATTCGCATGGCGCTGGTCGCCACCCTGGAAGAAACCACCGAAGCCGCACAGCGCATTAAAGATTTTTTACAGACGATTTAATAATCAGATTAAACCCTTGCAACAAAACCCTGGGAGACCCCAATGAGTGATTTACAGACGATTATCGAAGAAGCCTTCGAACGACGCGCCGACATTACACCCCGCAATGTTGAGACCCATGTACGCGAAGCGGTTGAAGAAGCCATTGCGATGATGGACTCGGGTGCAGCCCGCGTGGCAGAAAAAACCAGCGGTGACTGGGTAGTCAATGAGTGGCTGAAAAAAGCCGTACTGCTGTCGTTCCGCATTAATGACAATGATTTTATCAAGGGCGGCTTCACCAATTACTACGACAAGGTTGAATCCAAGTTTGCCGATTACAACACCCGCGACTTCCGTGAATCCGGTGTGCGCGTTGTGCCACCCGCCACTGCACGTAAGGGCTCCTACATTGCCCCCGGCGTGGTGATGATGCCATCTTATGTAAACATCGGCGCCTATGTGGACAGCGGCACCATGGTCGACACCTGGGCCACCGTGGGTTCATGTGCGCAGATCGGTAAAAACGTTCACCTGTCCGGCGGCGTTGGCATCGGTGGTGTACTCGAGCCGTTACAGGCAGCACCGACCATTATCGAAGACAACTGCTTTATCGGCGCACGCTCGGAAGTGGTTGAAGGTGTGATTGTTGAGGAAGGTTCGGTTATCTCCATGGGCGTGTACATTGGCCAGAGCACCAAAATATTCAACCGCGAAACCGGCGAAGTCACCTACGGCCGCATTCCTAAAGGCTCGGTTGTGGTCTCAGGCAACCTGCCATCCAAAGACGGCAGCTACAGCCTGTACTGCGCGGTAATCGTCAAGCAGGTTGATGAAAAAACCCTGAGCAAGGTCGGCATTAACGAACTGTTGCGCAGCATCGACTAAAAGCTGTTCTGTTATCCGCAAATGAACGCTAATAAACGCTAATTTAAGATATAAAGAGAACTCTGAAAAAAGTCAGAAGTTACGTGGTTCAGGTTAGGCACTCCATGTTCAATGTTCATGGTAATAGCTGCTAAGGAAGCACTGAGTAATACGAAAACATCGGCATTATTCAGTGGTGAGTCAGTAAATTATTCGCGTTTATTTGCGTTCATTTGCGGACTCATATCCTTTTACATTAATTAGCGGACTGATGAGATGATCACTCTATACGGCATCCCCAATTGCGACACGGTTAAAAAAGCCCGCAAGTGGCTCAGCGATAACGGCAGGGACTACAGCTTTCACGATTATAAAAAACAGGGTGTTCCGGAAAAGGAATTACGCAGCTGGGTAAAACAGCTGGGCTGGGAAACCCTGCTTAATAAACGTGGCACCACCTGGCGCAAGCTGGATGAAGCGACAAAAGCCTCGGTGGATGAAGCCAGCGCGATACAGATTATGCTGGATAACCCAAGCATTATTAAACGCCCGGTTGCATCCTCTGGCAAAACCTTATTAGTGGGTTTTTCCGCGGAAGAATACGCACAACTTAAGGATTAAACAGCGCAATACGGTTTAAACGCTTATTCCGACAGGCGCGAGGCGAAACTGATACTGTCACGCAAGCCCTGTGTGCCGTACTGGTCAGACACACTGATTGTGGGTGAGCTCATATTCTCTTTCAGGCTCTCGGCCAGCTCATTGCGGTCTTCCTCTATGTCGGTAACATAAACCGGCGTTTCTGTTTTTTCATTAATCGGTGCTTCCTTGCCAGGCACCGTCTTTGCTGACGTGCTGCCACCCACCATATTTAAAATATTATACAGCTCTTCAATCGCCTCATTGCTCACCTGCCCCATACCAATCGACTGCATCAGCGCCTGCGAAGTATCAAACGGGTACTGCCCGTATTCGTCCACATAATCATTGATTTGCTGGTTGAGTAGCGCGGTGCTGGTATCACGATCCACCCGGATGCGATTGTCCTTGTAAAACAGCATCAGCTCATTGAACAGCTGGTTGATTTTACTCTGCGGCAATGCACCAACCTGCAATAACAGATTAAACTGTTCGACTATATCTGCCGGGTAATCCTTGAAACGACGGAAAAACACACTGAGAAAACGATCCAGTGTCAGGGCGATCTCCTGCTTGCTGAAGTCGCCATCTTCAATGTAATCGATCATGGACTGTTTATGATCTTGCAGCACCTGTTTTTTACGGGTGCGGGCTGCCTGCTGGTACTTCCGTTTAAGCTGCCGGGTCTGGTCAGATATCGGCTCGCTGTCTGTCGAACGCGGATACTGAACTGGCTGTTGTGATTGTGGTGATGGCTCGGGAGTAACATCTGTTACGGCAAGCGGTGTTGCTGAAGGCGCTTCTGGCGATGTTTCTGGCAACTGTGCCGGCAATGGCACAGAGGGTTGCAGACCGAGCGGATTATCGCTGTCCAGCAGAGGCTCGCCAGTCTGTTCCAGCGGGGTGATTTGCGCACGCCAGCTATCACTCAGGGCCAGGTCATTCTGCTGCTGCTTAATCAGCGATGCCAGGCTATGGCCCAGCCGGTTGAAACACATGCTGGCCTGGGTCTGCGGCCGGTACACCTGTACCGGCACCTGCGAACACACCGCTGACGATACCAGCGGATCACGGCTGACATAGCCCAGATAAGCGGGGTGGTAACCAATGTATTTGGCCACTGCGCCGGAGAAGCGCTTGAATACCTGGCGCGCGCCCAGCTCGGAGTCTGCCTGATTCACCACCACATTGATGCGCTTGCGGTATTGCTGTTTGCGCAACATGCGCAACAGTGAAAAAGAATCGGTGAGTGAGGTGGGTTCAGGGGTGACCACCACGATCATCTGCTGAGCCGCCTGGATAAAATCCAGCACATTATCGTGAATACCCGCCGAGGTATCCACCAGAATCACATCGTACTGATGTTCCAGCTCGGACAGGGCTCGGAGCAGGCGCAACTGGGCGCGCTGGTCGAGGCTATTGAAATCGGTAATACCGGAGGCGCCGGGCACCAGGCTGATGCCATGGGAGCGCACCACGATATCGGCAATGGCTTTTTCCCCATCCAGCACATGCTGCAGGGTATAGAGCGGTGTTTCCCGTAGCAGAATATTGATATTGGCCAGATTGGTATCCGCATCAAACAGGCAGACACGCTTGCCCTGCCGTGCCATGGCAATACCCATATTGACCGTCAGGGTGGTTTTGCCTACCCCACCCTTACCGCTGCTAACCGCGATGACTTCGGTTTTATTCTGATTCATTTACAGCCAGTTCCCATTCCAGGGAACATTTTACGGTGTTGCGCACGACTTCGCTATTCTCTGTTGCTGGATTTCCCACTGCCATAACAGAAAATTAAGGGATTTCAGCAATTTAAAGGCTATATTAATTTTATCTAATATTAAAATGCAACTTATAACGCACCAACTGGGTGCATTATCTGCAGATAAATCTACCGAAAGTGGAATTTCACGAAATGAGGATGCCTGTTATATCGGGCCATAATCCACATTCCCTTGAATAATCCTTGAAAAAACACCCATTCGTCGTTTTTTCGCAGAAAACCGGCTTTTTATTTTAATTGATTCAGTACGGTTTGATTGACAACGGGGTTTTTTGCAATAAAATTAATAAGATGCGAGATAAAGCGACCATATTACTTGAAGATATCGAGGCAAATAAGCTGCCTTCGTTGCCCCACGTGCTGGTAAAACTGCTGCACGCCTGCCGTGACGAAGACATTTGCTTCGATACGCTATCGGATATTATCAGCCAGGATGCCGCGCTCTGCAGCAAGGTCATCAAGGCCGCTAATTCGCCAGTGTATGGTCGCAGTCGCAACCTGGAGTCGCTAAAGCACATCTTGATGTTTCTGGGTCAGGACACCATTAACTCGATTGCCATTACCGCCAGCATCAAGCAGTTTTTTTCAGAATACAGCAACCAGAAAACCAGCTTTTTAAAAAGTTTCTGGCATCACTCACTCACCTGCGCCACCATTGCACGCTCACTGGCAGAGCTCACCGCCTACCCTTATGCGGAAGAGGCCTATATCGCTGGGCTGCTGCATGATATAGGCAAGTTGATGATTGAGCCGAAAATGGATGCCGCTTACAAAACCCTGCCACACGGTATCTACCCTGCCACAGAAGTATTACAGAACGAAGAAGATACACTGGGCATCAATCACCCGGAGCTGGCGAGCATTATGCTGGAAAAATGGCATCTGCCAGATGTAATCTGCGATGCGATTCGCTATCACCATGCTGATATTGAAGACATACAGCAATCGCATCAGCTTGCCAAAATCATTCACCTGTCCAGCCTGCTGGCGTCCCACTTCAGCGACAATGACCAGGCCATCAAAACCGATGCGGCAATTCGCCTGTTTGATATTTCCGAATCGATTATTAACGAACTGGTTGAAACCGCCACACAGAGCAGCCATAAGCTGGCAGCATCCATGGACATTGATATAGGCGACACGGAAACCAGTCGCAACAAGGATGAAGCCAAGCAGATACAACTGGCGGAAGAAGTACGCGACCATGCACTGGTACAAAACAGCCAACGACACATCACAGTTGATTCCGCCGAAATATACAAGGCGCTGCAACAATCGGTGAGCCTGTTATTTGGCATCAGCAACAGCCTGCTACTGGAAGTTGATGAAACCCGGCAAAATCTACGCATCTCGCAAAACCAGTACATCAGTGACAGTCGACTACTGGATAATCTCAGTATCCCGCTAAACAGCGACAGCATGATTGGCAACAGTCTCAGGCAGGTGCAGATCAATGACAGCTTTTCAACACAACAGTCAGCCAAACTGAGCATTCTCGATCAACAGGTTGCCCATGGGCTGAAAGCCGACGGTTTCATTTGTGTACCTGTAACACAGACTGCTGCACCCTATGGTGTACTGTTGCTGGGCTGTAACCAGCCGCAGTCAGCCAGCCTGCTCAAGGCAAAAAAACTGATTCAACTGTTCGCCAGTGACGTTGCAGGCAAGTTACAGCAGCATCATGATTACGGTAAAAAATTGCAGGATATTAACGAGCACAACAGTGACCAGTTTTTGCTACGAGCACAGAAGATTGTGCATGAGACCAATAACCCATTAACCGTAATTCGAAATTACCTGCAATTACTGTCGAAAAAGATCACGGATAACGATGAAATAAGCAGTGACCTGAACATTATCCGGCAGGAGATAGATCGAATCAGCAACATCATTGTACGCTGTAAGGATTCTATGGATAGTGACATTAGCGAGATATCCAGTGTCAATATCAACAGCATTGTCAGCGACCTGACAGACCTGTTCAAATCATCACTGTTTAGCACGCACAATATAAAGTCCACTTTAAAACTGGACAACGGGCTTAAAAACATTGCCTCAGATAGAAACTATATTAAACAGATTCTTACCAATTTAATTAAAAATGCGGTTGAAGCGATTGAACAAAATGGCGAGATCAGCATTTCTACTGGAAGTATCAATATCAATGGAAGGGATTATATCGAACTGAAGCTACATGACACAGGACCAGGCATACCGGATGAGATAATGAAAAATCTGTATAAGCCTGTTATCAGCACCAAGGGAAGCCAGCATTCAGGACTGGGTTTGAGCATTAGCAAAAGCCTGGTAGACAAAATTAAAGGCAGCATTAGCTGCACCACCAGCGGATCGGGCACCACCTTTAGTGTGCAGATTCCCGTAAAAACCTGAATAAACGTCCTTATATAATAAAAGGTCATAAAATGACAAACGATAACAGCACAAATAATTCATACAGGGCCAGCAGACACTTGAACTCAGTACCAGAAAAACCGGAAATGATTCTCGTAGTTGATGATGAGAAACGCCAGCAGGACAGCCTGATGCAGCTTATGGCGCAACAGGGTTACCTGGTTGATTCCGCCAGCAATGGTTCACAGGCCATAGAGAAACTCAAGCAGGAAAACATAGGTATTATTCTGCTTGACCTGAATATGGGCGGCTCCAATGGCGAGCATGTTATGCAGTTTATTACTGACCATGAGCTGGATACTGCTGTTATTGTTGTGAGCGGCGAAACTTCCTTCGAAGCGGCGGAAAACGCGCTTAAATACGGTGCCTATGACTTTATTCGCAAGCCCTACTCGCTGGACAATCTGCTAAATTCAGTGAATAACGCGATGAAAAAACGTCAACTGGAAGCAGAAAACCGCCGCATGCATGCACAACTGCGTGAATCGGAAAAGCTGCATCGTTATATCGTTAACAAATCACCGGATATTGTCTATATCCTCGACAGCCAGGGACGTTTTACCTTTATCAACAAACGCGTGGAAACCCTGCTCGGCTACAAGATGAAGGAAATTATCGGCAGGCACTATTCCGAGTTGATTCACGAGGAAGACCTGGACAAGGCCCAGTTCAAGTTTAATGAACGCCGTACCGGCAAACGTGCCAGCATCAATATTGAACTGAAATTAAAATGCAAGAATAACGACCAGACACGTAACTTCGATAATCGACTGCTACCCATTGAAATTAACTCGGTTGGCGTGTATCGATCACAGGATGAAGTTAAATCGAAAAAATTTGTTGGCACCTACGGCATAGCCAGAGACATCAGCGACCGAATTGAGGCGGAAGAAATCATCCGTTTCCAGGCCTATCATGACATGCTCACTCGCCTGCCCAATCGCACACTGCTAAAAGACCGCCTGCATCAGGCGATTGCCCATGCTAAACGCAACCAGAGCAATCTATCGGTAATGTTCCTTGACCTTGATCGTTTCAAGGTGATTAACGACACCCTGGGCCACCTGGTGGGCGACCGTCTGTTACAGGCCGTTGCCATGCGCCTGCGTCACTGCCTGCGTGAGGGCGATACCCTGGCGCGTATTGGTGGCGATGAATTCACCCTGTTACTGCCGGAAGTCAACAGCAAACAGGATGCCGAAGTCATTGCCAGCAAGATAATAAAATCGCTTAAGTTACCTTTTAAAATTGACACCCATGAGCTGTTTGTCAGCACCAGCATCGGTATTTCGCAATACCCGGACGACGGACAGACCATGGAATCACTGCTCAAACACGCCGACATTGCCATGTACTCGGTTAAGGGCCGCGGCAAGAACGGTTATGATTTCTATCATAACAATATGCTGGACGCCTATTCCAAACACCTGTCACTGGAGAATGATCTGCGCCGCGCCATGGATGACAACCAGTTCAAAATCTATTACCAGCCACAGATTAATATCGAGACCAATGAAGTCTTCGCAATGGAAGCATTGATCCGCTGGCAGCACCCTGAACGCGGGCTGATATCCCCCAGTGAATTTATCCAGCTGGCAGAAGAAACCCATTTGATCAAACAGATTGGCAACTGGATGATTGAAAATTGCTGTGCCGAATTACGCCGCTGGCGTGAGATGGGGCTGGATACCGTGCGCGTAGCCATTAATGTGTCATCTATACAGCTGGAACAGGATGATTTTGTCGAGTTTATTTTAAGCTCGCTACGCAAAAACAATATTCCCGGTGAATTTATTGAAATTGAAATCACTGAAAACACCCTGATGCAAGACACTGATGATGGCATTGGAAAATTGCGTGAGCTCAGCAATCACAATATAAAAATTGCCATTGATGACTTTGGCACAGGTTATTCGTCTCTGAATTATCTGAAACGCCTGCCTATTGATACATTGAAGATTGACCAGTCGTTTATCCGCGACATGTCGAACAGCGATGAGGACTCATCCATTATCAAAGCGATAATCGCTATGGCCAAGGGGCTCAACCTGAATATTATTTCTGAGGGTGTGGAAACCGAAGCACAGTTACAGCAACTCAAGGCCTGGCGTTGTCAGAATATGCAGGGCTTCCTGTTTGGTCGCCCCATGCCTGACTTTGAGGCGATTGATATGCTGAAAAACAATGGTTTGATGCTGAAACAGCACAAGATGCTGCAGTAATTTCTCAGGCGGCCTTGTGTTGCTGATGCATCATCACCAGCAGCTGGGCTTCGCTCAGGCTAATGTGGCATAGCTCAGCTATGGTCTCCGCTGTTTCGCCCTTCTGCGCCAGGCTGATGGCATAGCTGTAAGGGGAATGGCTTTGCACTTCATTTGACATTTCATCCAGCCGCATCGACAGCTGCTGCATGTTTTTTTCCAGCTTGAGAAAACGCTCACCCAGACCAATGGTACCGGCATTGAGTGCGCCCAGCTCGCTGTTTAATTTCGATGATTGCAATTGCTGATCCAGCTGCTGACGAAGCGATTCAATGTGTTTTTTACTCCACACCCACAGGGCCAGTGACAGCAGCAACATAAGGCTGGATACAAGAAGAATCAGTGCGTTCATTTTACTCTCCGGTTTAGCCAGGCCGAGAGAGTAAAACCGTAATCAATAGCCCATATCGGCCCATTCATCTTCGGTGAGCAGCTTGTTTAAATCCACCAGGATCAACAGCTCTTCACCGCGGCTTACAACCCCCTCTATATACCGGGCTGTTTCATCATTGCCAACATTGGGTGCGGTTTCGATTTCACTGGCGTCAACATCCACCACTTCTGAAACGCTATCGACCACAATACCAACGGTCTGGTTTTCCACCTCAATAATGACTATGCGGGTTGCATCATCTATTTCTTTTGGCGGCAGGCCAAAACGCATACGGGTATCGATAACCGTCACCACGTTGCCGCGTAAATTAATGATGCCAATAACATAATTCGGAGCGCCTGGCACGGGTGCAATTTCAGTTACTCTGAGAACTTCCTGAATTAACATTACGTTAATACCGTAGATCTCATTATCCAGGCGGAATGTCACACACTGTCGGTGACCACCATTGCCTGTTTCATTTTCACTCATAAGAGGTGCTCCACTTATTATTAATTATGCAGTTAGTATGCCAGTTGTTATGCCGGCGATTATACAGGGCACTGTCGAGCCTGCTGCGTCGTTTTTGCCGCGCCAGCTCTCACCCGCGCAATCGGTTTCTTATTCTCTGTTAGCGGACATTGTGCCTAAAAGTTTAGCGCAGCCGAGCTTAAACGCCAGTGTCCAGGCATAATACAGGGCCCGGCAGGGCGAGTTTAGCGCTGATTATTCAGCATATCGGCAAACACATCGGTGTCCATAATCGCACACAGATGCTGCAGCGAGGTACCTGCGAGCCAGGGCCGGGTCTGCTTGTTCTGCCGCCATTTAACTTCGTCCTTGGTCAGCCAGACCACATCACCGATGCTTTCACAGGCCAGCCCCCATTTATAATCATCCACCAGCAGAATATGTCCCAGACGATCCGCTGACGCCTGTTTTAGCGCATCACGACGGTTTTCCGGCAGCACCAGCAACGCGGTATCTATCACCTTGACCTGTTTCTGTAGATGTTGAATAAGCCCCAGGTACCAGTCTGTGCGGTTGGGTGTCTCGGTAATGTTTTCATCCCAGGCAATCACACTGTTCAGCTTTACCAGCGGCACTGCCAGGCTCAGCCCGGACACCTTGAACAACAGACACTGAAAGCGTTGCTCGGCCCATTCCGGTACCGGCGACTGTTGTGTTTGCGGCTGTGGCTCGTCCACCGCCACTTCAGTCACAACTGGCTGAGCCTGACCCACCTCTGTGACCGGTTCAGCCTGGACTTCTGTCACTGGCTCAACCACCGTCTCCGTCGTCGCCGGAGCGGGTTCTTCCCGGCTTTCTTCGGGCCACTCTTCGGGAATCTGCTCCACCAGCTTGTCCAGACCAATTACCGACGGCCTGGGCTGGGCAAATTCCTGTATCGGACGGGACTGCGCCGGCAGTTCGCTCTGTGAATTCAGCGGCGCCGCGTCCTCAAGCTCGTCACTGACCTCCATTAACAGCGATTCCAGGTAGTCGTGAATCGCCTGTTCCTGCAATGAGCCGGCTGATTTTTTATGTGCTTCACTCATGCGCCACTGCCTCCCGCCACAGACAGGGTGGTGTTATCCTGCTCCAGCAGGTAATCCAGCAGATGCGAATAGGCACGACTGCCCTTGCAACTGATGCGCGCAATCGACAATGGAATTCCTTTCTGACTGGCTTCACGAAACTGGGTATCCACCGGAATCACACCATCCCAGATACGTTCTTTGTAATCACGGCGTAGCGTCTCCAGGGTTTCCTGTGAGGCTTTCAGGCGTTGATCAAAAAAGGTAGGGACGATGGTGTAATTCACCTGCTGCTTGCGTGCTTTCTGGATCATGGTCAGGGTATGCACCATACGCTCCAGCCCTTTCAATGCCAGGTATTCGGTTTGCACCGGAATCAGTAAACGATGACAGGCTGCCAGCGCATTCACCATCAGCAAGCCCAGCATGGGCGGACAATCAATAATCGCCAGGTCATAATCCTCTTCAACCTGCTGCAGTGCTTTTTTAATCACCAGCCCCATGCCATCTTTTGCGCCTAACTGTCGATCCAGCGTCGCCAGTGCAGAAGAAGCCGGAATAAAATGCAGCCGACTGAAACGGGTTTTATGAATTGCCGAGCGAGTGCGCAATGCATTTTTCAGCGCCTGCTGATAAAGGTCATAGGCACTGGGCTCGACACTGTCCGGGTCGGCACCGAAATAACTGGTGAGCGAGCCATGGGGGTCGAGGTCCACCAGTAACACACGGTAACCGCGCTTTTGCATCACCCCGGCCAGGGTCACGGCACTGGTGGTTTTACCCACGCCACCTTTCTGATTGGCGGTTGCCCAGATTCTCATTGGTGCCACCTGTGGATGCGCCGCCTCATGACCGCGGTGCCTCAATAATGGAACCCGGCGGGAAAATCGAGCGCACCGGTTGTGCTGGTTGCAGGCGATCAATGGTTTCTTCACTTTCCACTGGTGCTGCAGTAGCGTCCACTTCATCATCGGCAAAGGGGGTGCTTTGCGCGAACATGTCTTCACCGGTTAACAGGCGAATCACCACGCGGCGATTTTGCTGGCGGTTTTCCGCGCTGTCATTACTCACCTGGGGGCGATACTCGCCATAACCAATCGCACCCATGCGCGCCGGGTTAATGCCGCTTTGCGCAAACAGGCGCACCACCGATGCCGCACGCGCCGCCGACAGCTCCCAGTTACTCGGGTAACGCAGGGTATCTATGGGCACGTCATCGGTGTAGCCGGAGACATAGAGCGGGTTGTTATTGCTTTTTAACACATCGGTTAACTCGGATAGTATTTCAGTTGCATCATTCGACAGCGTGGCTTCACCGGAGTTAAACAGCACACTGGACTTCACTTCGATTTCCAGCCACTTTTCATTACCGCTTACCGCCACCATGCCTTTTTTAATCCACGGCTTTAAACGTTTATCCAGCGAGGCGGCGGTTTCCTTAACCGACACCAGCCCCACCTGCCCCTGCAGGCCGAGAGCAATCGGTGCGCGTTGCACTGAGATTCCCAGCTCGGCCCCCAGCGGAAACGGCGAACTCGATTGCGCACTGAAGGCGGTGCTGACAGAATCAGAAAGCACGCGGTACTTACCCACATTCACCGTTGAAATTGAATACATCACCACAAAAAACGCGAACAGCAGGGTAATAAAATCCGCATAGGACACCAGCCAACGATCCGTTGACTCTTCCGGCTCCACTGTGTTTTTTATTCTGCGTCTCATAACAGGTGTATTTACAAATAACTATGCATGCCCGAGAAAGCTCTGCAGTTTGGCCTGCAGGCCACGGGGGTTTTCACCTTCAGCAATACTCACCACGCCCTCCAGCAGCATTTCATACTGGATAGACTGCTGCTTAACCTGGGCCTTGAGCTTACCTGCAATCGGCAGGAACAACAGGTTGGCAAAGCCCACACCGTAAATGGTGGCAACAAATGCAGTGGCAATACCGCTGCCCAGCTTTTCCGGATCGGCCAGGTTGTTCATTACATGAATCAGGCCCATCACGGCCCCCAGAATACCAATGGTCGGGCTATAGCCCCCCATGGATTCATACACCCTGGCCGCCTGCATGTCGTTCTGTTCAATAATATGAATTTCGGTTTCCAGTATGGCGCGAATCGTATCCGGCTCATTACCGTCCACCAGCATCTGCAGCGCCTTGCGGGAAAACAGGTCTTCCTCGTTTTCCGCAATGGCTTCCAGCGCCAGCAGGCCTTCACGGCGTGACAGCTGGCTCCAGTTAATCACTTTTTCAATTGTCTGTAACAGGTTTACCTGTGGGGTGACAAAAACCCAACGCACAATCAGCATGGCGCGCCAGAAAACCGGTAACGACGTCTGCAGCAGCACCGCACCCACGGTGCCGCCCACCACAATCAGAAATGCAGTTAACTGGAATAACTGACCGAAATGACCGCCCTCCAGCAGATTGCCGCTGAGTATGGCGGCAAACGCGATGACGATCCCGACAATGCTCAAGATGTCCATATTACGTATTGGTAGCAAGTTTCCTGCCTATTTCTTTCAACGGCAAAATCTGTTCCGCAATCGGTGCCACTGCTGCCGGCATACCGTAAATCGTGCTGGTGGCTTCGTCCTGTGCCCAGATAGTGGCACCACGGGATTTGAGTTTATTTGAGGCCTCGCGGCCATCGGCGCCCATGCCGGTGAGAATAATGCCCAGCGCCTTATTGCCAACCGCGGCATTGACCGAGTCGAAGGTGATATCGACACAGGGCTTGTAGTTCTGCATGGGGTCGGTTTCCTCGCTGACCCGCACCATCATCCGCCCGGCCCGCTTTTCCACCCGCATCTGCTTACCACCGGGGGCAAGCAGCGCCAGCCCCGGTTTCAGCATGTCGCCGTCCTTGGCCTCACGTACTTCAATTTTGCACAACTGGTTCAGCCGCCCGGCAAAGGCCTCGGTGAATTTGGCAGGCATATGCTGTACCAGCAATAGCGGCAGGGGAAAGCTGGCGGGTAACTGCACCAGCACTTCCTGCAGTGCAATCGGTCCGCCGGTGGAGGTGCCTATGGCCACCAGCTCGTAGTCTGCCGGATTAAACGCCCGGCTAGTGCGGCTGGCGGGGCGTGGAGCGGTCGCTGCCGGGGTACCGGGGCGAGCTGCAGCTGGCGGCGCGGCGGGCTTTATACCCGGCCGGGCTGGCGGTGTGGTGGGTGCAGGTGCAGCACGTCGAGCCATGCCAGGACCGGCCATTGCCCGGACCCGCTCACACAGGATATTACGCGCTTCCGCCTTGTCATTGGAAATATCATCGAAGCGCTTGGGCAGGAAATCCATCGCACCGGCATCCAGCGCATCCAGTGTAGCCTGGGCGCCATCATAGGTGAGCGAGGAAAACATAACGATGGGCACCGGCGAATGGCGCATGATTTCACGGGTGGCTTCAATGCCGTTCATTACCGGCATTTCTATGTCCATGGTAATCACATCGGGGCGGCAGGTTTTCGCCTTCTCTACCGCATCCTTGCCATCCACTGCCGTCTCGACCACTTCAATCATCGGATCGGAGTTAAGGATTTCTGTTAATCGCCGACGAAAAAAACCCGAGTCATCAACGATTAAAACACGTATAGCCATGAAGCGATTCCCAAAGTAAAAGATCAGACAGAGGGTAAACTATACCCTTTAGAAGCCCTTCCTTGCACGTGCTTTTAACAGACTGGGCACATCGATAATCAGCGCGATGCCGCCGTCACCGGTGATAGTTGAACCGGCAAACTCCTGCAGGTTCTGCAACATGGCTCCCAGTGGTTTGATCACCACTTCTTCCTGACCAATCACCGAATCGGTGACCAGACCCACCAGGCGACTGCCCACCGAGACAATGATCACCTGCCCCTTGCCATCACCGGAAGCACGCTCTTCACCGGGCTTGAGCAGCCAGTTGGAGAGGTAATACACAGGCACCGCCTTGTCGCGCACCATTACCATCAGCTGGCCATCCACCACATTGGTTTTACGGGTTTCCAGTTCAAAAATTTCATTCACATTCGCCAGTGACAGTGCAAAGGTATAGCGCCCCAGGGCAATCATCAGCGTCGGCAGTATCGCCAGGGTCAAAGGTACCTTGATAGTGAGGGTGCTGCCCTTGCCCAGTTCCGAATCAATGTCGAGCGAGCCATTGAGCTGGCTGATGCGGGTTTTCACCACATCCATGCCCACACCCCGGCCGGAAATATCGGATATCTGATCCTTGGTGGAAAAGCCCGCCATAAAAATCAGATTAAAACACTCTTTATCGTCCAGACGCGCCGCCGCTTCTGTATCCATCAGGCCTTTTTCAACCACCTTGCGACGCAGCAGTTCCGGATCCATGCCTGCACCATCATCCTCGATGGTTAGCAATATATGATCCCCTTCCTGGTTCGCCGACAGGCGCACCACACCTTCACGGGGCTTGCCATTCTGTTCCCGCACATCGGGCAGCTCAATGCCGTGATCCACGGCGTTGCGCACCAGATGCACCAGCGGATCAGCCAGCGCCTCCACCAGGTTTTTATCCAGATCGGTTTCCTCGCCCATCATTTCCAGGCGAATTTCTTTTTTGATGGAGCGGGACAGGTCGCGTACCACCCGCGGGAAACGACCGAAGACTTTCTTGATCGGCTGCATGCGGGTTTTCATTACCGAGCTCTGCAGGTCCGCCGTCACCATATCCAGGTTGGTAATCGCCTGGGTCAGCTGGCCTTCCGCCATGGTGCCACGCAGGGTCTGCAGACGATTACGCACCAGCACCAGCTCGCCCACCAGGTTCATCATCTCGTCCAGGCGTTCGGTATCCACCCGCACCGAGGTTTCCACCGCCGGTTTGGCGGGCGCGGCCGGTGCTGCAGCGGCGGCTGGTTTGGCTGCCGCGGGTTTTGCGGCTGCCGCCTCAGACGCCGCCGCAGATTGCGAGGAGCCTGCTGCAACTGATTCACTGCTGGTCGGCCCCTTGCCCTTGCCGTGCATTTCATCCAGCAGGGCATCGAATTCATCATCGGAAATCAGGTCATCGGAGCCGGGCTTGTCAGCGGCCGCATCTGCAGAAGATGCGCCTGGCCCCTTGCCCTTGCCGTGAATATCATCCAGCAGGGCATCAAACTCATCATCGGTAATTAAATCATCCCCACCACTGGCATCACCTGAAGCGGGTTTGCCAGTCCCTTCGGAGCCACTCGATTCAGGCTTGCCGCCATGCTTGCCCTTACCATGAATATTATCCAGCAGGGCTTCAAATTCTTCTTCGCTGATTTCATCACTGCCGGACACCGCCGTTGATTCGCCGGCACTGTCCATTGCATCCAGCAAGGCATTGAATTCATCATCGGTTTCATCATGCAGCTCGTCTGCGCCTGTGTCCTGGGGCGCGCTTGTGTCGGCAGGTGGTTGTTCTACGGGAGAGGCTGTGCTCGTCTGCTCTCCGGAGCCGTCCGGTTCACTGTCACCGGGCACGGCATAGACTTTAAGACGGGCGAGTAACTCGGGAGAAGCCGGGGTTGGGTCATTGCCTGACTGAATTTCCGCAAACATGCTCTGCACCGCATCCAGCCCCTGCAGCACACTGTCCATCAGCCCGGAGGAGATAACTCTTTCGCCATTGCGCAGCACATTAAACACGTCTTCACAGACATGGCAGCAGTCGACCATGGCATCCAGTGCGAGGAAGCCTGCGCCACCTTTTACGGTATGAAATCCCCTGAATACGGCATTCAGCAAATCGCTGTCTTCGGGTGACTGTTCCAGACCCACCAGCTGCTCGCTTAACAGCTCAAGTATCTCACCGGCCTCGACCAGAAAATCCTGAAGTATTTCATCATCTAGATCAATTGCCATTTATGACCCTTTGCGACCTTAAATTTTATGTATAGGAATGTTGTCGGCAGAAACGCGATTTTTTATAGGGCATCTGGGTGTTTTTCTGCGACTAAAAGCCCAGGCTGGCAAGCAGGTCATCCACATCGTCCTGCCCTTTCATTACATCGTCTGAGGTTTCCTTACCCGGCACCTGCGGCCCATCCAGCTTCATTTCATCCGAAGCCGGTTTCTGCTTGTCCTCCTTGACCATGCTCTTGCCCTGGATTTTCACCAACTCAACCAGGTTGTGTTCTATTTCATTCACCAGGTTTATCACCTGGCGAATAATCTGCCCGGTGAGATCCTGGAAATCCTGCGCCATGAGAATTTCGGTAAAGCCCGACAACAGGGTATTGGTCATGCGTTCGGATTCATCGAGAAAGGTTTCCACGTCATTGCCCATGGCACGCAGTTCTTCCGGCGACAGTTCACGGCGGCGAAATTTCTCCCACTGGGCCTTCAGCTCGCTGGCCTGCCCACCCAGTTTTTCCGCCAGCGGGGTGCTGCCTTCAATCACGCCCATGGCGGTATTGGCGGCTTTTTCGGTCATCTCGATCACGTATTCGAGACGATCCTTGGCGTCAGGGATATCGGTTTCCGCCAGGTCCGCAATGCGGTTGTCCATGCGAAAGCGCATAATCGAGTCGTGAATTTCCCGGGTCATTTTGCCCAGTTCATTAAACAGGCTGTTATCACGCAGGTTATTGATCACATCAATCTGCGCTTCCAGCTCCTGATCACTGGTTTCCGGTGATTCAAGGCTGGCTATCAGTGCCTGTGCATTTTCTAACAGGAGGTCGCGATTCAGTGGCGTGCCATCCATTCGAACCTCCTTTAGCCTTCAATACGTTCAAATATTTTTTCGATTTTTTCTTTCAGTGTCTGTGCGGTAAAGGGTTTGACGATATAGCCGTTAACCCCTTCCTGGGCAGCCATCACAATCTGTTCTTTCTTGGCTTCCGCAGTTACCATCAGCACAGGAAGGCTTTTGAGTCGTTCATCGGCACGCACTGCACGCAGCAGTTCAATGCCGGTCATGCCGGGCATATTCCAGTCGGTGACGAGAAAGTCATAGTTACCTGATTGCAGCTTGGGAAGCCCGGTATTGCCGTCATCTGCTTCATCGGTATTGTTAAAACCCAGATCTCTCAGCAGATTTTTAATAATGCGCCTCATGGTGGAAAAATCATCCACGATAAGGATTTTCATGTTTTTATCCAAGGCGGGGTTCCTCAGTGTTTGTGGTTACAACAGATTCTGGCAGACATTCGTCCGATTTCCAGTGAATAACATGATTTAAATTAAGTATTTACAATACTTTATAAAACCCTGTGTGTGTTTTTAACGCCGGAAGTTCAAACAATGTAACCAGAGATTTATCGGCCAGTTGATCAAAAACATGACCTCGAATGACAAAACAGTTTGATTAGTCAGCGGTCCAGCCGGACATTTTACTGCGAATATTCTTTAATGCCTGGCCATGGATCTGGCTGACGCGGGATTCGGAAATCTCCAGAACCTCGCCGATTTCTTTCAGATTGAGTTCTTCATTGTAATACAAAGACATCACCATTTGTTCGCGCTCCGATAAAGTCGCGATCACCTCGGCCAGGTTCTGCTTGAAGCTGCTTTTATGCAGCGTCTCAAACGGGTCGCCCTGGCTGGCGCGCAGGCGATTCTGGTAACCCGGGTCTTCATCGGACTGATCCAGGCTGAGTATCTGTGAATTGGCACTGTCACGGCGAATCACATAATACTCATCCAGGGTAATTTCCAGCCGTTCTGCTACCTCATGGTCTTTGGCATCACGCCCGGTTTCATTTTCAATGTGATGGATCACCTCACGCACCTGACGCATCTTGCGGTGCAGTGAGCGCGGCGACCAGTCGGCATGGCGTACATCATCCAGCATGGCACCACGCACGCGGATACCGGCATAGGTTTCAAAGCTTGCGCCCTGTGAGGGGTCATAGTGACGCGCGGCCTCAATCAGGCCGAGCATGCCCGCCTGAATCAGGTCATCCACCTGCACATTGGCCGGCAGGCGTGTGGCCAGATGGTAGGCAATGCGTTTCACCAGACCAATATGATCGATAATGCGCTGATCCCGTTGATCTTTCTGCACATCTGCGTACATGGAATTACCTGCATTCATAAGCACTTAAACAACCTCGTGCTAGCCAGCCGCACTGAACTTGACCAGTCGCTCCACAAAAAACTCCAGGTGACCTGAAGCCGACTGGGGAACCGGCCAGCTCATTGCGGTTTTCGCCAGTTTTCTGAAAGCCAGTGAAGCCGGACACTGGGGATAGGCCTGGGTCACTGCCTTCTGCCGCTTCACCGCTTTCACCAGATACTCGTCATAGGGCACGGCACCCATAAAGTTCAGGGTGACATCCAGATAATAGTCGGTGACACGGCTGAGTTTTTTAAATAATTTAATACCTTCCTGGGGGTCGCGCACCGAATTGGCGAGGATATTGAATTTGCGCACGCCATGATCTTCCGACATCACCTTGATCAGCGCATAAGCATCGGTGAGCGAGGTGGGCTCATTGCACACCACCACAATCACTTCATTGGAGGCTTTGACAAAACTGATAACCCCGTCGGAAATACCCGCGGCGGTATCCACCACCAGCGTGTCCAGCGGCAGACTGAGATCACTGAAGGCGCGGATTACCCCGGCATGTTCCCCCGGGCTGAGTTCCGACATCATCTGTAGGCCAGATGCGGCGGGAATGATTTTCAGCCCCTGCGGGCCATCGACGATGACCTCTTCCAGGGTGCGTTCGCCGCTGATGACATGGGATAAATTGTATTCGGAGTGCAGGCCCAGCAGCAGGTCGACATTCGCCAGCCCCAGGTCCGCATCCATCAGCAGCACCCGCTGGCCGGCTTCCACCATCGACAGCGACAGATTGACCGAGACATTGGTTTTACCCACGCCCCCCTTGCCACTGCTTACTGCGATTACCTGTACCGGTTTTTTAGACGCCATTCGCCTGATGCCTGCTGCCTGATCATTCATTATTGTTACATCTTAATCCAATTATAGGTCACTCATAAAGAGCGAACCGGCTTATCTTGCGGCCATGCCTGCATGGCGCTGCTTCGCTTATCACCCCTGTCGGCTGAGAGGACCAACTAAAAGCGCAGGCCGGGGCGCTGCGATGCAAAGGCAGCCGCCATAAACTCTTCTTCCACCGGAAGCTTGTGACGCTGGCTGTGCACCAGCATTCGCGCCACCATATCCGCCGCCCGTGCTGGCTGGATATCTTCCGGCACCTTCTGCCCGGTGCTGATATAGGCAAGCGGCAGACGGTGCTTCAGCACCGCACTGAGCACACCACCCAGGCTGGCAGCTTCATCCAGCTTGGTAATAATACAGGCCTCGGGGCGGGCTTTTCTGAATGCCGCGATCACCTCGTCCAGTGTTTCCTGCTGCGCATTGGCCGAGAGCACCAGATAGGGTCTGATTTTAGACGAGGTATGGCGCAATTCAGCAAACTGTTCACTCAAGCCCATATCCCGCTGGCTCATACCCGCAGTATCAATCAATACCAGTTTTTTATCATGCAGTTTATGCAGCAGCTGCTGTAATTCCTGCTGGTCCGCTGCCGCATGCACCGGCACGCCCAGCAGGCGACCGTAGGTCATCAGCTGTTCATGGGCACCGATGCGGTAGGTATCGGTGCTGATCAGCGCCACATGACGCTGCCCGTGCTGCATGGCAAAACGCGCTGCCAGCTTGGCAATGCTGGTGGTTTTTCCTACACCGGTAGGCCCCACCATGGCATACACGCCACCGTGATTAAGCATGTCATCCTGGGCAATCGGCAATTGATGCTCCAGCTGCTTAAGTGCCGCCTGCATTGCCTGTTCCACATCGCCGGAAGTGTCCAGGCCTTTTGCCAGGTACTTGCACACCTCGGCGCTCAAGCCCAGTTCGCTGAGCTTTTTATACAGGCTGACCCGCAGCGGGTGCTTGTTCGCCAGCTCGCTCCATTCACCGAGTATCTGCTGGTTCTGGATCATCGCCCGCAGCGATTTTAATTCATCACGCATCTCCAGCACACTGTCCGCAAAGGGTGACGCAGCAGTCTGGTACAGACCGGCCGCCTGGTTTGGGCGTTGCGCGCCGGCGTAATCCGCTGGCGGCATTTCATCCTGTCTGTCATAGGGTGCCTGGTAGCGATCTGTCGATTGCGGCGCAGCCGATGCTGGTTTGGCAGCCTGTGCCCGTGGTTCTGTGGCTCTGGCGGGCGAGGCTGTTGATGTCACTGAAAGCTCCGCGGTAGATGCATAGGCCGCTGCGGGCTGCTTGCGCCAGTCCGCCGTGGTAAGCTCGTCGTCCTGTGGCGCGGTGTTGTGGGCAGCTGTCTGTTGCTGCATCGCCCGCTCTGCGGCGGCCCGTTCGTAATAGGCAGCGGCGCTGTTGGGTTTGCTTTCCACCAGGGTCTGGTCCAGCGCCTTATTGATCAGGCTTTCGTCATAATCACGGGCAGCGAGAATTTCCACCTTGCCCTCCACCACACGGTTCGACAGTATGACCGCATCCGCGCCCATTTCCTCTTTGACAATTCGCATCACAGTACGCATATCATCTGCCACAAAGCGTTTTACCTGCATGGTGTTTCTCCACTAATGTTTCTATTCAGTTTATGGATGCCCTGCCGATTCATATAGCAATGAACCCGCAGCGCACGAAAAAGGTAATGCTCTTTTCCCTTTTCATTTAATACGTATTTACCCGCCACTAGTCGGCACCGACCGCAGCCACCACCCGGATATTCTTGTTGTCCGGAATTTCACTGTAGGACAGCACATTCAGGCCGGGAATCGAATGGCGCACCAGTTGTGCCAGCCACAGCCGCAGGGTGGGTGCTACCACCAGTACCGCGGGTTGACCCGCCATTTCCTGTTTCTGTGTGACGTCTTCCAGCGAGCGGAACATACGTTCGGTGAGGCCCGGTTCAACACCCATGCCCTGTCCACCGTTCTGTGCCGATTGCATCAGCAACTGTTCCAGTGATGGCTCCAAGGTAATCACCGGCAGATCCCGTTCGATACCGTTGATACGTTGTACAATCGAACGCCCAAGCCCTACCCGCACCTGAGCGGTGAGTTCGGTCGGATCCTTGCTATGCGCACCGTGCTCGGCGAGAATTTCCGCAATGGTACGAATGTCGCGCACCGGCACCGATTCGCTTAACAGGTTCTGCATCACCTTCACCACCACGCTTAATGGCAGCAGATTGGGCACCAGGTCTTCCACCAGTTTGGGTGAACTTTTGGCCAAGTTATCCAGCAGCTGCTGGGCTTCGGCATGCCCCAGCAGTTCATGGGCATTGTCGTACAGCACCTGGTTTATGTGGGTGGCGATCACCGTGCTGGCATCCACCACGGTATAGCCCAGGGTTTGTGCGTGATCCCGCTGGCCCGGCTCAATCCAGACAGCATCCAGACCATAGGCCGGGTCTTTGGTGGGCGTGCCCTGTAACTGGCCATACACCTGACCCGGATTGATCGCCATTTCACGATCCGGCTGTACCGAACTTTCCCCCACCGGCACGCCGTTCAGGGTAATGCGATAGGCATTGGGGCTGAGGTCGAGGTTGTCGCGAATGTGCACCGAGTGCACCAGGAAGCCCAGTTCCTGGGAGAGCTTTTTACGCACACCTTTAATACGACCCAGCAGCTGGCCGTTCTGGTTTTTATCCACCATGGGAATCAGGCCATAACCCACTTCCAGCCCCACCAGATCCACCGGCTGCACATCATCCCAGGACAGTTCCTTAGGTGCCGCCGGCTCTCTGGGGCGTTGTTTTTCTTCTGTGATATTGCGCTCTTCCACCAGCACCTGCTCCTGCTGCATATCCAGCCATTTGGCGGTACCGGCAAGCAAGGCCGCGATGCTCAGGAAGGCCATATTGGGCATACCGGGAATCGCACCCATCAGGCCGACAATGCCCGCAGTCACCCACAATACTTTGGTATTGGTGAACATCTGTTTCTTGATCTGCTCGCCGATATCGTGCTGGCGAGAGTCACGGGTAATGATAATGGCGGTGGCGCTGGACAGCAGTAACGAAGGAATCTGCGCCACCAGGCCATCACCGATGGTGAGCAGGGTGTAATTGCGCACCGCATCGGACACTTCCATGCCATGCTGGCCCATGCCGATGGCAAAACCGCCGACCAGGTTGATCACCAGAATCAGAATGCCCGCCACCGCATCACCGCGCACGAACTTGCTGGCACCGTCCATGGAACCGTAAAAATCCGCTTCCGAGGCAATTTCCTCGCGGCGGTGTTTGGCGGTGTCCTGATCGATAATGCCGGAGTTAAGATCCGCATCTATCGCCATCTGCTTGCCGGGCATGGCATCCAGGGTGAAACGCGCGCTGACTTCGGATACCCGTCCCGCACCCTTGGTGACCACCACGAAGTTGATAATCACCAGAATCGCGAACACCACCAGGCCCACCGCATAGTTACCGCCGATAACAAATTCACCAAAGGACTCGATCACCTTGCCCGCCGCACCGGTACCGGTGTGGCCTTCGAGCAGTACCACCCGGGTGGAGGCGACATTCAATGCGAGACGGAACAGGGTGGCCACCAGAATAATGGTGGGGAAAATCACGAAATCCAGTGGTCGACCGGCATACACACACACCAGCAAAACGATAATCGACAGACAGATATTGAAGGTAAAGAACAGGTCCAGTGCCAGGGTCGGCATGGGCACCACCATCATCGCCATCAGCGCAATGATGATTAAGGGCGCGGCCAGGCCACGGCGCCCCAGGTTATTGATGTTATTTAAGACAGCTTCCATCGATTCCACTCTTTAACGCATGCTTACTCTGTCGGGTGCCCATCCAGCGGTGCATCGCCTGGCATGTGCACATATTTCTGAAACTCTTCCGGTACATCCGGTTTGGGTCGTGACGGTTTTTTGCCGCCATTTTTTTGTACATCCCGTAGCTGGAACACATAGGCAAGCACCTGAGCGACCGCTACATAGAGGCCGTGGGGAATTTCCTGGCCTATGTCTGTTGTGTGATACAAGGCCCGTGCCAAAGGTGGCGATTCGAGAATTAAAATATCATTGGCGGCTGCCACGCGGCGAATATTACCGGCCATTACGTCGGCACCGCGCGCCAGCACCAGCGGTGCGGCCATAGTCTCGGGATCATATTTCAGCGCGATCGCAAAATGCGTCGGGTTGGTAATTACCACGTCGGCGTCAGGCACTGCATCCATCATCCGCGCCTCGGCCATCTGCCGCTGTAGCTGGCGAATCTTGCCTTTCACCTCGGGCTTGCCTTCGGTGTCTTTCATTTCATCCTTCACTTCCTGCAGGGTCATTTTCATCTGCTTTTTGTGATCCCATATCTGGAAGGGCACATCAATCGCGGCAATGACCACCAGCGCAACAGTCACCAGCAGGAAAGCCCAGGCAACCAGCTCCCCCGCGGCCACCAGTGCCGCCTCGAGGGGCATGTTACCCAGCGCGAGATAGGCATTGACGTTAACGTGAATCACCACCAGCGCCACTGCTGCCACCAGGAAGAACTTGGCCATGGCTTTTACCAGCTCCATCAGGCCCTTGGCGGAGAAGATGCGCTTGATGCCCTTAATCGGATTCAGCTTGCTCATCTTGGGCGCCACCGCTTCCCAGCTAAAGGCCCAGCCACCGATCATAATCGGCGCGAAAATCGCCGCCACCAGCATCAGAGCCAGAAACGGCACAATCAGCCAGACCCCATCCAGAATCGAAGCGTAAAACCAGTTGATGACGCCCATGGGGTCGAAGATTTCAGCGCGGGTTGGCTGGAAATAGTGGGCCATCAGGTTGCTCAGATCTGCCACCATGCGTCGGCCCATAAAGATCAGTGCCAGCGCCGCCAGGGCAATAATCACCATGGTATTGAAGTCACGGGAACGGGCAATCTGGCCCTTCTTGCGGGCATCCTCAAGGCGTTTACTGGTGGGTTCTTCGCTGCGTTCCTGACCGGTTTCCGACTCTGCCATCAGCCCATCCTCAATATCTGGCTAATGGATTCGAAACTGTTCATCAGCAACTGGGTGAACTGGGCAAAAATGCTGGGCAGCGAAATCGATATAAAAATAAAGCCCAGCAGAATCATCATCGGGAAACCCACCGCGAAAATGTTCAGCTGCGGCGCGGCGCGGGTAATCACCCCCATCGCCACATTCACCACCAGCAGCGCGGTCACCGCTGGCAGCGCCACCATCAGGCCACCGGCAAACATATGGCCGGCCCATTCCACCACCGCACGAATGCCGGGCAATGACAGCCCGGAGGAAGACACCGGAATAATTTCAAAGCTGTGAATCACCAGCTGAATCAATAGCAAATGACCATTCAGAATCACAAACAGCAGGGTTGCCATCACAATAAAAAACTGTGAAATCACCGGCACCTGTACACCATTGGCCGGGTCGACCATGCGCGCAAAGCCCAGACCCATGGTATTGGCAATGGCCTCACCCGCGACCACCAGCGACTGGAACACCATCTGCACAATAAACCCCATGGCCAGACCAATCAGCACCTGCTGCGCCAGAATGCCCGCCGCCGCAAAGGAAATGGGATCAACCGCCGGTACCGGCGGCAGCAACGGGGCGGCCACCAGGCTGATGGCCACTGCAAGAAAAATGCGAATGCGTATCGGCGTGGTTCGTGCGCCGAACACAGGCGCTGCCAGCATCATCGCGCTGATACGCACAAACGGCCAGAAATAGCCGCCTATCCAGATCGCCAGTTGTTCTGTGGTGAGATTCAGCACGACTCACTCACTAGCCGATACGCGCCGGTATTTCATGGATCAGCGTCTGTGTAAAATCGACAATGGTGCTCAGCATCCAGGGCCCGAAAATCAACAGCGCGACCACCAGGATAGCCAGCTTGGGAATAAAGCTCAGGGTCATCTCATTAATCTGGGTCGCCGCCTGAAACATACCCACTAGCAAACCAACCGCCAGTGCCGATAGCAACAGCGGGCCACCCAGTAAAATAGTGACCCACATGGTCTGGCTGGCCAGTTGCATAACATCATCCTGGGTCATACTCACTCCCGTCGTATTTTTGACGTAATCATTCTTACCCAGCCTGATTGCAGGATAGATGCCAAGCTTGAGCCTGCAGGTGATATGCTTGAATGCCCTTTAACCAACAGGAGACACCATGCCCCACCTGCCCTACACCTTTTTAGGCATCGCCATCATTGCCGAAGTCATCGGCACCAGTGCGCTCAAGGCGTCCCACGAATTTACCCGGCTGATCCCCAGCCTGATCGTGATTGCCGGTTACGGCACCGCGTTTTATTTCATGTCACTGGCCATGCGCACCATTCCACTGGGCGTGACCTATGCAATCTGGTCAGGACTGGGTATCGTGCTGATTACCATTGCCGGCATGCTGATCTACAAACAGGTGCCCGATCTGGCCGCGATATTAGGTATGGCGCTGATTGTTGCCGGGGTGCTGGTGATCCATCTGTTTTCAAGCACCACTGCGCAAGGGCATTAGTTTTTTAACATGGACACCCAGACTACTTTTTAGAATGGACACCCATCTTATTTTTATTTTTAAATTGGACAGCCATATTATTTTTAAATTGGACAGCCATATTAAAAAGCCAACTCTCACACTCTTACTTCAATATTTAACGGTATAGAACCGAAGACAAAGCAATGGAATCTATTGTTTGATTGGGATGCAGCAACTTAATATCGATAATCAGACCGTTATTTCTGACACCGGGCCATGAGGCATTCTCAGCAGAGTGCTGATAGTAGATAATTGATAGGTGTTTTGATGTTCAACTGAAATACTGCTGGCAACTTCGTAAACAGGGTGTGCGCTGGTAACCCATTTTTCTGCACACTCGCCTGAGTTTATTCACTGCACCAACCAACCCTTTGAGTTTACTCTCGAAGTGTTGCGTCAGGTACAACCAGTTATGTGGCTCCTGGCTGAGGCGTTGCAGTATGGGTGGAATGCTATCGGGAATATAGCCGCGTTTGTCGTCACGGATAATGCGTCCGCTCCAGTCCACAAGTTGCAGATAGTCGCTAAAGCTAAAGGGTATACCTTGCGATTTTCCCTTCGCTGAATTGCCGGCAAAGGCATACAGAGCTTTTACTTTTGAACCACGCTGCAGGCGCTGCTGAATACTGGTGTGACTTGACCGTTCTGGGGTAGTTGCAATACCTGCCCGAATCGGGTTTAGATCCACATAAGCCATACAGGCAAGCAGCGCAGCCTCATCCAGCAGTGCCTGACTCTTGAAACGACCTTCCCAGAAACGGCCGCTGCAGTCGTCTTCTTCATTTGCCTGTCGCGCAATATGTTCATTGAGCACACGCATAAACCAACTGATATCCATGAGTCGCTGACGCCAGATTTTTATGCTCTGCTTTAGTACAGCCAATTCTGCTTTACCAAGTACTTCACCTTTGACATAACGTTTCGATAAAAGATTGCCGGAAAACAGCTGGTGCCAGGCCTGAATCACTTCATCCTGCGACCAACTCAGCGCCTGTGTTTTGTTGATGTGCAAAACCACATGGTAATGGTTCGACATAATGGCATAAGCACAGATATCAATCGCAAATATACGTCCGATTGCGATTAATTTATCTTCAACCCACTGTCGACGATGTTCATAACACTGGCCGGTAAGTGCATCGGTACCACACAGAAAAGCGCGTCTTACACAGCGCGACACACAGTGATAATAAGGTGTCGCATCGTGGGAAATCTGGGTATAGCGAGGCCTGGGCATAATCAACTCCTTGATAAAATGATTCATCCTGAACAAATAACCTACCCTTGTGATTTTAACTTGTCAAATTAGTTATGGGTGTCCAGCTAATACCAAATAAACCCAAAAGCTATACCGGCTGCATCAACTCTGACGGAAATGGTGAAAAGTAATATTGCTGCGCCATATAGTCATTGGGGTGATGCTTAAAATGGTGCTGCAATAAGACCAGTGGTGT
>DATCTK010000024.1:0-8540 GCA_036567985.1 Gammaproteobacteria bacterium | reverse complement strand
CAGTAGTTGAGAAAATACAGTATTATAATGACTCATGGTCTGGTTTCCTTTTTGTTTTTCAATGACTTGTGATAACTTCATTGTAACAAACTGAAGGGTTTCCAGACCTATTTATTTACGCTCTTAACGGGACAGCAGTGAGTTCATATAGTTAACGATTGGATTCTTTTAGCTGAAGGAGCAATGCAGTCCCTAATATCTATTAAACAAAATTATCATAGCAATCTTTCAAACAATCCATTTCAAAGAACATTGGTCACTCGAGCATTTATACATAATAAAAAGGCAATAGATAAAAACATATCAGAACTATCATTTATCATCCCTAAAAAAGATGACGAAGAAGCAAAAAAAGAAAAGTGGCGTCAGCTGCCTAGAATAAGAGCAATAATAGAAAACTACAACTTCGCTATAGAGTTATGGGACAAACGCAGTGAATTTGGTCGCCCTCTATTAGAAAAAATATTAAAAGACCATTCGAATATGGCTCACGCAAATATTACACGTGAGCAAATAGCTGAAAGCGTTACTCCGGCTGACTTTATTGTTTTAATTGACTTAACAGAAAAGGCAATAAAATTCACAGATGATTTCATAATTGAACTAAATGACTTCATTGCTGAATTTCCTAGAATTGCGAGATTAATAATAACTCCTAAAGCAATAAAGAAACATGGTTCAATTATAAATTATGATATTAAGGTAAACCCTATCTTGTTAGGTTTAATAGAAAAAAACCCTGAACCAGATTATGATATGTTAGCTTCTCTTTTTGGTCTAACAGTTGAAGAAGTTAAAAATGAATTCACAACTGGCTATGAATAAAAAACGCTCTAACAAATCGTCCAACCCGACCGCTCCTTACGTCGCGCCGCACAGCTTACACGTTCTACTCATGAATAGAAAAATGAACAAGACTCTATTATTGCTTTCGCTTTGCCTTCTCCTGGCAAGTTGCTCATTTTCATATGAGCGAATTGAAAACAAGAATTACGGTAAAGTATTTGCAGCAACAAAAACTAATATTAGCGCTCTTAGTGAGGACAATTTTGTTCTTGGCAATTTTAAGTATATATTTATATTAGATCTACCGTTTTCATTAATAACAGATATTGTTATTTTACCATATGACTTGTATGCAGCACCGGAATATGAGGCAGATAGAGAGTTTTGGGACAATCATTTTTCAACCACCAACACTGCTCAGCCTGATCACACTGTCTTATCAAACAACTACAGCGAGTATGGAGCCAGAATAATATTAGATAAACTTGGTCGCGAATATTTAAAGCATCACCCCGAGTATGCGATACCGTTTATTAAAATTGCAGCAGATAATATGGAAATCGAAAGAAGTGATGATATTCTTTCCAAAATATCAAGTGATTGGCAGGTACCTAAAGACACAATGATTGATGTTTGCACCTTATCCATCTCGAATATAGATAAATACAAAGTAATTATAATTGGTTATATTAATAATGGATACACTCCATCATCATGTTTACATGATTTCGCACGAGTATTACCTTCATCTGCACTATCAAATAATCGACACCAAATCTCACTATTGAGAGTTATTAGTAAACGCTTACAAATAACTGGAGACCCTACTGATTCAGAGTATTCTTATTTGGCCGCACAAAAATCTGATGAACTACATAAAGAAATGCAAGTAGTGGGTACGGTCACTTCCATTGATTCCACATCAAGGTGGGTTACAATCAACTCAACAAATAATGAGTGTATAGCAGTGTTATTCTCAAACACAGAGTCAATACAAGTAAATGATCAGGTTTCAGGCGAATTTAAAGATAGCGGCAGAAGCAAGGCTTTTAATAGGACTAAAAACTCTACATTCAATATTTATGTTCCATACACTGGAGACGAAAACGAGAACACCGCTAAAAGACTATGTATATAAACCATCAAATTAGACTACCATGTCATTTAAAAAAGCATAACAAATCGGGCATTTTCGGGGACAGTATACTTAATTCAGTACATGTTATAACCCGATAAGTAAATATGTATACTGCCCCCATAATTACCAGCACGCACACCTGGTCCGGCCATAAATCGGCCGGCCACTTATCAGGTCCTTATGTATAAAAAAACCACCACTATTTTCCTTCTTCTCTTCACCTGTATAACACTGCCGAATATTCCGCATGCAGAAATCTACCGTTGGGTCGATGCAGACGGCAAGGTTCACTTTTCCGATAAGCCATCACAGTCACATTCATCGGAAGAAGTAAAGCTGCAGATAAACACTTACAGCGCAGTCACCTACGACAAATCGAGCATAGATATCGGCAACAACAAAGTCGTCATGTATTCGACGAGCTGGTGTGGCGTGTGCAAAAAGGCAAAGCGTTATTTCGCCGAGAAAGGCATTCCTTACACCGAGTATGATGTCGAGAAAAGTCGTGAAGGAAAATCCGCGTTCAAAAGGCTCGGTGGGAAAGGTGTACCTGTGATATTAGTCGGCAAGCGTCGCATGAATGGATTCAGCATCGATGGCTTCGAGGAGCTCTACCAACGATAAAATACAATCAGGGCCTTCTACATATTTTCGTTGGGGTTCCTGCGTCACCCCAACCTACAGGTCTTTGCGTATATTCGCGTTAATGCGTTACGTGCATGGATGCACTAATTCAGCGTGCGCATGGATGCGCAAGAGCTGTTATTGGCGTTTATTTGCGGATTCTATATAAATCTGTCGAAATAGACTGTCAGCAACAATAAGATTATTAAGCCATTAATCTATGTATCAATCCAGAAACACACAGCAAACACTCACTGCGCTGGATGCGCTCCTGCAGAAGGGAACCTCACTCGCTGATGCGATAGAAACGCTGCATATCGTGCAAAATATTCCATTCGATGACATCTGGCCTGCCATTATGCTGCATTGCCAGTTGAGCGAGAAGGAAGCCATGCAGTTCACAAAAAATCACTGTGGCTTCTGGAAACATCGCTAGTCATGCCCATAAAATGCCAGCCCATAAAAAACAACCCGCACCCTTTACCATTCCATCAAATTCCATAGCCTTGCTGGCTTATCGTTAAATGCGAATCACTATCATACACATCGCCAATAGCCATTCATACCTGGCTCAAGGTAAGCTATAAATGCAAATGGACAAGTTGCGCAATTTGGCCCATCCTGTCTATTCAGACTAATTAATCATTATGGGAGCCAATATGGAAATCATTGATTTACTCATTTTTTTAGCTGTCGGCGCACTGGTTGGCTGGCTGGCCGGACTGATCGTCAAGGGAAGAGGCTTTGGCCTTATTGGCAATATTGTTGTGGGCATAGTCGGCGCTATACTGGGCGGATATGTATTCGGCCTGCTCGGCATCACCACCGGTGGTCTGGCAGGCTCTATTATTATGGCCACCATAGGCGCTATTCTTCTGTTATATCTAATCCGGCTTATTAAAAAGATTTAATCGCCGCCAGGCCGCAAATTAAACTGATGGTCAAATCGGTTCAAAAATGATTACACTGACAATCAACAATCGCAGCGTCGAAGTCGAGGATGGCACCACCCTGCTGGACGCTGCCAGGCAGGCTGGGGTACACATTCCCACACTGTGTTATTACCCGCGTCTGCCCAGCCATGGGGTGTGCCGTATCTGCCTGGTGAATGTGGCCGGTGAAAGCAAACCGCAACCGGCCTGTATCACCAAAGCAAAACAGGGCGATGTGGTTGAAACCGATTCTGCGGAACTGCAGGCGTTTCGCAAAACCGATATTGAATGGCTGCTGGCGCGCCACCCCAATGACTGCATGCGTTGCGAGGTCAATGGCAACTGCAAGCTGCAACACCTGGTCTATGAATACCAGCTTGAGGACCAGTGGCCAAAGATTCCCCGTGGCTCGGCTCAGCATCCCCAACACCCGTTAAACGACCATACCTCTCCCGCCATCTGGCGCGACATTTCCAAATGCATTGAATGCGGCCTGTGCGTTGAAGCCTGTGGCGATGCGGGGCAACAGCAACACATTATCGGCTTTGTTGAACGCGGCTCGGCCCGTTTACCGGTAACGGTGTTCGACCAGTCACTGGCCGATACAAAGTGCATTTCCTGTGGCCAGTGTACTCTGGTGTGCCCGGTGGGTGCGCTCATTGAAGCGCCCCACTGGCACGATGTACTGCATACGCTGGATTCCCACCGACGGGTTTCCGCGGTGCAGGTTGCACCGGCCACACGCATTGCCATCAGTGAAGAGTTTGGCATGCAACCCGGCACCCTGAGCACCGGCCGCATGATCAATGCACTGCGTGAACTGGGTTTCGATTATGTATTCGACACCAACTTCGCGGCAGACCTTACCATTATGGAAGAAGCCAGCGAGTTTCTGACGCGCTTCAAAGAACAGAAAAACCTGCCCCTGTTTACCTCCTGCTGCCCGGGCTGGGTTAACTGGGTTGAGCTCAATCGGCCGGATATTCTGCCGCACCTCAGCACCACCAAATCACCGCAACAGATGCATGGCGCACTCAGCAAACGTGGCGCCTTTGCGCGCAGCCTGGGGCCTGAATTCGAGGCGGGCGAGCAGGAGCCCTATGTGGTCAGCGTGATGCCCTGCACCGCTAAAAAAGATGAATCACTGCGTCCCAGTGTCAGTGAGGACATCGATCGCGTGCTGACCACCCGCGAACTGGCACGCATGATTCGCGCACGGGGCATTGCCTTCAACGCGCTGTCGGAACAGGCGGAATTCGATAACCCGCTGGGCGAAAGCACCGGCGCGGCGCAAATTTTCGGTGCATCCGGTGGTGTGATGGAAGCGGTGGTACGTACCGCTGCGCATTTTATTGGCAAGGACGATTCACTGCCACTGGAATGGCATCAACTGCGCGGTGTCAGTGAAGGTCTTAAAGAAGCCGAGATACCCGGCATTGGCAAGGTCGCGATCTGTAATGGCATTGCGGTCGCACAGCGCCTGTTGCAAACCGATAACTGGCGCGATGACTATGTGGCAATTGAAGTCATGGCCTGTGTCGGTGGCTGCCTGGGTGGCGGCGGCGAACCCAGGTCGATGGACCCACAGGTATTGCAGAAACGCATGCAGGCAATTTATGCCATCGACAAACAGGCGCCGCGTCGCCGCTCCTATGAAAACCGCGACATCCAGACACTCTATGCAACAGAGTTACAGGCACCCAATTCACCCCGCGCCCACGAACTACTGCACACCAGTTATGCCGCGCGTCACTCAAAGCGCCTGCTGCTGATGCGCTTTCTAGACTGCGTCGATCGCCGCGATGGCCAGGGGGCTGCCAGCCTGTTTACCGATGATGCATTGTGGTCAACTGACTCACCCTTCGGTGAAATACAGGGTAAACAGCAGATCGAGGCACTGATCAATACACAGCTGCCACCGCGTCAGTATGGCGCGCACTTTGCCCGTCACCGCATGCTATCAAGTTCTGACATTGATGACCTGAGCGTATTTACCCCCGGCGGCGAAACCTGTCGTTTCAGCATGGAGGTAGAAACCCTGCATAAAGGTTCCGCACACGGCATGCGTATCACAAAACTTGTACGCGAAGTGTTAGCATAAGCGTGTTTTCGCCAGCTGATCGGACCCCATGGAAATACTTAAAACCCTCGGCCTTTTTACCCTGACTGCACTGGCAGAAATTATTGGCTGTTACCTGCCTTATCTGGTGCTCAAGCAGGATCGCTCCATCTGGTTGTTACTGCCTGCGGCGATCAGTCTCGCCGCCTTTGCCTGGTTGCTGACACTACACCCCCATGCAGCCGGCCGGGTGTACGCGGCCTATGGCGGCGTTTATGTCAGCATGGCACTGCTCTGGCTATGGGCGGTTGAATCGGTGCGCCCGACTTTCACCGACTGGCTCGGGGTGGCCGTGGTTCTGCTGGGCATGCTGATTATTATGTTCGGCCCGCGCCACACCTGATACGCGTTTATCAGGTTATACTGGTATCAACTTATACTGGTATCAACTTATACTGGCGCAACGCCAAATGGATACACAGCATGCACAATATCACTACAGAAATCAGTCGTCTGTTTGATGCCACGGTTAAAATCGTTTTCGGCATTATTCTGCTGTTTATCATACTGGCGATTGCCATTGGCACCCTTCAGCTGTTTATTACCACCTGGGATCTGTTAGCCTTTAAAGGCATCACCGGCCACTATATCGACCTGATTGCCGATGTACTGACACTGTATGTGCTGATTGAACTTGCCCGCTCACTGGTTGAGTATTTCAGCAGCCACAAGCTGCGCCTTACCTTTATTGTTGATGCGGCAATTGTGTTTGTTATCCGGGAAATCCTGATTGCGCTGTTCAAACATGAAATCAAGGTAGAGATGCTGTATGCCCTTTCCGCCTTTCTGTTTGTGCTGGGCGCACTGCGCATTGCCTCGGTGCTGGTTTATCATAAGGAAAAAGAACTGCATCGGCGTTAGACGGTCTATAGGCAGATGTAATATGCTTGTTCAGCCTGCGGATGAATCACCACTCGCAGGCTGATTCATTTTACCGCTGTTTTTTTTATCCGAGACGCTGCATGGCAACTGACAATAACACCCCACCTGATGACATGGCCGAACAGGTTCATGCAGTACTCCGCTCTGAGCACGCCCGCAGTCGCTCCAGCCGCTATATCGGACTTGGCATCGCCCTGTTGCTGATTGCCGCACTGAGCTGGTGGCTATGGCCGGAAGAGCAACCGATTCAATGGCAACTGCACAGTGTAGATCGTGGTGATATGGTGCTCAGCGCCACCTCCACCGGCAACCTGCAGGCAAAAAGCGAAATCACCGTGGGCGCGGAAATTTCCGGCCTGATTCGCGAAGTACTGGTCGATGAAAACGACCAGATAAGCAAGGGCGATGTGCTGGCGCGTTTCAATACCGACGAACTGCAGGTCAGCCTGCAGCAGGCAGAGGCGCGACTGGCACTGGCCAGAGCCTCGGTTAAGGAAGCCGAAGCCAGCCTGGAAGAGGCGCGGCTTAATCTGCAACGCAGCAAGGCCCTGGTGCTGAACGGCAGCGTGTCACAGGCTGAATTTGACAGCCTGAAGGCCGCGGAAAAACGTGCCCAGGCAAAGCTGAGCTATGCCCATGCTTCGGTGCGTGAAGCCGAAGCCAGCGTATCACAGGCGCGCACCCGGCTACAGAAAGCTGTGATCACCTCACCCATTAACGGCGTGGTATTGCAGCGCAATATCGAACCGGGCAATACCGTGGCTGCCAGCTTCCAGGCGCCGGAGCTGTTTTTACTGGCAGAAGACCTGAGCCAGATGGAACTGCATGTATCACTGGATGAAGCGGATGTAGGCCAGGTTAAGGCCGGGCAACAGGCCAGCTTTACCGTCGATGCCTGGCCCTCGCAATCCTTTAGCGCCGATGTGCTCAAGGTACACCTCTACCCATCCATTGAAAATAATGTAGTTACCTACACCACTGTGCTCGGTGTAGACAATTCAGACAACCTGTTACAGCCGGGCATGACTGCCACGGCCACCATTACCACCGGGCGCCGTGACCAGGTGCTGCGGGTACCCAATATGGCGTTTCGTTTTACACCCCCCGCCGAGCAACAGGGTGGCGGCCTGTTTGGTCACCCGGCCAGCCGCAATAGTGATGGCAAGGGCGGCAGCAATAATACCGTGTGGTTATTGCGCGATGGCCAACCACAACGCCTGCTGATTGCCACCGGCTTCAGTGACGGACGCTTCACCGAAGTGCTCAGCGATGAACTTAAAGTCGGTGATCAGATTATTACCGGCATTGTCGAACAGTCCGCTGCGCAGAAATAATATGTCCAAGGACGCCACCGCCATACCCGCACCTGACAATGCACTGTTACAGATGCGTAATATTTATAAAATCTACGGTGAAGGTAGCACCGAGGTCAAGGCACTCAATGGCGTCAGCCTGAACATCAATGCCGGTGAATTTGTTGCGGTAATGGGCCCCAGTGGCTCGGGCAAATCCACCTGCATGAATATCCTGGGCTGCCTGGATGTACCCAGCTATGGCGAATACCTGTTTCGCGGCGTTGATGTTGGCAGACTCAGTCTGGATGAGCTAGCCCTGCTGCGACGTCATTTTATGGGTTTTGTATTCCAGAGCTTTAATTTATTGCCCCGGGTCAGTGCCCTTAACAATGTAGAGCTGCCATTAATTTACGCTGGCATAAAACGCAGCCAGCGTCAGAAAATGGCACTGCAGGCATTGGAGATTGTCGGGCTGGGCAAGCGCGCCTCTGCCACACCCAATCAGTTATCCGGTGGCCAGCAACAACGGGTAGCCATTGCCCGCGCGCTGGTCACACAACCCTCGCTGCTGTTAGCCGACGAACCCACCGGTAATCTTGACAGCTCCATGGCCCATGAAATTATGCATGAGCTAAAAAAGATACGCGATGAAAGCGGTATCACCATTATCATGGTCACCCACGAAGCGGAAATTGCCCGCTATGCGGAACGTGTACTGTATTTTGTTGACGGCAAGCTACTTAAAGATGGCACACCGGACGAGG
>DATCTK010000023.1:0-49026 GCA_036567985.1 Gammaproteobacteria bacterium | reverse complement strand
GGGGGGGGGGGGGGAATTACACGAAGCGGCCAACGGCAACACGATTCCACCTGATCCCTCTACAGGTCTACCCGCCTGCACAAAAAGAAAAGCGAACAACGCTAATTTATATGTTTGCCGGATCGAGCGAAGTGGATCTGGTATGCATCATGCCGTTGAAAAAATACAAGTCTGTAGGTTGGGGTGAGGCAGGAACCCCAACGATTACACCCGGTGTCGATTTATGTTGGGGTTCGTACCTCACCCCAACCTACGACTAACGACATCAGACTAACGACTAAAAACTGCTCTCCTGCCTCTCGCGGAATACCGCACATCCTGTGCATAAAAAAGGGCGCGTCCGCTGCTGCCGACACGCCCTGATTTTAATAATGCCGGTATAACCGGATTATTACGTCGTTATAACAATACCATTACATCGGCTGCACAATACTGAAGGCACCGCGTATATCGCCTTGCTTAAATCCGGTGGCGGCATCCTGTGGATACAACTCATCGATTTTAGCCTGCAGCTCAGGCGCAATATTTTCACCGTGACAGGCCAGGCACACCGTATCGGTGGGAATGGCTTTCATAAAACGAAACTGTTTTTTACCGTCGGTTTCAACGATTTCTGCATGGGCCATCGGCTTCACATCTTCGCCATCGGCTTTGCGCTGTTCAAATTTTTTCAGCACTGACTTTTCCCAGGCATCGGGCTGATTGCCTGCATTACGCGCCTTCAGGCTGGTGCGGGAAATTTCCCAGCCGTATTTTTCCGATAGCTGCTGTGCAATTTCCGGGGCTTTTGTATGACACACATCCACCGCATGCATAGGCCCTTTGGCCTTCATTGCACTCTGCAGCTCGCCTTTCAGCTGACCGGCAAATTCCTGCACCGCCTGCTTGCTTTGCTGTGAACGGGACTTGATCTCGTCATTGGCGGATGCCACCGAAACCATCAGGCTACAGGCGGCAAGCCCGCTTAATATTTTTAAACCGTTTAACATTTTACTCTCCCTCACGTATGCCAACTCGGCACTGATCTGATTAAAAAAACCTTGCATAGAACCACCGGCGAAAAGATAGTTCCGCTGACGGCACATAATATTCTGCCAGGACACCTGCCGTCCATGTCCATCAGTGTCCACCAATGACAATCTTCAGGCATTAAAGACCCAGGCCTTTAATGCGCATCAGGAATACCGAATTAAACCGCGCGCTCTTCAAATCGACGTAGCTGGCGAAAATAATACAGCAGAGGCATTTCCAGGTGTTTAGCCAGTGACTTCGCCTCAGGCAGCAGGGCCGAAAGTGATTTTTGCAGCGGCATTTTAAGGCAGAACATCACAAAATTACCGCTAAACACATCACACACAAATACCTCGGCGAACTGCTCGTTAATGGCCTGCATCAGTTCCGACTGCGCTGCGGGCAGCTGGTGGAAATTCAGCACCATCACTCCCTGCTCCGTCAGGTGCCGCGCGCAATGTCGAATGTAAAACCCACTGGCTTGCACTTCACTCATGCCATCACTCTCATATAGATCACTGAGTATCAGATCGGTACGCGCATCCGGCGCGCGGGCAATATAGCGGGCAGCATCACCACAATGCAGCGTAATCTGTTCTGTCTGTGGAAGCTCAAACCAGTTTCTGGCCACCTCGATCACCTGCTGGCGCAACTCGACCACCTGCAGCTGATACTGTGGATAAAAATGACTGAGACAGTGCACCAGTCCGCCACCACCCAGGCCCAGCAGGGTGACATGACGCACCTCGACAAACAGCAGACTGAGCAACATGATCTGTGTGTATTCATGGGTTAAGTATGCCGGGCGTTCAATCAGCACACTGCTCTGTTCCAGCCCCGTGCCGAAACTGAGCACCCGCCTGCCACCACGCTGAGTGACCAGAATCTGCCCCATCTCGTCTTCGCTTCGAAACAACTCACGCCCCATGGAGGCACCAGTACAGAGTCGCGCAATACGTTGCATCACCTTCAAACTGGATTCCCTTAAATCCGGGTTAATCGATGTGGAGCGCTGTTCTGCGCGCCATTAATGCTCAATATATTAACATGCTGTTTTAACCGGCAGCACAGGCTGCTGCATAAAAGGTATAGCCAGCAATACAAATTCAGCGCATTATTATTCAGGATCTGGCTAAAATAATTAGTCGCCACCAGTGGATTTATCTGCCAGTTGTTCCATATCAACAACTGCGTCAGTAGATAACGTAAGCTGATCAACAGATATTTCAAACCCCACGAGGAAATACCATGCTAGGCGAAAAACACGACCTGATTCATGAACTACCCGAACACAAGGAACGCATTCACGAACTGAAAACCAGCAACCCTCATTTTGCCAGACTCTTCGACAAGTACCATGATGTAGATCACCAGGTAAGACGCATTGAAGAGGGCATTGAAACACCGTCAGATGATTTCACCGAAGAGCTCAAAAAAGAGCGCCTGCACCTGAAAGATGAACTGTTTAGTATGATACAGTCGGCGTAAACCCCTCCGCGCAACAACCCAGCCTGAATCATCCCGAACGGAGACCGCCATCATCATGAATACAGATGCTTACAAAAACCAGCTAGTCGAATTACGTGACCAGTTTATGCAGCGTGTAGAGGCCCTGAGCAAGGATCTGCACCGTGAGAATGAATCTGTTGAAAAAGACTTCGCCGAACAGGCAAGCCAGCTGGAAAATGATGACGTGTTAAACGCGCTGGATGATGAAGCAAAATATGAATTGATGCTGATTAACCAGGCCCTGTTGCGCATTGAAAATGGTGATTTTGGTATCTGCCAGAGCTGCAACCAGCCCATCGACAAAGCCCGTCTCAAGGCCATTCCCTATGCCCGATTCTGTATTAACTGTGCGGATGCCAATAACTGAATAAGCGCTACACTGCCCGAAGCAGGGCAGCAGGCAAAGTGAGTTCACCTTGCCTTACCGGCCTGCAAATCCCTGCTGTGCGTCTATAATTGCTGATACTGCAACTCCATGACCCCGCGGGTATGGCAAGGGTGCTGTATCCACGGGGGCAGGTCATTATTCATGAACGCCACTGTAAGGAGACGCCGCCATGAAACCCGCATATTTCACCAGAATACTCACTTTATCTGCGCTGGGGCTGATGGTCACACCAAGCAGTTATGCCACTGACATCACCCGCGGCAAGATTCTTGCCAGCACCTGTTTTGCCTGTCACGGCACCGATGGCCGCAGCAGCGGCTCAATTCCCAGTATCTATGGATACCCGGTCGAGACGCTCTACCGCAATATGAAGTCGTTTCAGGATGGCACTCGCCCGGCAACGGTAATGGGCCGCCATGCAAAAGGCTATACCGACGAAGAGATTAAACTTATCGCCGAGTATCTGAGCAACATCCGCTGACAGTCATGCAAGGAGACATACTATGAAAACGCTCAATCGTCGTGAATTCATCGGGCTGCTCGGCGCTGGCAGTGCAGTCACTTTATTCGGCACCGCGGGATGTGCCATCACCCCATCTGGCAAAGCACGCGGTGCACACATTGTTATTGTGGGCGGCGGCCCCGGCGGCAGCACCGCCGCCAAATACCTCAAGCGCTATGCCCCGGAAACACGGGTCACCTTAATTGAACCCAATCGCCGGTTTACCACCTGCTTTGGCAGCAACTGGGTACTGGGCGGCATCAGTACCATGGCCGACATTACCCATGGCTATGACGCCTTACACAGCCGGCACGGTGTGGAAATCGTACACGACAACGTCACCGGCATCGACTCTGCCACACGCAGGGTGACGCTCGCGGGTGGCGATTCACTGGCCTATGATCGACTGGTGGTCTCTCCCGGCATCGATTTTCGCTTTGATGAGCTCGAGGGCTTCAGTGCCCAGGCGGCGGAAACCATGCCCCATGCCTGGAAAGCCGGTGCACAGACCGAGCTGTTACAGCGACAGCTCAGGGCCATGCCCGATGGCGGCACTTTTATTATGGTGGCACCGGGCAATCCATTCCGCTGTCCACCTGGCCCCTATGAACGGGCCGGCATGATTGCGCATTACTTCAAGACACACAAACCGCGCTCGAAGATACTAATCCTGGATAGTAAAGATAAATTCTCCAAGCAGGGCCTGTTTATGGACGGGTGGAAAGAACGCTACGGCGACATGATCGAGTGGGTGCCGGGCACACAGGGCGGTAATGTAGAAAGTGTCGATGTAGCGAGCCGCACACTTTACTCGCAAAGTGGGTTCACCAGCTTCAAGGGTGATGTGGTCAATCTTATTCCCCGCCAGCGGGCTGGCGCCATTGCCCAAACCAGCGGTTTAGCCGACGAATCCGGCTGGTGCCCGGTCAATCAACTCACATTTGAGTCGACCCTGCACAAGGGAGTGTATGTTATCGGCGATGCATCGATAGCCGGCGCCATGCCCAAGTCCGGGCACTCCGCCAACAGTCAGGGCAAGCTGGTAGCCGCCGCCATTACCCTGGATCTACTGGATCAGCCGATGGAAAAACCATCGCACGTTAATACCTGTTACAGCCTGATCGCACCCGACTACGGCATCAGTGTTGCTGCGGTTTACCGTTACCAGGACGGTAGCATCCAGTCGGTTAAAGGCGCGGGTGGCGTCAGCCCCGCCGAGGCAACCGCAGACTTCCGCCTGCAGGAAGCCCGTTACACCCGTGGCTGGTACCAGAGTATCACCGAAGATATCTGGGGTTAGCAAAACATACACTTTGTATGCATCGGCCTGATCGCCAATCAGGCCGATGAAAACTGGCCGATGTGGTCAGGCCAGGAAAAAAGACTCTGACACTTTTTAACTTCACACAAGTTTAAATATCCATCACCATATTCGCCCAGCTCACAGCCTCCACATTGGCAATATAGATATCATCCGCGCTTAGCTGGTTGAATTTTGCTGTTTCGATTTCTGCCAGTTCGTAGGCAATAACGCATTGCAGGGCTTCGCCTATCGGTCCCTGGCGCTTCAGCAGGGCTGCGACGATTTCTTCGCTGAGCGGCAAGGGTTTAATCACATCACTGATATCCCGCTCCATCAAGATATCCAGTGCAGAGAACAGGCCAGCGGTAAAATAGCTTTCCATGGATTTAAGCCCGGCTTTTTCCGCCAGCATTTCGCACATTTTTGCGCGGGTCATCGCCAGGCGAACCATTTCCGATGGTCTATCGTCGAGTCGCGACAGTGCAATCATCGAAGCCCAGCTGGAGAGCTGTTTGCGCCCGAGCAGTACAATCGCCTGACGTATGGATTCTATTTCACGGCTGAAACCGAAAAACGATGAATTAATCAGTTTGAGCATTTTATAACTCAACGACACATCAAAGCTGATGGCTTCTTCTATTTCTTCGGTATCGGCATCGGGATTCTGCAACACCGACAACACATTCAGTACCGCCACTTTATTGGTGGGCAGCGACTGGCTTTTTATAATACGCGGTCGGCTGAGGAAATACCCCTGGAAGTAATCGAAACCCAGTTGCAGACAGAACTCGTACTCATCGATGGTTTCAATTTTTTCTGCCAGCAGTTTGGCGCTGAATTTTTTCAACGTACGGACATGAGCAATCAGCTGCTTCTCACTAAGCTGTTTGATATCGAGCTTGATAATATCCGCCATCGCCACCAGCGGCTTGTGCGCGGGGTTATAGATGTAATCATCCAGCGCGATAATAAAACCTTTTTCCGATAACCGCTTTACTGCCTTAAGCAGCGGCAGGTTTACCGGCACATCTTCCAGCACTTCGAGGATAACCTGCTGTGGCGAAATGGGCAGTGAATCTTCTTCCAGCAGAAACTGTTCAGACAGGTTAATAAACGCATAGCGTTTACCCACCAGACGCTCCAGGCCGATTTCAAGAAAGGTGTTGATGAGAGTGGTTGAGGTGGCGCCATCGGAAGAAACAAAACCTTCACTTGCCGCGTTCACCTGCCCTGTTCTGAACAACAACTCGTAGCCGTAGACACCCAGCTCGCGGTTATAAACGGGCTGCCGCCCTACATAGATATCTGGCATTAGTAACGCAATCCCACCTCAGGTCCATTTAGCCTATATATTCCACTGCGGCGACTGGCAATCGCTGCAGGTTTTAACTATAACCGGAGTTTGCAGCCTGATATAGCCTGAATTTTTATGAATTCAGGCACCTGGCTCACTAACCCAATCATCACACTGGGCAACTGGGTGTTAGCGGTGGCAAACCGCATTGCCATATGACATATGGATTAGCCATTACAGCTGACTATTATAATAAAACCTGTCTGATGCAGTTTGCGCGCAATCAATTATCCATTGATACACCACAAACAGATGACTCCGTTGTTTAATCACGCGCTGCTCCATAACACCCACAAAGCATACCCGGAACACGGATTTATACCGCCAGTTTATACCTCCAATACGACCAGGGCTGGGCTCACCGGTGGCAAATGCCCCTTTTCACCCATTTAAAGGGTTTTCTTTTCCCCTGGAATAACGTATTTTGCAATAACATTGAATGGATTGATCTAGCGTAATCAACCCAATACTGCAGTACCCCCATGCTGCTCACTAACAACTGATAGCAGCTCACTTCTTTCATGCGTAAAAAAATACCCGTAAATGGACTTCGCCTCGGCATGTTTATCGACAAGCTGGACGGCAACTGGCTACAGCATCCGTTCTGGAAAAGTGCTTTCCGGCTGGACACAGAAAAACAGTTAAAAACCCTGCGGGAATCAGCCGTCACCCATGTGTGGATTGACACCGACAAGGGGCTGGATGTGGCAGAGACTGCAGGCCTTGCCATCGAAACAGCCATACCACCCTCAACTGCCAAAGCGACCACTGCCACACCAGCACAAGCCCGAATTCCCATCGAAAAGGAAATGAGCGCAGCCCGCGAAACCCTGGAAAAGGCGCGCATGGCCACCATGGCGGTGCTACAGGAAGCGCGCATGGGCCACTCGGTGAGCACCCACGATGTGGCCCCACTGGTGGAGGAGATTTCTGCCTCAATTGAACGCAATGCCAGCGCCATGCTCACCATCAGCCGCATGAAGACCAAGGACGACTACACCTACCTGCATTCAGTGGCGGTGTGCGCGCTGATGATTGCCCTGGGCAAGCAGCTCAATTACCAGGGCAGCCTGCACGCACTGGGCATGGCGGGTTTATTACACGATGTGGGCAAGATGGCGATTCCTGATGAAATACTCAACAAACCGGGCAAGCTCACCGACGAGGAATTCAAGGTAGTGCTGGAGCACCCACGCCAGGGCTGGGAGTTATTAAAGCAATCCGATGACATCGACGAAATCGCACTGGATGTATGCCTGCACCACCACGAGCGGGTGGATGGCAAGGGTTACCCGGACAAGCTGTCGGGCGAAGCTCTGACCCTGGAAGCGCGCATGGGTGCCATTTGTGATGTGTATGATGCCATCACCTCGGATCGTTGCTACAAAAAAGGCTGGGAACCGGCCTATGCGCTGAAAAAAATGGCGGAATGGAAAGATGGCCATTTTGATGAGACCATTTTTCAGGCATTTGTTAAAACCATTGGCATCTATCCCAGTGGCACCCTGCTTAAACTTAAATCGGGTCGGCTGGCGGTGGTTACCGAACAGAGCACGCAAAGCCTGCTGACACCCATTATTAAAGTGTTCTACTCCTGTAACAGCAAGGCGCCAATTCCACGCAAACGGATCGACCTGGCACAGTCGAATGAACAGATCGACAGTATTGAAACCCCGCAGGACTGGGGATTCAACCGGCGTGAAATAACCGACATTCTTGATCAATAACAACTGGCTCCCACAGACGGCAGATTCGTACAGAGCAATTACGTGTATACTTCACTACACTAAAACTCTTAATCGAATTAGACACACAGGTTACTTAAACCGCTCGCCACCCAGCCGAAACGGACCCAGTTAATTTATGAGTCAATGCAATAAGCGCCTCGAGTTACCCGCCGAGATCGAACAGCAACTAGGCAGCTGTAACAACCTGCCCAGCCTGCCCTCGGTTGTGGTGCGTATTATCGAAGCCAGCAAGGATCCGGAAATCAGCCTTGCCGATGTTGCCGAGATTATCAGCATCGATCCGGCACTCAGCGCCAAGTTGCTGAAAATTGCCAACTCGCCGATGTATGCCCGTGCACATCAGGCCACTACGCTGCGCGATGCCTTATCCATTCTGGGTCTGAACGCCTCTCTCACGGTGGCACTGAGCTTCTCACTGGTATCATCGCTGAAAAGTCAGACCGGTGACGATGATAATTTCCACAATTTCTGGAAGCGCTCGATTATTTCCGCCACCCTGGCCAGACAGATTGGTCTGGTGCTGAACGAAAACAACCTGGAAGAGTTCTTCCTCGGCAGCCTGTTACAGGACATTGGCATGCTGGCAGTTAGCTGCGCCCAGCTGACTGACCCGGCGGATAATTGTGACTATCAGGACAGTTGCAATAAAACCCATTTCGAACGGGTGCGTTGTGAAAAATCACTCTGGGGCATTGACCATTCGGACATAGGCGCCTGGCTGTTAAGGTCCTGGCAACTGCCGGAAAAACTGTACCAGGCAGTACTGTGCAGCCACTCAAAAGACTGCAATATCACCCGCGACAGACCCGATAGAAAATTTGCCCAGTGCATCTGGCTATCCGGCGTGCTCAGTGACATCTGGCTGGATAAGGACCGTGAACGCATTATTGAGGAACACCGTAATTCAGTGCAGCAACTGCTGGGCTTGAACCAGGCGGCGTTTTACGAATTTATCAGCCAGGTTGATGCACAGCTACCGGACATGGCCAGCCTGTTTGACGTAACCCTGCTTGATGAACAAAGTCGCGAACAGATTTTAAATGAAGCACGGGATATCCTGGTGGAGCAGAACCTGAAACTGATTCAGCAATCAGATCAGCGCCTGCAGGAAATTGAAACCCTGCAGCAAAAAGCCCAGAGCATTGAGAAAGAAGCCAACCGCGATCACCTAACCGGCATTAGCAATCGAAAATACATTGAAGAATTACTGGCCACTGAGTTTGAATTATCCAGACGCCGTAAGCGTCCCCTGTCACTGGCCTTTATCGATATTGATAACTTCAAACCGATTAATGACACCTACGGCCATCCCGCAGGCGACCTGGTATTACAGATTATTACCCGTTTTTTTGCCGCACAAATCCGACAGCAGGATAATCTGGCCCGTTATGGCGGTGATGAGTTTTTACTGTTGCTGCACAACACCGATGGAGACAATGCCTATAAGCTGTTAAGCCGCATTATGGCATCGCTGCAATCATCTCCGGGTATTGAAGTGGACGAACAGTTAATCCGGGTGACCCTTTCAATCGGCATGGCCAGCTTTACCCCGGGGGATAAAACCACCGGCCCTGAGCAACTGATAGAACACGCGGACAAGGCACTCTACCAGTCGAAAAAAGCCGGCCGCAATACCCTTAGCCGTTACCAGCCTGACTGATCGCTTTCAATCATGACAGATTCAGCAGCAGGGCGGACAGTAGGCCAATCAGGCCACCGAACACGCCGCCCCACACCACCAGCCAGCCCAGATGCTGTTTAATCATCTGCTGTACAATCTGTTTTACCAGTTGCGGGGTTAATTCATTCAACCGCTGTTCCACAATGCTTTCAATCTGCTGGCGAATCCCCGACATCACATCCGGCTGTTCCAGTTCATCGCGCAGTAGCTGCTGAAACTCCTCGCCGCGCGTCATCTCGCTTAATGAGTGCTTCATATTATCCATAAACGGCTGTTTCAACGGCTGCAATGCATCAGCACCACCAAACATGCCCAGCATATTACCGAAGGACGACTGCATAATGGTTTCCACCAGCGAGTCAAACGCCGGCGACAGGTCCACCTTTTCAATCACCGGCGCCAGATGCAGGTCACGGTGTTCTGCATCACCCCTGAGAAAGCGGTCAATATTTTCCTCGGTAAAAAACTGCGTCATCATCAGGTTTTTAATGCCCAGTTTAAAGTCCTCAAACCGTGCCGGAATAACGCCCGAACCATAGAGTCCGGGTACTTTTTCAAACAGCATATAAATCGCCAGCCAGTTGGTCAGCGCACCGGACAATGCAAACAGGCCGATACTTAACAGCAATGGCTGCTGCAACAAATAGCCCGCAATAACAATACACGCGGCCAGCAGATTGGTGATCAGGTTTTTATTCATGCAACGGATGCCTCTTCTAAAGGATGTCTACGAGCCACACAAATAATGCCATAATTTTTTTAAGGCATATAGCGGAATTATGACAATCTCAGGCTGAATGTTTTTGCCTCAACTTAATAGCTGAATCAACCATACATAACAACGCCAGCTCAACTTCCGGCCATTGCCGTGTTTTTAAACCACAATCCGGATTAACCCATAAACGTTCTACCGGCACTCTTTGTGCGGCTTTTTCCATTAATTGCACAATGTGTTCACTGCTAGGCACATTGGGCGAATGAATATCATACACACCGGGGCCGATTTCATTGGGATATTTGTAGTTTTCAAACGCCTGCAGCAACTCCATATCAGAACGTGATGTTTCAATGGTAATCACATCCGCATCCATTCTGGCGATGGCTTCGATAATGTCATTAAACTCCGAGTAACACATATGTGTGTGAATTTGTGTGTCATCCCTGGCACAGCTGGCGGTAATACGAAAGGCCTTAACCGTCCAGCTAAGATAGTCGGCCCATTGATTTTTCCGCAATGGCAAGCCTTCGCGTAGCGCGGCCTCATCAATCTGGATAATTTTAATGCCTGCAGCTTGTAGATCAAAAACCTCATCCCGTAAAGCCAGCGCGATCTGTAAGGCAGTGTCCGAGCGTGGCTGATCATCGCGCACAAACGACCAGTTAAGAATCGTTACCGGCCCTGTCAGCATGCCTTTCACCGGCTTGTCGGTACAGGATTGCGCAAACCGGCTCCATTCAACTGTCATAGGCCTTTCGCGGTAGACATCACCAAAGATAATCGGCGGCTTAACACAGCGGGACCCATAGGATTGCACCCAGCCATTTTCGGTAAAGGCAAACCCCTCCAGTAACTCGCCAAAATATTCCACCATATCGTTACGCTCCGGCTCTCCGTGAACCAGTACATCCAGCCCTAATTGCTCCTGTTTTCTCACCACACTGGCAATTTCATTCTGCATGAAATGCTTATAATCGGTTGCCGACAGATTCCCCTGTTTAAATTCACGTCTGACTGAGCGAATATCAGCGGTTTGCGGAAATGAGCCGATAGTGGTTGTGGGATATAAAGGCAGTTTCAGCTTTTGCTTCTGTATTTTAGCGCGTATGGAATAGTCACTATCACGATTGATCATGTCATCTGTTATATTGGCCACTCGCTGCTTTACCGCCTGGTGATGAATACGATTCGAGTTCCGCCTGTTCAATACCGCATTTTCTGCCAGCTGCAATCTGTCGCTGACCTTTTCTTCTTCTCCATTACAAACCAGCTTAAGCAATTCAAGCTCATCCAGTTTTTGCCGCGCAAAGGCGAGCCAGCTTTTAATTTCATTATCCAGTTTTTTTTAATTTTCCAGGTCGACCGGCACATGCAGCAATGAACAGGAAGGCGCCAGCCATATCTCACCCGCAAAGCGATTGCTGACTGTTTCAATAGTCTGTAACAGGCCCTGCAGATCACTGCGCCAGATATTACGCCCGTCAATAATGCCTAACGACAGAACTTTATACGCCGCCAGTGCGTTCAGCACCCGGGTTAGTTGCTCTGGGCCACGAACCAGATCGATATGCAAACCATCCACAGGCAACCTGCTGGCGACATATAAATTATTACCTAATGCGCCAAAATACGTTGCCAGCAGTAGCTTAATGCCCCTGACCTTTAAACGACGATAAGCAGACTCAAATGCACGCTGCCATTCTGTGGGCAGATCCAGTACCAGAATGGGTTCATCTATCTGCACCCATTCCACGCCCTGTTGCTGCAGCTGAATTAATATATCGCCATACGCACTCAGCAGATCATCCAGTAAATCCAGTTTATTAAATGATTCACCTTTAATTTTGGCCAGCCATAACCAGGTCAGGGGGCCGACGATTACCGGCTTCACATTAAATCCGGCCTGTTGTGCTTCCTTAACTTCATTAAACAATTTATCGAAGCTGATATTGAATGTTTGCTTGTGGTGAATTTCCGCTACCAGGTAATGATAGTTAGTATCAAACCATTTGGTCATCTCACAGGCTGCAACGGTTTCTGTCTCGGTTTGCAGGCCACGCGCCATAGAAAAATAGAGATCAAGGTCAATATTGCCGCCCTGCCAGTTAAAACGTGGCGGTACCACGCCCAGTAAACAACTGGTATCAAGCACCTGGTCATACAGTGAAAAATCACCTACCGGAATTAAATCAACACCGGCATCCGCCTGCAATTGCCAGTGCTTTAAACGTAGTGCTTGCGCCGTTTTCTGTAACGCCTCCTGATCAACAGGGTTCTTCCAGTAGGCTTCAACGGCCTGTTTGAGTTCACGGTTGGCACCGATGCGGGGAAACCCCAGGTTGTGTGTTGTGATCATACGGTTTGTCTCTCGCTGATGTTTTATTGGCTTATTCGCTGCGGGGCAGTATGATGCCGACATGTCGCACAATCAATTTCATGTTTCTAATAATATTTCTGAATGAGATTCATAATGTATATAGAACTACGCCATCTACGCAGCCTGAAAGCGATCCATGACACTGGCAACCTGGCCCAGGCAGCGGGACGTCTGCACCTGACCCAGTCGGCCCTGTCGCATCAGATCAAGTCACTGGAAAATTATTTCGAAATCCCCCTGTACCTGCGCAAACATAAACCACTCAAACTCACGCCGGCCGGGCAACGCCTGCTGAGACTAGCGCAACAATTACTGCCCCAGGTGGAAGCCACTGAATATGAGCTTAAGCAGATGGCCGGGATGGCGTCCGGGCGATTGCATATCACCATCGAATGCCACAGTTGTTTTGAATGGTTGATACCCACGCTGGATCGCTATCGACGACACTGGCCGGAGGTGGAGGTGGACATCAGAATGGGTAACAACTTTGATCCCATTCCCAGCCTGATACAGGGGGATGTAGACGTCGTCATCAGCTCGGATCGTGTGATGCAGGAGTCCCTCCACTTCGAGCCTTTATTTGATTTCGAAGCACTGGCGATTATGTCCAATGATCATGCGCTGACGAAAAAAAACCACTTGTCGGCGGAGGATTTTTGCGACCAGGTCTTAATCAGCTATCCGGTTGACCCGGATCGGCTGGATGTATTTAATCACTTTCTCAAGCCTGCCGGTGTATCACCCGGAGAGATTCGCCAGTCGGAACTCACCGCGATGATTTTGCAACTGGTTGCCAGCAAACGGGGTATCGCGGTGCTACCCGACTGGGTGCTGGCCGACTATCTGCGGCAGAACTATATTGCCGCCAGACCCCTTGGGGTTGAGGGCTTGCAAGGTACGGTTTATGCCGCGATGCGTCAACGTGAGTCGGGCCAGGCACACCTGCAGGATTTCGTACAGATGGCAAAGGAAACACAAAATTTTGAAAAATAATCTTGTCATAGAGACAAACTTACATTATCTTGTGGTTTATCGAACAGTAGACCACTATATTTAGTGATTACTTATTGACCACAGGGGAATCCGGTGCAAATCCGGAACTGTCGCGCAACGGTGATAGAAGCCTTTATGTACGCTTCTTAAGTCCGATTACCTGTCCCATTAACCAGAGCTCGCGTCAAGGCTCGGGGTAGTAAATCGCCGTTTGTTTGCGCTTTTCCTTCCCGGCCATTTGAGCCGGAAAAGAGGAAGACCCATGCAAACCGATACCACCTTCTCCGACGACACACCCACTGTTTCACCCCACGCACATGCGGATGATTCACAGGCTACCACTTCGCAGCACTACCGCGTAATCCGCCGTAACGGCAAACTTACCGCGTTCGATCGCAGCAAAATCATGGTGGCGGTAACCAAGGCCTTTCTTGCGGTTGAAGGTGGTACCGCGGCTGCTTCAAGCAGGGTGCACCAGCAGGTAAAACGGATTACCGACCAGGTGATTGAGGCCTTATTCCGCCGCCTACCAGAAACCAGTACGTTGCATATTGAAGATATACAGGACCAGGTGGAGCTGGCACTGATGCGCAACGGTGAGCATAAAGTGGCGCGCGCCTATGTACTCTACCGTGAGCAGCATGCCCGGCAAAGGGCATCGAACCAGGCGCAGGACGAGCCCCTATCACAAAACCCCATTAAGCTCACCCTGAATGATGGCAGCCAGTACCCACTGGATATTGCGCGTTTACAAACGGTCATCGAAGAATCGGTTAACCAGCTTGCGGATGTCAACGCGGATACGATTATGTGGGTTGTTATGAAAGCCACCTATGACGGCATGAAAGAAAACGATTTTTATGCCGCACTGGTAATGAGTGTGCGCAGCCTGATTGATCAGGAGCCAAATTATTCACAGGTATCTGCCCGATTATTACTGGATAACTGTCGACGTGAAGCCCTGAGTTTTGTTTTCCAGCAACCGCAACAGGCGACCCACCAGGAGATGACCGAGCTGTATGGTGATTATTTTAAAGCCAGCATAAAACGCGCAGTCGAGCTGGAATTGCTGGACAGTGAGCTGTTGCGATTTGATCTCGATAAGCTGGCATCCGCACTGCTACCCGAGCGGGATCTACAGTTCACCTACCTCGGCTTACAAACCCTCTACGACCGTTACTTTATTCATAGCCATCAGCAACGCATAGAACTGCCACAGGCGTTTTTTATGCGTGTCGCGATGGGCCTGGCAATCAATGAAATCGACCGCGAGCAGCGCTGTATCGAGTTTTATCAACTGTTATCGTCATTCGACTTTATGAGCTCGACCCCGACGCTGTTTAACGCAGGCAGCTTACGTCCGCAACTGTCATCCTGTTATCTGACCACCGTGCCCGATGACCTGGACGGCATTTATTCCTCACTCAAAGATAATGCCTTACTGTCTAAATTTGCCGGTGGTCTGGGCAATGACTGGACACGGGTACGTGGCCTTGGCGCCCACATAAAAGGTACCAATGGTGAGTCGCAGGGCGTGGTGCCTTTTCTCAAGGTTGCCAATGATACGGCTGTGGCGGTCAACCAGGGCGGCAAGCGCAAAGGTGCCGTGTGCGCCTACCTGGAAACCTGGCATATTGATATCGAGGATTTTCTTGAACTGCGCAAGAACACGGGGGATGAGCGTCGCCGCACGCATGATATGAACACCGCCAACTGGGTACCGGATCTGTTTATGAAACGGGTTGCTGAGGAAAAGCAATGGACCTTATTCTCCCCGCAGGAAGTGCCGGAGTTACATGATCTTTATGGTAAAGATTTTGAACAAGCCTACGTTAATTACGAAGCCAGAGCGCAACGTGGTGAATTGCATTGTTATAAAACAGTCAACGCACTGGATCTGTGGCGGAAGATGCTGGGCATGTTATTTGAAACCGGCCATCCGTGGATCACGTTCAAGGATCCCTGCAATATACGCTACACCAATCAGCACATGGGCAGGGTTCACAGCTCTAACTTATGTACTGAAATAACCCTGCATACCAATGATAATGAAATTGCTGTTTGCAACCTTGGCTCGGTCAATCTGGCTGCCCATGTCGATGAAAATGGCTTGAACAGGGAAAAATTACAACGCACCATTACCACCGCCATGCGCATGCTGGACAATGTCATTGATTACAATTACTACAGTGTGCCACAGGCAAGAAACTCCAACCTGCGACATCGCCCTGTGGGATTGGGCATTATGGGTTTCCAGGATGCCCTGTATAAACTCAAGCTACCGTATACAGACCAGCGTGCGGTGGATTTTGCTGACCTGTCGATGGAAGCTGTGAGCTATTTCGCTATACAGGCTTCCGCAGATCTGGCCAGTGAGCGCGGAACCTACGCCAGCTACCCGGGCTCATTGTGGAGCCAGGGCATCCTGCCACTGGATTCCAGCCAGCTGCTGATCGAACAACGTGGTAACTATATTCAATGTGATAGTGGCAGCAGCATGGACTGGAACAGCCTGCGTGAAAAAGTCCAGCAACAGGGCATGCGCAATAGCAACTGCCTGGCCATTGCGCCAACTGCAACCATTTCCAATATCTGCGGCATCAGCCAGTCGATCGAGCCGACGTATCAGAATCTGTATGTCAAATCCAACCTGTCAGGTGAGTTTACCGTGGTTAACCCGTACCTGGTAAAAACCTTAAAGCAGCACGGACTCTGGGATGAAGTCATGGTGAATGATCTCAAATATTACGATGGATCTGTAATGAAAATCGACCGCATCCCCGACGAAATAAAATCACTGTTTGCCACTGCATTTGAAATCGATGCACGCTGGCTGATTGAAGCGGCATCGCGGCGACAGAAATGGATTGACCAGGCGCAGAGCCTGAACCTGTATATGTCGGAGCCATCCGGCAAAAAGCTGGATCAGTTATACAAACTGGCCTGGGTGAGAGGACTTAAAACCACCTATTACCTGCGCTCCACTGGCGCCACGCACATCGAAAACAACAGCACACAACCGGAAACGCTAACTGATAACCAGTCAGTAAAAGTCTGTTCAATTATTGAACCGGACTGCGAAGCCTGTCAGTAAAAAAATCCAGAGGAGAATATTTATGTTTAACTGGGATGACCCATTAGCCAGCTTTTCAAATAAACGCAGCGCCAGTGCCGCGATAAAAAAGAAGGCCTTTGAAAACAGTCAAAGCAGAACACTGGAAACCAGCTCCATACAGGCAGTTAATGCTGATGATAAACGCGTTGTCAATGGCCTGACTGACATCAACCAGCTTGCGCCGTTCAAATACCCCTGGGCCTGGGATTTTTTCCTCAATGCCAATAAAAATCACTGGACACCGCTGGATATCAATATGTCGAGGGATGTACACGATTACCATCACCGTTTAACACTGGAAGAAAAACATGTATATGAAAATGTACTGTCCTATTTAACCACGTCAGACATTATGGCCATGCGCAATGTAGGCCTTGCGGTGATGGAGAAGATGACTGCACCTGAACTGCAGATTTACCAGGCGCGCCAGGTGTATGAAGAAGCACTGCACACCTGGACCTACCAGCACTGCATTGAATCCATTGGTCTGGACCAGTCAGAAATTTATAACCGTTACCGTGTGGTACCTGAAATTCATCAAAAAATCCAGATGGCCAACAGTAAAATCAACTCGGTTTTAAGACCCGACATTGATTTGAACGATAGAGATGAGCTGGAAAACTTCGTAATCTCATATATGTTTTTTGCGGCAGTATTCGAAGGCTGCTGGTTTTATAATGGATTCAGCCCGATTTTTTCGCTACAACGCCGTGGCCTGATGACCGGCACAGCTGAACAGTTGCAATATATTATGCGGGATGAGGTACTACACTGTGCATTTGGAATTCGTACAGTGAAACAGATCATAGCCGAGAACAATATTTCAATTGACCCGAAAGTCATCACTGATATGTGGCAGGAAGCAGAGGCCTGCGAGGCCGACTATGCGCATTATATTTTACGCGACCCAATTCTTGGCTACAGTGCGCAGGAGCACATTGAACAATTCAGGTTTATCGCTAATCGACGTGCCAGGCAATTACATCAGGCTGAACCCTTTCCGGGTGCCACTAATACATTAAACTGGTTAGATGAGCAGGCAAATCTTCGAAAAGAAAAGAATTTCTTTGAAACACGGGTTACGGAATATCAGACCGGCGGCGCCCTGAGATGGGATTAAACCATCAGCAGAAACTGCTTATTACGCCACTGTAATATCAGGCAGAAAACGATTTATACAGCAATATGATACCACTGATCAGCAACAGGCTGCTGATCAGTCGGTTGAAATGAAGCTGATTGAGTTTGATGTGCAGATGGTTGCCCACCAGCATCGCCAGTATCAGTACCGGTAACAGTATCAGCAGCATGAGTATCACATTGGTTGTGTAGAGCCCGCTCAGTGCATAACCGATAATACGCAGCCCACCATCCACTAAAAAGATCAACACGATGCTGGCGCGGAACCGGCTCTTATCCATGCCGCGCAGTTTCAGGTAAATCACATAGAAGGGCCCGCCGGTGCCAAACATCGCACCGACAATACCACCCAGGCTACCGGCCGGAATTGCCCACCAGCGGCTGCCGCGCAACTCCGGTATCGGCAGCAGCGCATACACCGAGTAGCTCACCACAAACACCGCCAGCCCGCGCACCAGCCACTGAGGGTCAAGGTTTACCAATAACCACACCGCAAGGCTGATGCCCGCCAGCGAAAAAGGTAATAAGGGCCAGACATCGTGCCATGCCACCTGGCGCCGTAATTGCACACTCTGCGCAATGGTGCCGCTGTAACTCAACAGGACAAGCAGTGGAACAATAAACGTGATGGGTAGAAAAAAGGCCAGCAGTGGCACCGCAATCAAGCCGGAACCAAACCCCGACAGGCCCTTAACCACATAGGAAATAAAAATGATCGCCACACAGATCAGTGTTTCCAGCGGAGTGAGTGGCAGCAGTTCGGCAAACATAAATCCGGCTCGGTTTTTTACAGCAGCTGTATACAGGTAAACCCGATCAGGTTCTTATCCACCGTGGCATTCATTTAATCACAGAGAGCCGACTGGAAACGACTCAGGACACATTGCGCAAATCGCGCTCCGCCTGCAATGCCATGCCCTGCTGGCGAATACTTTGCAGAATGCGTTTATTTTTGGCATTGGTTTCAATCCAGCTGAAAATTGCCTGCCAGTGCTTTTTATCTGCATCCACTGCCTGATGATTAATTTCATGGATCCCCAGTCCCGCACGGGAGACCCGGTTGTAGTTCTGTGTATCGCGCAACTGCGCCAGCACCGGTATATTGAGTTTTTGCAGAAACTGTTCCAGCTCCTGAAACGCGGTGGTGTTGCGACGCACCTTGTTGGTGACGATTGCCATGCGCGAGTCACCACGGTGTACTTTGAGATTAACAATCAGTTCACGCAGAAAATCGCCGGTGGCGCAGATATCCATCCAGGAAGGCAGCACCGGAATCAGAATATAGTCAGCATCACGGATCTGCTGCGCCAGGGCCGGACCTTTAAGACCCGGTGGGGTATCGACAATCAGCCGGCTAACATCCGGTGGCACCCGCATATGCCAGCTACGGGTCACACCTCTGGCGGCATGGGGATGCGCGGTGACGCCATAAATGGAGGGAACAGTCGGCGGGCGCGCCTCCAGCCAGCGCATACTGGAACTCTGTTCATCATAATCATAGAGTGCGGTTTGAAATCCCCGCGAGGCATACAGGCTGGCGAGATTGGTGGAAATGGTGCTTTTACCACAGCCACCTTTGACATTGATGACCACAATACGAATCATGGATGCCTGCCCTCCACAACTTGCTGCGCACAATTAAGCACGGCGGAAAACAGTCGACGCTGGCTGATTTTGTTATTTTTATTCATTTTGGCCTGTTTATCATTTGCTGATTATTTCACAACCGGACATACAACCCCCCTTTGCCGGACTGCCCGCACAGTCTAATTAAGATCAATTAACATATCAAATTCTTTTTTCAAACAACAACTTATAAGAATTATCTAAAATAGATATAAATAGTTGTCTGTAACCATCAGGTCAAAGGGGTGTAGGTACCCGGGAAACCGCAGTAACAAACTGTGTGATATACCCTAACCAATGTATCGGCCAGTGTGTGAAATCACCCAGTTTTATTTTATGACTTAGATTATTTCTTTAATAAACAACAACTTAATTAATGGCTTAAGAATTGCACCATGGGTTTGCCAGAACAGTTTAATAAACACAGGGCACTCCATTATGAAAAACACACAAAACACCAGTGCACCCGGCCTGGGCCGCCGAGTTTCCAGCGCAGCCTTCATCACCACCTTCATTATTCTGGGCAGTGGCGGCATCGCCATGGCGGAACAACTGGGCACCATTTCCGTGGAAAGCACCCGTCTCAGTGATGTCAGCGGCGAAGAAGTCAAATCCGCGGATCTGGCAGATGCACTGAGCAAGCAGCTGCCGAGCATTTCTATTGTTCGCCGCAGCGGCATCGCCAATGACATCATTCTGCGCGGGCAGAAAAAAGACAATATCAATATCACCATTGATAACAGCAAAATCTACGGCGCCTGTCCCAACCGCATGGACCCACCCACCTCGCATATCCTTACCAATAATATAGAAAGCATCGACATTATCGAAGGCCCCTATGATGTGGAAAACTTCGGCAGCCTCAGCGGCAGTGTGTCGATCATCACCAAAAAGCCGGCAGACGAACTGCAGGGTGAAATCAGTGTCAATATGGGCAGCTGGGACTATCGCAAAACCGCCGCCAGTTTCAGCGGTGGCAGTGAACGCGTCGGCTTTATGCTGAGCGTGTCGCGTGAAACCAGCGGCCAGTATGAAGACGGTGACGGCAATGATTTTTATCAACAGATAGCCAACCTGGATCCAGCTGCGCCCGCAGGTGTGCAATACAAGGACATTTACCGCAATCTCGATGCCTATGACAAACGCACCGTCATGGGCAAACTGTTTTTTGATATTACAGACAATCAGCAGCTACGTCTCAGCGCCACCGCCAACCGCAGTGACGATATTCTTTATCCATCCAGCAAAATGGATGCACTGTACGATGACTCTAACCTGTACAACATCGAGTACAGCCTGACTGACCTGGGCAAATACTCACGGGCACTGGATGTGCAGTATTATGTCACCGAGGTGGATCACCCGATGTCGACTTTCTATCGCAATGCCTCAGGCCCCGACTCCGCGAATGAAAAAATCAGTCATCTCAGTACCGAGATGCAGGGCTTCAAAATCAAAAACCGCCTGGACATTAATGCCAACACAGAACTCAGTATCGGCATTGACAGCAGTGTGCGCAACTGGGACGGTGAATACCTGGGCGAAGGCACACAGGCCCCTGCCACCGGTTATGCCAGTATCGCCGATGTGGACACAGAAAACACTGCACTGTTTGCCGAACTGGAACGACGCTTTAGCGGCTTCGATATCAAAGCCGGTGTGCGATTTGACGACACCAGTATCACCCCCGACAGTAACAGCGGCCTGCCGTCTAATGATTACCGCAGTGTCAGCGCGAATATCCGCAGTAACATTAGCGCCAGTGAACACACCCGCTATTTTATCGGTGCAGGCAAATCAAACCGGGTGCCCGATGCACGTGAACTGTATTTCCAGGGTGCGATGGTTAATGGCATGATGGTAATGACACCGCTGATTGGCACACCGGACCTTGATGACACCAGTAACTATGAAATCGACCTGGGTGTGGAAAGCAGCTATGACGCATTCCATATTAAAACCCGCCTGTTTTACAGCCAGTTAAAAGACTATATTTACTACAACGCGGACAACACCAGCAATGCCTTTGAAAACATTGATGCCTCGATTTATGGATTGGAAATCAACGGCAGCTATTTTGTCAACGATGCACTGTTTATCGATTTTGGCCTGGCTTACCTGCGCGGCGAAAAAGATGAGCCTCTGGCCGGACAGACTGATACTGACCTGGCTGAAATCACCCCGTTAAAAGCCAATCTCTCTGCCAACTATGAATACGGCTATAAAAACCTGGCCAGCATTGAACTGGTGGCGGTGGATGCCTGGGATAACTACGACGCAGACAACGGCGAACAGGCATTGCCCGGCTATGGTGTGATCAATATCAAATTAACCCACCATGTATCAAAACAGTTTGAACTTACTGCAGGCATCGACAATCTACTGGATAGAACCTATGCAGCGAGCAATACCTATAAGGATTTGACTCTGCTGGCAGACGGCAGCGGCGATGTCATGCTGATGAATGAACCCGGCCAGTATGCGTATATCAATGCTGCCTACAAGTTCTAGAGTACTCTAGCTGTATGTAATAACAAAGTGTGGTCACCATTAAGGCAGGGATTCCCTGCCTTTTTTATGCACAGGGATGTGAGGTATTCCGCGGGAGGCAGGAGCCGGTAGCGGTTATGCACAGGGATGTGAGGTATTCCGCGAGAGGCAGGAGCCGGTAGCGGTTATGTACAGGATGTACGGTATTTCACGGGAGGCAGGACGCCGGTAGCGATTATCTACGCTGATAAATATCCGCAAATGAACGCGAATAAACGCAAATGTAGGAATTAAATAACGACATTATTTGCTCGTTCCCACGCTCCCGCGTGGGAATGCAGAATTTAAACAAGCTCCATAGTATCTCAAAAGGATTCCCACGCAGGAGCATGGGAACCAGTCAGTGAAGATGTACAGGATGTACGGTATTTCGCGGGAGGCAAATTCACAATCGCTCGTCGTTAGCCTATGGACTGGTCTATAAACCAACGACATCTGATGTAGGGTTGATCAAGCGAAGCGGATCCACCTGATAGCCCAAACAGCTCAACGCGCAAATGGATTCTGTGTTTTCTGGATAGAAAAACGGCTGTCATTATCATCAGCCCTGTCCACTTCCGTCTCGGTTTCGCTATCCACAGGCTTATGCTGTTTTCGTAACATGGGCTGCATTTCTTCCAGCGCCGTGGCCCGAGTTACCTGCTGCAACTGGAAATCCCGCTGCCAGCCCTGCTCCGCCGAAAAATCCAGTTCACTCTGCAGGCGCACAAAATACAGCCTTTGTGGCGCTATCTGCAGATCAAGTACCGTTGGCAAATTGTGCTGTGCCAGTTGCAGCGACAGTCGTTGTTGCCCAGCTGACAGGGGTAAAGTAATAAACTCGCCATTGGGCACTGCCGCCGCAGCCTGACCATTAAGCATTAATTGTGGCGTCTGCAGCGCATTGCTCAGTGCCAGCGGTCGATAGAGATACAGAAGCCCATGACCTGACCCGGGCTGTTCCGGCAGTGACAGTGGCTGTTGTGTGGTGGCACAGGCGGTTATTAACAGTGGCAGACACAGGCTAAACAAAAATCTTCGCAGCAACATGGACATTCGGCTTTTTATCAGGAGCGTGCTGCATTATAAACACAACAAGCCGGGCTATAAACTGGTAGTATTACCCCCGGTTCATTCGGGTACCTGGCCAGCTATACGGCAAACACGGCACCTGCTCAGTTAAGATACACCGGTATATCATTCACCGGTCAAGACAGTACAAACCAGTAATATTTATGGATTTATACCAGCAGCTTTTACAACTCGATCGACAAACCATCTGGCACCCCTACTCCGCACTGGGCAGTGATCTGCCACTGTTCCCGGTAGTATCCGCGCAGGGTGTACGCCTCAAACTCGCCGATGGCCGCGAACTGGTTGATGGCATGTCATCCTGGTGGTGCGCCATTCATGGCTATAATCACCCGCAACTCAACCAGGCGATTACAGACCAGCTGCAGCAGATGAGTCATGTGATGTTTGGCGGGCTCACTCATCCGGCGGCAGTCGAGCTGGCACAGACCCTGGTGGAGATTACACCATCTGACTTACAGTCGGTGTTTTTCAGTGACTCCGGCTCGGTCTCAATTGAAGTCGCAATGAAAATGGCGATTCAGTACTGGCATGATAAACAGCAGCCGGAGAAACAGAAATTTTTAAGCCTGCGTGGCGGGTATCACGGCGATACCTTTGCCGCGATGTCGGTCTGTGATCCAGTCACTGGCATGCACAGCCTGTTTAATCATTCGCTGGCACAGCAATTTTTTGTTGATCGCCCCGATAGCCCGTTTGGCGAAGCCTGCAATATTGAAGATCTTAAGCAATTACAACAGGCTCTGGAACAAAACCATTCACAACTGGCCGCCTTTATACTTGAACCGGTTATTCAGGGTGCCGGTGGTATGCATTTTTATTCGGCGGATTATCTGAATAAAGCCCGCGAGTTATGCGACCGTTATAATGTGCTGTTAATATTCGATGAGATTGCCACCGGCTTTGGCCGCAGCGGAAAATTATTTGCCACCGAACACACAACAATCCAGCCGGACATTATGTGCATCGGCAAGGCACTCACCGGTGGCTACCTGACTCTGGCCGCCACCCTCACCACCGACACAATCGCTAAAACCATTTCCAGCGGCTACCCCGGTGTGTTTATGCACGGTCCCACTTTTATGGCAAATCCGCTGGCCTGTGCGGTAGCCAGTGCCAGCATCAAGCTGTTATTGCAAAGCAACTGGCAGCAGAACATTAATAATATTGAGCGCTGGCTAACAGCCTCATTGGCGAAATGCGCATCACTCAAGTCAGTGAGCAATGTGCGGGTATTGGGCGCCATCGGTGTTGTAGAATGTAAACAGCCGGTTGATATGCGGCGCATACAACCGGCACTGGTGAACCAGGGCGTATGGATTCGCCCCTTTGGTAAACTGATTTATTTAATGCCACCTTATATTATCAATCAGGTCGACACTGAACACCTGGCAAATGCGATTTACACGGTTCTGAAAGATGAAAGCTAAACACCCAGCCAAACCACTTGGCCTGCTGATTATTCTGGCCAGCCTTCTACTCGCTGTTGGCGGATTTTTCCTGATACAAAGTGCCACACCAACTGTGCCCACATACCAGGCGGACGAATTTGATTATTCCGCTGTAGAAAACACCCGCGAAAAAAAGCAGCTGTTCTTTGATATTCTGCGACCGATTGTGATACACGAAAATAATGTTATTCGCTCGCAACGTGACAAAATTCTCGCGGCTAAACAGGCCAATCAATCAGCCCCCTGGATTCAGGCGCTGGCAGAAGAACATAAACTTGAATGGGACAATGAAAATCCGGACTGGGATAGGCTACTGCACCATATCGACATTATCCCCAGGGAACTGGTAATGATTCAGGCGGCGAATGAATCTGCCTGGGGGCAATCCCGTTTTGCCCAGCAGGGTAATAACCTGTTTGGCCAGTGGTGTTTCACTGAAGGCTGCGGCCTGGTGCCCTCACAACGCAGCAGTGACGCCGCTCATGAAGTACGCACCTTTGACAGCATCAATGATTCAGTGGCCAGTTATCTGCATAACCTGAACACCAGCCATGCCTATGAAGATTTGCGCAACATCCGCGCCGAATTACGTGAGAACAACCAGCCCTTTGACGCACTGACCCTGGCCGAAGGCCTGAGTCAATATTCCACCCGCGGTGAAGAATATGTAGAAGAAATCCAGTCGATGATTCGCAGCAATCTTGCGCTGATGCAGGGTGAACAGGAACTGCAATAATCGTTTTGTAATGTACAAAAAGCAAGAAACAGAAGAAAACGCAAATGAACGCGAATAGACGCTATAAAGCTTTAACTCTGTAAGCTTTGCGCTCATTAGCGGCTTGCGCGTTGTGGGCATTAACCTTTTACTGCATGGTTACTGGTACAATAATTGTAATGACAGCTGTATGACTTGCTATCTTCTTCACACGGATCAGCCTGCACGACACACGCCGGATCCACTACGTTTGATACGGCCTACATAAAAATTGGCGTTTATTTGCGTTCATTCGCGTTGTTCGCGTTTTCTTTTCAAGCTTGTGGTGGATCCGCCTTGTAGTCGATGATCACTGATTCATTTGACTAATGACATTCGACTAACGACTGTCTGTCCGGCAGGCGAATTACAACTTGCTTGAATCGCAGGTTTTCATCAGGCGGGTGATTCTGTAACCCAGCACGGCAAACACAGCCACTGAACCCACAATGCTCACAATTGTAAATAAAACGGTTGAATCCATCATATTAAATCTCTCTACCAGCTTGTCTCAAAAAGGGGAGTGCTTAAGGGGACGGGAATTTAAAAGATTTTATGCCTCGATTCAAGCATTTTTTAGCAGGGCTATTACCATATCACCATATAAAAAGCCCGAAAGCTTATGCTTTCAGGCTTTTTATACAGTTAGAAAAAATTGATTATTATTCCACCGTCACCGATTTGGCCAGGTTACGTGGCTGATCCACGTCTGTACCCTTGCGCAGCGCCACATAGTAGGAAAACAGCTGCAGCGGAATGGCAAACAGAATCGGCGCCACCTCCGGCTCCACCGCCGGTACCGTCATCACATGACAGTGTTCACCCATATCCGTCATATTCAGGCGTTCATCGGCAAACAGGTAAACTTCACCGCTGCGTGCAAGCACTTCCTGCAGATTAGATTTCAGCTTGTCTTCCATGCCATCTTTTGACGCCACCGCAATGATCGGCATTTGCGGGTCAACCAGTGCCAGCGGACCATGTTTTAACTCACCGGCGGCATAGGCTTCGGCGTGGATATAGGAAATTTCCTTGAGTTTCAGCGCACCTTCCATGGCAATCGGGTACTGTATGCCACGGCCCAGGAAGATCGAGTTCAGGGTGTCCTTGAAATGTTCAGACCAGTCTTCAATCTGGTTATGTGCCAGCACCTGCTCTATCAGAGCCGGCAGGTGCTTGAGGTTTTCAATCAGACGCTGCTCTGTATCCGCACTCAGTTGATGACGACGCCCCAGCGCCAGTGTCATCAGCATCAGGCCCACCAGCTGGGTGGTGAATGCCTTGGTTGAAGCGACACCGATTTCCGGGCCGGCGCGGGTCATCAGCACCAGTTTGGATTCACGCACCAGCGAGCTTTCGGGCACATTGCAGATGGACAGTGAATAGGGGGTTTTGTCTTTCAGGTTACGCAGTGCTGCCAGGGTATCGGCGGTTTCACCGGACTGGGAAATGGTCACCACCAGAGTATCATTGGTGATCACCGGCTTGCGGTAACGAAACTCCGAGGCCACTTCCACATTACAGGGAATCCCCGCCAGAGATTCCAGCCAGTAACGCGCCACCATGCCCGCATGGAATGAGGTGCCGCAGGCGATAATCTGCACCCGTTTCACTTCATCAAACACCCTGCCGGCATCGGCACCGAAGGCGGTGTCCAGCACCTTGCCATCATAAACACGGCCTTCCATGACCTCCGCCAGCACCGCGGGCTGCTCATGGATTTCCTTCATCATATAATGCCGGTATTCACCGCGACTCACCGCATCCACGCTGAGTTCCGAGGTGCTAATTTCACGCTCCACCGGCTGGTCATCCTGGTCATAGATCTGCAGGCTGTCCTTACGGATATCGGCGATGTCGCCTTCTTCCATAAAAATAAACCGCTGGGTTACCGGCAAGAGTGCAGCCACGTCCGAGGCGATAAAATATTCACCAAAGCCCACGCCAATCACCAGCGGGCTGCCGCAACGGGTGGCAATCAGACGACCCGGTTCGGCTACTGACATCACTCCCAACGCATAGGCGCCTTCAAAATCAGCGGAGGCTTTCTTCACTGCATCGAGTAAATCGAAACCGGCTTTTTTATACAGTTCAACCTGATGCACCACGGTTTCAGTATCGGTCTGCGAGGTAAACTTATAACCGCTGGCCGTCTGCTGCTCGCGCAACTGGCCGTGGTTTTCGATAATGCCGTTATGCACTACCGCCACCGAGTTATTGCAGATATGGGGATGGGCATTGGGCTCGGAGGGTTCGCCGTGGGTTGCCCAGCGGGTATGCGCGATACCGATAAAGCCCTTGATTGGCTGCTTGTCGATCGAGTCCGCCAGATTGGCCACCTTGCCCACCCGGCGCACCCGTTCCAGGCATTGCGTATCATTGATGACCGCGATACCGGCGGAGTCATAACCCCGGTATTCCAGGCGCCTTAATCCCTCTAGTAAAATTGGCGTTACATTCCGTTCCGCTACCGCACCGACTATTCCACACATGTTGTCTATTGCCCTGTTTGATTCATTTTAATTTCTAATCACCACAGCACCTGTCCGATGCAGGGCTGAAATACGCCATTAATACCTGTCTGCTTACGGCTTTGCAGCCTGCGCAGGCTATTCTAACCGCTGCCCTGCCAAGTTCAACATGGCAAGATCAATATAGTGAATCATATTACCTGTTTTATGCATCACCCATGCAGGGTATTTGCTGCTGTTTAAGTAAACACTGTATTATCGGGCGCCTAATAAAAAAAACCGCCAGATCAACTGGCGGTTTTTACTGCCACGAAGCAAGCAGTGCACCTAATCGTCAATGCAGCCCTGCGGCGAGGGCAGTCCCGCGATACGTGATCCCTGCCGTGCCGGGCCTCCCGGAAACAGCTGATACAGGTGCTGCTCATTGGCGGCCTGCAAGCCCATTTCTTCTGCCATGTGCTTGATCAGCACCTTCACCATGGGCGTGATACCGTATTGAAAATAAAACCCCCGCAGGAATTTAATCACCGCCCAGTGCTCGTCGCTTAGCTGGATACCTTCTTTCTGTGCCAGATGCTCAGCCAGGGCCTCGTTCCAGTCCTCCAGATTAACCAGATTTCCTGAGGTGTACACCTTGATGGTCTGGCCATTGAACTCAAACTGATCATTAAAATGTGCCGCATCACTGGGTGGCTGCACCGATTGCATGCGCGCATTCTGGTCCAGCTCGGCATCCAGCAGCGCCAGTGGAATACCGGCTATACGACTGCCCTGATGCTGCACCCCGTTGGGAAACAGTGCATACAGGGACTCATCCAGCGCCCGCTCTGCCCCCAGTTTTTTCGCTACTTCACGGCGCAGCAATTTGAGAATCGGTGAAATATTATACTGCTGATAATAGTCACGCATAATATTGATAATGTCCCAGTGCTGATCTGACAGCTTAAGACCATCCACTGCTGCCAGCTCAACCGCAAGCTCGGGACTCCAGTCTGCAGAGCGCGCCAGGCGTCCATCTGCTCGTAATTCAACGGGCTGTCCCGCTACCACACAAGTACTCATAATATCCCTCTATATGATGTTTATTGGAAAGTCATGGCGTTAGATCATTTACCTCATCAGGCGGGCTGGATACCGATTGCAGAGCAAGATGCCCAGGTTCCATAGGCCTGAGGTGGTGGATGCCGCAGCAATCAGGTAGCGGCTTCTAAATTTATATCTAGTTGATAAAACGGGGTTTTGCCAGCCGGTTTGTCGGTTGATCGATCAGACGCGCAAAGCAAAAAGCCCCGGTTCACGGGGCTTTTTGCTTTGCTTAATTTAACGCGTACACCCTAAAACGGAATGTCATCATCAAAACTGTCATCCACCGGCGCCGGCTGATTGGCGGGCTGGGGCTGTGACTGCTGTTGCTGCTGCGACGATGAGTAATCATTGTTACCACCACCGGGGCGTCCGCCCAGCATCTGCATTTCATTGGCGATAATCTTGGTGGTGTAGCGGTCATTGCCCTGCTTGTCCTGCCATTTTTCTGTGCGCAGGCTACCTTCGATATACACCTGTGAGCCTTTCTTCAGGTACTCACCGGCGATTTCTGCCAGTCGACCAAAGAAGGTGATATTGTGCCATTCGGTGCGTTCCTGTTTCTGGCCGGTTTGCTTGTCGGTCCAGTTTTCATTGGTGGCCACGGCTATCGAGGTAACTGCGCCGCCCGATGGCATGTAACGGGTTTCAGGATCCTTGCCCAGTGTGCCCACAATGATTGCTTTATTAATGCCTCTCGCCATTTGTCTGCCCTACTTTATTTGGTTAATTGTGTTTCGTTAATTGAGTATGCTAATAATGCGTCTTTATCCAGCGCATGCAGCTCCACCTTTAAATAGGCGATGCCTTCATCCGGCTCAACCACTGCTTCCGCCACCCCCTGCACCGACACCAGTGTCGACACCATCTGGTTGACCTGTGAGGGGTCTATTTTACCGATTTTTAACAGATACGTACTCACATATCTGGGATTTTTCATGCTATAGGCTAACAGCAACCATAGCAGTAAGGCAAAGCTGCAGAACAGATACACCGCCTGCGCCCCGCCCAGCTCATAGGCCAGGCCACCCGCAGCCCCGCCGATAAAGGCGCCGATAAACTGGCTGGATGAATAAATACCCATGGCGGTGCCCTTGCGATCCGCCGGCGACATTTTTGCCACCAGCGATGGCAGACTGGCCTCAAGCAGATTAAACGCGCTGAAAAACACCACCATGCTGATCGCCAGGTGCCACACCGATGCGCCGCCAAACAGCAGGTTGATCTCCGCCACCGCAAGCACGCCGATGGCGCCCACAAACACCTGCTTCATACGGCGTTTCGATTCCGCCACAATAATAAACGGCACCATCAGTGCCACGCTGAGTAAAAACACCGGCAGATAAAGCTTCCAGTGATCCTCCGAGGCCAGCCCCGCCTGATTCTGCAACATCAGCGGAAACGCCACATAGGTGGCCATCAGCACCATATGCAGTACCATAATACCGAAGTCCAGACGCAGCAGCTGGCGATCGGCGAGCACGCTCTTAAACTGTGTTGGCACCGCCTGGGTGTCACGGTGGAACAGGCTCTGCTGCGGGTTGGGCACCCAGAAAAACAGGATCAGCAGTGCCAGCATAGCCAGCACCGCAGTGAGCAGAAACAGCCCGGACATACCCACCAGCTGGTTGAGAAACGGCCCCGCCACCATAGAAATGGCAAACGCAAAACCGATACTGACACCGATAAAGCCCATCATTTTCAATCGGTGCTCTTCTCTGGACAGATCCGCCGCCAGTGCCATCAGCACCGCCGCTACTGCACCGGCACCCTGCAGTGCGCGCCCGGCGATAACCCCATAGATACTCTCGGCATAGGCGGCCAGCAGACTGCCCAGGGCGAATACAACCAGCCCCAGCGCAATCATCGGTTTGCGCCCAACGCGATCCGACAGCATGCCATAGGGAATCTGCAGCAAACCCTGGGTCAGGCCGTAGATACCCAGTGCCAGCCCCACCAGTATGTGTGTGGCCCCCTCATACTGATCCGCGTACAGAGAGAATACCGGCAAAATCATAAACAGGCCGATCATGCGCACCGCATAGATCGTCGCCAGCGACATGCCGGCGCGTTTTTCAAACGAACTCCAGCTGTCTTCCTGCAGGGTTTGCCTGGCCGCACTCATTCTGGTTAGTTACCCCAATTTATAAATCAACAAAGCCGCTTATCATACCTTAAACCGGCCATCGGCTTCACCTAAAACCCGCCACCGGTTTCGCTCAATCACGGCATGATATCAACCATGTTTTACAGGCATCCGTAGTGAGTATGCAGTCTTTATGCAGCAGCTTATGGTAAGCTAGGCTGTTTCATTTCTGCTTTAAATACGGTCATAACCCCATGTTGCATGAGATACAAATTCGCGGCGCACGCACCCACAATCTGAAAAATATCGACCTTGATATTCCCAGAGACAAACTGGTGGTGATTACCGGTCTGTCGGGTTCCGGCAAGTCGTCCCTGGCCTTTGATACGATTTTCGCCGAAGGCCAGCGCCGTTACGTCGAATCACTATCGGCCTATGCGCGGCAGTTTCTGTCGATGATGGAAAAACCCGATATGGATCATATCGAGGGCCTGTCACCGGCGATCTCGATCGAGCAGAAAACCACCTCCCATAATCCCCGCTCCACCGTGGGCACGGTGACTGAAATTTACGACTATCTGCGCCTGCTGTATGCACGCGCCGGTACCCCGCGCTGCCCGGAGCATGACAGTCCGCTGGCAGCACAGACCATTTCGCAGATGGTGGACCATGTGCTGGAACTGCCACAGGAGAGCAAGATGATGCTGCTTGCGCCGATTGTGCAGGACCGCAAGGGTGAGCACCGCGAACGCCTTGAAGAGATGAAGCGTCAGGGCTTTATTCGCGCCCGCATCGACGGCAAAATCATCGAGCTGGATGACGTGCCGGAGCTGGAAAAGAACATCAAGCACACCATTGAAGTGGTGGTAGATCGCTTCAAGGTGCGGAATGACCTGGCGCAGCGCCTGGCAGAGTCGTTCGAAACCGCCACCAACCTCACCGGTGGCATTGCCCGGGTGGCCTATATGGACCAGGAGCTGCCGGACCTGGTATTTTCCTCACGCTTTGCCTGCCCCCTGTGCGGCTACAGCCTGAGCGAGCTGGAACCCCGCCTGTTTTCCTTTAATAATCCCGCCGGGGCCTGCAGCGAATGTGATGGTCTGGGGCAGATTCAGCACATAGACCCGGAGCTGGTGGTGAGCAACCCCACCCTGAGCCTGCCCGGTGGCGCGGTGCGTGGCTGGGACAGACGCAATGCCTGGTATAACGGCATGCTGGAAAACCTGGAACAGCATTACGGCTTTGACCTGGACTCACCGTTTAATGAGCTGCCGGAGAATATCCAGCAGATTATCCTCTTCGGCAGCGGCGACGAAGAAATCGAGTTCAGCTTTCCCTCCGCCAAAGGCGGACTGAAAACCCGCGTGCATCCGTTCGAGGGCATTATCCCCAATATGCAGCGCCGCTTCCGTGAAACCGAATCCCCGGCGGTGCGCGAGGAGATGACCAAGTATTTCACCGACCAGCCCTGTCCCAGCTGCCATGGCACCCGCCTGGGCACCTCCGCACGGCATGTATTTATTGCCGAGCGAAGCCTGCCGGAAATCACCAACCTGTCCATCATCGACTGTCTGGGATTCTTTCAGCAACTGAACCTGCAGGGACACAAGGGCGAGATCGCCGACAAGATCGTCAAGGAAATTTCCTCGCGCCTGCAGTTCCTGGTGAATGTGGGCCTGAACTACCTGTCACTGGGTCGCAGCTCCGATACCCTGTCCGGTGGCGAAGCCCAGCGTATTCGCCTGGCCAGCCAGATAGGCGCCGGGCTGGTGGGGGTGATGTACATTCTGGACGAACCATCCATCGGCCTGCACCAGCGGGATAATGACCGACTGCTCTCCACCCTGACCCATCTGCGGGACCTGGGTAATACGGTGATTGTGGTGGAGCATGACGAGGATGCCATTCTCAGTGCCGACCATGTGATCGACATCGGCCCGGGCGCCGGGGTGCATGGTGGTCATGTGGTGGCATCTGGCACGCCACAGCAGGTGATGCAGAACAGCGAGTCACTCACCGGCCAGTACCTGAGCGGCAAACGGGAAATCAGTATTCCCGCAGAGCGCGTGCCCCATTCCGGCAAGAGCCTGGTACTGCGGGGTGCCAGCAGCAATAACCTGAAGCAGGTGGACGTGGAGATCCCGCTGGGCCTGATGACCTGTGTTACCGGCGTTTCCGGTTCCGGTAAATCGACGCTGATTAACGACACCCTGTATAAACTGCTGGCGAAGGAAATCAATGGCTCATCGGTGATTCCCGCCGCCTACAGCAGCTATGAAGGACTGGATCAGTTTGACAAGGTGGTGGACATAGACCAGGCACCGATCGGCCGCACACCTCGTTCCAACCCTGCCACCTATACCGGTCTGTTTACCCCGATTCGTGAACTGTTTGCCGGTACCCAGGAAGCCCGTGCCCGGGGTTACAAGCCGGGACGCTTCAGCTTTAACGTCAAGGGCGGCCGCTGTGAAGCCTGCCAGGGCGACGGTGTGATCAAGGTGGAAATGCACTTCCTGCCGGACATCTATGTGCCCTGCGATGTCTGCGCGGGCAAGCGCTATAACCGTGAAACCCTGGATATCAAGTACAAGGGCAAGAGCATCCATGAAGTACTGGAAATGACCATTGAGGATGCACTGGAGTTTTTCCAGGCGGTACCGGTGATACAACGCAAACTGCAGACACTGGTGGATGTAGGGCTGTCCTATATCACCCTGGGACAGCGAGCCACCACCCTTTCCGGCGGTGAGGCACAGCGCATTAAACTGGCGCGTGAGCTATCCAAGCGGGATACAGGCAGCACCGTCTATATACTGGATGAACCCACCACCGGCCTGCATTTCCATGACGTGGAGCAGTTACTGCAGGTGCTGATTCGCCTGCGCGATCATGGCAATACGATTATTATTATCGAACACAACCTGGATATTATTAAAACCGCCGACTGGATTATCGACCTGGGCCCGGAGGGTGGTTCTGGCGGTGGTGAAATTATTGCCGAAGGCACACCGGAAATGGTCGCTGACAACCCCGCCTCCTTTACCGGGCAGTATCTGAAACCGATGCTGGAGAAGCACGCGGCACGTAAGCAGTAGTCCACGACAACAGGAAACTGGAGGATTGTTCATGCAGATCAAATCCGGCTTAACGCTCAGTCTAATGGCACTGCTGCTCAATGCCTGCGCCCTGCCTTCCTCCACAGACCCCGATTCATTTCTGTACTCGGTGCCGGTGGGGTCGGTGCTGGAGCTGAAGCAGGATTTTCCAGTTAAGGCACAGACTGCACGAACTTTTATGCAGAGCGGCAGGATCGTAGAAGAGCGCGCGCTGAATATCTACTATCCTCACTGCAGCCTGCGCACCAATACGCTACACGACTATGACCGCATCATTAAACCGACGCGTTTCGAGATTTACCGTGTGGTGGATGATGAGGAACACGCGCAGCGTTATCTGCAGTATGCAGCGCGGCTGTTCGGTTTTGGCAGTGACGGGCCGACAATTATTGGGCAGTCCAGCTATTACTACCTGCGCTCAGCCGATGAGCCGGATGTGCGCAGCCTGATCTGCCTGCAATGGGGCAGCCCGGAGTCAGTCAAATACCTGAGCATTAACCAGGTACGTGCTGTGCTTGGCGGGATATTCACACTGCATATCAAACCATAGGAAAAGCACCCCGTCTAACCTTTCCCACGTTGCTTATCCAGGTTCTAGAAAGAAAAAGAAAACGCAAATGAACGCGAATAGACGCTATAAGGCATATTAGACAGAATTAGTTGTGCTTTAGCGATCCGCTTTCGTCGCAGTATGCAGCTACTGCTACGGGTGTGAATATCACTGCAATAAAAGGCATGCGCCCCGTTTTTGTGCAACAGAACAAACGGCGCAACAGCCAGTGCATTCATTGCGTTAGACCCGGCGCGAAAACACCTGAGTTTATTTGCGTTTATTTGCGTTCATTTGCGTTTTCTTTTCAATCTTTCTGGCTAACCACATCTACATAAAAAAAGCCGGAACTTGTCCGGCTTTTTTTATGTGCTTTGATTAAAGCTGATTTAGAGCGAGATACTTACTCGACTTCAACCGACGCTTCCGTCATTTCAGGACGGTCAACCAGCTCAACATAAGCCATAGGTGCTGCGTCGCCTGCACGGAAACCGCACTTCATAATACGCAGGTATCCACCTGGACGATCTTTGTAGCGTGGTGCCAGTTCAGAGAAAAGCTTACCTACCATCGCCTTGTCACGCATTCTGTCGAATGCCAGACGACGTGATGCGACACTGTCTTCTTTGGCAAGCGTGATAAGTGGCTCAGCAATACGACGCAGCTCTTTGGCTTTTGGCAGAGTTGTTTTAATCAACTCGTGCTCAAATAAAGAGTTAGCCATATTCTGGAACATAGCCTTACGGTGGCTGCTGTTACGATTTAGTTGACGACCTGATTTACGATGACGCATGTTCTTTTACCTTAAACAGATTCTGCTTATTAAACAGCCGAGCCTAGCTCGCCTGTTTCTCACGAATAGACGCAGGTGGCCAGTTATCAAGGCGCGCACCCAGTGACAGGCCATGAGACGCCAGCACGTCTTTAATTTCAGTTAGGGACTTCTTGCCCAGGTTTGGTGTTTTAAGCAATTCAACTTCTGTGCGCTGAATTAGGTCACCAATGTAGTAGATGTTTTCTGCTTTCAGGCAGTTGGCTGAACGAACTGTCAGCTCAAGATCATCTACCGGACGCAGCAGAATTGGATCAATTTCATCTTCTTCAACCTGCGCTTCTGACTCTTCGATGCTTTGCAGATTAACGAAGGCTGCCAGTTGTTTCTGTAACACAGTCGCTGCAGTGCGAATGGTCTCTTCCGGATCTACTGTACCGTTGGTTTCAACATCCAGAATCAGTTTATCCAGGTTAGTCCGCTGTTCTACACGTGCACTTTCTACTGTGTAGGCGACACGCTGGATAGGACTGAATGATGCATCAATTGCCAGTGCACCCACTGTAGTTGTTTCTGCTGACTCGGACTTACGTACTGTCGCAGGCTGATAGCCACGACCAGTCGCAATCTTCAATGTCATATTCAGGTCAACATTGCCGGTAATATTGGCAATCACGTGATCAGGGTTAACAATTTCGATATCGTGATCAGTAGAAATATCTGCAGCGGTTACAACGCCAGGACCTTTCTTTTTCAGCGTTAGTAATGCTTCTGAACGCTCGTGCATTCTGATGGCTACGCCTTTCAGGTTAAGCAGAATTTCCAGCACATCTTCCTGAACACCTTCTATTGAGCTGTATTCATGAAGAACACCTTCAATCTCAGCTTCAACGATCGCTGCACCTTCAATTGATGATAGTAGAATACGACGTAATGCATTACCCAGCGTATGACCAAAGCCTCTCTCTAAGGGCTCCAGTACAATCTTCGCATGAGTCTCGCTATATGCGTGTACATCAATATTGCGAGGAGTAAGAAGTTCTTCAGATTTGCCTGACATTCGGTTTGCTTTCCTTTACTTGGAGTACAGTTCAACTACCAGTTGTTCGTTAATATCTGCTGACAGATCACTACGCTCAGGAACAGATTTGAATACCGCTTCCATCTTGTTCTCGTCCAGCTCAATCCAGTCAGCAACGCCACGGGATTTAACCAGCTGTAACGCATCCTGAATACGCGATTGTTTTTTCGCTTTTTCGCGTACAGAAATTTTGTCATTAGCTTTAACGACGTATGAAGGAATGTTAACCAGCTGGTCATTCACCATAATTGCCTTATGGCTGATCAGTTGGCGAGCTTCATTACGTGTCGAACCAAAACCACTACGGTAAACCACGTTGTCTAGACGGGTTTCCAGGCATTGCAGCAGGTTATCACCTGTGGAACCTTTCTGCGATGCTGACTTTTTGTAGTAGTTTACAAATTGCTTTTCTAATACACCGTAAATACGACGTAATTTCTGCTTCTCACGAAGCTGTAAACCGTAATCAGTTAAACGACCACGTGCAGCGCCGTGCTGACCGGGCTTCTGCTCCAGCTTACATTTGCTATCCAGTGCGCGAATGCCTGATTTGTGTTCCAGATCAACGCCTTCACGACGGCTTAGCTTACATTTAGGACCTAAATAACGAGCCACGACTAATCTCCAGGCTTATACACGGCGTCGTTTTGGAGGACGACAGCCATTGTGTGGAATAGGGGTAATATCACTAATATTAGTGATTTTGAAACCTGCGTTGTTAAGTGAACGAACTGCAGACTCACGTCCGGGTCCAGGGCCCTTAACTAGTACTTCCAGGTTCTTAACACCGTAGTCTTTTGCGCGGGTACCGGCACGTTCTGCAGCAACCTGTGCCGCAAATGGGGTGCTCTTACGTGAACCACGGAAACCTGAACCACCGGCAGTAGCCCAGGACAAGGTGTTACCTTGACGATCAGATATGGTTACGATGGTGTTATTGAATGACGCATAGATATGCGCTACACCATCAGTGATCGTACGTTTTACTTTCTTTTTAGCCGTTGGTTTTGCCATTACTGTTACCTAAATAACCAAATTATTTACGTATCGGGCGCTTAGGGCCCTTACGTGTACGAGCATTAGTCTTAGTACGTTGACCACGCAACGGTAGACTACGGCGATGACGGATACCGCGGTTACACCCCATATCCATCAGACGCTTGATGCTCATCGATACTTCTCGACGTAAATCACCTTCTACGATGAATTTACCTACTTGTGTACGCAGTGATTCGAGCTGTTCTTCGCTCAGCGCACTCATTTTCGTCGTAGGGTCTATATTACAGTCACTACAGATACCCTGCGCACGGGTGCGTCCAATACCATAGATGTAAGTCAAGCCTATGACAGTATGTTTTTGATCAGGTATGTTAATACCAGCTATACGGGCCATTCAATCCGTCTCCAGAATCGCGCAAAGCGCGGCATTTTAGCGATATCTCGCCTGTAAATCAACCTTGACGTTGCTTATGTCGTGGATCTTTACAAATCACACGTACAACGCCATTTCTCTTAATAACCTTACAGTTTCTGCAAATTTTCTTTACAGATGCACGAACTTTCATAACTGCTCTCGCTTCAGGGTTATAGACTAGGTATTCTTACCTAATCCCTTAAAGTTGGCTTTTTTCATTAAGCCTTCATACTGCTGCGACATCATGTGTGACTGCATCTGGGCCATGAAATCCATAACCACGATCACAATGATCAGCAGAGATGTACCACCGAAGTAGAATGGTACATTCCAGTACAAAATCAGAAATTCCGGTAACAGGCACACTGCTGTTATATACAGGGCACCCACCAGGGTCAGGCGTGTCATCACGCCATCAATATACTTGGCTGTCTGGTCACCTGGGCGAATTCCGGGGATAAATGCACCGGATTTCTTCAGGTTATCGGCGGTTTCACGGCTATTAAACACCAGTGCGGTGTAGAAAAAGCAGAAGAAAATGATCGCCGCAGCATAAAACATTACGTACACAGGCTGGCCTGGAGACAGCGTTGTCGACAGGTCTGCCAGCCATTCCATACCCTGGGACTGGCCAAACCAGCCGCCCATTGTGGCAGGAAACAGGATAATACTCGAGGCGAATATGGGCGGAATTACCCCGGCCATATTCAGCTTGAGTGGTAAATGGCTGCTCTGAGCCGCATACATTTTACGCCCCTGCTGGCGTTTTGCATAATTTACCGTAATCCGACGCTGGCCTCGCTCAACGAAGATAACAAAGGCTGTCACACCAATTGCCAGCATAAACAGCACGATAGCAGTCAGCGTATGCAGCTCACCCGTACGAACCAGCTCACCGGTACCACCTATCGCCGCGGGCAGACCTGCGACAATACCGGCAAAGATAATAATCGATATACCATTACCTATACCACGTTCACTAATCTGCTCACCCAGCCACATCAGGAACACGGTACCGGTAACCAGCGAAGCAACCGCAATCACATAGAATGACAGTGCCGACTCAACGTATACCAGCGGCGAGCCCTGGTGGGTCTGGGAAAGCAGCATATTCGCCACACCGATAGACTGGAATAATGCCAGTGCCACTGTACCGTAGCGTGTATACATGGTGATCTTGCGACGACCCGCTTCACCTTCCTTTTTCAGTTGCTCCAGGCTAGGAACCGTCACTGTCAGCAGCTGCATAATGATCGATGCAGAGATATAGGGCATAACACCCAATGCAAACAAAGACATACGCTCCAGCGCACCACCTGAGAACATATTGAACACATCCAGTATGGTCCCTGACTGCTGATCAAATATCGCAGACATGATGGTCGGATTAACGCCCGGAACCGGGATAAAGGTTCCGATACGGTAAACGATCAGCGCACCCACTACAAAGAGGATGCGCTGTCTGAGTTCCTGCAACTTGCTTAGGTCGACTGCCATAAGGTTTCCGCTATGCTTCTACTTTACCGCCTGCTGCTTCAATTGCAGCCTGTGCGCCTTTAGTTGCCTTTACACCTTGCAGCGTAACTGCGGTACTAATTTCACCAGACAGTATTACTTTCGCTTTTTTAGTTGTTGCTGGAACGATATTCGCATCAATCAGGGCCTGCAGATTAACGCTATCAGCACCCAGCTTCTGCAGCTCATCCAGGCGAACTTCAGCACTGTATTTTGCCGTGCGCGAGTTAAAGCCAACCTTGGGCAGGCGACGCTGGATAGGCATCTGACCGCCTTCAAAGCCAACCTTGTGGAAACCACCATTACGTGATTTCTGACCCTTGTGACCACGGCCACAGGTTTTGCCCAGGCCTGAACCGATACCACGACCTACGCGTTTGCGCTGCTTACGACTACCATCTGCTGGTTTAAGAGTATTTAATTGCATCTTAAACGTCCTCTACCTTCACCATGTATGCAATCTTATTGATCATGCCACGGTTCTCAGGTGTATCAATAACTTCTACTGAGTGATTTGTACGACGCAGACCCAGACCCTTGGCACATGCCTGATGTGACTTAAGTCGTCCGATCGTGCTCTTATATAGTGTTACCTTAATCTTCTTATCTGCCATGACGATTAGCCTAATATTTCTTCAACTTTTTTGCCGCGCTTGGCTGCAATTGATTGAGGTGAGCGCATTCTCTGCAGACCGTCAACAGTCGCACGAACAACATTTATCGGGTTACGCGTACCATTGATCTTGGCAAGTACGTTTTTAACACCGACTGCTTCAAATACTGCGCGCATAGCACCACCAGCGATGATACCTGTACCATCAGATGCCGGCTGCATATACACATTGGCCGCACCATGCTCGCCAATAACTGGGTGCTGAAGCGTCTCATCACGAAGATGTACTTTCTTCATGTTTTTACGTGCCTTATCCATTGCCTTCTGAATCGCAGCAGGTACTTCTTTAGCCTTGCCGTAACCGATTCCGACAGAACCATCACCGTCGCCAACAACAGTCAGTGCAGTAAAACCAAACTGACGACCACCTTTAACCACTTTAGCAACACGATTTACGGTTACCAGCTTTTCAATCAGGTCGTCTTTATTCTCTTTTTGAACGTCTGTTTTAGTTGCCATAATAATGCCTTTAGAATTCCAGACCGTTTTCACGTGCCGCATCAGCTAACGCTTTAACACGACCATGATACTTAAAACCAGAGCGGTCAAATGCAACACTGGTTACACCGGCAGCTTTAGATTTTTCAGCAATCAATTTACCAACTGCTACTGCTGCATCAATGTTACCTGTTGATTTCACTGCAGACTTAACATCAGCATCTAATGTAGAAGCAGAAGCCAGTGTTTTTGCGCCATCAGCAGACAGAACCTGTGCATAAATATGACGTGGTGTACGGTGAATACTTAATCTTACTGCACCCAACTCACGGATTTTCATACGTGTGCGCTTGGAGCGACGAATACGAGTTTGTTTCTTTGAATTCATCTCAGCACCTACTTCTTCTTAGCTTCTTTACGAACTACATATTCATCAGAGTAGCGTACACCCTTGCCCTTATATGGCTCTGGTGGACGATAAGCACGGATTTCAGCTGAAACCTGGCCTACTTTCTGTTTATCAGCACCTTTGACCAGAATTTCTGTCTGGCTTGGTGTTTCAACGCTAACACCTTCAGGCACTGCGTATTCAACTGGGTGAGAGAAACCTAATGAAAGATTTAATTTATTACCTTGTGCCTGGGCACGATAGCCTACGCCAACCAGCTCCAGCTTCTTCTCGAAGCCTTCACTTACGCCGACAACCATGTTATTCACCAGCGAGCGCATGGTACCAGTCATCGCCATCGCTGATTCAACAGCTGGAGACAGGGTTAGCACGGAACCATCCTGCGCAATTGAAACAGTGTCGTGCAAATCCATGGAAAGGTTGCCTTTAGGCCCCTTTACGTTTACTTGCTGGCCAGAGATACTTACATCTGTTCCGGCTGGCACATTAATCGGTTTTTTTGCAATACGTGACATATCTAAACCCCTTATGCTACTGAGCAGATCAACTCACCACCAATACCTGCAGCTCGTGCAGCACGGTCAGTCATCATGCCCTTGGAGGTTGATACGATAACAATACCTAAACCATTTAATACTTTGGGTATCTCGTTTGTGCTCTTGTATACACGAAGCCCTGGGCGACTCATACGCTGAATCTTTTCAATAACAGGCTTACCATCGTGATACTTTAAAGAAACAGTCAGTTGTGGCTTTGCATCTTGTGAAACAGAAAAGTCATTGATATAGCCTTCGTCTTTGAGGACCTGGGCAATTGACTGTTTCATATTAGATGCAGGCATAGCGACATCTGCTTTAGCAGCAGACTGACCATTTCGAATACGAGTCAGCATATCTGCGATAGGATCTGACATACTCATAATCTTATACCTTACTCAAATATTTAAATTAAATTACCAGCTGGCTTTAACCAGACCTGGAACATCACCGCGCATCATGGCTTCACGTAACTTGATACGTGACAGGCCAAATTTACGGTAGTAACCGTGAGGACGACCTGTAACCTGGCAACGATTACGACGACGAGATGGGCTAGAGTCACGTGGTAATTTTTGCATTTTTACCTGTGCTTCCATCTTGTCTTCGTAGCTGGCTTCAGGATCCTTGAGAACAGCCTTAAGCGCTTCACGTTTCTCGAAGTCTCTTTCTACCAGTTTGGCGCGTTTCTTTTCGCGCTGCATCATCGATACTTTTGCCATGTTCTACCCTATGCTCTCGGCTTAGTTTTTAAATGGGAAGTTAAAGGCTTTTAATAAGGCTTTAGCTTCTTCATCTGTTTTTGCACTTGTTGTAATGGTGATATCCATTCCGCGGATTTTGTCGATTTTTTCAAAATCGATTTCCGGGAAGATAATCTGCTCTTTTACGCCCATGCTGTAATTGCCACGACCGTCAAAAGACTTACCATTCAAACCACGGAAGTCACGAATACGTGGAACCGCAATATTAATTAAACGATCAAGAAACTCGTACATACGCTCTTTGCGCAGAGTAACCTTACAACCGATTGGAGCACCTTCACGCAGTTTGAACGCCGCAACAGATTTACGTGCTACCGTCATCAGCGCTTTCTGGCCTGCAATGCTTTCCATGTCGGAACGTGCAGATTCAACAACCTTCTTGTCAGATACACCTTCGCCCACACCCATATTCAGAGTGATTTTCTCTATGCGCGGCACTTCCATAGGGTTTTTATAACCCTGCTCTTCCATCAACTGCTTCATGATGGTGTTTTTGTAAGTTTCCTGTAACCTTGCCATTGTTCTGGTCACCTATTATACGTCTACAGCTTCGTTATTAGACTTGAAGACGCGAATTTTCTTACCATCTTCCAAGACCTTAATACCAACACGGTCGCCCTTGTTAGTTGCAGGGTTAAAAGGCATTACATTAGAAATGTGGATAGACATTTCCTTTTCAATAATACCGCCCTCAACACCCGCCATCGGGTTTGGCTTAGCGTGTTTCTTTACCACGTTTACGTTTTCAACCATAACGCGGTCACCCAGGATTGCCATTACAGATCCACGACGGCCTTTATCTTTACCGGTGGTTACTATAACTTCATCGCCTTTCTTGATTCTTTGCATTGCACTAACTCCCTTACAGTACTTCTGGAGCCAGAGAAATAATTTTCATAAATTTCTCATTACGCAGCTCGCGAGTAACAGGGCCAAAAATACGTGTACCAATTGGCTGCAGGTTGTTATTTAAAATAACCGCAGCATTATTGTCGAAACGAATCAGTGAGCCGTCTGGACGACGCACACCTTTTGCAGTTCGTACAACAACAGCGTTGTAAACTTCGCCTTTCTTAACTTTGCCTCTTGGAATTGCTTCCTTGATGCTGACTTTAATAACATCACCTACAGAAGCATAACGACGATGTGAACCACCCAGTACTTTTATACACTGTACCCGGCGAGCTCCGCTGTTATCTGCTGCATTGAGAACGCTTTGCATCTGAATCATGACGACACCAAATATCTCTAATTAATCTTATTAAACTGCAGGTGCCTTTTCGACAACCTTAACCAGTTTCCAGGATTTTGTTTTTGAAACAGGTGCACACTGTTCAATCAGAACGGTATCACCAACTTCACACTCATTTGCCTCATCATGCACACTCAACTTGGTTGAACGCTTAACGATTTTGCCATATAGAGGGTGTTTTACACGACGCTCGATTGTAACAGTAGCGGACTTTTCCATCTTATTACTGGTAACAACACCGCGAAGTGTTCTTTGTAAATTATCTGAGCTCATTGTCTTTCACCCGCCTGCTTTTTCTCAGCAAGAATAGTTTTAATGCGAGCAATATCGCGACGTACGTTTTTGAACAGATGCGGCTTGGACATCTGACCTGCGCCTTGCTGCATACGTAAGTTAAACTGTTCTTTGCGTAAGTTCAGAAGCTCTTCCTTCAGACCAGCTTCGTCTTTCTCTTTGTATTCTTTTGCACTAGCCATTACATCACCGCACGTGTAACAAATGTTGTTTTAATTGGCAGTTTAGCCGCTGCCAACTGGAAAGCCTCTCTTGCCAGCTCTTCCGAAACACCTTCCATTTCATAGAGAACGGAACCTGGCTGAATTTTAGCAACCCAGTAATCCACATTACCCTTACCTTTACCCATTCGAACTTCCAATGGCTTGGTAGAGATTGGAGTATCCGGGAAGATACGTATCCAGATTTTTCCGCCACGCTTGATATGACGAGTCATTGCACGACGCGCTGCTTCAATTTGACGCGCTGTAATACGGCCACGAGCAACTGCTTTAAGACCGAATTCGCCAAAGCTCACTTTGTTACCATTCTGAGCCAGACCGCGATTGCGCCCTTTCTGATATTTTCTGAATTTTGTACGTTTAGGCTGAAGCATCTCTATCCCCTATTTGCCAGACTTATTGGGTTTAGCGTCTTGCTGAGCTGCATTACGCTTCTGCTCAAGATCAAAGACTTCACCTTTGTAAATCCACACTTTCACGCCCAGAATACCGTAGGTTGTAAGAGCCTCTGCAAATCCGTAATCAATGTCTGCACGTAATGTATGAAGAGGTACACGACCTTCTCTGTAACACTCGCTACGGGCAATCTCTGCACCGTTCAAACGACCAGCAACATTGATTTTGATACCCTGACCGCCCATGCGCATAGTGTTCTGCATCGAGCGCTTCATGGCACGACGGAACATTACACGACGTTCAAGCTGCTGTGCGATACTTTCCGCCACCAGCTGTGCATCTAATTCAGGTTTACGAATTTCTTCGATATTGATTTTCACATTGTTGATGTGAAGTCCCAGAATACCGGATACATCTTTGCGTAACGCTTCAATATCAGCGCCTTTTTTACCGATAACCACACCAGGGCGCGCTGTGTGTATGGTAATCACAGCCGCACGAGTTGGGCGCTCAATCTGAATCCGGCTAACATTAGCTGCTGCCAGTTTTTTCTTCAGAAATTCACGAACTTTAATATCGGCATTAAGCAGCTTGGGATATTCCTTGCTGTTCGCATACCATTTTGTATTCCAGTCTGAAGATATACCCAGACGTATTCCTACAGGATGTACTTTTTGGCCCATTCTGCTTCTCTCTTAACGGTCTGCAACCATAACCGTGATATGGCTGGTACGTTTTAAAATTCGGTTAGCACGACCTTTTGCGCGGGCTTGAATGCGCTTCATAGTCGGGCCCTCATCAACAAATGTGCGTGATACTTTTAATTCATCAATATCAGCACCTTCGTTATGCTCAGCATTAGCAATTGCAGACTCGAGTACTTTCTGTACCAGGTCGGCGCCTTTCTTATTGCTGAACGTTAATGTGTTGAGCGCTTGCTCAACGGGTAAACCACGTATTTGATCTACAATCAGACGACACTTCTGAGGAGATATACGGGCAAAGCGATGTTTTGCTGCTACTTCCATTATCCTGTCCTCTATCTCTTCGACTTCTTATCAGCTACGTGACCTTTGTAGGTACGAGTTAGTGCAAATTCACCTAACTTGTGACCTACCATGTTCTCGTTAACCAGAACGGGAACATGCTGACGACCATTATGTACTGCGATTGTCAGACCAACCATTTCAGGGAAGATAGTAGAACGACGTGACCAGGTTTTAATTGGGCGACGATTATTCTCTTCTACTGCCTTCTCGACCTTTACCATCAGATGATGATCAATAAATGGTCCTTTTTTTAATGAACGTGGCACTTTAATTACCCTCGATTATTTACGGTTGTTACGGCGACGAACAATCATATTGTTAGTGCGCTTGTTGCTGCGAGTCTTCTTACCCTTGGTAGGCACACCCCATGGAGAAACAGGATGACGACCACCAGAGGTACGACCTTCACCACCACCATGTGGGTGATCGACCGGGTTCATCGCAACACCACGAACGGTTGGACGAACACCGCGCCAACGCTTCGCACCCGCCTTACCCAGTGAGCGCAAGCTATGCTCACTGTTACTAACTTCACCAATCGTTGCACGACAATCAACGTGAACCTTACGCATTTCGCCTGAGCGCATACGCACGGTTACATACGAACCTTCACGTGCAACCAGCTGAACTGATGCACCGGCACTACGTGCCATCTGTGCACCCTTGCCTGGCTTTAATTCAATGCAATGAATCTGCGAACCAACCGGTACATTACGTAACGGCATCGCATTACCACTCTTGATTGGCGCATTTACACCAGAGTTGATTTCATCACCCTGCTTCACACCCTTGGGCGCGATAATGTAACGACGCTCACCGTCCGCATACTTCAGCAAGGCGATGTGTGCAGTGCGGTTTGGATCATATTCAAGACGCTCAACAACAGCTGGAATGCCATCTTTAGCGCGCTTGAAGTCAATTACGCGGTAGTGTTGCTTATGACCACCACCAACGTGACGCGTTGTAATACGACCTGCGTTATTACGACCGCCTTTCTTTGATTTCTTTTCCAGCAGCGGAGCATGAGGAGCACCTTTATGCAGATCAGGATTTACTACCTTAACTACAAAACGGCGACCCGGAGAAGTTGGCTTGGATTTTACAAGTGCCATCGTCTACGCCTTCTTAGTTTGAACCAGCGAAGTCTATGTCCTGGCCTTCCGCCAGTTTCACATAAGCTTTACGCCAGTCAGAACGTTTACCCATACGTTGACCAAATCGCTTGGCCTTACCCTTTACATTCATCACTCGTACTTGAGCAACTTTAACTTCAAACAGCTCTTCTACAGCCTGCTTGATTTCAAGCTTTGTCGCAGTTGTGTCAACTTTAAACACATGCGTTGCAGCCGCATCGGCCGCCATCGTTGCCTTTTCAGAAATAACCGGTGCTCTCAGCACCTGCAGAATACGCTCCTGACCCATCATGCCAGCCACTCCTCTAATGCACGCAGTGCACCCACTGTCATCAGCACCTTGTCAGCACTAACCAGATCAACCGCACTCACACCAGCGACATCGGTTACATCCAGGTATGGAATATTGCGCGCTGCCAGGTACAGATTCTCATCCGCAGTTTCTGAAACAATCAGGCCTTTCGACATATCCAGATCATTCAGCTTACTGATAAGACCTTTGGTTTTTGGTGCATCAACAGCAATATCTTCAACCACCAGCAGACGATCCTGACGAATCAGTTCTGACACAATTGAACTCATTGCCGCACGGTACATCTTCTTGTTCAGCTTCACTGAGTGATCACGTGGCACAGCCGCGAACGTCTTACCACCTGAACGCCAGATAGGACTACGAATAGTACCTGCACGGGCACGACCTGTACCCTTCTGACGCCAGGGCTTGGCACCACCACCACTTACAGCGGAACGATTTTTTTGCGCTTTAGTACCTGCACGGGCACCTGCAAGAAAACTTACAACCGCCTGGTGAACCAGGCCTTCATTGAAGTCTCGTGCAAACACCTTGTCAGCAACGGTCACTTTATCGCTTGCTTTATGTAACTGAAGATCCATTGGAATCTAACCCCTTATAACCTATGCCTTCATCGCAGGACGAATAACAACGTCGCCGCCTTTGGCACCAGGCACAGAACCTTTTATCAACAACAGGCCACGCGCTTCATCAACACGCACCAACTCAAGAGTTTGCGCAGTGCGCCGCTTGTCACCCATGTGACCCGCCATTTTCTTACCCTTGAAAACACGGCCAGGCGTCTGACACTGACCGATTGAGCCCGGTGCACGGTGCGAAACCGAGTTGCCGTGTGTCGCGTCCTGCATATGGAAACCCCAACGCTTAACGCCACCGGCAAACCCCTTACCGATTGTCTTGCCAGTCACATCAACCTTCTGACCAGCCTCAAACATGGTTACACCCAGCTCGGAACCTGCTTCGTATTCAGTTGCTCCGTCAACACGGAACTCCCATAAACCACGACCCGCTTCAACACCCGCTTTCGCATAGTGGCCTGCGGCAGACTTACCTACACGAGACGCACGACGCGAGCCTGTTGTAACCTGAATTGCATCATAACCGTCTGTCTCAACTGTCTTAACCTGCGTAACGCGGTTTGGCGACACCTCAACAACTGTTACTGGAATTGATACGCCATCTTCAGTGAAGATTCGTGTCATTCCGCATTTTTTACCGACTAAACCGATAGTCATGTCTGCATCCCGATGTACTTGTGAAGCCAGCTGGCTTCGTTAACTTTTTCGTGTATTTCTACTAAATAACCCGAACAGAATTCGGGTCAAGTGAATCACGCATTCTAACATGTATTTACAATCCCTGACTACATCTGAGTTCATAAAATTGTAAATACTTACCTGTTTTTTTACTGCCAGGCCATGCCCCAGATAATAACTGGGCGACACCGAAATCCTCTACGAAATCAGCCAGTTGGCATTTCGCAGCAGGGACTCCGGGCACCCAGCCAGAATCAGCGCCCCGGTCTAACTAGTTCAGTTTTATCTGAACATCTACACCTGCGGCCAGATCAAGCTTCATCAGCGCATCCACGGTTTTGTCGGTTGGATCTACGATATCCAGCAGACGCTTATGGGTACGCAGTTCGTACTGGTCACGGGCGTCTTTATTGACGTGTGGCGAAATCAGTACGGTGAAACGCTCTTTCTTAGTTGGCAGAGGAATCGGGCCTTTAACATGGGCGCCGGTTCGCTTTGCTGTATCCACGATCTCAGTGCATGAACGATCAACCAGTCGGTGATCGAAAGACTTCAGACGGATACGGATTTTTTGGTTAGCTGCCATAATAATTACTCAATAATCTTACTTACAACGCCCGCACCTACAGTACGGCCACCTTCGCGAATCGCGAAACGCAGACCTTCTTCCATAGCGATCGGGGCAATCAGGGTTACCGTCATTTTCACGTTATCACCTGGCATAACCATTTCTACGCCTTCAGGTAAGTCACATGCGCCGGTTACGTCCGTGGTACGGAAGTAGAACTGGGGACGGTAGTTGTTAAAGAATGGCGTATGACGACCACCCTCTTCCTTGCTCAGTACGTAGACTTCGCATTCAAACTTGTTGTGTGGCGTGATGGACTTGGGCTTGCAGCACACCTGGCCACGC
>DATCTK010000022.1:0-65150 GCA_036567985.1 Gammaproteobacteria bacterium | reverse complement strand
GACTGAAGCCACGGAAACGACCGCCGCAAGCACTGACAAGGACGAGCAGCCGCAGACCGAAACAGCAACCGCAAACACCACGCATACTGCCCCACAGGTACAGGCAGAAACTGCAACAGACAACAGCCTGAATTTTTCACTGGATGAATTTATTTACAAAACCGACAAACCACAGGGCTTTATTGATCTGAGTGGCGAGCAACAGATGCAGTTGTTAATTGATGTGATTGATATTCATCTACAGAACCTCAGTACAAAAGCCGATGCCACACCAGCCCTGGCAACACTGTTGATACGGCTTAGCGATCAGGCCAGCCTGAAACTGGACGCCCAGGGTTCACCGCTCACGGATAAGCCGAGCATGCAGGGCAAACTGCAAATCGCCGCCCTGGATCTACGCAACTTCTCACCCCTAGTGCGGCAACAGCTCGGGCAGAGCATCCGCAGTGGCCAGCTTGATGCGCAACTGGATATAGACATCAAACAGGGTCAGGCTGACAGCCTGCTGGATTTAACCCTGCACCATTTCGTACTGCGCACATTGAGCGAGGAAGAGGCGGAAAAACTCAACAAGGACCTGGGGTTTCCACTGAACGCCTCACTCAATCTGCTGCGTGACAAGGACAATAAAATCCACCTCAGCATTCCCATCACCCAGGATATCAACAACCTCGACATTGATATCAAGCCGGTGATCTACAAGGCACTGTCCAAATCGGTAAGCAGCGCCATTGTGAATTACTACACGCCGTTCGGCCTGGTGTTTGTTGCGGAATCGCTGTTTGATCTGGCCACCGCACTGAAATTCCAGCCGGTTATCTTCAACCCGGCTGAAGCCAGCCTCACCGACGCCGGCAAGGCGGAACTGGACAAACTGGCCACCGTGATGAATGAACGCCCCGGCATTCACCTCACCCTGTGCGGCTTCACTAATAAAAACGACCTGCCTCAGTCGGCTGCGAACACAGCAAGTCAACCAGCCACTGGCAAACCAGCTGTAGAAATCAGTGCCGAGCAACGACAACAGCTACTGCAACTGGCTGGCTTACGCAGCTCGGTGGTCAAGCAGTACCTGATCAACAGCCATAAGATAAGCGCGAGCCGCCTGGTTGAATGTGAGGCAGAATACGCGGCGGATGCGATTGCCGGTGTTGAAATAAAACTCTAGGGTACCTCTGAACAATGCTGATATGTCTCTGCGAGACCTGAAGCGTGCAGCTACAAGGCGTGCTTCGCAGTGAATGGCCCGATCCTTCATAAGAAGCACAACACCGTAGATGTGCGCTTCAGGCCTCGCCCTGCGGGGCTTACAGGTGTGTCCGCACTCTGCGTTAGTGTTTCTCACCAGGCTTGAGCCTGCTTTCAAAACACTGCCTTGATTGCGAACACACCTGTAAGCCAGAGATATGTCATCATTATTCAGAGGTACCCTAGGCAAAGACCATAAAAAGTCCGCTAATAAACGCAATTTTATGACTGGTTCGCATGCTCCTGCGTGGGAACGAGCATAATGACACATGCAGATTTCACTGTACCTGGATCGTTTTATATAAACATTTGCGTTTATTTGCGTTTATTTGCGTTTTCTTTTTTAAACCGCGGGTGTTGAAGAAGCAGCCTGGATATACTGCTGTAATATTTCTTTTATCTGCGCCTGCACGGCGGCTAATTCAAGCGAGGCATCCACCACTTTAATGCGCTGCGGCTCGGCTTTTGCCCTGACCAGATAGGTTTCCCTGACCCGGTTAAAAAACGCATCGCGCTCCTGCTCAAAGCGATCCGGCGCACTGCGTTTACCTGCACGCTCACGACCGACTTCAATGGGCGCATCCAGCAGAATGGTCAGGTCAGGTCGCAATTCCCCCAGCACCCAGTTTTCCAGCCCGGCAATGCGCTGCATATCCAGTTGACGCCCTCCGCCCTGATAGGCATAAGTAGCATCAGTAAAACGGTCGCACAACACCCACTGGCCTTTCGCCAGGGCCGGTTTAATCACCTGCGCCACATGTTCGGCACGGGCGGCGAACATCAGCATCAGTTCGGTGTCGGATGACATGCCTTTAAAGGCTTCACCCAGTAACATTTCACGCAGAGCCTCACCTAAAGGTGTCCCGCCCGGCTCACGGGTTTCAATAAAATCAATCTGCTGCTGTTGCAGCAATGATTGAATAAACTGCATATTGGAGGTCTTGCCGACGCCCTCTGAACCTTCAAGTGTAATAAATAATGGCCGACTCATTTTTTTGCCCCCACAATGCTTGCAGAAAAAATAAACAGGCGGCGAATCATAGCAGAATTTCTCACAGACATTAGTTGCGCTTTATTTTACGTTGATGAATGTCCACGGCCCGTTCATGTTCTGCCAGTGTCGTGGAAAAAATATGCCGCCCGGACTGATCCGAAGTAGCAACAAAGTAAATATAATCGGTATCTTCCGGCTGACTTGCGGCATCCAGCGCACCCTGCCCCGGCATCGCGATCGGTGTGGGTGGCAGACCATGACGGGTATAGGTGTTATAGGGCGTATCCCTGCGTAAATCACGGAAGCGAATATCCCCATCATAATCCTTGATCCCATAGATAACCGTAGGATCGGTTTGCAGTCGCATGCCCTTACGCAAGCGGTTAACAAACACACCGGCAATAATGCCCCGTTCTTCGGCTACGGCACTTTCCTTTTCCACAATCGATGCCAGTGTCAGCAACTCATAGGCACTTTTTATCGGCAGGCCAACATCCCGTTGTTGCCAGGCCTGCGCCAGTCGTCGCTGCATTTCCCCATAGGCCTGGCGCAGTAACTGAATGTCGCTGGTACCTCGGGGAAAATGATAGGTATCGGGAAAAAAGCGGCCTTCGGGATGCTCATCCGGATAACCGATTTTCTGCATAATCTGTTGATCACTCAGTCCTTTTAACTGGTGATCAAGGTATTCAGAGGCATGCACTGCCTGCATCATCTGACGGAAATTAAAGCCTTCCACCAGGGTCAGGGCGTACAGACGAACCTTGCCTTTTTTCAGCAGCTCATGTAGCTGCCATACCGTCATCCCGGGCGTCAGTTCGTATTCACCCGCTCTTAACTGTTTTGCACTGCCAGTGAGGCGGGTGAGTACGGAAAAATACAGCCGGTTGGAAATGATCTGCTGCTTTTCCAGATCACGCGCCAGCGCCGACACGCTGCTACCGGGTTTGAAGTCGTAACTTATGGACTGATCCAGTCCCAGTGGTTTCTGCAGAAAGAAATAGACATCCAGTAACAGTGCCGCGGCAAGAATAAACAACAGTGCAATCAGTTTTTTTATCATGGTTTCGTCTAGTTTGCTTCAAGTGCCCTGTGCACATCGAGTTGCTGTAGCTGTCGCTGTAACTGTTGCGCCATAGAGGTAGTGTATTGTCGCTCTGGCTGATCAACAATGCGGCTTACCGGCCAGATGCCAATCAGGCTGTTACTGACAAATATCTCATCCATCTGCAGAAAATTCTGCTGACTGATTTCAATTTCATTCAGCGTAATTCCCTGCGACTGTGCCAGCTGTATAATCTGCTCGCGCATCACGCCCCGCACCCCGCAGCGATCAAGGGATGGGGTATAAAGTTGATCATCCAGCACACAGAACACATTGCTCATGGTGCCTTCAATCACATGCTGCTGGTGGTCCAGCATCAGGCCTTCTGCGATATGCGGGTCACGCCATTCATTACGTGCCAGCACATTATCCAGCCGGTTTAAATGCTTGATGCCCGCCAGTGCCGCATTCATTGATACCGGGGTTTTGCAGATGATCGCGTTGATGCCCTGCTGATTCTGTGGTGGGTAATCCGGCCAGGGATAAAGCGCGCACACGCGCAGCGGCTGTTGCTCGCTGTCGCTATAGGCATAACCTCGACCGGACACCCCGCGCGTCAGAATCAACTTGATCACCGCCTCACCCTGTGGCTGCAGTGCGGCAATATCATCCAGCCACTGTTGCGCAGGAACAGCGGGAAGATTCAGGCGCTCACAGGCATCCGCAAGCCGCTGCATATGCGCCTGCCAGAACTCTAGCTGGCCGTTTTTACAGGCAATGGTTTCAAACACACCGTCGCCATACTGAAAACCACGATCACGCACATCAATCTGTGATGCGGCCTGTCCATTGATTAAAATATTTTGCATAGCTTATTCAGCTTTTGATCAAATTTTATAATTCGTTTTTATTACCCGCCCGTAACGCATGCAACAGGCCCCTGGCCTTGGCGCGGGTTTCATTGAGTTCGTTGTGCGGATTCGAGTCTACCACGATGCCGCCGCCGGCTCTAAACTGCAACTGGTCTCCATTGCGGCTGATGCTACGGATCAGGATATTCAGATCCATACTGCCATCGTGGTTTAGATAACCCAGCGAGCCGGTATAGGCACCCCGCCCACACTGCTCCAGCTCTGCCAGAATCTCCATGCAGCGCACCTTGGGGCAACCGGTGATGGTACCGCCGGGAAACACCGCGGCAATCAACTGCCCCGGCGTTATATCCGCACGGGGGCGGCCGCGCACATTGGAGACAATGTGATGCACATGGCGATAACTTTCCAGCACCATCAGTTCATTCACTTCGATGCTGCCCGGCTCACACACCCGCCCCAGGTCGTTGCGTTCCAGGTCAATCAGCATAATGTGCTCGGCGCGTTCCTTGGGGTGGGCCATCAGCTCTGTAGACAGCGCGGTGTCCGCCGACTGGTCGTCCGAACGGGGTCGCGTGCCGGCAATTGGCCGGGTCTCCAGCCAGCCGTTTTTCAGCTGAATCAACCGCTCCGGCGATGAGCTAATCACCGCCCGTTCACCCAGGGTCATCAGCGCATTGAACGGCCCGGGATTGGATCGGCTTAACTGGTGATACAGGCTGGCGTGATTCACCTGTGAGCTCAGCCGGGTTTGCCAGCGTCGTGACAGATTCACCTGGAACACATCCCCATCCACAATATAACGATGCAGCCTCTCCAGCTGTTGCAGATACTCCGCCTCATTATCTTCGCTGATCGCGCCTATCTCGAATGGCTGGCGGTAGAGGCTGCTATCTGCCGCTTCAGCCAGGTCTGTTTCGATCTGCGCCAGGCAATCGGCAAAGGATGCCTCACACAGCAGATAGGCCTGCTCGTTATGGGCATCGATTATAATCGCCGCCGGAAAACGTGTGGCAAAGGCCACCGGCAGGCCATCTTCTGCCGCTGGCAACTGCAGGCCCGGCTCGATCTGCTGTGCCAACTCGTAACCGAGGTAGAGAAACCAGCCACCGGTAAACGGTAAATCAGCTAATACTGGATCATCTGCATGGTTCAGCGGCTGCGCCCGGCGGAACTGCTCCGCTTCAGCCTGCCAGGCCACATCCAGCTGCTCGAGAAAACCCGTCTGTTCACTGTGAATGGTTTGCTGCGGGCAGGCGAACAGAATATCAAAGCGTGGGGTATGGGACTGAGATGGGGTTTGCGTTTGTGATGACTGCTGCGGCTTAATCCGCTGCGCATTACTGCTGAGTAAATGGGGATAACGAGCGGGATGCCGGGCATGCAGAGCCAGCAGATCGGGAACACTGGCCAGAGCCTTACAGGTCAGCGTCTTTATGATCAATGCCTGCTTTATCTGATCTTGCGCCATGGATTAGCAACCGGGAGTGAGTCTGGGATTTGCATCTGTACTATCAGCCTTGAGCGACAATCTGTCGATACGAGATGCATAACAGCAGATACCACCTTGCCGATATATGCATCGGCAAGGTGAGGTAGCCTAGATTTTTTTGAACAGCACCGTGCCGTTAGTGCCACCAAAACCGAAGGAGTTGGACAGCGCCACCTCGATCTTCATGTCCCGTGCAACATTGGGCACATAATCCAGGTCACAGGCAGGGTCCTGGTTATCCAGGTTAATGGTGGGCGTGGCCACCTGGTGGTACAGGCTCATCACCGTGAACACCGCTTCAACCCCACCGGCGGCACCTAACAGGTGACCGGTCATGGACTTGGTCGAGGTCACTGCGAGCTTTTTCGCATGATCCCCAAAGGCGCGTTTTACCGCCTCGGTTTCGGCCACATCACCCGCCGGGGTCGAGGTGCCGTGGGCGTTCACAAAATCCACCTGATCCGGATTGAGACCCGCATCCTTGATCGCATTGACCATACAGCGCGCTGCGCCTTCACCACCTTCCGAGGGGCTGGTCATATGGTAGGCATCACCGCTCATACCAAAGCCCGCCATTTCGGCGTAGATTTTCGCACCCCGGGCTTTGGCGTGTTCGTATTCTTCCAGAATCATCACCCCGGCACCGTCGCCCAGCACAAAGCCATCACGGTCCCTGTCCCAGGGGCGACTCGCCGCCTCGGGGTTGTCGTTATTGCGTGACAGTGCACGGGCGGCAGCAAAGCCACCCATGCCCAGTGGCGATGAGGCTTTTTCTGCGCCGCCAGCAATCATTACATCCGCATCACCGTAGGCGATCATGCGCGCCGCCAGGCCCACACTGTGGGTGCCGGTGGTACAGGCGGTGACCGGTGCGATATTCGGGCCTTTAATGCCGTAGATAATCGACAGGTTGCCGGAGATCATATTGATAATGGAGCCGGGAATCAGGAAGGGCGAGATTTTACGCGGGCCGCCGTTATCCAGGGCTTCCTTGTTTTTCTCGATCATCGGCAGACCACCGATACCGGAGCCCACCGCCACACCGATGCGCTCGGCATTGGCGTCGGTAATTTCAATACCGGAATCCTTAATTGCCTGATCCGCTGCCGCTATGCCGTAATGGATAAAGGTATCCATTTTTTTCAGCTCTTTCAGCGGAATATACTGGCTGGCATCAAAATCCTTAACGGTGCAGGCGAACTTGACCGCATGATCGCTGGTATCAAAATCCGTAATCAGCGCGGCACCGCTTTTACCTGCAAGAATATTCTCCCAGGTTGATTTTAAATCATTGCCTACAGGTGAAACTATACCTAAGCCGGTAACGACAACGCGACGTTTAGCCAAGAGCGCTCTCCAGATGTGTATTTGAAAAACGTTTACTGCGCACAGCCAGAGCCTGCCCAGGATATTTCCGGCCTGCCCAGAGTGACTGATGCACAGTAACAATCATTAAAAAGAGGTTTGCGTAAGGCGAGCCTGAATTATACCCCGCCATAAACGCAAAAAGGGCAGGCAACTACGCCTGCCCTTTTATTTGGACCAGATTAGCTGTTAGCGTTAACGTAATCCAGTGCCTGCTGAACTGTCGTAATTTTTTCAGCGTCTTCATCAGGAATTTCGCACTCGAATTCCTCTTCCAGAGCCATTACCAGTTCAACGGTATCCAGTGAATCTGCACCCAGATCATCAACGAAAGATGCTTCGTTAGTTACCTGATCTTCTTTAACACCTAGCTGTTCAATAACAATTTTGCGAACGCGTTCTTCAACACTGCTCATGTAGTTTTCCTCTTGATTTCGAATATATGTGAGCTGCGCGGTATTTTAGAGAATAACGCCACAGACTACCAGCTATTTTTTAAGCGATTTGGGAGGCTAAAAAAATCATATATTTCAATTAATTAAACGATATTTTAAAAGCAAAATATCACCCTATGGCATGTACATGCCGCCATTCACATTGATGGTTTCACCGGTAATATAGGCTGCCAGTGGCGATGCCAGGAAAGCAACCGCGTTGGCAATATCCTGTGGATCACCCAGTTTGTTCAGCGGAATCTGTTTGGTCAAAGCCTCACGCTGCTCTTCTGGCAACTCCCGTGTCATGTCGGTGTCGATAAAGCCCGGCGCCACGGTATTCACCGTGATATTACGCGAACCGATTTCCCGCGCCAGTGATTTGGTAAAGCCAAGCAGGCCCGCCTTGGCGGCTGAATAGTTGGTCTGACCCGGGTTACCGGTTAAACCCACCACCGAACCGATATTGATAATGCGGCCGTGACGCGCCTTCATCATCGGGCGAATCACGCTTTTGGATAACTTGAATACCGAGGTCAGATTGGTCTGGATAATCTCGTCCCACTGTTCGTCTTTCATCATCATTAGCAGGTTATCACGGGTAATGCCGGCGTTGTTCACCAGCACACTGATCGCACCGAATTCATCCGTAATGTCTTTCAGTACCTGCTTGATAGACGCATCATCGGTGACATTCAGGCACATGCCCTTGCCGCCAGACGCCGCGAGGTAGCCGGAGATGTTTTCCGCACCGCTGTCCGAGGTGGCGGTACCAATCACTTTCGCGCCTGCTGCGGCCAGGGTTTCCGCAATGGCCTTACCAATGCCGCGACTCGCACCGGTGACCAGTGCAACTTCATTTTCCAGATTCATATTCATTCCTCAACTGATCGCAGCTTATGCCAACGCCTGCACGGTTTCGTCCAGGGTGGCCAGATCACACACGGTGTGATGCGCGACGTCTTTGTTAATGCGTTTATTCAGCCCCACCAGCACCTTGCCGGGGCCACACTCGATAATGCCTTCAATGCCTTCGGCCAGCAGGTTGTTCACCGTGTCGACCCAGAGCACCGGGTTGTGCAATTGCTTCACCAGGTTCTTGCTAATGTCCGCCGGGCGCGTATAGGCTTTGGCGGTCACATTCTGTAACACCGGTTTAGCCGGCTTGCTGATTTTGATTTCCGCCTTGATAAACTCGGCCAGCTGCTGCGCCGCGCCTTCCATCAGGCTGGAATGGGAAGGCACACTCACCGGCAGTTTAAGCGCGCGCTTGGCCCCCGCTTCCTTGGCCAGTGCCATTGCCATTTCAACCGCCTGCTTGTTGCCGGCAATCACCACCTGTCCCGGCGAGTTGAAATTCACTGCCTGCACGGAGAAATTATCATCGCTGGCAGTTTTGCAGATGTCCTTGATCACCGCATCTTCCAGCCCCAGGATTGCCGCCATGGCACCGATACCCGGCGGCACCGCTTCCTGCATCAGTTTGCCCCGCTGTGACACCAGTTTCACCGCATCGGCGAAATCAATCGCACCGGCACACACCAGCGCGGTGTATTCACCCAGGCTGTGGCCGGCAAACAGCTCCGGCTCCACATCGATTTTTGATTTGAGAATTTCATACACTGCCACCCCGGAGGTGAGCATCGCCGGCTGGGTAATTTCAGTTTTATTCAGCTCTTCCGCCGGACCTTCCTGTACTATCTTCCATAAATCGTATCCCAGTACTTCGGAGGCTTTGTCAAACAGTTCCTTAACCACTGGATAGGCCTCTGCCAGTTCTGCCATCATGCCAATGGCCTGTGATCCCTGACCGGGAAACACGCATGCAAATTTCATATATTTACCTTAATTTAATAATTATTTTTTAAACTTTAAAAGAAAACGCAAATGAACGCTAATTAACGCGAATGAATGCAAATATTATTTTATATAGCGTTACAACACATTGACATTGAACTCTAAATGCTTCTGCTTTTTATTTGCGTGCATTTGCGTTCATTCGCGTTTTCTTGTGCTTTTTTTATACGCTTTACCCGTGTTTTTATAACCCCAGCACATCGCGCATATCATACAGCCCTTTATCCTTGCCTTTAAGCCATCTGGCCGCACGGATCGCGCCTTTGGCGAAGGTCATGCGACTGGAGGCCTTGTGGGTAATTTCCACCCGCTCCCCTTCGGTGGCAAACATCACGGTATGCTCACCCACTACATCACCGGCGCGAATGGTTTCAAAGCCGATGCTCTGTGGATCACGGGGGCCGGTGTGACCTTCACGGCCGTAGACCGCACAGTCTTTCAGATCACGACCCAGGGTTTGCGCTACCACTTCACCCATACGCAGTGCCGTACCGGAGGGCGCATCCACCTTGTGGCGATGGTGGGCTTCAATCACTTCAATGTCGTAATCTTCATTGAGTACCGAGGCGGCCATTTCCAGCAGCTTGAGACACAGGTTCACACCCACGCTCATATTCGGCGCAAACACCACCGCGGTTTGTTGCGCCGCGTCTCGAATCAGCGCTTTCTGTTCATCGCTGAAACCGGTGGTGCCGATAATAATGTGTTTTTGATTGTCCTTACAGACCTGCAGATTATGCAGAGTGGATTCGATGGAAGTGAAGTCGATCAGTACGTCAAAGTCATTGAGTACGCTGGTAATGTCATCCACCAGCTGCACATCGAGACGCCCGACACCGGAGAGCTCGCCGGCATCGGCACCGATCAGGCTGATACCGGGACGCTCAATCGCCGCACTCAGCATGCAGTCATCTGCCTGCTGGCAGGCTTCAATCAGGGTTTTCCCCATGCGCCCGGCCGCGCCTGTGATTGCAATTCGTAACATTAACTCTGTCTCTATTATTTTTTACGGGTGATGCGGGAATAACGTCTGATCGCCACGCACCTAAGCGTCAACGGCCAGATAGCATCCGAACCTGCAGCAGGCTACAGGCTGATATAGGCAAAGCCTTTTTCCTGATGCTCCAGCAGATCCGCTGCTCCTACCTGAACGACTTCGGCGAAATCATACAGATTAGACTGATTCCAGCCAAGCGTATCCATGGTGTTGCCGCAGGCGTGGAATTTTACACCATAGGCCGCCAGACTTTTTACCGTTTGTTTGTTTTTTTCTGTGACCATGCGCTCAGGCTTTTTACCCAGCAGGTGAATACCAGGGCCAAACGCGGTCACTACGATGGTGATATTGTCACCGTATTTGCGCAGCATCTCCCCCACCGAAAACAGTACCGCATCATGGTACTGCTCGCTGCTTTTATTCAGCTGGTAGATCACATTATGTTCGGTGGGGTCACCGGGAAAGCGCAGCGTTTCGGCTGAATCCTGCTGTGCTGCAGCCTTACGGCTGAGTAAGGCGCCACCGGCGAGACCCGCTAGTGCGGCGAGTAATTTTCTGCGTGTTGTCATAATCAAAGCTTCATGTCGTCAAAGAATTTTTTTACCCCGTCCATCCAGGAGCTGCCCTGCGGGTTATGGTTCTTGTTATCACCGTGTACGCTTTCATCAAACTCGCGTAACAGTTCTTTCTGTTTTGCGGTGAGCTTGACCGGGGTTTCAATCACCACCTTGCAGATCAGATCACCAACAATACCACCACGTACCGGCTTAACCCCCTTGCCCTTCAGACGGAACATACGCCCGGTCTGGGTTTCTGCGGGAATCTTCAGCTTAACACGACCGTTAAGGGTTGGCACTTCCAGCTCACCACCCAGCGCAGCAGTAGCCACACTGATGGGCACCTGGCACAGTAGATTGCTGCCATCCCGCTCGAAAATCGGATGCGGCATCACATGAATCTGCACATACAGATCCCCCGGAGGCCCACCGTTCTCCCCTGCCTCGCCTTCGCCGGACAGGCGAATACGGTCGCCGTTATCCACGCCGGGTGGTACCTTAACTGACAGGGTCTTGCGTTCTTCTATGCGGCCCTGGCCGTGGCAGTCACCACAGGGGTCGGTAATGGTCTTGCCCTGGCCATGACAGTGGGGACAGGTTTGCTGTACCGAGAAAAAGCCCTGCTGGATGCGTACCTGACCGGTTCCACCACAGGTGCTGCAGGTAACCGGCGACGAGCCTTTTTTAGCGCCACTGCCATCACAGGTTTTACAGGCTACCAGGGTTGGAATCTTGATCTGCACCGTGGTTCCCGCCACTGCATCTTCCAGCCCCAGTTCCATATTGTAACGCAGGTCGGAGCCGCGGAATGAGCGGCTGCGACCACCGCCACCACCAAAGATATCGCCGAATACATCACCGAAAATATCACTGAAATTGGCACCACCGCCACCGAAACCGGCACCGGCCGAGCCATCCACACCGGCATGGCCGTATTGATCATAGGCCGCACGTTTCTGTGCATCCGAGAGGATATCGTAGGCTTCCCTGGCTTCCTTGAACTTGTCGATTGCTTCCGGGTTATCCTGGTTGCGGTCGGGGTGGTATTTCATTGCCAGACGCTTGAAGGCCTTTTTAATCGCCGCGTCATTGGCATCCCTGGCGACACCCAGAACTTCGTAATAATCTCGTTTTGACATGCTCTACTGTCTCTTTTATGACTTTTTAAGTCCGCAAATGAACGCTAATAAACGCAAATTTTATAGTTTTTAGCGCCGCAGGCGCTAAAAATAACTAAAAAGATTCGCTTTTATTTGCGTTCATTTGCGTTCATTTGCGTTCATTTGCGGACTTCATTTTTAAACACTATTAGACACACAAAATGCCCGGCTTAAAAAACCGGGCATTTCGGTGTGGTAAATGCCCTTCGGCAAAAGACGGCCTTACTTGTTGTCGTCTTTAACTTCTTCAAACTCGGCATCAACCACTTCGTCATCGGCAGATGAAGCCTGATCAGCAGATGCATCTGCCGCGCCTTCTTTCTGCTGTGACTGAGCATAGGCCTTCTCGGCAATCTTGCCCGCCGCTTCGGTCAGCGCCGTGGTCTTCTGCTCGATCAGGTCCTTGTCATCACCTGCCATGGCTTCACGCAGCTCGGCAATCGCGCCTTCAATCGCGGTTTTCTCACCGTCTTCCACCTTGTCACCCAGATCCTTGAGTGATTTTTCTGTGGCGTGAATCAGGTTTTCAGCGGTGTTGCGCGCTTCAACCAGTGCCTTCTGCTTACGGTCTTCGTCCGCATGGGCTTCGGCATCCTTCACCATTTTTTCCACTTCTTCATCGGACAGACCGGAAGAGGCCTTGATTACAATTGACTGTTCCTTGCCGGTTGCCTTGTCTTTCGCCGATACATTCAGAATACCGTTGGCATCGATGTCGAAGGACACTTCAATCTGCGGTACACCACGTGGTGCCGGTGGAATGTCTGCCAGGTCAAAACGGCCCAGTGACTTGTTACCGGAGGCAATTTCACGCTCACCCTGCAGTACATGCACGGTTACCGCACCCTGGTTGTCATCGGCAGTCGAGAACACCTGTGATGCCTTGGTTGGAATCGTGGTGTTTTTCTCTACCAGCTTGGTCATTACGCCACCCATGGTTTCTATACCCAGTGACAGCGGGGTTACGTCCAGCAGCAGGATGTCATTGACATCGCCACCCAGTACGCCGCCCTGAATCGATGCACCCAGTGCAACCGCTTCATCCGGGTTTACGTCCTTACGTGGCTCTTTGCCAAAGAAGTTCTTAACCGCTTCCTGAACCTTGGGCATACGGCTCTGGCCGCCCACCAGGATAACATCGTTGATGTCACCCACACTCAGGCCGGCATCTTTCAGTGCTACCTTGCATGGCTCGATGGTACGCTGTACCAGGTCATCAACCAGTGATTCCAGCTTGGCACGTGACAGCTTGATGTTCAGGTGCTTGGGACCTGATGCATCCGCTGTGATGTACGGCAGGTTGACATCGGTTTGCTGGCTGGATGACAGTTCGATCTTGGCTTTTTCCGCTGCTTCTTTCAGGCGCTGCAGTGCCAGTGGATCATTGTGTAAATCCATGCCGGTGTCTTTCTTGAATTCGTCCGCCAGGTAATCGATCAGGCGCATATCGAAGTCTTCACCACCCAGGAAGGTATCACCGTTGGTAGCCAGTACTTCAAACTGGTGTTCGCCATCGATATCGGCTATTTCAATAATTGATACGTCGAAGGTACCGCCGCCCAGGTCATAAACCGCAATGGTGTTATCACCCTTGAGTTTCTTATCCATACCATAGGCCAGCGCCGCTGCGGTTGGCTCGTTAATGATACGCTTAACATCAAGACCCGCGATCTTGCCTGCGTCCTTGGTTGCCTGACGCTGTGAGTCATTGAAGTAGGCCGGTACGGTCACCACCGCTTCGGTGACTTCTTCACCCAGGTACTCTTCCGCTGTTTTCTTCATCTTCTGCAGTACACGGGCAGAAATTTCCGGTGGTGCCATCTTCTGGCCCTTGACCTCAACCCATGCATCACCGTTGTCTGCCTTGATAATTTTATAAGGCACCAGCTTGATGTCGCGCTGCACCACGTCTTCGTCGAAACGACGGCCGATCAGGCGCTTGATGGCGAACAGGGTGTTTTCAGGGTTGGTCACCGCCTGGCGCTTGGCAGACTGGCCAACCATCACTTCTTCACCGTCACCAAAGGCAATGATCGACGGGGTGGTGCGATCACCTTCCGAGTTTTCAATTACGCGTGGCTTGTCACCATCCATAATTGCGACACAAGAGTTGGTCGTACCCAGATCTATACCGATAATTTTTCCCATTTTTAACTCCAGTAAAAAACGTAAATTCGTAACTTAACCCCTAGATAGGGGCGGGTTTTTATATTTCAACAGGCTATTCAGCCGCTTTTGACACCATCACCATCGCCGGACGTACCAGCCGGTCGTTTAATAAATAGCCTTTCTGCATCACTGCCATCACCGTATTCGGTTCCATTTCAGCCGTTGGCTGCATCGACATTGCCTGGTGATGGTCCGGGTTGAACTTCTCGCCTTCAGGGTTCAGCTCAACCACATTAAATTTTTCGAACACATTGGCCAGCATGCTCAGTGTCATCTCGCTACCCTCGCGCAAACTGTCAACCGTGACATTCTCCTGCTGCGCCGCGTTTACACCCAGCTCCAGGCTGTCCTTGACCGCCAGCAGCTCGCCAATAAACTTTTCCAGTGCATACTTGTGGGCATTTTCCAGGTCTTTCTGGGTGCGGCGACGGATATTATCCATCTCCGCCTTGGTGCGCAGCAGCTGATCCCAGTTTTCCGAAGCTTTCTTCTCTGCCTGGTCCAGTCGGTCAATCAGCTCTTCAGGAGACAGCGCCTGTGCCTCTGTTTCGTCAACCGATTCAAGAATCTCGTCGGTCGCCTCAGGGTTCACATCGCCTTGCGTATCTTGTTGATTTTTATCGAGGGTTTCCTCGTTTGACATTACAGACTCTCCAAATATGTGACTACTGAAGCGCATATGGGGGCAGGTATCCGAGATTCAAGTAAAAAAGTGCGGGAATTTTATCGGCGGGCTATAGACTGCTCGGCCGGGAGATTATGAACAGGGCTTCAACCGCCGCCGAACCGCGCATCCAGTCATCGAGTGCGGTCGGGGCCCTGAATCAGCCCCGGCAACTGCAGAGTAAAAAACGAATGGAAAAGATAAGCTGTGGAGCCGGCTCAGAAATTAACCGGGACTTTTACCAGTTGCCGGCGCAGGTCATCCTGTAGTACCTCCGCCAGGGTAATGGCGTCCAGCTCGAGCAGAAAGGTTTCGGTGGCATGCCGCAGGATATTCTTCAATGGACAGGTTTTATCCACCATACAGATTTCGCTGGATGACTCCAGACAGCTCACCAGGTTGAAATGGTTTTCCATACGCCGCACCACTTCACCGATGGTGATATCCGCCGGATCCCGTGCCAGCACCATACCACCGTGCTTGCCACGCACGGTGCTGACAAAGCCGTGCTCGGTCAGCCCCTGCACCACCTTCACCAGGTGATTGCGCGAGATGCGAAAATAACTGGCGATTTGCGCCACGCTGGCCTTACGCCCAGGCTCCGCGCCAAGAAACATCAATACCCGCAGGGCGTAATCGGTGTGACGTGTTAACTGCATAAAAACTCACTACAACTTGTAAATTAATTCGACTTCCCTATACTACCGCATCTTAATATGTATATAGAATACATATTAATAAATTTAACCCTTTAATGACACAGGACAAAACATGAGCTCATTGTTTGACCAAATTGGTGGAGAAGCCGCCGTAAACGCCGCCGTGGATATCTTTTACCGCAAGGTGCTGGCCGATGACAGCATCAACCACTTTTTCGAAACCACTGATATGGCGGCACAACATGCCAAGCAGAAATCCTTTCTGACCATGGCTTTCGGCGGCCCCAATAACTACAGCGGCGACGACATGCGCACAGCCCACGCACCACTGGTGGCCAAAGGCCTCAACGAAGACCACTTCAATGCGGTTGCCGGTCATCTGCAATCCACCCTGCAGGAGCTGAAGGTGGCAGATGAGCTGATTGCCGAGGTAATGAACATTGCCGGCAGCACCAAAGACGACGTACTCAATCGCTAGGATTCCCGACATGCCAACCATTTATTTTAATGACCAGGCAGTCGAGTGCGCAGAAAACGAATCAGTGCTGGATGCACTGATTCGCCATAAAATCGATGCACCCTATTCCTGCCAGGCCGGTATCTGCCAGACCTGTATGTTGCGCTGTAGCGAAGGCGAGATTCCGGCTGAAGCGCAAAGCGAATTGAAACCCAATCTGCGAACCCTGGGTTATTTCCTCTCCTGCCAGTGCAAGCCGCAAAGCGATATGCATGTTGAATTACCCGACAGCAAACAGCTGTATGTGAGTGCCCGACTGCTGGAAAAAACTGCCCTCTCGCCGACTGTCACCCGGCTGCGCCTGCAAACCGCTACTCCCATGTATTACCATGCCGGGCAGTTTATTAATCTAAAACGCGAAGACGGCGTGATTCGCAGCTACTCACTGGCCAGCCTGCCCAGTGAAGACTCGTTTCTTGAGTTACATGTCAAACGCATGCCCGGTGGTGATCTCAGCAACTGGCTGGCGGACCATTTTGAAGTCAATGACAACATCGACATCGAAGGCCCGGTGGGCGACTGCTTTTATTCATGTGAAAACACCGAGCAACCGATTTTACTGGTCGGTTCCAGCACCGGACTCGCGCCACTGATCGGCGTTGTGCGCGATGCATTACACAAACAGCACACCGGCCCGATCAAGATTTACCACGGCGCGTTTAACCAGCAGGAACTGTATCTGCACCAACAGCTCAACGAACTGGCCGCGCAGGTACCGAATATTGAATACCACAGCATTATTACCGGTGAAATGCCGGAAGAAATTGTGCTCAAGGGAAAAGGCTGCGATCAGGCGCTCAGCGATAACTCTGATTTGAAAGGCTGGAAAGTGTATCTCTGCGGCGCACCGGCGATGGTGAAATCATTACAGCAACGGGTTTACCTTGCAGGCGTGGCGATGCAGGATATTCATACCGATCCGTTTGAGACAAGGGATATGCATAAGGTTTGATCTTCGCGGAATTCTGAACTGTGCCGTTTCGCCTCTCTGGCGACTCACTTCTTTATGAAAGCCTGTTCTAAAACGCTCCATGGGTTTAGTGCCAACAGCAACAAGGTGTAGGCAAGAGATAAATTTTACTGGATCAAATTTAAACAAGCTCTGCCTGAGCCGAAGGCTGGAGGGCAGGACGCCCGGAATAAAGCCTCCACAAAAATCTCTCGTTCATCAGCTTGCGTGAAGGGGAACAGCTTCGTACCCAACGGTCAAATTGCTTCTCAAACGATGAGCTTGCGACAACCTTCCCTGTCACTTGCCGAAAATGCTTACGACACAGGGGCAAAATCACAGGGATGTGATTTTGAGTGATGATGTGCCTGGACGGCACTCCAGCACGACCCGGAAACGAAGATAAAGCCATCAATATACTTATCTAAGAAAAACACCTTCTCATAGCATTTTCGGGAACCCGCGCTTTTTGCGGGCAAGTGACCGGGAACGGCATTTTCTTGCTTACTTCTTTTCTGCTGAAGGAAAAGAAGTGAGTCGCCAGAGAGGCGAAACAGCACAGATCAGAATATCGTGAAAGTAAATCTTCATAAGACAGTAAGGTTAATTACCACAGAAAACTATCAACAGCACACTTTCCTGCACGTCAATCGGTGGATCCGCTTCGCTTGATCCACCCTACAACAGCAGTCCATATGCACCAGGCGATAAACCTGAATAACTATTTCTGATCCGACCCCAACGCCAAACTCAGCAACCGCGCAGTAATATCCACCGTCGCAATCACCTTACTGTATTCCATACGCGTTGGGCCGATAACACCAAGCACACCCAGTGTATTCCCCTTGCTGCCATAGGGTGCGGAGATTATGGAAAAATCCTCTACGCCTTCAATGCCCGCTTCCGAACCGATAAACACCTGCATATCATCGGACTGTATGCATCGATCCAGCAAACCCAGCATATCCCGCTTGCTTTGAAACACCTGGAACAGCTGCTGCAGCTGGTTGGCGTTATTGGTTTCGTCAAAACGAATCAGGTTCGCCTGCCCCTGTACGCGATAGGGTTCATCTTCTTCCGCTGGCTGCATTGCCTGGTCTGCCAGCGCTACCGCTGCGGCCATCATTTCGTCCACCTGGTTGCGCGCGGTTTGCAGTTCCTGCATCAGCTTGTTGCGGATCTGGAAAATATCCGTACCCATAAAATGCTGGTTCAGGTAATTGGAGATTTTCAGCAACTCATTCTGACTGTATTCGCGCTCGACATGCACAATGCGATTCTGCACATCCCGCTCATTCACCACCAGTATGGCGAGTATTTTTTTATCCGGCAGGGGCAGAAATTCAATGCGGCGGAGGTTCAGCTGCCCGGCCTTGGGCAGGGTAATCACCCCTGCCATCTGGGTAATATCGGTGAGCAGATTGTTGGCAATATTAATCAGCCGATCCTTGTCCTGATCACCATGCAGTTGCTGTTTAATGCGCTCTTTAATTGCCGCTTCAATCGGGCTTAGCTCCAGCATCGAGTCGACATAGACACGAAAGCCTTTATTGGTGGGCACTCGGCCAGCGGAAGTATGGGGTGAGGTAACCAGCCCCATGGAATCAAGGTTGGCCATTACATTGCGAATGGTGGCGGTGGAAATATTCAGGCCGGCACTTTCTGCCAGGGTTTTTGACCCTACCGGCACGCCCTCTTCCACGTAGCAGTTGATCAGGGTTTTCAGCAGGTATTGCGCACGTTCATTCAGTGCTTTGTTGGCGCGGGGTTGTGACATCTTTAACAGACTCTGAAAATCGTAAAAGATTACAGCCGTTTCAGCTGCCCGTTTTCAATCGTGTAAATTGTATCCATTTTTCTCGCCAGCTCCATGTCATGGGTAACCACAATCAGGCTGGTGCCGAATTCATTATTCAGCCGCATCAACACCTGCACCACCTGGTTGGCAGTGGCCCGATCCAGGTTACCGGTGGGTTCATCGGCACAGATACAACGGGGTTCGTTAATCACCGCACGGGCAATGGCCGCACGTTGCCGTTCACCGCCAGATAACTCCGATGGTTTATGATGCACCCGTCGTGTCATACCCACTTTGTCCAGTAACATGGCAGCCTTACTCAGTGCCTGTGACGGTGCCGTGCCCCGCACCAGTGCCGGCATGGCAACATTTTCCTGGGCGCTGAACTCCGGTAACAGGTGATGGAACTGATAGACGAAACCCAGGTAATTATTGCGAATACGACAGCGCTCTTTTTCCTTCATGCGATTAAGATTTTTGTCATCGATATACACCTGTCCCGACGTCGGCGTATCCAGTCCGCCCAGCAGATGCAACAGGCTGCTTTTGCCGGAACCGGACGCACCCACAATGGCTACCTTCTCGCCACTGCGCACGGTCAGATTCACATCAACCAGCACATCCAGGCGGCCACCACCGGCTTCTGCATAGGATTTACACAGGTTTTCTGCCTCCAGCACAACCGGCTGGGCCGCGCTGCTGGGGAAAATACTGGTTTCGGTAAAGCGGTTCTGGGATACCATCAATAAACTCACTTAAACTTATTCATAACGCAGCGCATCGGCGGGTTGCACACGGGCCGCACGCCATGCCGGGTAAATAGTGGCCAGCACCGACAAACCAAACGCCGCTGCGGCATACACCAGCACATCACTGGCATGTAAATCGGATTTTATATCGGAGATGTAATACACATCCGCCGGCAGGAACTTGGTGTGCAACAGGGTTTCAAAAAACACCACAATCTCGTTAACGTTCAATGCCATCGGCACACCAATGGCAACCCCAAGCAGGGTACCCACCAGACCGATCACCACGCCCTGCACAATAAACACCCACATTAAACTGTTGGGTGTCATGCCAATGGTACGCAGAATAGCGATGTCCGCCTGTTTTTCATTTACCGTCATCACCAGGGTGGAAATAATATTGAAGGCCGCCACAGCGACGATCAGCAACAGGATAATAAACATCACCACCTTTTCAGTTTGCAAGGCCTTGAACAGGTTGCTGTGCATTTTGGTCCAGTCGCGAACCCAGTAGTCTTCACCCACCAGTTGATTCAGTTCGCCAGTGACTTTATAGGAATTGAGCATATCGTCCAGCTTGAGACGCAGCCCATCCACCTTATCCGCTTTACTGAACAGGGTCTGTGCATCCTCGATGTGCATCAGTGCCATGGAACGATCAAACTGATGCATACCGGCTTCGAACACCCCTACCACGGTAAAGCGTTTGAGCCGTGGCATTACGCCCACCGGGGTAACATTCGCCTGGGGCGTGATCACGGTGATTTTTTCACCTTCAAACACACCCATGGCATTGGCCAGCTCCCGTCCCAGAATAATACCGAACTCCCCCGGCTGCAGATCCGCCAGTGCGCCCGACACCATCTTGGTATCAATATCCGATACACGGGGTTCAAGTTTCGGGTAGACGCCGCGAATAATCGCACCACTCACCCGGCTGCGATTACTCAACATGGCTTCGTTCTGGGTATAGGGCGCGGCATTGATCACACTGCGATGCGCCCGCACCCGGCGTTCGATAGCCTGCCAGTCGGACAGGGTGCCGTCCTGGCCGGTGACCGTGGCATGGGCGGTCATCCCCAGGGTGCGCTCACGCAGTTCCTTACCAAAGCCATTCATTACCGACAACACCACTATCAAGGCCGCCACACCGAGGGCGATGCCGATCATGGAAAGCAATGCAATAAAGGAAACGAAACCGTTACGGCGTTTGGCGCGGGTGTATCTGAGGCCAATAAAAAGCTCTTTGGGTCTAAACATGGTCCAGGGGGTTCATCTCGGTTAGGCGGTTCACGTTAGTTAAATTTACCTGATATGTATAGAAATCAGAGTACAACCGGTATGGCATGGCTCAGGCGGATTTGCTGCGGGCTGATATCAGTGGCATAGGCGATAACCTCCACCCCCTGCGCAACCGCCTGCCTGAGTAACTGGCCATAATCCCTGTCAATGGCGTCTTCCGGCTTCACAAGAGTAACATCAGTGCGCATGATTATAAACACTAATACCGCGCGGTAACCCTGTTGCACCTGCTGCATCAACTCCCGTAGATGCTTCTGGCCACGCTTTGTTACCGCATCGGGAAAACTGCCCACCCCCGGCTGTAAACTCAGGGTGACATGTTTGACTTCGACATAGGCCGGCGGGCTGGAGGGCTGATGATGTGGCTCACTGTGACTGAGCAAAAAATCAATGCGGCTTCGCTCGTCACCATAGCGCACTTCACTCTGGCACACATCGTACCCGGCCAGTTCCGCTATTTTACCTTCAGCCAGCGCTTCAGCCACCAGCTTATTGGTGAGTGCCGTATTGATACAGGCCAGCACCCCGCTTGCCACTTCCACCAGCTGCCAGCTGTAGGGGTATTTGCGTTTGGCATTATCAGAACGGCTCAGCCACACCCTGGCACCCTCGGGGGCACAGCCGGTCATGGCACCGGTATTGGCACAGTGGGCGGTCAGTTCGCGTCCATCCGGCAGTCGAATATCCGCAAGGAAGCGTTTGTAACGTTTGAGCAGACGCCCTTCCACCAGGGGTGAGTCAAATTTCATTGCGCTGCCTTACCAGTCTGTCGTTTGTAAAGGCGATAGCCCAGTAATAACAACAGCACCAGCAGCAATAAACTGGGCTGCAGGTAATCCGCGCGGGTCATCATAAAATAATGCAGCATGGCCAGCAGCGAAACCGGGTACACCAGTTTATGCAAGCGCCCCCAGTTTTTCTTCAGGCGTCGCATCATTTTATTGGTCGAGGTCAGCGCCAGTGGCCACAATAATAAAAAACAGATAAAGCCAACCGTTATAAACGGCCGCTTGATAATATCCCGCACAATCTCCGACCAGTCGAAAAACATATCAAACCAGATGTAACTTAAAAAATGCAGGCACACATAAAAAAACGCAAACAGCCCCAGCATACGACGGTAGGCAATCAACGAGGACAGGTTCAGCAGTTTCCGCAACGGGGTTATGGCCAGCCCCAGCAATAGAAAATACAGCCCCCAGTCACCAAAACCGCGAATCAACGCTTCCGCCGGATTGGGACCAAGTTGCTGGGTGAATGCAGAATACAGCAGGGACATCAACGGCGTCAGACACAATATGAATAACAGCGGTTTAATGTATTTAGGCATCATCCATGCACTGAATGAAAATCTGGATGATATGGAATTGGATGTCATCTTCAAATAATAAAACCGTAGGGTGAATCAAGCGAAGCGGATCCACTTGATTTCAGTAAAGTCCGCCAATGAACGCACTAAAGTGCTGGAGCACTTTGAACGAGCGAATGCTCGGCCCGAAGGGTGGAGCACAGGATGTGCGGAATAAATAAACGCAAATATTTTAATGTGGTAGTCCGGCATTTTACCCGCAGCATGAATGCCAAAACTGTAAAAAGCGCTGGCACCTGGCCGAAGAACAATCTTCAAAACAGCCCGACTAGAAACCTTTCACATAACTCTGCAGATTGAGATATTAATAAAAGACTGAGCTGGTTCCCATGCTCCTGCGTGGAAACCCGTTGCTATGCAGGTTGTTTTATTAACGCCTCTGCTGTGCATGCATTCCCACGCAGGAGCGTGGAAACGAGCAATAAGGTGTATCCGCTTCGCTTGATCCACCCTACGAACAAATACAAACAAGCAACGACTTAAAAATACTTCTTTAAATCCATACCCTTGTACAGATGCGCCACCTGCTCGGCATAGCCGTTAAACAGCTGGGTATCGATTTTCGGTTCCCAGAAATTTGCGCCCAGCCTGCGCTCGGTTGCCTGGCTCCAGCGCGGGTGATCTACATCTGGATTAACATTGGAATAAAAACCGTACTCATGGGGTGCGGAGACATTCCAGGTAGATACCGGTTGCTGTTCAGTAAAACTGATTTTTACAATCGACTTGATGCTTTTAAAGCCGTATTTCCAGGGCACCAGCAAACGAATCGGTGCGCCATTCTGGTTGGGCATTTCATGGCCATACAGGCCCACTGCCATAAAACTCAAGGGGTTCATCGCCTCGTCCATACGCAGACCTTCACGGTAAGGCCAGTCGAGCACGCGGCGTTTCTGCCCCGGCATTTGTTGCGGGTCATACAGGGTTTCGAAGGCGACATACTTAGCACGGCTGTTCGGCTCAAAACGCTTCAACAGATCCGCCAGTGAAAAGCCGGTCCAGGGCACCACCATCGACCAGCCTTCAACACAGCGGAAACGGTAAATACGTTCTTCCAGCTGCACTTTGCCAAGTATATCTTCCAGATGATAGGTACCGGTTTTCGCCGCTTCACCGGCAATCTCAACAGACCAGGGGTCGGTGACAAAGTCCTGTGCATTCTCGAAGGGATCTGTTTTTGAAGTGCCAAATTCGTAAAAATTATTGTAGGTGGTGGCATCGCGGAAGCTGTTGAGTTTTTCACCCTGGCCGTAGGGGGTTTTAATCACATCGCTGAAGTCATTGGCATATTCACTACTGGCAGATGCAGGGGATGACAACAGGCTGCTGGTACACAGGGCGGTGGCAAACAGGCCGGACTGTTTGATAAATTCACGCCGATTAAGAAAATCAGCTTCCGGGGTAATCTCGGACGGTTTAATGGCCTGTTTATCTTTATGTTTAATCAGCATGCTCACTTTGGTGTCCGCCTGTATTAATAATGCAATTCATGTCTGGTAGACCCGAGCTGCCAGATGGAGTTCGATCCAACAGGCCCGGCTCAGGCCTGTCCCGTTTCCTCACGTTTCCAGATACAGGCCTCACCCAGTTTACCCAGGCGCTCCTGGTGGGCTTCCAGCTCCTCCACGGTGGCACGAATCACACTCAGCGGTGGACGGTTACTGTCTATACGGCGCACCGGGCTGACCACACCTTCATGGGACTCACTGCCCTCTGCGGACAGCGCCAGTGCTTCCTGCCCGCCGGTCATGCTCAGGTACACTTCCGCCAGCAGCTCGGCATCCAGCAGTGCGCCGTGCAACTCGCGGCGCGCATTATTTACTTCATAGCGTTTACACAGCGCATCCAGGTTATTCTTCTGACCCGGGTGTTTTTTACGCGCCATCACCAGGCTGTCGGTAATGCGGCAATGATCACTCATCTTGCCCCACACCGGGTCCAGCATTGCCAGCTCGTGATCAAGGAAGCCAATATCGAAAGGCGCGTTGTGAATTATCAGCTCGGCACCGTTGACGAAGGCGATAAAGTCCTCCACAACATCAACAAAGCGGGGCTTGTCCGCCAGAAACTCGTTGCTGATGCCATGAACCTCATAGGCCCCCTCGTCGATTTCACGGTCGGGCTGAATATACTGGTGGTAGGTGTTTTCCGTGAGGCGGCGATTAACGATCTCGACGCAACCGATTTCAATAATCCGGTGCCCCTGCTTGGGTTCAAGGCCGGTGGTTTCAGTATCCAGTACTATCTGTCGCATATTTATTCTTTATCTCGGTGTTGGTATAAGTCTAAACCATTGTCGGCAACGACACAGTCCGTAAATGCACGTGTAAAAAGGAAACGCTAATGAACGTAATTATGATGTAGGTTGGGGTGACGCAGGAACCCCAACACCAACAATACGACCATGATCGTTGGGGTTCCTGCGTCACCCCAACCTACGATATTTTTTTAATCCGACCAACGACTATAGACGCCTGTGCTAGCTCCCTGCCAGCATCTGGTCAATGCCCCGGTTGGCCAGTTCGTCCGCCTTGTCATTGCCATTATGCCCGGAATGGCCTTTTACCCATTGCCACTCAACATTATGTTCCAGCCGCGCCTTATCGAGGCGCTGCCATAGATCGACGTTTTTCACCGGCTTTTTTGCCGCTGTTTTCCAGCCCCGTGCTTTCCAGTTATCCATCCACTCGGTAATGCCCTGCATCACGTACTTTGAATCGGTGTAGATCACCGCCTCGCAGCGGCGATTCAGTGACTCCAGCGCCATAATGGCCGCCATCAGTTCCATGCGGTTATTGGTGGTTTCCGCCTCACCTCCGCATAATTCTTTCTCATGCTCACCGTAGCGCATCCACACACCCCAGCCGCCGGGGCCCGGATTGCCGCGGCAGGCGCCATCGGTGTATAGTTCGACTTTATCAGTAGTATTTTTCATGGGGCGAATAGTAACCGATCAGCTCGCAGTTTGAGAAATTAATCAAGCAAAAGCGAAGATGATGATTTACACTTGCTGGTCTATTAAACTTGCTCATCATGAATTTAGATAAAGAAGCCAGGCCATTGTTTACTATACCTATTTCGCCAAATCTACCCGCCATTTTTAAAGCCGTTTCCAGCACCCTGGGCATTGCCCTGCTGGGCAGTTCACTGCTCGCCTGCTCTGCCAGCCTGAGCCACAGGGCCGATGCAGAGGAAGCGACCGAAACAGTGAAACCGCTACAGGCGGCAGAACCGAATGACGATCTGCTGTTTGCCATCAACCCCGATGATTACCGCAGCGACATCACCGATATCTGGCCCCGCCTACGCGCCGGCTTCGCAATTGAGGATATCACCGATAACCCACGACTGATTTCCGAGCTGAACTGGTATGCTAAACACCAGAACTACCTCGATCGCGTGGTGGAACGCGCCGAGCCGTTTATGCACTTTATTCTGAACGAGGCTGAAAAGCGCAATCTGCCCACCGAACTGGTACTGCTGCCGGTGGTGGAAAGCGCCTTCCAGGCCTTTGCCTATTCCCACGGCCGCGCTGCCGGCATCTGGCAGTTTATTCCCTCCACCGGCAAAATCTACGGCCTGAAACAGAACTGGTGGTACGACGGTCGCCGCGACATCTATGCCTCCACCATGGCGGCGTTCGATTACCTGGAAAGCCTGCACCGGGAATTCAAGGGCGACTGGCTGCACGCACTGGCCGCCTATAACTCGGGTTCCGGCACCGTGCGCCGAGCTATTCGCAATAACCAGAAACGCGGCAAGCCCACCGACTTCTGGAACCTGGACCTGCCCAGGGAAACCCGCGCCTATGTACCCAAGCTGCTGGCGCTGAAACGCCTGGTCGACACACCCGAAGAATACGGCATTACCCTTAACTGCGTGGCGGATATCCCCTACTTTGAAGTGGTGGATACTGAATCACAGCTGGACCTGGCCATGGCCGCGGAAATGGCCGGGCTGGAACTGGACGAGCTCTACCGGCTGAACCCGGCGTTTAACCACTGGGCAACCGACCCCTTTGGGCCGCACCACCTGCTGATTCCTGTGAACCATACGGATGTGTTTAAAACCAACCTGGCGATGATTCCCGAAGACGAGCGCATTAAGTGGAAACGCCACCGTATCCGTGAAGGTGAAACCCTGAGTCACATAGCCGACCGCTACTCGGTTTCGGTAGCCAGCCTGAAGCGCCACAATAACCTGGATTCACAAATTATCCGCGCCGGCCGCCACCTGGTAATTCCGGTCGCCAGCCGCAGCCTGTCGGACTACAACCTCACCGCCTACCAGCGCAAAAAAACCCTGCAGAATATCAACCGCCAGGGACACAAGGTCACCCACATCGTGCAGCCGGGTGACACCTTCTGGGATCTGTCGCGTAAGTACAAGGTGAGCACACACAAGATTGCCCGCTGGAACGGCATGGCCGTGCGTGACCCACTGCGCGCCGGACAGAAACTGGTGATCTGGACCAAATCCAGCCCGGGGCTGATTTCAACCTCAACCAGCCGGGGCCAGGCCAATACCATCCAGCGCATTTCCTACCGGGTGCGCAACGGTGATTCGCTGTACCTGATTGCTTCCAAGTTCAGGGTAGCGGTCAACGACCTGAAACGCTGGAACCAGTTTACCGGTAAGTACCTGCAGCCGGGGCAGATGCTGAAACTGTATGTGGATGTTACCCGTCAGGCGGGTGAGAGTTAACGTACCAGTTGAAATATGCTGGGGCGTGATAGGTGTTTGTGCATACAACGCTTATAAACCCCATCATGCGCACGACAACCGGTGGATCCGCTAACGCTTGATGCCACCCTACAAAAGCCTTCATTTTCCCGTAGGGTGGATCAAACGAAGTGGATCCACCTGATTCCCATACAAGCACAGCTATAAATTATGTATTGCCTGGTTCCCATGCTCCTGCGGGGAACCCTTTGCTGTACGATGCAGGTTGTTTTCATTAATGTCTCCCCGCATATGCATTCCCACGCGGGAGCGTGGGAACGAGCAAAGCATTCTCTAGCAATTAATTTAATTATCTTATCTAAATTCACCTTCACGAAATTCTGAACTGTGCTGTTTCGCCTTTCTGGCGACTCACTTCTTTTCCTCCAGCAGAAAAGAAGTAAGCAAGAAAATGCCGTTCCCGGTCACTTGCCCGCAAAAAGCAGCGGGGTTGTAGCACGCGGCTTGAAATGAGACAGTTTAGCGTTTGAAATGATACGTGAATAAACGGCTATTTTGCACTTGATATGAGACAGTCGCGATTGAAAGGCTTATTTATGATGCTTCGAACGTCCATGTATCTGCGTTTAAATCCGGTTTAATCCTCCCTCTTCGGCAGGGGTTGATGCCTGCCATTATCTGGTCCTTGTATCTGGGCTACCTTCTCCATGGTTAATGACACAGCCTGTGACACGGCCTGTGCAACTTCCTGACGCATAGCCCCCATTTCAGCTGCAGGCCGGTTGCTGGCCTTTATGACCTCAACCAACAGCGTCGGTATATAGGCCTTGCCACACTGCTTATTGAGGCGCTCCTGGCCCTGTTCGTTACGTTCCATCAACTCCCACCACCAGGGGCAGCCATCTTCTCCATTGCTCTGTGGGCATTTATGGCACTTCTCAGCGTTCTTGTACCTCATCAGGCAACCTCGGTCATAGCTGGAAGCGTTTCACCTTCTTCAAGCGGTCGCCCGAAGACGATCAGCGCCATATCCACCTCAGATGACAGAAGGTGCGACCAGGCAGCCTGCTTGATCACGCTGTACATATCGTTGCCCTGATTCGGTGTGAGGCTCGCCATGGCCAGAAAATCATCACCCTCGATATGAACAAACGCATGCTGGACATTGTAAGTGGCCAGATTGAGTATGCTCACGGTCAGCTCAATGTTTTTCTGCACTGGTGATATTGAGACACGCTCAATCTTGATAACGAAGTCGATAGTATTTAACTGATAACTGTATGCCATGATATTTCCTCTAGTTTCTTACACATGCGATAACGTCGACGTAGGCCGGACGCCAGGCACCATTTGCGGTTAGGCCATGGCTGTGAGCCAGGTTGCCACCTCGGTTTTGTATTGATATGCCAGTGGTTGCATAATCAGACGTCACATTGATATCCCCCCCGACGCCACCAGCACTACCAGACGTTCCCCCAGATCCTGTCTGAAACTGATGACGGTGAGACGGGTCAGTGACACCGTGGTTATGGCTAGGCATTTCATTCACTGACAGCTGGTGACCATTGACAGACAATCCAGATATCGTCCAGCTACCACCCGTATTACCGCCATTAGCAGTATTCACCACACGAATCACACGGTCGTTATAGCTGTTGTCCTGCGTCCAGCCTGTAGGTGCTGCAGCCTGCACAAATAACGCCCTGGTATTGGTTTCCAGCACGCTCTGAATGCCATCTTCGATCTTGACATCGATGGCCTCGTTTAACTGGGTAACATAGCTTTTGCTGAGGCTCATACCCGCCGCCAGGATGACGCCTACAATTTCTTCCTGCACGGCGTTAAGCCAGTCGGCATCAACTACCGTATTGTTCTGGTAGTAGCCATTCGGGTTCGGCCCAACAACCTGGGGTACCGGGCGTGTTATTGCTGACGTGGCATTATCGACGCGATGCATAAATCACCTCTATATATAATTAAATGTAACAACCGTGTGAGCAGGCTTAAGCAATTGCATGACGCACTCCAGCAGGTTATTTGATGTTTGAATTAATGGTTGGCCAGCACTGGATTGGCCAGCGCGAAAATACACCGCATTTTCGTCGATAGCTGCTGTCACTTCCCATGTATAAGCCGCCGTTTCTGCTATCGTGATATCGAACCCAAGCCTGCTGGCCAGCTCAATGTAATACGAAGCAGATAAACTGCGTTCAACAGTCAGCACACTCAATATGGCAGCCCGACGCTGCTGTAATGTTTCCAATGCGCCGGTGCAGGTAAACGGCAAGCCCGTGTTGCGTTCCCAATCGGTTATCATCTCAAGCGCGGTGTTGGGGAATGCTTCATCAACCAGGTTCTGAATGCGGCCATCGATGCGCGCCAGCTCTTCAGCCATCGCATCCAGCAGCTTGGTGAGGTTATTGACCACCTGGGGTGATGGCCAGATGCCACCCACTGGCAACAATGAAATCAGCTGCTGTTTGTAGTCTTCTGTGTTCATCAGTTAAAGGTCACCGTGCCCAGTGTAGCCACCTGGTTCACTGTATGCGCCACATCGGCGGCAGGGGCAACCAACACATGATCGGTTTCACCTGCTGCCAGGCTAATTGCTTCATGAATGCGACTGATCAGAATGGTGCCACCCGGCTCACTGTCACGCAAAATCATATCCGCCAGTTCAGCCTCAACCGCGTCCTGCACGTCCTGGGTGTTAGGTGCAACAGTAATGGTGAAATCAATCGGTGAGGCAGTCGGTGCAACTGCAGTAAAGCCGTTCAATGCCAGGCCAATGGGTCGACGCGCATCAATGTAATCCTGCACTTCGGCAACATCAGCCGCGAGTGGAATACCATCGGCATAGGTCTCGTCCATCATAAACCTAACCACCACGGTACCCGCACCGTTCTCAAGTGGATAACACCATGCACGTGTCACACCTGGCACCTCCAGTGCCCAGGCCACATAGTCATGGGCAGCACCGCCCTGTGGTGGCTTCTGAATGCGATCCAGCAAACGATTACGCAGGTCATCATCACTTTCAACATCAATGCCACCGGTCAAACCGTCAACGTCAACCGACGCGTTGCTGTTAATGCCAGCAATCGGCGATGCAAAAGTAAGCACACTGGCCGCGACGGTATTTGATGCCGTACCACCACTCGTGGCAGTAACCGAAACCGTTACGGTACCGGCTGCAATGGTGGCATCCGCATCGGTGGTAAATTCAACGCCGTCAGATCGTTGCAGCGTTATGCCTGCAGGTATCAGCGTCGCGTTCGTACCCGTACAAATCACATCACCCTGTGCAGGCACCGCATCCTTTCGCGGCTTGCCCCATATTTGCGCCCATCGATCGAGATATGCCGACTCTGCAGTGTCAGGTAGTATCTGTTTTGATAGCCAGTCAATATGGCCATGCAGGCCGTGCGATGCACCCGCATGCACCTTGCCGAGAATACCCAGCATGCTATGGCGCAGCCTCGGGTCAGTGCCTGGTAAACGGCTCTGTATATCCGATTGAATACGGGCATTAATCACTTTAAGAGCGGGCCGGTTAAAGGGCATTTATAAAGCCTCCAAACTGTATTCAAACACCTGGTCAAATGGTTCCCCAGCTGCTTTGTAAATTTGCACGCGTATACCCAGGGTGCCGCGTGCAACCCATTCGGTTTCTATCAGCAGGCGACTGGCCGCACCGTCGTCCAGCAGCCATTGCAGTGCTTCCTGGGCATGTTCTTTCGCACGTAGTAACGTGTCCTTTGTTTGCTTCGAGCGGCCCAGCAACCACAAACGTGAGCCAGTGTTGTCACCCTGAACCTCACTGAGAATATCAGCCCACCAGCCACGTCGATTCGTGTTTGTGTCCACATCATCCGACACCTCAGCACTGCGATCGGTAAACAGTGAAATAGTGATAGCGGTGCGTAAGCCATGGTCGGTGGTAAGATCCGGCGCATCAATGCCGATATCAAAATCAAAGCCAGAGCCTGCTTGTAAAAGCGCGATATCCATTTACATCTGCCCCACGGCTGGACCAACACTGCCGCCTTCCGGGTTGCTGTGCGTGTGGGTGTTGTAAGTACCACGCATATCCTGCATGGATCCGTTGGCATCGCTAATATCGCCATCCGCGGTAATATTGCCGGAGAAATGCGCGACGGGTGAATTGATGGTGACCTGTGTGGTTGCATTAAGCTCAATATTGTTTCCACGGCGTAAAACAATACTGTCACCTTCATCGGTATACAGCGCCACTTCACCAGGCGCGAGTTCGCGTAAACGAAACTGGCGATCGGCAATGCTAATAACCACCGCGTGGCTGCGATTACCACCCAGGCTGGCCACCAATGCCTCAGCGCCGGCATGCGGGTGTGCGGTAAAGCCGTAGGGTTCAAAATGCTCTACGTTATCCAGCAGCTCACCAGATAACACAGACAACTGAATCGACTGCATAAACGTCGATGCATCCACCAGCCTCACCACACCCCGTGCCAGCAAATTCGTAATGCGGCGATGGTAGGGCTTTAATATTTTCTGCAGGCTGCGCAGGTTCATAAGCCAAAGCCCCCTTCATCGGTTTCAGGCTCGGGCAATGCAATCAGGTCAAAGGCCTGTTTGGGCATCACCTGCAGCTCGGTGCGTTGACCGGCTTCATCCATAATGAACTGCACACCCACAATCAGGCGATCATCATTAATATCGAGATAATGGTCTTTCACCGGTACCAGGGTATTGGGTGCCCACAAGCCATCGGCATGACGCCAGCCCAGCACCGTGTACACCACAGCCTGGCTTCGGCCAAAACGGGTATTGCTTTCCCAGCGTGCACGAATTTTTGCATCTTCAGCATTAACCGAACCTTCAGCCTGGCTCACCATCGGGCGGTGTCGAATCACCTGTTTATCAATGGCCGAGCCTTTCACCTCTGCAGCTGCAGCACCGGTTAATGTATTGCCACCAGCCTGCTGCCCAAGCACCGTGTATTTGTCGAAGCGATCACGCTGAGTAAATTCAGCCGATGCACCCTTAATGTTTTTGCCCAATTCCAAAGCTGTGCGAATGCGCACGGTACCGGTACGGGTAAACACCAGGTTACTGTCACGATCGCTCACCATGCGCACCGCACGGCTGCGAGCAAATTGCTCAAGAAATTCGAAGGGCGATTGGCCCGACTCAATGGTGGGAGACTTAAATGGCGCGCCAATATCGGTGGCAACCATCACACCAATACCAAACGGCTTACACACAATGCGCGCCAGCTCATCCAGTTTTTTGTTTTTGTACTGTTTACCCTCCAGTGAGCAGTCCACCAGGTCACACAAGGCAGAACGGCCCACAATCTCAATTTCATGGGTTTGCGCATCATAATTAGGCAGCACGTCATCCACATAGCCGGTGATAATGGTCTCATCGTCAATGGCAATTTCACACGGCATGCCCACCTTAATAGAGCGTTGACGGTCGCTGTCCGCCCAGCGTTCGCTGAGTGTCAGGCTGAAGGTATCAGCCAGCTGCTCTAACGAGCGCTGCACCGTAATGATTTTCCAGCCGCTGTGCACAATGCCATTTGCTTTAAGTACAATGCTAGACATCCTTGATGTACTCCAGCGGTTGGCCGCCCCCCACAAAACCAGGGTGAGCAATGTTATTGCGCGTAATCAATTCATCCGCGCGTGAGGCATCGTTATGAATCTGGTGTGCCAGTACCAAAGCAGGCAACACAGTTACCGGCGTGTGAAACGCCAGGCGCGGTAAACGGGCACTGCGAATGCGCACATCCTCAGCCAGTGCTGCGCGTAGGGCACTCATGCTGTCGTACACGCCATCGGTCATATCAGCGTCCATTTGCTCATCAATCGCATTAAGAATGACATCACGAATTGCAATGGCATCATCCCGTGTGGGCCAATTGATAGCTGCCACCGTCTTGCAGGCTTCGGCAATGGCAATGCGTGCCAGCAACGCATCGAATGCCTGGGTATTGACAATCTGCTGCAGGCGGTTACTGGTGGTGGTTGGAATACTGGATATATCACTGCGGGTGTTAAACAGTGTTTTATAAATATCCAGCGCACGGCGTGGATTACCCAGGGAGTTGCGCAGGTTACCCAGGGTGCCCGCTAACTTCGATGCCAACTCGGCCGGTGTGCGAATCAGCGAGGTAACCGGGTCAGTGACACCACTCACCACCGTTTCAAGTGCATTTAAAGCCGTTTCTATGCTGCTTTGAACGGCCTCCACAAATTCCTGTGCCTGGGTCACAGTATTGAAATTTTCACCAAACTCCAGAATAGTCTCAGCAATCGTTTTATCTGCATCAGTCTCAACAACTTCGGGTGTGTCTGGTTGCTCAAAGTTGAAACTAATATCACCCGCTTCAACACAGGTGAGTGTAAAACGCGCCATACCACCTTCGCGCGTGGTCTCGGTTTTTTTAGCCTCAGTAATCACCACCTTCATGGTGCCCAGGTAGGGGTGTACCAGCACGCCGGGGCCAGGCTTTTCTATTTCATCAATCAGCCGGTTACGCGCAAAGTCGTAATCTGCGCCCAGCACAAACACACTAATGCTGAACTTGCGGGCACGTCGACCAAGGTCTTCCGAAACCGGTTTATCCTGCAGGGGAAATTCATGAACCACCACACGGCGGCCGAACTCCAGCTCATCTGTCTCCACCCAGAAATCAGCTGTGCGAAATTTACCGCCTGGTGTGTAGCGCTCGCGCCAGCTCATGGGTTCACCATCTGGGTGCCGGTGTCGACGTCCATATTGATATTCTTGTTATCAGTTTTCATTTTGGTAACAGAGGCGCGACCTTCACTATCAACTTTTATGTCCAGTTGACCATTAAAACCGGCCATAGCCTGTTGTTTAAAGTGTGCATCAAGGCGACGCTGTGCAGCATCGCTGCCGAAAGTGGCCAGTACCGTATCAATCGTGCCACCAATTCGGTCTTGCAGGCTGGGGCCACTGTTCATCAGGTTATTAATAGCATCCGCCGCCATCTGTATTGGTTCTGCCAACAGCTCATCGGCCATACGCCCAGCAGCTGTGCCCAGGTTGGTTAATGCCGCGTTTGCTGTGCCAGCGGCGCGGGCGGCATCACGTAGTGTGGTTGAGCCATTGGCCTGCACATTCATGAATTTTTCAAGTGACTCAACGGAACCTGTGCGCTGAAATTCCGCTGCCGCCGCATTAAAGGCGCGAATCGCCTCAGCATCGAAAACATTGCTGAGTAGGGTTTTCTTGCCGCCGGTCTTCTCAATAATTTCTTTCATCAGCTGATTAATCGGTCGCAGAACTTCATTGCCTTTTTTGAGTTCGTCCGGGTCGAACACCTGAATTCCACTGGCTTCGAGCTTGGCTACTTTTGCCTTATCACCAAATGTACGCAGCAGCGCCTCAAACGAGGTCGCCGCCTGCTCACTGGATCCGGTACCCTGACGTATCACCTGCAGGGCTGCGCCCATTTCTCTCAGAGAACCAACACCGGTTCGCCCAAGTGATGTATACGCAGTAACAACACGCGGACCGAGCGCAGCCAGATTTTGCAATGTAAAGGCACCTTCTTTACCTTGTACATTGAGTGTGTCGAGCGCCTGCATAACCTCACGTGTCGAGGTAATTCCCATTTTCTGAAACTCGGCCATAATGCCACCAATGGCACTGCCGTCGGCACCTGTTGCTTGTATCGCTATACCAATGTTACGCATGTTCTTCTCGGCAAACTCCAGGTCACCGGTCTTTTCAACAATTTCCTCAATGGCGGATGTAACCTGGCTGGCGTTAACCCGAATATCAGGGGCAGAGGCCACCTCAAAAATCCTTTTCTTCAGCCCGTTCACCTTTTCATTGCTCACATTTGCCTGAATGCCCAGGCGAACAAAACGCTCCTGCAAGTTCATTACATTTTTAACCGCCGCACCCGTCGCCACGCCGCCTAACAACGCAGTGTACTGATTACCCATGCGACGTATGCCGCGGCCTGTTGCTGCAATAGAACGACTCAAAAGCTTGTTACTGCTGCGCGATTTTTGTGCGAAGTTGACCATGCTCTGCGTATACTGCCGCGAACGACGCAGCAGATTACCTTTCAGGTCAATAACAACAGATGTTTTTAAATCAGCCATCTCTATCCAGTAACTTTAAATAACTCATCAAACGTTGTAGCGGCAGGGCGTGTATCACCTGTTCAGTCCAGCCAACGTGTAATGCCAGGGCCAGCACAATTGTATTAATCGATCGACTCGCCCTGATGATCTCGCCCCCGCTGTACCGCTGCCTCCCCACTGGCTTTCTTCATACAGGCCGATTCAAGCTCACTGGCCTTAGCCTGCAGCAGGTTGAAATCAACCGGATCCAGCCGCTTTATTTCATGAAGGCTAATGGGGCCCTGAATATCACCAATCGAAACGATCTGGCGACGCAGCATATGAACACCGGCCAGCGTGGGGCTTGTCACGAGTTCTGGCCCATCTTCTGTCTGTACCAGACGCTCAGCCTCAATTTGAGATTCGATAATGTCACCAGCAGTAATATCGCGAATCACTACATCCTTTATGACAGCATCACCCAGCTTGTAGCCATTAATTAGAAGTACGTTTATCTCAGCCATATCTCACCTACACCAGTTCGTCACATTCAACACCGGCCATCTTCACGTCCACCTCATTGCCAGACAGGCTGGGTGGTTCGGTGGTGTAACAGCCGCGGGTAATAAACTGCACGCCGCTGTCTGTCTCAAACATCACTGTCGCATCAGTCAGTGAACCCAGTCGCTTAAGCGACACACCGGCATTGTGTGGCAACTTGAAGTCCATCGTCGGTTCCTGGTCTTCCTCGGTGTAGCCATGCACGCGGCCGCCACCTTTAACCGTGGAGCGGTTAACACCACCGGGGTTCAGTGTGGCGCCATCCATCGACTTATATTCCTGGCCATCAACACGAATGGTGACCCTGCCTGTAAATTGTTTTGCCATGTCGTTTACCTTTGCTGGTTAATCGTTAACGTAAAAACTGTGCTTTTTGGGCATGCACCCGGTACTGGCCAACCAGCATGGGTGAGTCCTGCACATTCAGTCGCGTGGGGTCATTTGCATCAACCTCAACCTGAACGCTCGCCTTGTAGTCGTCATAACCCTGCACCCAGCCTAGGTCTTCCATGTCGCGGTACAGCATCAGCAGTTCGGCCCTGGCAATTTTCGGTTGCATCACACCTTCGCCACCTTTTGCACTGTCATTTGCTAGTTTGTGGCGCGGAAACTTACGTGCAAACAGGCTGCGCTGGGTGAAGCGAATCCGCTCCAGTGTTTCCGGGGTGTTAATGTCCAGGTAGGCATCATCTGCATTGCCCGCTGCGTTGAGCTGGTACATGGTGATTTGACGCTCAATCGAAACCGTGCCGTCCGCATTCACTACGTGGGTTGCAATCCCGTCATACAGCAATGTATTGCGCTCCGTGGTGGTCCAGCGGTCTTCAATGGCCGGTGCCAATACACCAGGCAATGTCAGCGTTTGCAGTGGCCGTGCGGGGTCGATTGAAAGTGATGCGGCGGCAACCACCGCATTAATCGCCGCCCAGTTCCACGGTGGTGTGGGTGAGGTGTTAATGCCCATAGTGCTCACATGCGGGCTGTTACGGCCGTTGCCGAAGGTAGAGGTTAAGGCCAGTGTATTTTTGTACGCGGTAAAGGCGCGCGCACCTTTCTGCACCATCGGGCCCCAGCGCGATTCCAGTTCGGTTTCCAGTGCCACCAGGTTGGCAGTGTCGGTGTAGGGCATCACTATCCAGTTCCACCACTCATCACCAAATGCATTAATTGCTGTAGCAAGATCCGGGTTAGTGGTTCCACCTGCCATTGCACCAAAGGCAATGGCGGTACCGGCGGGCAGTTTCTCGCCGTAGTAACCCACGCGCAGGTCGATGTCATTACCGGTTTCACCGGCCCACTTGCAGGTAAGGTCTACCTGGTTGGTTGTCACACCATTAACTGCTGCGGTAACAGGTAGCGTGGTGTCTGCCGTAATGGCCGCAGCGATCGCAGTGGCCATATCGTCCTGTGTATCACCACTGAATACGGCAACATTCACTTTCTTACCGGCAATCATCAGCGGAATGGTGCCATTGGCCGTGGCCGCGCCGGTTGCGGTGATGGTTCCGGTGGCATCAACCGCAGCGCCGTCATCATCCAGTGCAATTGCCCAGGTCTCAATAAACTGGTTAGCGTGCTTCAACGCCTTAATCTGCTCGGCCAACATAGAGCCACGGCCGAAATAAGTCTCGGCATCGTCTGGGTTGCTTACCAGCGTGGGCACGCCTTCGGCTACCGTACCGGTTGCCAGGCGCTGGCCAATCACCAGCAACTTGAATGCAACAACACTGTTACCGGCGAGCGATGAGTCGAATTCAATGTAAACACCTGGTACACGCAGGTTGGCAGGAATATCGTTAAATTGCATGGCTTAGCTCTCCGTTTGAGTATTTGATTTTGCAGGCCTGGCAGCAGGCACACGCTCGATATCGCCATCACGCAAGCGACGACGCCAGTAGCTGTTATCTGGTACGTGCGTACCTTTCTCAGGTAGCACCTGGTTGTTCATCTCTGGCATGCGCACAATGCAGGCAACGCCATTAATCATCTTTGGTTTAACATTCAGCATGCTCATTTCATTGCTCCGGTTCGTTCATTCAGATCATTGATCCAGTGTAATTTCATCAATTGCGGTGGGTTCATCATCACCAGGCACCAGTGAATGTTCAGCACGGTAGGTAATGAAGTTCTGCAGTGCACCGTCCGCTTCAGATACATCATCGAACGGCATGGGTAAATTCAGGGTAATCCCGTATACACTTACGCCATTGCTGTCGAGTTTCAGATTAAACAGGTTTTGAACACGCTCGAAGCTGAATGACCCAACCTCTGGTACCGTGTGATCATCGAAGTAGCTGATGAGTAGATTGATAATTTCATAGGCACCAATAATGCGTGCATCGCCCTGGCGGCGCAGCTTGTGGTCACCCAGCCCGGTTGACACATACAGCCCCCAGTTAGCTACCCAAGCACTGTTATTCGAGCGACCACCCAGAAAGGTGACATATACAGCCGGTGTATTTACGGCCATGGCTTTTATCAGTGCCTGGTCCAGTTGACCTGGCAATGAATCAACAAGGCGTAGGCGGCCGCTGAAAAGCTCAGTGATTTTTTCGATTAAATAATTCTCAACAGTTGTGATCATTACGGCATCACCTGCTGTACAAAGTCGCGGGCAATGCTATTTATCTCATCTTCATCATCACCGTTAATACCAATGAAAGGACGCGCCACTAATTCAACCGATTTATTGCGACCGGTCTTGCCACCAAACTGATGAATCGCGGCATACACCATGTCGCTACCATGCTCCAGGCCACTGCCATCAAGATAAATAAAAGATGTAACAGAATCTCGCAGGTGACCAAAATCAACCAGGGTTTTACCGCCTTCATTTTTTGCCCGCTCACTTTCTTCCCAGGCAATGCCATCTGGGCCAACACCTTCCTTAAAACGCTGGGTTACAGATGAATCCAGATAGCCACCAATCTCATCGAACATGGGCCGCGCATTGAAATCTTCCATACGCTTCAGCGCATTAAGCACCTGTTTGTCATCAAACCTGTAATCAAGCCTTACGCCAGCCATTAGAAACCATCCCAGTTGAGTTTGCTGCGGCCACGACGGCTCACCATACGCCCAGGTGAACTGGCCACGGCGGTGTCGTCCGCACCCAGGCTGGCTTTGTTCATGCTTACATCACGCAGCCATTTCATTGCCTGGTCGTATCGCTTGTCCACTTCATCGGTGGTGCGATCGTCCATTAGCATAAAGCGCACAATGTGATTGCAGTAGGTAGGTAGCGGGCTTGTGTCAACGAGTTCCTGTGACAATGGCAAGGCATAACGCGGGCTGATGTAAGAGTCGATCAGATGTTCTGCCGATTGAATAGTATCAGCGAGACGACTTGCAGCATCATTGGCATCTGCAATTTGCTGAAGTGACCAGGCAGATACATCGTTATTCATCATCACCGCGTAAAACAGATCACCGCTGACCGTGGCGTGCTCAGGCGATGTGATTAAGGCCATTTCGGTTTTGCCAAAAGCACTGAATAGTTTTGCAGCCGTTGTGTACTTGAATCGGTATGGAATAAATGCCAGTAATGAACCGGACAGAGTTGCTGGCTGTGCCTGCACACCTCCACTGATCACCGCCGTTTGAGGTGGGACTACTAACAGGGTAGCGTCAACACTTGCAGGAACGGCCTGTACAGAACCACTCACAGTTGAATTGACAGCAGATGATGTAACGCTCAGTGAGCCACTAATAACAGCATCCTGTGCCTGGATACTGCCACCGACACCAGCAGCCGTGGTGATGGTGTCAGTGACTATTTCAGAAACCGGATCGTTCGATAGTATGCCTGATACGGCGGCTGCCTCTGCTTGTATGCTGCCGCTTACTGTCACATCAATGTTTGAATCTATAACAATCGCACTAGTGACAACAGCTGAATCAGCCTGCAGCAAACCGGTTATTACCGATGTCATTGGTCCATCGTAAATCTTGCTACCAATATCAGTTGTGCTACCAGAACGCGTAGCACCAACAATATCAGTTATCGGTACATTTGCATCAGCCGCAGGCCCGGTACCTGAACCAATTGCAACGGTATCCGAGGCATTTAAGCTGTAGTCGTGGTTTGCAGCATCTGCATAGACAAGCGCTGTATTGTTTATGCTGTTTACGCCGGTCAGTGACGCGTCAGAAGCAATATTATAATCTTCAGTATGTGTACCATATAAGGCACGGTAATTTTCCACAAACTCTGAAAACCCACCGACATCTGCTTCGAAAATATTGTTTTTAACTTCGGAAGTAATAGTGCCTTCCATGCTCAAAGCACGAACCGCACGTCCTCGTAGCACGGAGTTATATAGGCGCAGGTTCATATTGTTTGGATATGCGGCCTGTATCATGTGATTGAAATTGCCGTGGATGATACTGTTCTCAATCACAACAAGGCCAGTATTAGCACCCAGCACAATACCCAGCCCACGTGCAGCACCCGCCAGGGAATCGTCTGACTCTTTATGTATGATTGATTTACGTACTATGTACTGGCTGAGGCCAGTCGGTGCGAGTGACAGCACATTATTGTAGCCTGAACCAACAGACTGATTACCGAGTATCAAATCCTCAAAAATGACATGATTCGCAGTCACATCCAGCGTGGTGTCATAATCAGTAGTCGCCAGCAGCTGGAACACGTTCGCTTCAGTTTCGATACCGGTTGAAAGGTTCCCGCGTATTGTAATAAAGTTGGTTTCACTGGTGGTCCAGCCATTAATAGCGAACTGTCCGGTACTGATTGTTCCAGCAGACGCTGAACAAATACATAGATGTGTATCACCAGCTGCTACCAGATCTGTCGCCTCCGCCGCATTCCATGCATTGAGCGATGTGTATGCATCAGCTGGTGTGAGTCCGTTATTTGCACCCTGGGCATCCGGATCTACGTATCGAATTATTTCCGCCATTACAGATTACCCACCAAATCTGCCGGGTTTATCTTAATCTCAAACACTTCAAGATCAGTTATTTGGTCACTGCGCCAGGTGGTGTTCCAGATAATTCGGGAAAAATCTTGATTTACTGCTGCATGTGGCTCACCAAAATAACCAAGGCCAGGTGCCCACTGAGTATGTGCCAGCTTATAAACGGCTGGGTTAGGAACATCCACCTGCATGGCCCACATACTGTTGTTATACCAGCCAGCACTGCTGCCATAATCCGACATTAATACCCAGCCAGGTTTATTAAACGATGCACCTGAGAAGTGCATTGCAGTTCCGTTTACGGTCGATTTGAAATTCACCAGGTTGTGGTAAATCTGATTGCCCTGTGCATCAGGCGTTATCCGAACTGATCGCACCATATTGTCATCGTACTGAACTGAATGCTGCTGAAAGTCGATAAACACAAACCAGTCGTAGCCAGCAGCATCAATCACCATATCAGAGTGCTCGCCAATTTCAGACAGTGCGATACCTACAGTAAAGTCTCGACTAAATGCATATGCGCCACACGGGTTATTCAGGCCGCCTCGACCTCCTGGCTCATAAAACTGAAAGCCTGTTCTGGTTGAACAATCTTGTGGGTAATACCAGGACGCCACAATGTACTCACCGGACGGTGACATGCTGCAATGATCTGGCTGGCCAATACCACCACCATCGGTTGCAAAGACATAGGTGCCAGTTATCTCATTTGCCACCAGATCGTATACCATCAGCCCCAGCCCGGAAAAGTCTGCAGCGTCAACCATAAATGCCCAGTAGCGTCCATCCATGCTTGGCCGACCCTCAGCCTTCGTTCTGCAGCGAGCTGCATTCTCAAAGCCGGGTACCTGACGAATATCAGTTAATAGTGGGTCACCTTCAATGGCAGCGACATTAGCAAAGTCGGCAATAGTTATTAATTCATCGGTTAGTACATTGTGTGTGTACATAACGAGGCCGCCGTTCGGGGGTAGCCGATAAATCAGATTCGGGTCAGTTTTGTGCCATAGTGTTTCGGTTTGTTCACCGGTAGGTGTGAATTTCCTAATCCACTGATATGTATTTGCATCATAAATATGAATCCAGCCATCAGTAGCCAGGAACATAAACATGGATTCATCCGCATTCAGTGGGTTCCAGCGTGAGTATTCGCTTCTTACCCAGGCTGGTAAGGTACCTGTTAAATCATTCACATGATCTGTTATGCGGTGTATTTCTGTACCGTAGGTCGGATCAGTAAACACCGTACCTTTGGCAGGCCTTGGTATACCACTGGGCATTGGTGTGCTATCCATGCCCTCAATCAAACCAGATATCACCGGTGATGCATCGTGTATGCAATGCACATCGTATGATGTGTTTGAACTCAAGCCCGTAATGGCAGGGAATGTAATATTCGTTGATTCAACTGTCGTTTGTTGTGCAACCGCAGCATTACCCTGGTAATTCTGCCCGGCAGCAATTTGAACTTTACTCGGGGCTTGCTCACCCGCTGGAACAGCAACCAGGTAGGCGGTTCCCATTGCAACATTTGTTGTAACGGTAACCACATACCCGGCTATCAGTGAACCGGTAATCGTTAAGTTGCTCAGCTGTGGCATTAGGCAGACGCAGAGTAATCAAGACCAGTGCATTGAACAGTATCACCTGCACCAACGATGGTGTTGCTGGCTTCAATGTCACCACCGCCACCAATACCGGTAATGGTGCCACGAAACACTTCACCGTTGTCGCGGTCCTGCACCTTGAACAAAGCCAATGTGCCGCCCACTGCGTTGGTATCATCTGAAATGGCATTGCTACTTGCAGTGCCGTTAGCCGATGCACCATACGCTGGGTTGGCAAATGCCAGTGTGGCAACTGTCACATCACCGGCTGCCATCAACACCAGGTCACCATTGGCATCGGCTGCGCCTGCATCAATCAGATCAACCACTGCATCGGCCAGTGCATTACGTACTGCTGCTACATGTGTAATAGACATAATGTGATTAACCCCGCTCTACTTTGCCCAGCTCTTCCCAGTCAGCCACCAGCTGCTGCAACTGCTCGTTGCCTTCACGCACCTGGTAACGCTGGCCTTTAACGTACACGCTGCCATTTTCCTCACACTCGAATGTTTCAGTAGGGCGGAAGTAAGACAGCACACGGCCTGTTGGTTGCTTTACCTGGTTCTGATTATTGCTATTCTGGGCCATTGCTCATCTCCTGAACCTTTAACCAGGCTGCATCACGTTCTTCCTTGCTCACTGGGGAATCAAGCGCCTTGGTCAGTTTCTTCAATGCAGGCCTTCCATCTTTTTCCCATGCTGCATTGTCATCTGGGCTGAGGCCGTTAATAGCCTCAATGAGGGCATTAGTGCGTGCGTCCCCCGCATCAACACCTTCATCAGAAGCAACTTTGTTAAAGTGGTCATTCACATCCTTACAGATGCCATCGGTTACCAGCTGGCGTGCTACGGCTTCATCCTTAAGCACCACCTCTTCCTGGTAACGTCGCTTGCCACCCACCTTCACTGGGTGTTCGGCAAACAGGGTAATTGCTGTTTCTTTGCTCATGTTTTTAAACCTTTAGTTCCGGTTGAGCCGTCCCTGGCTGAGTTGTCCTTACCCGTCGTCGTGGTTATGTGTTATGCGGCTACGGCGTTCTTGATAATGAAGCCTGCGTCCATACCGGTGAGTACAGCATCGCGTTCGTGGGTCATGCCATACACCCAGCTACGTGCATCCTGATCCCAGTAGGGCACTTCAACCATGGGGTGGCCCTCCATCTGGTAGGTGTAACCGAAGCTGGGTTCTTCCGCACCGGTGGCGTTTTGGGGTGAGTAGGTCAGCACCACGTCACGGCCCCAGATATCGATGGTGGTGTCGTCATCTGCAAACGCAATGGCTTTACCGATGACTACTTTCTCTACATCGAACAGACCCGCCAGAATCTCAGGGGTGATTGATTCAGAGCTGGTGTACTTGGTACGATCGATCACGGCTGGGTGCTGCTTAAGGTGTTTGTATACCTTGGCCGAGATTTCCATCGTGTTAGGGTAAACACCTATGCGGCTGCGAACAGCTTCTTTGCCTTCTTCAACATCCTGAAAAGGTGTGGAGTTAGCGTAGTCATTCCACTGGTCTGTACCTGCCAGTGTCACCTGGTTATTGGCACCGTAGTTGGCCAGGTTGGTTGCAATGCTGGCCTGCGCGTTTTCCAGCACCAGCGAGCTGGACTTCAGCACCAGGTTAACTGCGCGAGTGGCGAGATTAATGCCTGGCACTACACTGGCGTCACGCATGCGCTCACGGGGCACCACCGCATCCAGTGCGTGGTTTTCCAGTGCATAGGGGGCACCTTCGTGGCCGAATGATGCACGCTTGGCTTTAGCACCCGGCGCACGCTTGGTGTTGAACAGACGGAAAGAGCTTTTATCAAACTGAATGATCTTGCCGCCACTGGAATTAACCGGCACAACAGGGAACAGCGTACTGCCCACATGTTCTGGGTGACGATAGCCCAGTGCCACTTTTGAAAGAATAGGGTCAATCACCTGGTTTTGTGCGTTATTTGGCATGGTTTAAAGTCTCCTGAAAATGCGTTTAATGCCGTATCAATCTGCGTTTAAATTAAGTTTGAAAGTGGACTACTTGGGCAGCAGGAACACTTCGAATTCGTCGCCGTCTGCACCGGCAGCCTGCATGGCTTTCGCCACCACAACACCAGCCGCGGCTGTTACCAGCTTGCCGTCGGCACCCACTTCCAGGTCAGCATCTTTCAGCACCGCCGCACCGGCGGTTGCAATACTGGTGCCCAGGGTGTCCACCGGCAGTTCATCACCAATGGCGTTTACGTCTTCCGTACCAATGCCGAACATCTTTTCACCTGCTGCGGCGTAGTTGCCGTCCTGGCCAACGGCGCGGTGCTCAAGCAGCAGTGCCGCTGCAGTAATAGATAAAATAAGAATGGGGTTTTTAGTGGATGGCATAGCGTTTACCTTCTATATATATGAGTGATTGAATTAACCGTTTCGATTAACCCTGGCAATTAACCGTTGCTGACGGCTATCACCGCTTCAACGTAATCAACATTGTTTACACGGGCGTATTCCTGGGCCTTTTTATCCAGTGCCAGGCGCTCAGGGTCTACCACCGCACCCGCTGGTGCATTAAATTGCGCAGCGGCATCCACTGTGTCGACATTGCCACCGGCAGCCGACTCACCCATATCCACCTGCTTAGGCAGCTGCTGGGCAAATTCCTTGAACCAGTCGATGGGCGATTTTTTAATCGCGGTTTTGGCATCACCTTCGCCCTGGCTGAATTCCAGCTCTACGGGTGCAGCGGCCAGTGCCTGCATAAACTCAACAAAGCCAGTAGCCAAAGCCGGTGTAAGCTTGCCTGCATCTTGCAGATCATCAGCAAATGCCTGGAACTCAATCGCTGTTTTGGCGCTGTTGGCATCGGCCAGCTGTTTTTTCAGTGTGTCGTTTTCACTGCTGAACTGGGCGGTCGCTTCGTCCGCTGCGTCTTTGCGGATTTGTTCAATCTGCTCATCGGTATATTCTTTCGGCACGGCTGTGTCTCCGTTGTTGGGTTGATTAAAGTGGGAATCATCTGGTTCGCTGCGCTGATCGGCTGCAATTTGTTCCAGGCTTTCGAGGGTGTAATCGGGAATTACCTGGTCGGCTGTTTCCAGGTCGAATTTGTCAACAATGAAATCACGCAGGCGTCGGAACGTGCGCACAATGCTGCTGGTGGTGTAGGCATCGCTTACAAAGTCGTATGCTTCATCGTCGGCATTGTTAAACTGCACCGGCTTCAGACCTTCCACGGCAGGCGCAGCCGCGCCAAGCCAGCCAACGTGCTTCAGGTACCAGCCGTTATCGTTTTTGCCAATACGAATAGAACGGTTCGGGAATCGCTTCTTCTCCACCATTTCACTGAAGGCATCGTCTACATCGCTAAACTTACCCAGTAAAGTGTCACCATCACGCTTGAGTGCCTGTGACCAGCCATAGGCTGGTGCATCTACCTTAGGATGCCCCACAACCATGGGGGCCGGGGTATGGTTGGCCACCATCTGATCGAGATCTGCCTGGGTGAAATTGCGGGTAGTGCCGTCGCTGGAGGTTTGTTCGCCTGCGCGAAACAGTTCTATCCAGTCGCCGAAACCTTTGAAGTCGATGTGTGTGTTTGAATTTGGCATGGCGAGAGTGTGTGCCATGCAGGCATAAAAAAAGAGGGGAGACTTTTGTCTCCCCTCTTCTGGGTGGTGGTGTAATTGCAAGGTTACATCAGGTTTTAACCGCTCGCAATGGAATATCCACTAATCACACCTTTAACAGCATTCAAGTCACTTTTTTTGCTTGTTTTGGGTATAGGGCAAAGCGATTTCTAAGACGCGTTTGAGCGAATCGTGGGCCAATGGTGCGGGTCGGGGTTTTTGCGCCGTTTTAGGGGCTGTTTTGTGCATTCAGCAAAATCCGCCTGGCAACCGCATTGCAGACAGGTAAAAGCGATTTAATTCATGTGTATAATTAAAGCGTCATGAAACAGCAAACCAGTAACAGTACCACCTTAAAAACCGCAATCGCTTTCGGCTTCGGTGCATTAGTAGCTTACGTCATTATATCAGCCCTGTCGTCAACCGGGCCCACAAATCACATAGAAGCATATAACAACACCATTATTAATATTAGTGGTGACCGCTGTGATTAGCCCTTTTGTTTGATACTGTTTTGCAACTTATTTACGGCCTCGATAATGGCGGCACCTGTAAACAACAGTGCAGACGTCATGAAAATAATGCTGGCCTGTATCTCATGGAACGCGGTTGTCGACCCCATATACATCAACATGCTCCAGAGGAGCACCAGTACCGCACATATAAATAAAAAGATTGGCATTTTATTTCTCCTTTCTCAGTTTGTCTTCTACATAATCAATTGAAAGCTTTTGCCTGTAATTAAATGTAACAAATTTAATGCCATGCTGTTTGCATAATCGCTTCTTGCGGCGGTCTCTGATTTTTGTCTCGCGTAATGCTTCTTCACCACCCCAATGTCCTACTGGTTTGTAATGCTGTTTTCCCTGGTATTCAATTCCAAGCCTCAATTCAGGCAAATATATATCGAGCTCCATGCCTTCCAGCTCTTTTAGCCTTACTCTATATTCGACAATATTATTCGGGTATATGGTTTTGATGTAACCCATGAGAATCTTTTCAGTTACATGCGGCTTGCCCGTTGCCGGAAATCCAAAAGCAGCCCTGACATTCAGCTCGGCACTTTTTTCATCATTACCAAATGAAAGCATGTGGGTTTTTACATACCAGCCGAAATGCTGCTTGAATAAATTACCATACATAGCAAGACAATAAATATTTAGTGGCTGCGTCTGGTTGCAGCGGTGGCAAATATGCAGTGCAAATTTGAATGTATGCAATAACTCATATGCTGACATTCCGGCTTTAGTGTGTAATTGGTCAATCAGTGCCGGGGGAAAATCTTGTTCTTCTACTACACACCATCGGCCTTTAAGACATGTCTTAGCGGTATAACGATTTGCTATATATCTGGAAAGTGCAAACTTATGGCAACTGCATAAATAGATGCTACCGCCTGGTATCTTCGCAAAACCAATAAAAACGCCATATAGCTCAGGATAATAAACATGTGGATATGGCAACCCTGGTTCATAAAAACAATTCACTGCATTATTTACCCTGTTTTACCAGCGCCTGCACCATACCATCAATAGCCGCTCTTCTCTCATTATCCAGTTGCCTGTAACCCTTCAGCAACTGCTGTTCTTTTGCGGTGAGTGCTGGCCCACCTGTGTCTGGTTCTTTACCTGTAAGCAACCACAGAGGATCTGCACCAAACAGCACGTTAAGCTTGATTATTAGTTCAGCGTCTGGATTTCGCTCATTACCTTCATAACGCTGAAGTGTTGCTCGACCGATAGCTAACAGCTCCGCAAATTCTTTCTGGCTCATACCAGCACGCAAATCACGTAAACGCTCACCAATAGAGCCTTGTTCAGCTTTTTTCAAAAAGCCCCCTTATTGATGCTTGACAAAGCCTCCGTATGGAGGCTATATTCATCTCACATCATGCCAAAAGGCATCTAATCAAACCAAAAAACGGCGACCCCGCCAGGTCGCCACCTAGTTATAAAGGAGCACATCATGCACTGGGCAGACATTAATGCCGCTTTATATAAGGCCGGGTCATCCCCTGGCCAGGCAGCGAAGGCACTGGGCGTACAGCACAATGCTGTAAGCCAGACCATTCGCGGCCAGATTGCATCTTACAACATCGCCAGCCACATCGCAGCAGTCACCAATATACCGCTGAACCGGCTGTTTCCCGACGGCCGCTATAGCCAGCCACCCAGGCGCGGCCGGAGGTCAGCGGCATGACCAATCCACTCGAAAAAGCCAGGCTTGCCCAACAGGAGCTGCGTCAAACCGGAGAACTTGAAAAGCTCAACCCAGTTCAACGCTCAATCCGCACACCGACCTCACTGACCAATGCCATTAAGGCCACCTGCTATGAATGCGTGGGCGCTGGTTCTGATGCCAACCCTCGCAAAGAAGTGGCGCAATGCACCGCCTGGGCTTGCCCGTTATGGAGCCTGCGGCCCTGGCAACACATGGTTGCAGACGATTACGGCCAGGCACAGCGTCAGGCTGCACTGGCTGACTACAGCTCAAAAACTGAACTGGCCGTGGTGAACCAGCCTAAATCACGCCGCAAAGCGGTTAATGCCAAGTGCGCCGAATGCACGGGCAACAACCGCCAGTTTATAGACAACTGCAACAACGTGTTCCCATTAGATAGAAAGCTTAACCAGCCCGGTAGTTACTTCGGCTGCCCACTGTGGCCGCACCGCCCATTATCTAAAAAGGCACGTCAGGCAAATGCTAACGACGACACCAGCCTAACACCCGCCGAGGATCCGGTTAATGGCTAAAAGCACAAAACCTTTTACCAGTATTCAGCCCGATATGTTCCAGCAACTGGCCGAAACCACCGCACTGGAGGCCCGTGATGCACAGGATCTGGACATTAACCTGGAGCTGATGGCGGCCACCAAGCATGCGATCCGTGAAGCCCGCCAGCTGGGGTATAGCCGTGAACGCATCGTGGAGCGCATGAACATGTGCCTGCCAGAAGCGGACACGCGAGAGCAGATAACCCTGCGACAGCTCAATGCCTGGACAGCCCACAGCAAGGAATACCACAACATGCCAGCCCGCTACCTGCCAGCGTTTTGCTGGGCCACCCAGTCGCTGGTGCCGTTGCTGGCATTAGTACAACCACTTGGTTACGACCTGGTTGATGGCCGCGACCAGCTGGTGGCCGAGCTGGGCAGCAAGCTGCTGGACCAGGCAAAAGCCCGGCGCGATATCAAGCGGCTTGAACAGATATTACACCCCCGTAACACGGGCATTTAAAGAAGGATTGAGAACAATGAAACACGTACCACCACTACCACCCATTAACTATTCACGAATCAACTGGAGGGTCTGGGCTGTGCTGGCACTGCTGGCTGGTTTCTGGCTTGAAGTTTCTATCTGGTTTTAATTCAAATCGGCCTGCGCATGCCGATTTAGACAACTGTCTTACTTTTTAATTATGGGGTTTACGATGAGCAACAAAGAACTGACAACGCCACCCAGGCACATAGCGGATTTCATTAACAAGATACAACTCGTGCCCGTGAAGGACATACCTAACCTCACACCGGCCAAACGTTTCAATGCTGCAGGTCAGGGCGGAAAACTGGCGCTGGCGGGTAAGCTGTATCAGGGCTATGCCCTATATGGCCTGAAAGAGGAGCTAGGTCACGGTAATTATTTGGCCGGTTTAGCAAAAGAAACCATAGCGCCACGCACTGCCAGCAAAAGCATCAGCCTGTACAGCCTTGCCTGCCGCACACCGGCTAACGTATGGCCCGCACTCGCTGTAATAGAAGCGAGCAAGTTGGAGCTAATGTGTTCATGGACTGATGACGAACTGGGCCAGTTTTTCGAGGGCGCCATGGTGCGCGGCATCACCATTGAAGATGCACAAACCGAACCCCTTCGTGAATTACAAAGCCGCATCAAGGAAAGCCGCCCGGAATCGGAACTGGAAAAGAAACTCAATACCCTGGACAAGCGGCTAGAAACCGCAACGATTGAGAACACCGAACTCAAAAAGCAGCTCAGCAACAAGCAGCGGAACAGCACCTACCCGGAATTTGTTGAAACCATTCGCCATGAGTCAACCGCACTGATGGATAAAGCATCATTGTGTTTCGATGATATGGAGAAGATGTATCAGCAGCTGGAAGACCTGGGCCGCCTGAAAGGCAACGACACCGAACACGCGCGCAACTGGAACATAGCTGCCACCAGTTTGTATCACAACCTGCGCGGTGTCATTGCACGCTCAGAAAAGTTTTTAAAGGAGCTCGATGACACCTTGCCTGAGGAAGTTACCGGTCCGGTATCGCCTGCCTATTATCTTGAGCCAAATGAAATCACTGCAGCCGTTAATGAACGCGAACTGTTGATAGAGCAGCATACGCATGAAGCGGTAATTCGGAAAAACCAGCGAGATATGCAGAAGCCACGAGGCCGTGGACGACCAGCTAAAGGTGGTGGCAAATGAATGTTGTCGCCATCAGACCAGAGTACGGCATTGTGCCTGATCAACTGACAACAGAGTTTGATAAGTTGCCCCAGGCAAAGCGAAGACTTGCACGCACACGTGAGCAATTTATACAGCCAATATTAAATGATATACAGCGCGGGGTGTCGCAAAGAGCCGCCATTGAAAACCTGCTGGTATCTATCAAGTGCCAGGCCGCATCAGATGAGTTGCAGAAGTTAGCGGATGACCTGGGCAGTAAAGGTAAACCACCCAGCCACCCCACGGTTGCTCGCTGGGTAAAGGCGTACAGTGAAGATGGTGTGAATGGGCTGGTGTCTGCGCATAAAGGCCGTCAGCGGAAGCTGGGCAGCTGGGAGGCTCGTGCATTGTACTGGTACCAGCAACCACAAAAGCTGGCGATGTCCACCGTGGCCGAGCTGCTGCAACAGGAAGGTTTTAGCGATGCAACCTATAGCCGGGTAAGCCGCTTTATAAAAAGCCTGCCACATGATGTGCGTGAGAAGCGCCGCATGGGCAGCAAGTTATATCATGACACGCAAACCCCTTCACGGGTACGTGACACAGAGTGCATTCCGGTGGGCGGTATTTACCAGGGCGATGGTCACACCATTGATGCGTACCTGGCACACCCACTAACTGGTAACCCATGGCGGCCAGAACTCACGGTATGGATTGATGTGCGCAGTCGATACATTGCGGGCTGGTATATGAGCGTTGCAGAATCGAGTTATTCCACACTGTTTTCATTAAGCCATGCATTAATCAGCCATGATCATGTGCCAGCCGCATTGCACATTGACAATGGTTCGGGCTTTCGCAGCAAGATGATGCATGATGAATCGACCGGCTTTTATTCACGTTTTGATTTGAACGTGATGTTCTCAATACCCGGCAACCCGAAGGGTAAAGGTCAGGTGGAACGCTGGTTTAGAACACTGCGCGACAAGTTCGATAAAACCTTTCATTCATATTGCGGCCACGATATGGCACAGGATTCCATTAAAAAAGTATTGACCGATGCAAAGTCAGGGAAAAAGCCACTGCCCAGTTTGCAAACCTACCTGGACGGCCTGAAAGAATTTATCAACTTCTACAACAACCGGCCTCACAAGGCACTTAACGGTGCAACACCAGCCAGCCTGTGGAAACAGCTGGAGCGTGTGCCAGTGCACATGACATCTGAGGCTATTGTGCGCCCACGCATTGAGCGCACCATTCGACGTGGCTCCATTACATTATTCAACCGTGAATACCGTCACCCCGAGTTAATTCGTTTTAACACACAGCAGGTACATGTTGAATACGATTTGCATAACGATTCAATGGTGCGAGTACTCACTAAAGATGAACGCCTGATTTGCGATGCGGAAATCACACAGCGCACGGCTTATGTAAGTGAAAGTCGCATGGAAGACATGCAGCAGAACAGACTGAAAGGTCAAATAAAACGCCTTGAAAAGCACGCTGATGAAAAACGCGCCCAGGCAAAACTGCTTGTGGACCACGAGGCTATCTCACATGAGCTGGATTCAGACAACCTGCCAGCAGGGCTGGAGCAGCATGAGAGTGAACCCTTATTCAACACAATGGAGGATATGGATGAATTAAACACCGAAGATTGCAGTATTGATATTTTTGATACCAGTTACGACTAATTGAATAACAACAGCCATGAGAGACATATAACTATGAGTTCACCGAACACGTTCACACAATGCATTGCTGAACTACCCGAGGCTTACACCGATGCGTATACCGAAGACGACAAACGCAAGGTAATACAAATTGTGAACTGGCTGAACGAAGGCCAGGAGCATGAGCACGACAATAAGCGCTCGCAAACAAAGCTTGCCCGCGCATCCTCACAGGGCCAGACCACGCTCAATGCGATTATTCGAGGCAAGTATCCCAGCTCACCCACCGATCGCCTGAATAAGGTGATTGATGCAATAGAACGTCAGAGTGAGCGGGAAAACGAAAAGATTGGTGATAACCCGTTTGTTGAAACCTCTATTTATGTCGCAGTGAATGCTGCCTGTAAACGTGCACATAAATACCGCAGCTTCTCAGTTGTCAGTGCCTTTGTAGGTACCGGTAAAACCAAGTCACTGAAGCGTTATGCCGAGCTGCACCCCAATACGGTATTGGTTGAGGCTACGCCCGACATGAATGCCACCGTTTTGCTGCGCGAGCTGGTGGAAAAAACCAATGCCATCGTTCACAAAAGCCACAAGTGGGCACGTGGCACCAAGAGCGACATGATGGAAGCCATCATCGCAACTTTAACGGGCAGCGACAAACTGATCATTCTGGATGAGGCGGAAAAGACAAACACGCAAACGCTTGAATACATTCGTCGCATATCGGATATCGCCAAGGTGGGCGTGGTGCTGTCAGGTACGGAAATGCTGCAGCCGATGATTCGCGACCCACGCGGACGCTTTGGGCAGATATCGTCACGCATTCTCTACTGGCCACCGGTGATTCGTGGCATTACCGATAAAGATGCCAAAGCCATCGTTGAAGCGGCGCTGATGGACGAAGCCGAACTGACCCCGGATATCCACCGTGCCTTATATGAAATGTGCGACGGGTCCGCACGTGTACTCGCACACAGCTTAATCACTGGCGTGCGTGATTATGGCCTGCGTAAGGGCAAGGAACTAACGGCGAATATGATTTACCAGGTGGGTGAGCAACTGCTGGGCTTTGAACGCCCGATTAAAAGGAGAAAGTGATGCACCAGGCAACCATAGAAACTTACAGTGATGAGTACCTGAATGCAGTGGCGGATTTATATGCCACGCTGAACCAGCGGCATAATTTAATTGATCGTGGTGTGCGGTTTGACGAATTTATTCGAAACCCTGACCAGTATATTCACATCATTAATTTAACGCAGCATGTGCACGATCGCATTCAGCGCAACGCCTTACCTGTTAAAGAGCTGCCGCTGGGTGGGCTGCAATATGGCGATTACATTGATGGCCGTGACAATAACAGCCTGATGATGTCGTTACTGATGGAACGGATAAGCCCACCATGTCACTAGATATTACCTGCCCGAAATGCGGTGCCGAGTTCGATCTGAACATGGCGCGCAATGATGACGACTGGCGTGACCTGGTGGTGATGATTATGGCCCTGCCTGAGGTCGTGCACCGTCCACTATGGCAATACCTGTCGCTATTCAGGGGCAAGCACAAGGTGCGCACCCTGAAGATGATACGCATTGTTAAGGAGCTGACACCAATGATAAAGGCCGCAGAAATTACCCGCAACAGCAACACCTACAGTGTGCCTGCGGTGAAGTTTGCCAGGGCGATGACCTACCTGGTGGACACCCGGCCCGAGTCACTGGTGTTGCCACTCAAAGGCAATGGCTATTTGCTGGGCATGCTGGCTAACCAGGCAGAGCAGCAACTAAACCAGGCAGAGCTGAAAAAGGATGAGCAGCTTAGAAACAAAGCGAGGGACGGCAGCGAGAAAAAGCCCGTGGCTGCGAGCACGTTGATATCGTCAGAAGTATCTGAACAGGCGCGTGGCGAGGCACTGAGTATATTAGGCATTAAAAAGCCTGCAAAGTAATTTTAAACCAACTTTAAAGTGAGATAGACATGAACGATTCAGCAGAACAAAACGAAATGGTAATACCCAAAGGCTACCTGATGAATGCAGAGGGACACCTTGTGCCCAAAAGCAAGGTGGCAGAAATCGACCTGGACCGTGACAAACTGGTACGCGGCATTGCAGCCAGGGCACAAAAGTTGCGTGACCCACTGGCTGAGTTTAAGAGGGATGTACAGCAGCAGATCGATGCTTTTATTCAACACTCTGCAGATACCTATGATGCGACAGTGGGTGGCAAGAAAGGCAATATCACACTGTACAGCTACGATGGGCAGTTTAAAGTCATGCGCGCATTCAGTGAGCAGCTGGTGTTTGATGAGCGTATTCAGGTGGCTAAATCGCTGATTGATGAATGCATACTGGACTGGTCGAAAGGCTCCAATGCCAATATTAAAGCACTGGTGCAGCACGCCTTTCAGGTGGACTCACAGGGCAATATTTCACGCGATCGTGTGCTGGGGCTTAAGCGCCTGGATATCACCGATGAGAAGTGGTTGAAAGCCATGCAGGCCATTAATGATTCAATTCAGGTGGCCAGCCGTAAAAGCTACGTGCGTATTTATGAGCGCGATGCCGAGGGCAACTATCAACCGGTGTCACTGGATCTGGCATCGGTGTAGGAAGCATATCATGATAAACAATAATTCATATCTTGTACTGAAACGGCCAGATTTACTCGGTGGTATCAATTATTTAAGTGATCTGAATACATACCCTCACCATCATGTAATCAACCCCGATCCTTTAATGCATGGGCAAACATTGCAAGCCCATGTGTTTTACGCTGGTTCGGCTGAATATGATGAGTTGGAGCGCCTTATACAGAATCGCCTAGATAAGGTAGTTGCATTGACGCTAGATCAGGCTATGGAAGTGGGCTGCCGCATGTCACAGGAACTGCAGGAGCTGATGGATGAAGCCAAAGAAGCTGGGTCGAATCTGAGCGGTGTACAGGATCTGATTAACGACTTCGATCAGCTGCACAAACGATGGGTTAATGGGGCCTAGCCATGAGCCATGCAAATAAATACTACACCCTGCTGCGGGTGGGTAAGCAGCAACTGAATATGGATGACGACACCTACCGTTACTTCCTGGAGGCGCACGGTGCAACCAGGAAGAACGGCCGGATATCTGCCACCACAATGACCACCGGTGAGCTGGTGGCAGCGGTTGAAGACATGAAAAAGCTGGGCTTCACCCCCGTGCGCAAGTCTGCCTTAAGCACCAGCAACTGGCGCCAGCCACGCATTAAAAAGATAACCGCCCTGTGGTGCACACTGGCGGATGCAGGCGTGGTTAACAACAGAAGTGAAGAAGCCATGCAGGCTTTCTGTCAAAGCGTGATGAAAAGCGACAAGCTGCAGTGGGCGAACCCGAATGATTTAAACAACTGCATTGAGGCATTAAAGTCGATGGCTGATCGGCATGGAGTTGAGTTGAATGGATGATGTGTTACAGCTGGTTGATGAATGTTTACTGCCACCGCAAACGCGCGAGCTGGTGAAGATCATTGACCTGCCGGATACCATAAAGCTGTTAGAGGCCTATGGTGGTCAACGTGTATGGATACCCCTGGGTAAGAGCCACGATACTTACCTGCACAAAACGATTAGCCATGAATCGGTTATGAAACTGGCGTCCAGTCAATATGCTGGTCAGCGCCTTACCTTACCCAAGGCTGATAAGATATTAAGCCAGATACGTAATCTACACATTCAATCATCACCCAATGTGCCGAAATCGGTTCTTGCCAGGCAATACAACCTGACCGTGAGGCAGGTGCAGCGCATACGAAATGATGACGATGATAACCCGACCCTTGACATGTTTGATGACATGATGGGATGATGCAACTCTCAATACTGGCTGTAACACTTCCGGGGAGACACTTGTCTCCCCTTATTTTTGCCCCTTCCATAATTCATGCTTTGCTGCATGAAACCTCAAATTGAAGAACTCGAACTGTTTCGCCTGGCCTACACCTTTCTGCTTGATGTAGAAGGCGGCTATTCGAATCATGACAATGATAAAGGTCGTGAGACCTACAAAGGTATTTCGCGCCGCTGGCATCCCACCTGGGAAGGCTGGAACATCATTGATGATTATAAACGTCATCCGCTATTCCCAGACATTCTCTATCAACTGGATAGCCTCAACCAGATGGTTGAGGATTTTTACAAGGTCGAGTACTGGGATAAGGCCAGATGCGGTCAGTTGCCGACTGAGTTTGCAATTATGGTGTTCGGCTCTGCAGTGAACCACGACCCACGTGATGCAGTGAAGCTGCTGCAGCAAACCGTGCGCACACGAATAGACGGTGTAATTGGCCCCAAAACCATTCACGCATTAAATACCCGAATTGGTCATTTGGGTATGGGTGAAGTGATTGTGGAGTTTCTTGGCTATCGCGCGATGTTTTATCACTCCATCGTTCGAGCAGACTCTAGCCAGGCTGAATTCCTGCGGGGCTGGTTCAACCGTCTATTTAAACTACAGCAGTTTGTACTGGGGGAATAATGGAGCCAATTTCAATAGCGCTGGGCTTGAGCAAACTGGTACCGCAGGTGGTCAGCTGGTTTGGTGATGACGATGATGTTAAAACCACTGAAACCCTGATTGAGGTGGCGAAAACGGTAACCGGTGTTGATGACCCACAGGATGCTGCTACACAAATCAAAAACGACCCTGCATTACAAATTCAATTCCAGCAGGCCATGCAGCCTGTGATTATTTCCCGCATGGAAGAGCGCACCAAGCGCCTCGAAGCCGTTAACCAGACCATGCGTGCTGAGTATGCTAGCAAAAGCCGGTATGTTTCGAGCTGGCGACCCACGTTCGGTTACCTGGTTGCATTATCGTGGTTTCTAATGATGGCAGCCTTAAGCTATGCCATCTTCGATTCACCCAAAGAAGCACCCGCTATTATTGCCGCGATGGCATCATTGTCATTTATGTGGGGCATTGCCATGGCGGTTCTGGGCGTTAATGTGCAGCAGCGAAGTAAAGACAAGCAGACAGCTGTAGGCCTGCCTCAGCCGCCTGGCATCATGAGCGCCGTCGCTCAACGGATTATGGGTAAATAAGTATGCGTATACCCGATCCTAGTGATGTCGCTACTCACCACGAAGAACAGGAGCGTGAGCGCATTCTCAATGCCCACAAATTTCGGCCTGTTGAGTCACCCTTAATTATTGATGGTTCTCGTTGTTGTAAAGAGTGCGAAGAGCCGATTCCAAAGCAACGCATTGAAACCGTACCTACCTGTGTACGGTGTGTTGATTGTGAAAACATTCTGGAAATTAAAAACAAGGGTAAGGCTTGAGCATGGCTGATATTAATGATTTACACCGCGCGATTGGACAGTTGGAAGGTAAGGTGGATTCCATACTCGAAAATCAGGAAAAAGAGCATGAGGCCAGATCCAGTATGGATTCACGCTTACGTAAAGCAGAAATGAATGGTGCACGCAATGGCATGGTGTCTGGCGGCGTAATGGCGACCGCACTGTACTTTTTAAAAGAAACCTTCAAGGGCGTGGTGAGTTGATCGGTGGCCCATTCTGAAGAGACAAAGCTGGCTGTAAGACGTTCTTATGTGTATGACAAAAAATCATTACAGCATGCTGCACAGCTGCACAATATAAATTACCAGACGGCTCGCAGCTGGAAAAAGAAAGCCGAGAATGATGGCGATGACTGGGACAAGGCCCGCGCCGCATCACGCATGGCCGGTGGCGGTGTCGGTGAAATGACTGCAGAAGTACTCGAAGACTTTGCACGCCTGTTTCAAACTACTATCACGGAGTTGAAAGAAGGTGACTTCACGGCTATTCAAAAGGCTGAAGTGATCAGTCGCTTATCTGATGCATACACTAAAACCATGAAGGCGGCCGGTAACTCTAACCCCAAAATTGCGCAACTCTCTATCGCCATGGAAGTACTTGAAGAGCTGGCTAAATACATTCGCAAGCACTCACCGCATGACCTTGAACGGTTTGTATTGATTCTCGAACCATTTGGACAGCATATCAGCAAGGTGCTTTCCAATGCATGAACGTGAATTCTTAAATGAGCTGGCTGAGTTACAGGTCGGGTTACGTCAATCTATCGAAGCCTTTGCAGCGGGTCTGGATGATAGTCCGCAAGCCGTATCCGAACGCAGAAAAAGGGTGCTTAATCTTGATTTTACATTCTTTGCTTACACTTACTTTCCTCATCACATTCGAGGTGAGTCATCCTCATTTCAGGCACATTTTTGCCGAACCTTTCCATCTACCCTGGCGCAGGAAGCCGGTAGTAAACAATTCTGGGTCGCTCCGCGTGGCGAGGCGAAATCGTCCCTGCTCACCAAGGTGGGACCGGTATTCATTGCTGTGCTTGGCTTACTTCAGCGCCCTGAAATACGTGCGGCTGTTGGCATTGATAAAATCCCTGCTTTCCTGGACTACGTGGTTCTACTGGGTGCCGAAACGAAGCTGCCCACCAAGTTATTGATGGTGATAAAAACAGAGTTGGAAAGCAACGCGATGTTGCGCATGGACTTTCCTGAAGTCTGTGGCCGTGGACCTGTTTGGAAAGTTGGGGAACTTGTCACCAGAACTAACGTGAAGATTGAACCCTTTGGGGCGGAACAGGCAATTCGAGGAACATTCCACGGTGCCAGCCGCCCCAAAATTCTATTAGGTGATGATCTGATCACTGATAAAGAAGCCAAAAGCCCTACCGAGCGTGATAACCGCTGGGACTGGATTGAGAAAGCGATTGATTATCTTGGCCCTCCGGATGGCTCGGTTAAATTCATGGGCGTGGGTACCATCTTAAATAAAGATGACCCTATATCACGTGCTAAGAACACCATTGGCTACAAGGTTCATCACTTTAAGGCGATTGAGCAATTCCCAATACATGATGACTTGTGGGCACGTTGCGAAGAGATCATGCGCAACCAGGACCCCAAGGCAGAACGGCAGGCGGATGACAAGGGTATTATGCTCGATGAAACTGAGTTGCCATCATATAAGTTCTATTTGAAGAATAAAAAGCGAATGGACAAAGGCGCTGTGGTCTCATGGCCATCTGTACGTTCGCTGTTTGGCCTGATGAAAGCCCGTGCTAAAAATCGTCGGGCGTTCGGTACCGAAATGCAGGGTGACCCACGCAGTGACGATGACAAGGTCTTCACTGATATCAAGTTTTGGGTAATGAAAAAGCACCACTGGGTGCATTTTGGTGCCTGTGACCCATCCATGGGCAAGGGTCAGACATCAGACCCGAGTGCAATACTGGTGGGTGCCTGGGATACAGAAACCACGCAGCTGTGTGTGGTTGAAGCATTATCTAAACGACGGTTATCAAGCACCTTGAAAGCCGATTTAATCAAGATTCAACGTGAATACAATTGCCAGGCAATCGGTTTTGAAAACAATAATGCCTATGAGTACATGCGCACAGAGTTCCGCACACAGGCATTGTCAGAGCACGGCATTGCATTGCCGTTGGTGGGTGTAACTGCATCAGTCGATATGGGTGTGCGCATTGAGTCACTTGAACCCTTTATTAATGATGCATCTCCACAAATCGTGCTGCACTCATCACTCACCCAGTTATTAGATCAACTGGATGAGTGGCCAGAAAAACAAACCCATCACCATTTCGATGCCCTGGTAGCTTTGCACATTCTATGGATGGTGGCGTCAACTCGTGCCAGTGGCATTCCTAAAATTGCAACCGCTGGCAGGCGCAGCAATTCGTCCAGGCGTCATATACCAGGTTATTAACCATGAATACATCAGACATTAAAAAAGCCTCACAGGGCACACTCAAAAGCGACATAGCCACTCGCAGAAATGACCCCAACTTTTATGCGGGGCTTTCGTTTTTACCCAACCCGGATGTGGTACTGCGTAAAATGGGTAAGTCACAGGAAGTCTATGATGCCATCGTGCTCGATAGCCATGTAATCGGTGACCTGCGCTCAGTACGCTCATCCCTGCTGGGCTTTGAATATCGTTTAACCACCAAGGGTGAATCCGCGGTGGATATCCAGGCACTCGAACTGTGCCAGAAGATCATGAGCGGTAAGCCATCTCACGGCATGCAGTGGTCTGATACCATCTGGAATATGGCTCAGGGCGTATTTCGTGGCTATCAGGTGCATGAAGTGGTGTGGCAACGCGATGGGCAGTTTCTGGTACCCGGCAAGGTCGTGGACCGGCCCAATCGCCGTTTTATTTTCTCACCGGACAATGAGCTGCGTCTGTTAACGCAGAACAATCCGTCAGAGGGTGAAGAGCTGGGCGACAAGAAATGGCTACTCACACGCCATATGCACAGCTATGAAAACCCCTATGGTGTTGCAGTGTTCAGCTCGTGTTTCTGGCCGTATATATTTAAGCACAATGGCCTGAAGTACTTCATGAAGTTCTGTGAAAAGTACGGTATTCCCTGGGCAATCGGCAAGTACCCACAGGGCACACCGCTTGCAGAACAGAACGAGCTGGCCGATCAGCTGGCTGACATGGTCGAAGACGGTGTGGCCGCAATCCCCGATACCGGTGCAGTGGAGCTGCTGGAAACTAAACATTCGGGTGAGGTGGTGCATGAACGCCTGGTGAATATGTGCAACAAGGAGCTTTCAAAGGCGATTACCTCCCAAACATTGGCCACTGAAATTCAGGGCCAGGGTTCACGTGCTGCCAGTGAAACACACCGGGAGCGCGAACAGTCGGTGAATGCATCCGATCGGCAGATCATCTGTGACACCTTCAATCAGTTATTTGAGTGGGTGACCCAATTAAACTTTGCCGGTGCGGTTGCGCCTCAGTTTGAGTTTTTTGAAGAGAGCGAGGCCCGGAAAGACTGGGCAGACGTGCTGGATACAGCCCGTGAATTTGTAAATATCCCTGCAAGCTTCGCACATGACCGTTTACAAATTCCATTGCCACAGGATGGTGAGGCTGTTTTACCCCGTGCCAATAAAACCCCAGCCCCTGTACAGGCTGAATTTAGCCAGTGTCCAAACTGCGGTGGGCACCATCAGTTTGCAGCGGCTGATAATACCACTTCTATCGACCAGTTTTCTGAACAGGCAGCAACCGAGGCAGATGCATTAATTGCGGATCTGGCACAACCCATTAAAAACCTGCTCAAGAAGGCCGCCACGCTTGAAGAATTCCGTGATGGCCTGGAAACCATTGCGCCGGAAATGGATGAAAAACGCCTAGGTGAGATGACAGCCCTGGCATTACTGTCAGGACAGCTGGACGGCATGCATGAGATCGATCGAAATGACTAAATTATACCGACCCTCCAACCAGTCTGAAGGCGCTGGCTTCGAAGCCGAATTTTGCTACCACTGCATCAATGAGTCAGTTGATGAAATGACAGGCGATATCGATGCCTGCGATATCCATTTACGCGCCATCAGCTTCGGCATTGATGACCCGGCATACCCTGATGAGTGGACCTACGACGAACATAACAAGCCCGTGTGCACAGCATTTACCACGGATAAAAACCACTACCGCTGTACCCGCACCGTAGACATGTTCGAACCGCTTGAAAAGGCCGCCCGTGACTATGTTCATTCCCAGTTTTCAGGTCCGATTACGAAGGTACGATTTACGAAGCCGGATGAAGGTTTTTTAAAGTGCACTCAATGTGGCTGTGTTGCACGCTACAAGGAGAACATGACCTACGATGATCAGTGTACCTGCATACATGAGGAATGCGACGGGCAGATGATGTGTAATAAATGGCCGAATTGGCGGGATGCTTAGATTTATGCGTATTTTGATACTGCACTTGAAGGCCGTGCACTGGCATGCGATAGCTAATGGTGAGAAACCAGAAGAATACCGGCTGGCAAATGACTACTGGGAACGTCGTCTGCGTGGTGCGCCATATGACGAGATTCATCTCAAGTTGGGTTATCCAAAGCGCGGGGATGAATCTAAAACACTACGTCGAAAGTGGGTTTCATATCCCCCACAAAAGCAGATCACTCACCCGCATTTTGGTGACAAGCCGGTGATGGTGTATGCCATCGACGTGACGCAATGCCTATAACAAGAGGGGTTATCATGATGGAGTGGTATTACTTTCCATTGTTTGGGGCGCTGGTTGGGTTACTGCTTTATGCGCTGTGGAATGCGTGAGAAATATAACGCTGTGATAAGTGGCCCGCGCTGTTTGCGGGTCCAAGCGTAGCGAACTTTATTAACTTGTTAGCTGTGGAGGCTGGCGCATGAATAGACAAGAACACCTATTAACAATATTGGGCGAAGAATGCTCTGAGCTGCATCAAGAGTTATGTAAAGCTCTACGTTTCGGCATTAACGAGCAGCGCGACCTATCAACATCAAATGCCGAGCGCATTTTTAAGGAATTTAACGATCTATTGGCGATGGTTGACATGGTCAATGAATCAGTAATTTCTACAAGCAAGGGAATTACATATACCGATAAAGGAATAATGTACCGAGACGAAAGTTTTATTGAGAAGAAAAAGAAAAAAGTTGAAGAATATTTATTGTACTCGAAAGAGTGCGGAACATTAGACAACTAACGCGCCGTTAACCGGCGCATGGAACACACAGGGGGATTGACTATGAGCACTGACAGTGAAAACCGCACCGATGCCGAGCGTCCGGTTGAACTGCCCGTTAGCTGGCCGAAAGACGGCACGCGTTATCTTTGCAACTCTGTCCATCCAATGCCAAAAGGTGCGCCAGGACAATGGGCACACGCGGATGCTGAGATTATTGATGAAGACTATGGCGGCCTTAGCGGCGGCGGTGATTATGACAGATGCCGCTGTAAAAATTGCGGCGTCGAGTGGTGGAGCCAACTGCCGGACTAAGGCCAGCTAACAACAGAATATACGGGGCTGGGAAGCTCATACTCAATTGGAGAAATTACTAATGATCAGTTTAATTATCGCAATACTGGCATTTTTACTGGGGCTACTGTGCTTCCCACTGGTCATGTTCTTACGTGCACGACGCAGCAGTGCCTGGGATAACAGCAATATGACCAACATCTACCGTGTGCTGGCGCACCTCTCCACCCGGCCAGGCGACTTTGCCAGGATGCAGTACTCGAATGGACAGAAACCATTCTGGTACCTGAGTAAAGATGAGCTGAGTGAAGTGGTTAAAACGAAGCATCCATAATCCTCAATTATGAAACATCCAACATTCGAGTGCAGAAAGCATGAGCTTAAATATGAGTACCCTGGCAACTGGAGTGAACTAGGTATCTCACCACCTGCATGTCCACTATGCAAGGATGAAGAGAATGCTGATATCAGTGCCAAGTATATTGAAATAAAGCAACACCGAGATAAGTTGTTGGCGGCCATTGAGGTGAAGCTCAGTGTGCAGGCATAGTATTTATATCATACCGACTAGCGAGGATATGAAATTGCGAGATCAACACCAAAAAATTAAAGAGTATGGCTTTCCAAAGGCTGCAACCGATCAGCTGAACCAAGGCAGTAATAGCAAAGCAACTACGCTTTTTGGCTTTAATTGTTCTGGAAAAATTATCCCCCACGTCACGATACCTGCTGCACTCACAAAAGCTAATTTCTGATGCCAACAACTGTCGATATAGGTTCTGTCAAATTTGAAGAAGCGATCAGCTTCTTTAAAGGCAAGTTGAATCTACCCACTCAGTACTGGGATGACCTCAATGCCGAGGTGCATGCCAAGGCTTTCACCGTGGCCGGTGCCACTAAAAATGATCTGCTAATGGACCTGAGAAATACCGTCGACCAGGCGATATCTGACGGCATGAGCATAGGTCAGTTCCGCAAGCAATTTGATGGCCTGGTGGCCAAGCACGGCTGGAACTACAAGGGAAAGCGCGGTTGGCGCACACGGGTAATCTACGACACCAATATGCGATCGGCTCATATGGCGGGACGCTGGCAGCAAATTCAGCGGGTTAAAGAAACCAGACCCTATATGCAGTACCAGACAGTGGGTGATGCACGTGTAAGGCCTGAACATGAGGCATGGGATGGGCTGGTGCTAGCCATTGATGACGACTTCTGGATTACATTCTACCCACCCAATGGCTGGGGCTGTCGCTGTACAGCACGCACGCTGTCACCCAGGCAAATGCGTCGGGAAAAACTGGAACTTAGCCAGGCACCAGCCATTAACTACCAGCGCCGTATTAACCGAAAAACCGGAGAAGATTATGGCCTGGTGCCACAGGGCATTGATACCGGCTTTGATTACAATGTGGGCAAAGCCTGGCTAGGGCCAGATACCGCGCTGGGTGAGCAGGTAATGAGAATGCCTGAAGCACTACGCAACCAGGCTTTGAATGAGGCCCAGACACTGTCACCTAAACTATCCAGGGCATTCAGCCCATGGGTTAATCAGCTGCTCGATCGCAAACAGCCACAAGGTGAAATTAAGACAGTAGGCTACCTCAAACCGTCCATAGTCAGCGCCCTGGTCGAGCGCGACCAGGCACCAAAAACCGCACTGATTACAGTAACCGATAAAGAGATCATGCACCTGCTGCGTGACTCAAAGGATGGCAGGCACATCCCAAAAGACCTGGTGCGTGCCATGCCGGACGCCATCAATAACCCCAAAAGCATACTATGGGACAAGCGAGATCCCGCAGTATTGTATGTATTTGATGCCCCAGGTGAGGACCGAAAAGGTAAGCTGGTTATCCGGGTGAATTACAAAATGAAGGGGAAAGCTGCCGATGGTACCCGGCACACGATCAGAACAAACAGCCTCAGAACAGGTGGCTTAGTGAGTATCAGCAATCTAAAAGATAAAGCGTTTTATGATGTGTTAGAAGGTGAACTGTGACCATCATGGGGGTACGCCACCTTCCCCGTAAGAGTATCGGTTGCCCGATTACCCAACTGGACCTGCGATTTCCCAGCTGCCTAGATGGCCACAGCCCATCTAACAACTATAATTATATGCCAATTAGGCCGTATAACAACAGCGAATAGACCATATAAGGTGCTTCAAAGGCCGTAAAAATGTCATTTAAAGTCGATTTGATGGAGATTTTAAGCACTTTTTTACCAGCATTTTTATCATTTTTTACTGGTAATTTTCGTTAATTATGTAGTTTTTGTCTCATTTCATATGTAAATATGATTTATAACCAAATCTACCCAAATGCCCACGTGATGGGGTTTTCAGCGAAATTTCGACGTTTTTGGGTTATCTCATTTCTAACATCCCCCCACAGGGGTCCCGAAAATGCTTCGAGAATTTATTTAAGTTTAACTAAGTTAGCTGATGACATTATCTTCGTTGCCGGGTCGTGCTGGAGTGCCGTCCAGGCACATCAGCACTCAAAATCACGTCCTGTGATTTTGCCCCTAGGCAGAAAGCATTTTCGGCA
>DATCTK010000021.1:0-5547 GCA_036567985.1 Gammaproteobacteria bacterium | reverse complement strand
GAGCTGTTGAAGCCAAATAACATAGACAGGCCGCCTGACTTGCAGCTGCAGCTATCCCTGGTGCGTGATTAAGTGGGACAGCAGTGGCTCTGACCCCTTTTAGGGAGGGAGTCCTCTTTCAGGTACGCTTCGCCACCGCTCACGCAGGCCTCGCCACAGGGGCGCTTATCCACTAAAATACGCCCCTTTAGCGCACACAGAGAAGCCTCCACGATGTCCGATAGCCTGCACACCAGCCAGATCAGCAACCTCAAGCGCCTGCATACGGGTAAGGTTCGTGATATTTACGAAATCGACGATGAGCATATGCTGATAATCACCACCGACCGCATCTCGGCTTTCGACGTGGTAATGCCCACGCCGATTCCCGACAAGGGCAAAATCCTTAACCAGGTCACCCGCTTCTGGCTAAACAAACTGCAGCACATTATTCCCAACCATCTGGCGGATATTCCGCTGCAGGACATTATCAGCGACGAAACAGAACGCAAATCGGTGGAAAACCACGCCATGGTGGTAAAGCGCCTCAAAGCACTGCCGGTGGAAGCGATTGTGCGCGGCTATATTATCGGTTCCGGCTGGAAAGACTATCAACAAAGCGGTTCCATCTGCGGCATTCAACTGCCCGAGGGCCTGCAGCTGGCGGACAAGCTACCCCAGCCCATCTATACCCCGTCGAGCAAGGCGGCGGTGGGCGAGCACGATGAAAATATCGACTATGCCGCCACCGAACAGCTGCTGGGGGCCGAGCTGGCACAGCAGGTAAAGGATGTCAGCCTGCGGCTGTACCAGGAAGCCGCCGACTACGCGCTACAGCGGGGCATTATCATTGCCGACACCAAGTTTGAATTCGGTGTGGACAAGGACAACCAGCTGGTGCTGATCGACGAAGTGCTCACCCCGGATTCTTCCCGCTTCTGGCCTGCGGATCAGTACCAGCCCGGCAGCAGCCCGGAAAGTTTCGACAAGCAGTTTGTGCGCGACTACCTGGAAACCCTGAACTGGAACAAAACCGCCCCCGGCCCCGAACTGCCCGAGGCCATCGTGCAGAAAACCGCGGAAAAATACCGCGAAGCCCTGACCCGCCTGACGCAGGACTAACTCAACTACGACGAATGAGCCAGAACCAACGACAAACGACTAACGACCAACGACTAAAGCGGGGCCTGTTTATCACCGGCACCGACACCGGCGTCGGCAAAACCCATATTACCTGCCTGCTGGCGCAGCAACTGCTGGGCGCGGGTTTCACCCCGATCCCACGCAAACCCGTGGAGTCCGGCTGCAGCCCCGATGCCAGCGGACAGCTAATCGCCGCCGATGCTCAGGCGCTGATGCAGGCCTGCCAGTACGCGCAGCCGCAATCCGTGGTCTGCCCCTACCCGCTACAGGCGGCAATTTCCCCCGCCGAAGCCGCCCGTCTGCAGGGTGAGACCATTCGTCTGGAACAGCTGCAACAGGCCTGCGCACTGACAGTCGATGATCAGAAAAACCCCGACACTCGCCTGCTGGTGGAAGGTGCAGGCGGTTTTTACTCGCCGCTGTGTGAAGATGGCCTGAATGGCGACCTGGCACAACGCCTGGGCCTGCCGGTGCTGCTGGTGGCGGAAGATAAACTGGGTTGTATCAACCATATCCTGCTCAGCCTGCAGGCGATCGAATCCCGCGGCCTCGAGGTGTTTGCCGTGGTGCTCAACCAGATCAACCCCGCCAGCAGCGCCATGAACAACGCCGCCGAACTGCGCCAGCTGATCGCCCATCCGCTAATTCATACCCCTGGTCAGCAGGCCGATGTGCTGAGCGCGTCACTTATCGGCCAGTTTTGACCCCGGCAGAAATATGTTCTATATATGCATCTTAAAATCAGAATAATCCTACATTTCTGTTTTTCACAAACACCTATAATAAGGCTTTATTTTTAATAACACTCAATGGAGAAGCATTACATGAAAACGAGTTATGTCTATTTATTCAGCGGCCTGTTATCAGCGGCCATGTTGGTCGGTTGTGGCGGCAGCAGCGGCGGTGGCGGTGCGGCTGACACGACAGTTGAGCCCACAGCTGAAATCACAGAAGCAAATAAAACAGATCTGGCAGTTGCGGCTGCAGAAGCGACAAATAATGCCGCGAATGCTGAAGCACCTACCAACGCAGGCGGCTTTGGTTTTAAAACCACTGTTAGAAATGTTGCCAGTAAGGCACTACAGATGCCCAATATGGAAACAGTACCAAACATTTGCACCTCTGGCTCAGTCGATGTCACCGGCATGGACTCGTACGAGACCAGCAATATCGACATGAACATCACCTTCAATAACTGTGTAATTGACGACTACTACGAAACAGCAACCTATAACGGCTCTGTTTCCTACACAGAAAATGGCAATGGCCTAACCATGACGTATCGCAATTTCACCGTTACCATCAACGGTGAAACCACTTCTATCAACGGCACAATGACATGTGACCTGAGCTATAACTGCACAGAAAACCTGACCTTTAGTGGTGATATCTCCGGCGCCTATAGCAGCACCACATACACCACAAACAATATGGAAGTATCGGGTGATGACACCTCCGGCTACAATGTAAACGGTTCAGTTACACATCCAGATCACGGCACTATCTCAATCTCTGCATCAGGCGTGCTGTTCAATTGCACATCAGGTGTACCAAGTGCAGGCACAATCACAGTAACTGCAAGTGGTGGTGTAACAGCTACCGTTACCTTCAATGACTGTAGCTCATTCACCATCGACTATGGTGACGTAACCACCACCGTTAACTGGTCAGAGTACGGCCTGTAATAAGCCACTCAGGCTAAACAAAAAAGGCACGTCATTGACGTGCCTTTTTTATGGCCGGTGATTTTAGTCCGCAAATAAACGCCAATAAACGCTAATGCCTGCAGGATTAAACGCATCTTTTAGTCAGGCGTGAAATAATCCATATCCTATTTGCGTTTATTCGCGTGTATTGGCGGACTCTCTGTCTTTACAAATGGTTCCCACGCAGGAGCATGGGAACCAGCTAAAGGTGAAGCACAGGATATGCAGCATAAATGCCCGACACCGTTGGGGTTCCTTCGTCACCCCAACCTACAAACTATTTGCGTTAACTTGCGTTGACGTGCATGGATGCGCAGGTGCTGTCATTTATTCCGCACATCCCAGTGCTCCACCCTTCGGGCCGTGCGTGCACACGTTCAAAGTGCTCCTGCACTTTAGTGCGTTTACATTCGCGTTTTCATTTGCTTTTAAAAACAATCCTAGCGAATATCCAGCAGCTCCACTTCAAACACCAGGGTCGCATTGGGCGGAATCACCCCGCCGGCACCGTGCGCGCCGTAGCCCATTTCTGGTGGAATGGTTAGCTTGCGCTTGCCACCGACCTTCATGCCTTTTACACCTTCATCCCAGCCTTTAATCACCTGGCCTACACCCAGGGTAAAACTGAACGGGTCGTTACGATCCAGGCTTGAATCGAATTTAGTGCCGTCGGTCAACCAGCCGGTGTAATGTACCACGACAATTTCCGCACCCTGACCAGCACCAGCTTCGGCACCGTCGCCAACGTTTAGATCTTCAATTTGTAATTCAGGCATAATTTCTCCAGATAATGAATTAATTGGTTTGGACTTTTATTAAAAGAAAAAGAAAACGCAAATGAACGCTAATACACGCAAATATAATAAAAGCTGTTTCGCATTTACCTGCCGGTGTTTTTAGCAATATACACATTAGCGTTTATTCGCGCCTTTTTGCGTTCATTTGCGTTCATTTGCGTTCATTTGCGTTTTCTTGTGGTTTTGCTTTTGGCCAGCTTCAATCATTCATATGCTTGCGCATATATTCGGTCTTGAGTTTTTTCACCAGCCCGGCCAGCAGTACCAGTGCCAGCAGGTTGGGTACCGCCATTAGAATATTGGTGATATCGGCAATATTCCACACCAGCTGCAGCGGCACGATGGCACCCACCACAATCAACGCTGTGTACACCAGGCGATAGGGCAGCACCGCTTTTTCACCCAGCATGAATTTTACACTGCGGTCGCCGTAATATGACCATGCGATAATCGTGGAGAAGGCAAACAGCGCCAGCCCGCCGCCGACAATCATTGCGCCTGCATCACCAATCGACTGGCTGAAGGCATAAGCGGTAAGGGATGCACCGGTGACATCTTCGGGTGCGTCCAGGTAGGCGCCGGTGACCACAATCGCCAGCCCGGTCATGGTGCAGATCACCAGAGTATCCACAAACGGCTCCATCATTGCTACCAGGCCTTCGCGCACCGGTTCATTGGTCGTGGCCGCTGCATGGGCCATGGGGGATGAGCCCAGGCCGGCCTCATTGGAAAACAGGCCCCGCGCCACGCCCCAGCGAATTGCCTCGCCCACCGCCGCACCACCCACGGCCCAGGGGTTCAGCGCATGGTTGAGAATGGTGATAATCGCTGCGGGAATTTGCTGGTATTCATTTAACAGCACAATCATAGCCACCACGATATAGGCCACCGCCATAAACGGCACGATAGTACCCGCCACCCGGGCAATTCGCTTTACCCCGCCGAGTATCACCATACCCACCAGCAGCGCCATAATCACCCCCACCAGCCAGCTGTAGGTTTTTACCTGCGGCTCGATAAACGCCAGGCCATCCACCACCGAATTGACCTGTACCAGGTTGCCGATGCCGAAGGAGGCAATCGCCGCAAACAAGGCAAACAGCATTGCGGTGCGTTTCATTTTAAGGCCATGCAGCAGGGTGTACATGGGCCCGCCGGACACACCGTTTTCATCGATTTCACGGAACTGCAGCGCCAGCGTACTCTCGGTAAACTTGGTGGCCATGCCGAAAATCGCGGTCACCCACATCCAGAACAACGCCCCCGGCCCGCCCAGTGAAATCGCGGTGGCCACACCGGCGATATTACCCGTACCCACCGTGGCCGAGAGTGCGGTGGCCAGTGCCTGGAAGTGACTGACATCGCCCTTGTCTTCCTTGCAGGCATAACGTCCCTGGATGACATGCAGTGAATGGCGAAAACCCAGTAGCTGGATAAAACCCAGGCGGATGGTCAGATAAAAGCCCACGCCAAGCAATACCGCCAGTGTAATCCAGCTGCCCCATAGCATTCCCGAGATGCGGCCCGTTAGTTCGGTGAGTTGTTCCAACATGCCATGCCCTTATTTATTTTATTGATTTATCTGCACAATAATACGAGCTGACTGAAAAGACAAATAGAGGCTGCCACTGCCATTTACTTGTTGCCTTTCCTGCGAGCCTGTGTGGCAACACATAGAGTCGGTATGCGTTCCCACGCAGGAGCGTGGGAACGAGGTCAAAACTCAACTGTCACTGCAAAGATTTATCTTCATTTTTATCTGAACTGTGTTTTTTCGCCTTTCTGGCGACTCACTTCTTTTTCTACAGCAAAAAAGAAGTAAGCAAGAAAATGCCGTTCCCGGTCACTTGCCCGCAAAAAGCGCGGGTTCCCGAAAATGCTATGAGAAGGTGTTTTCCTGAGATAAGTTTCTTGATGGTGCT
>DATCTK010000020.1:0-58196 GCA_036567985.1 Gammaproteobacteria bacterium | reverse complement strand
GCCGTCGCCAAGCGGTAAGGCAACGGGTTTTGATCCCGTCATGCGGAGGTTCGAATCCTCCCGGCCCAGCCATATTAAAAACTGTAGAGAAAGCTCAGCGGCCAAAGCCAGATGAAATTGCTTTACAGTCTCCTCCGGGAGGGTTCGAACCGAAAAGAGGTTCGAGAAATTCGCCGGGAGCGAATTTCAGCAGCGTGCTTTTCACGCTGACCCCGAAGGGGCGAGGGCAGGAAGCCCGAGTAATCCTCCGGTAGTGAAGTGGAAGGTATTTCGCAAAAGATCGATGGAATGGCAATAATGTGCCACAGGCGCATTGTTTTTATTAGAAAAGCCAGATCAAATAGATTTAAACCGTCACTGAGTGGCTCGAACCGAAAGAGGTTCGAGAAATTCGCCGGGAGCGAATTTTAACAGCGTGCTTTTTACGCTGACCCCGAAGGGGCGAGGGCAGGAAAGCCCGAGTAATCCTCCCGTAGTGAAAGGGAAGGTATTTCGCAAAAGATCGATGGAATAGCAAAATGCGCCACAGGCGCATTGTTTATCAGCTAGATTTAAGTCTCCACCAAAAAGCTTTTAAGCAAAGGCGGAGCGCAGCCGGCATTATGCCGATACTGCAAGATACAACTGCAATCAAACCAGTCGATTGCAGCCAGTCAGCCAGATTTTTTCAATGCTGTAAACAAACACGGTTTACAGACGAATATAGAGTTATGTGTTTTTGTCTCTATCATACACAACGCGGATTTGATAAGGTCTGAGGCTTATGTTCAGACAACCTTCACTGGCTAACCCTGTAGCGAAAAACATTGTGAATGAAAACAACTCCGAGTTGATGATTTTCACCGGTAATGCGAACCCGGACCTGGCGCGTCGCATTGCGGCCCAACTTCAGCAGCCACTAGGCAAAGCCAGCGTGCAGACCTTCAGCGATGGCGAAATCAGCGTTGAAATAGAAGAAACCGTACGTGGCCGCCAGGTCTTCGTTATCCAACCCACCTGTAAGCCCACCAACGATCACATTATGGAACTGCTGGTTATGGTCGATGCCCTGCGTCGTGCTTCGGCAGAGCGCATTACCGCGGTGGTGCCCTATTTCGGCTATTCACGCCAGGATCGCCGTCCCCGTTCCAGCCGTGTGCCCATCACCGCCAAGGTGGTGGCCAATATGATCGAGAGCGTGGGGGTGGATCGCATTCTTACGGTCGATTTGCACGCCGACCAGATCCAGGGCTTCTTCAATATTCCGGTGGATAATGTATACGCCTCACCGATTTTGCTGGGGGATGTATGGCGCCAGCGACACGAGAAGCTGATTGTGGTGTCGCCGGATGTAGGCGGCGTGGTGCGTGCGCGGGCCCTGGCCAAGCGACTGGGGGATGCGGACCTGGCAATTATCGACAAGCGGCGTCCCAAGGCCAATGTGGCGAAGGTGATGAACATCATCGGTGACGTTGAAGGCAAGAACTGCGTGCTGGTGGATGACCTGGTGGATACCGCCGGCACCCTGTGTAGCGCCGCCGCCGCGCTGAAAGAGCACGGCGCCCTCAGCGTCACCTCCTACTGTACCCACCCGGTGCTGTCCGGCCCGGCGATTGACAATATCCGCGGTTCGCAGCTGGATGAGCTGGTGGTAACCGATACCATCCCGTTATCCGCCGAAGCCGAGGCCTGCGACAAGATTCGCCAGCTGTCGATTGCCACCATGCTGGCGGAAACCATCCGTCGAATGAACCAGGATGAGTCGGTCAGCTCGATGTATATGGATTGATCTGCTGTCCACCTGCCTGAAAAGCCAGAAGCACAAGAAAACGCACTAAAGTGCAGGAGCACTTTGAACGTGCGGACGCACGGCCCGAAGGGTGGAGCACAGGATGTGCGGAATAAATAAACGCAAATAACTAAAAGCGGTCTGTTTTAACGTCTATTCGAGTCCCCGCGCAGACACCCTCCCTGCACCTCCCTACAGCTAGCTGGAGCTCGTCCACTTCTGAATAATGCTAATCAGCCGTCCCCATAGTGATTAAAAGCCGTGCGTTTGGCGCAGGCATTATGTATAATCCGCAGTCCTTTTTTCGCCTTGGCTATGGTCGCGTGGCCCTGGCATACACAGTTGGAGTTAAACCAATGGCAATTACTATTAACGCTGAAACGCGCACAGACCTGGGGAAGGGTGCGAGCCGCCGCCTGCGTCATGAAGCAAAAATGCCTGGCATCCTGTACGGTGCCGGTGCGGATCCCGTTAACCTGACGATCGACCTGCGCGAGATTCGTCCTCAGGTAGATAATGAAGTGTTCTACTCTTCAATCATCGACCTGAAAGTTGACGGCAAGGCCGAGAAAGTGATCGTGCGTGATATGCAGCACCATCCTTTCAAAGTGGATGTAATGCACATCGACTTCCAGCGCGTTGATCCCAAGCACAAGATGCACATCAATGTACCACTGCACTTTATCGGTGAAGATGTGGCGCCAGGTGTGAAAATGCAGGGCGGTATTTTCAGCCATGTATTCACCGAGCTTGAAGTGGAATGTCTGCCAAAAGATATCCCCGAGTTCATCGAAGTGGATGTATCTGCACTGAACAGCGGCGAGTCTATCCACCTGACTGAAATCAAGCTGCCAAAAGGCGTTGAGCTGATGGCGATGAAGCAGGGCGAAGACCACGACACCGCGGTTGTTGCTATCCACCCACCTAAGGGCGGTGCTGCTGCAGATGAAGACGAAGAAGCCGCTGCTGAAGAGTAAGGCTTCACGGCATGTCGGGTAAGGTAGTAAGCATCGAGCTGATTGCCGGTTTAGGCAATCCCGGTTCGAAATACGAGCAAACCCGACACAATGCCGGCTTCTGGCTGGTTGATGAAATTGCGCGCCTCAAGGGCGCGCATTTTCGTCCTGAGAGTAAATTTTCAGGCGAGGTCTGCAAGGTGGTGCTGGAAGGCCGTGACGTATGGCTGCTCAAGCCCGACACCTTTATGAACCGCAGCGGCCTGGCTGTGCAGAAGCTGGCCTCTTTTTATAAAATTCCCGTGGAAAATATCCTGGTGGCTCACGACGAGCTGGACCTGGAGCCGGGCACGGCACGCCTGAAAACCGGCGGTGGCCATGGCGGGCACAATGGCCTGCGGGATATTATTGCGCACCTCGGTAAAGAGTTTCATCGTCTGCGCATTGGTATTGGCCATCCGGGGGATCGTTCCCAGGTGGTTGACTATGTGCTGCATCGGGCATCCCAGGATGAACAGATCAGCATTGATAATTCCATCGATGATGCACTGCGCGTATTGCCACTGCTGGCCGAAGGCAGCTGGGAAAAAGCGGTGCACCGTCTGCACACTAAATAATCCGCAATGCACTGTGCCGCATTGCACACATTAACAGGACAGAGACATGGGTTTTAAATGTGGCATCGTTGGCTTGCCAAACGTAGGTAAATCAACACTGTTTAACGCACTCACACAGGCGAAGATACAGGCGGAAAACTACCCCTTCTGTACCATCGAGCCCAATGTGGGCATGGTGCCCATGCCCGACCCACGGCTGGATAAACTGGCGGAAATCGTCAAGCCGCAGAAAGTCATTCCCACCACCATGGAATTCGTCGACATCGCGGGCCTGGTGGCCGGTGCGTCCAAAGGTGAAGGCCTGGGCAACCAGTTCCTCGCCAATATCCGCGAAACCGATGCCATTGCCCAGGTGGTGCGCTGCTTTGAAAACGACGACATCGTGCACGTGGCCGGCAAGGTCGACCCGCTCAACGACATCGAGGTGATCAATACCGAGCTGGCCCTGGCAGATATGGAGTCGGTAGAAAAAGCCATGCTGCGCGTGAGCAAGGTGGCCAAGTCTGGCGACAAGGATGCCAAAGCCAAGCTGGCGGTAATGGAAAAGGTCAAGGCGCACCTCGACGAAGGCCACATGGTGCGCACGCTGGAACTGAACGACGAAGAAAAGAAAATCGTTAAAGGCCTGTTCCTGCTCACCAGCAAGCCCACCATGTACATTGCCAATGTGAATGAAGATGGTTTTGAAAACAACCCGCACCTGGATGCGGTAAAAGCGGTTGCCGAAAAAGAAGGCGCAGTGGTGGTTGCGGTGTGTGCCGCGATCGAAGCCGAGCTGGTGGAACTGGACGACGAGGAAAAGAAAGACTTCCTCGATGAAATGGGGCTGGAAGAGCCGGGCCTGAACCGCGTGATCCGCGCCGGTTACTCGCTGCTGGGCCTGCAGACCTACTTCACTGCCGGGGTAAAGGAAGTGCGCGCCTGGACCGTGCGCATCGGCGCCACCGCACCACAGGCGGCCGGGGTGATCCACACCGACTTCGAAAAAGGCTTTATCCGCGCCGAAACCATGGCCTACGATGACTTTATCCAGTACGGCGGCGAGAGCGGTGCCAAGGAAGCGGGCAAGCTGCGGGTAGAGGGTAAGGAGTACATCGTAAAAGACGGCGATATCTTACATTTCCGCTTCAACGTCTAGTCGCGACCTGCAGCTCACGCCTGTGTGGCCATATAGCGGCGTTGGGAAATGGACATTTAGGCAACTAAACTCACATTTCCCGCCTTGCTCTATGGCCACACAGACGCAACCTGCAGGCCGCTTGAGTTTTTGAGCATTGATACATTGATTAAAAATGCGAAGTCGCTGATTTGCCTGAGGTTATACGACCTGTAACCTTGACAAAAGGGGCAAAACCTAGCAAAATTCGCGCCCTCATCGCCGGTTACTTTCCATATCCCGGCGCATGGCAACATAGCTCAGTTGGTTAGAGCACATCACTCATAATGATGGGGTCCCAGGTTCGAATCCCGGTGTTGCCACCATATTCTTTAATAAAAACAGCCACTTATTTAAGTGGCTGTTTTTGTTTGTGTAGTAGTGATGTTTCTGGGTCGGTTTGTATCAGAATTGTTGGTAATTCGGATAACTTAAAATCCCTCGGTAAAAATACCGTGTCGGTTCAATTTCGGTCTTGAGTAATATTTTGATAAAACAATGATTTAGGCAGTTTGTTCTTTTGAAATCTAGAAATAAAAATCAAGCTTGGCCTTATTGCGTATACGGCTGTATATTGGTTTTTTCTGTATTCATAAAATATTGAATTATTTGTTTAAAAAGAGATAAACTGGATATCAAATAACAAGAACAAAAAATCGACTTTACTCGGAACTATCCGGTAAGCTCGGCAAATAACTAATGCCAAATCATTATCCTAACCTCAATCAAGAAAAAGCGTTTATATGGCGTATTGTCCATAGAGATAATTTACCCTGGATATTGGACAACGGGTTACATTGTGGTAACAGTGCAACTCGTTCTCCAGTTTGGGTCAATATCGGTAATGAGGAATTGATTGATAGACGAAGTCATAGAGTTGTGCCGATTGCTCCAGGTGGAACACTTAGTGACTATGTCCCTTTCTATTTCACGCCTTTTTCTCCAATGATGTATAACATTTACACAGGTCGAGGTGGCGTAATGAGGCGTAGTAACGATGAAATAGTTATCCTTGTATCTACTTTGCATAAGGTTCAGAACAGAGGTTTTAACTTCGTGTTTACTGATAGGCATGCGTATCCTATGACTGCGCGCTATTTTAATGAGATTGAGAATCTTAGTGAAATTGATTGGCCTTTATTGCAAGCACGTAATTTTAAAAGAAGTTCTGATGATCCTGCTCAGATTGAGCGATATCAAGCAGAAGCACTGATACATAGGCATCTACCAGTTACAGAATTGATTGGTATAATATGCTATACGAATGATCAAAAAAACGATATGGAGCAAGAGTTGCAGGCACGTGGTCTGAATCTGGAAGTGCATAGAATGCAAGGGTGGTATTTCTAATGATTCACTTTAAAACAGGTAACCTTCTAGAAGCTGAGGTTGAGGCGTTAGTTAACACAGTCAATACGGTTGGCATAATGGGTAAGGGTATTGCTCTGATGTTTAAAGAACGGTTTCCTAAAAATATGGCTGAATACTCAAAAGCCTGTAAAGCTAAAAAAGTTCATACAGGTAAAATGTTTGTTACTCAAACTGGTGAGTTAATGGGACCAAAATGGCTTGTGAACTTCCCTACAAAGCAGCATTGGCGCAGTCCTTCGAAACTCGAATGGGTGATAGACGGACTGCAAGATCTGAGGCGTTTTATAATAGATAATCAGGTGCGTTCTATCGCAATTCCTCCTTTGGGTTCCGGTAATGGTGGCCTCGAGTGGTGGGTGGTTCGAGAACAGATAGAAAACGCTTTATCAAATCTAGATAATGTAGATATCCTAGTTTATGAACCTACAAGTAAATATCAAAATGTTGCGAAGTCGAAGGGGGTCGAAAAGTTAACTCCTTCTAGAGCCTTAATTGCTGAGTTGGTCCGTAGATATTGGGTTTTAGGTATGGAGTGTAGTCTTTTAGAAATACAAAAGCTTGCTTGGTTCTTAGAACGTGTAATAGAAATTCAAAAAGTTAAAAACCCACTGAATCTAGAATTTGAATCAAATAATTATGGGCCTTATGCAGATAAATTGAGGCACTTGTTGGATGCCTTAGATGGCAGTTATTTGAAGAGTGAAAAAAGAATTGCAGATTCTGATCCGTTAGATGTTATTTGGTTTAATGATGAAAAACGTAAATTTGTACAAACATACTTAAAAACCGAAGCAAAAGACTATTTGCCAGCTCTAGAAAAAACCGCACAGATTATTGATGGGTTTGAATCACCTTATGGTATGGAGTTGCTATCAACTGTTGACTGGTTGATTGTTGAGGGCGGGTGTGAACCAACTGTTGAAGGTATTGAGTGTGGAATACGGGAATGGCCTGCAGGTGAGAAATGGGCTGTTCGTAAAGCTGGATTATTTGATAGAAGAACAATTGAGATTGCGTTAGAACGCCTGCAAGAAACAAATATATAATTTCTAATTAATTAGAAATTAAGAATGATATGTTACGGTTCCTATGTTTTATAGGTGCTGTTAAGGAAGTTAGCCTTGTTAAGATAGTTATTATGAGTGGACAATCAAAAATAGAATGGACAGAAATGACATGGAATCCAATGACTGGATGCAGTAAAGTCTCGCCTGGTTGTAAGCATTGCTATGCGGAAACAATGGCAGCTCGGTTGCAAGCAATGGGGGCTAATGGGTATGAAAATGGATTTGATGTTTCATTGTTACATGAAAGATTAAATCAACCATTAAAAAGAAAAAAGCCGACAGTATATTTTGTTAATTCTATGAGTGATTTGTTTCACGAAGGAGCCTCTTTTGCATTCTTAGATGAGGTGTTTAAAGTGATTTCACTTACGCCTCAGCACACATATCAGATTCTTACTAAACGTGCTGGTAGAATGGCCAAGTATTTCTCAAAAAGGATACCTCCTAAGAATGCTTGGTTGGGTGTGTCAGTAGAAGATAGAAAGTATGGTTTGCCGAGAATTGATAAATTAAGGTCAATAGATGCACATGTGAGGTTTTTATCTGTTGAACCGCTTCTTGAGGATCTAGGTCGAATAAATTTGGATGCGATCCATTGGGTTATAGTGGGTGGAGAGTCTGGTCCTAAAGCTAGACCGATGAAGATAGAGTGGGTGAGAAGTATTAAAAAACAATGCGATATTGCTGATGTCTCGTTTTTCTTCAAGCAGTGGGGTGGTTGGGGAGCTGACGGTAAGAAAAGATCAAAGCAAGCAAATGGCCGTCTGCTGGAAGGCCAAACATTTAGTGAAATGCCTGTTTTAAGTAGTCAGATCTAGTTGTATGAGAAGAAGCAGGAAGCATAAATGGAATGAGAGTTATAGTCCGAAGTTGGCAGAGCATAGCCGTGTCAAGCATGAAATATTATCGAAATACATATCTAAATATCTAAATATAGTTTGCCAAAATCGACGAATTGAGAAGTTTAATTTAACGCTTATTGATGGGTTTGCAGGAGGCGGTAGGTATAGCAATGGGGAGCCTGGGTCACCGTTTATCATGCTTGAAAATGTCGATGCAGCATGTATTGAAATTAACTTAAACAGAAATAAAAAAGTTAGTATCGAGTCGCAATATTATTTCATTGAAAAAGATCCGTTAAATTATACTGAACTTGCAAAGAATTTAACACGCAGTAAATATTCAAAAAAAATAAATGACTCAATTATCACTAGAAAAGGTGATTTTAACGATCATGTCGTTGAAATAGTTGAATGCATAAAAAAGAATAATCCTAAAAATGGTGGAGGAGTTATCTTTTTCCTGGATCAGGATGGGTACTCGGCCGTCAGTGTTGAGGTTCTTAATTATATCAAAAAACAGTTGCCTCAGTCCGAAATTATCATAAATATAAGTATAAGTTGGCTTGTAGATTTCATTAATAATAAGGATAACTTTAAAAATAAAATAATTGATATGGGCCTGGAAGGATATATAGATACCAGTGAGATATTTAGGCTTAGTGAAGATATCACCGATAACAGATATATTATTGAGTCTAAATTATCTGATTCTTTAAGGCGGGCTGTAGGGTATAAATACTTCAGGCCTTTTTTTATTGAACCAATCGATAACCATAGAGGCTACTGGTTGCTTCACTTGTCTTCACATTTTCGAGCTCACAACGCGATGAGTGAGGTCACGTGGGATATGGGAAATAATATGAGGCATTATGGTGGGGTTGGAACTAGAATATTTGATTTGTCGTATAAGCCTAGTGATGAGGGCAAGTTTGCAGTTGCCAGGGATGAGCTTTAACGATTCAGCAAAGCATGAGCACATTATTGGGTTGATGGATGATCTTCCAAATTTGATTTGGGGGCATGATACAGTTAGTGTAAATAAACTAATTGAAATGAGTTGTAATAATACTGCTTCCACTAGAGAAATGTACTTATCATCATTGTCTGAACTCAGAAACAATAATCAGATTTTAGTTCGAGGAAAAAGCTTTGGAATTAAAAGAAGTAATAATATTGATGTTAATGATATTGTGATGCCTAAAAAGCAATTGATGCTAATTTAACGTAACTATTATTACTATTTGTAGTATAGGCCTTTTCGTTAAGTTATTATGATGGCTCCAGTATCTTGTGAGTCCGTGGTCAGGTCTTGCGTTTATTGCTGCTTTTAATCAATAAACTAATGACTCTTAGTGCAAGTAATAGGGGACAGACCAAAGTAATAGGGCAAAGTAATAGGGGACAGACCACGGTTTTCAGCCTGTGACAAAGTAATAGGGGACAGACCACGGTTTTCAGCCTGTGATATGATCTTCATCACAATTCGTCGTCAATCAAGGATGGTTGCTTATGCCAAGAAGGCCTCGTCTAGTGCTGCCAGGCACACCTTTACATCTCATCCAGCGTGGTAATAATCGTCAAGCCTGTTTCTATGCAGATTCTGACTATCAGTTCTATCTTGAATGGCTGGAAAAATGTGCTGATAAATATGGCTGTCAAATACATGCATATGTCCTGATGACAAACCATGTTCACCTTCTGATCACGCCTGGAGAGCATGATTCTGCTGGTTTGATGATGAAATATCTGGGGCAGCGATACGTTCAATACATAAATCGAACTTACCGTCGTAGCGGGACATTGTGGGAGGGTAGGTTCAGATCCTGCATTGCGCAGGATGAGGCCTATGTTCTCGGATGCTACCGCTACATCGAACTGAATCCTGTGCGTGCGTCTATGGTTGATCATCCGGCTGAATACCGATGGAGCAGTTATCGAGTCAATGGACAAGGCGAGCCATCTACCTTGATAACCCCGCATGATCAATATCTGCAGATATCAGCTCTTAAGGACGATCGAGAATCCCAATACCGGGAGTTATTCAGGCATCAGCTCGACCCTGGGTTGATCGATGAGATAAGGGATGCAACAAACGGGAATTTCGCTTTGGGATCGGAGCGGTTTAAATCTGAAGTATCAGCTGCGCTCAATCGGAGGGTTGTCCCTGGGCGGCCTGGCAGACCAGGGAAAGAACAGCAGGGATAAACCGTGGTCTGTCCCCGGTTTTCCCGCCCGGTTTTCCCGTGTCCCCGGTTTTCCCGGTTTTCCTCGGTTTTGCGCGGTTTTCACGGTTTTTTGAACAGTCTGTTGTCATTGTTATCGGAACAATCTGTCATGTGACGGCAAACTTTACATAACACGCATTAAACTGAACCCTGAGCACCATAAAAACTTTCATATATCATTGAATTTAATGAAATTAATTAACTAATTATTTTATGGTATAAATTGTGCTTTAGTACATACGGAAATAATAATAACAACGTAGTAGACGCAGGAACTGTAAATGAAGAATGCTGGATGGCGCCTTAGCGCCTGTATCGCAAGCTGTTGTATGCTTGCAACCCCCTCCTATGCCGGAACCACTATTGCACCTGGTGAGACACTTGAAACACATCCCACTGAAGGCCCCAATATTGATAACTTTGATTTTATCGACAATCAGGGAACAATAAATAATTCAAATGACATAAGCAATCATAGTGAGTCTCGCTTAGACAATAGTGGCGTCATCAATAACTCGATAGATGGCAGCATCTATTTCAGCTACGGCCAGCAGCATAACAACACGGTTTTCAATAACAGCAACCTGTTAAATAACTCCGGTGCAGTCATGGCCAATGGCCTATATACGAGACTGAATAATAGCGGCACGATTATTAACACTGGAGGTATTGTAGGCTTTCATACTACCACCACATCCGGTGTGATTGATAATTACGGCCGAATAGAGGCCAACAGTCACTATGCACATAGCTTTAATATTACCTCTACGGGTGTGCTCAACAATATCTACACCTCAGATATGCCACCCATCCCCCCCGGACAAATGGCTGTTGACCCTACCGTTATAATACAAGGCGTACTAACCAACGACGGTGTTATAAATAACGCCGATGAAGGGTACATAGAGGTTAGTTCTGGCGGTGAGTCCCGGCTGGTAAACAATGGCGTAATTAATAATGGTGACGGCACGAATAACCATGCACCCACACCACAACTGAGAGCGGACCAGATTGAAAATAATGGTGAAATTAACAACCGGGTTAATATCGAGGCCTCCTCCATTACCAGCACAGGTACCATTTTGAACGAAGGCACCATTTCAGCGAGTAGCTTCACGGTTGATGGTGGTACGCTGGCGGGTTCAGGCCAGATAATTATGTGGGACTCATATCCAGATACTGGAACATTAGTGATCACTGAACATGGCACGCTGGCACCCATGAGCACAACAGACAGCTACGGAAACACTGGTGAATTTACCGCACAGATGACTATTGATGGTGACGTGCTACTGGATGGTACATTCGAAGTGGATTTCTTTGGATATGGCTATGGCGGCGATCAAAACTATGACAGCCTGCATATCAATGGTGATCTGGTGCTTGGAGAAACTGCATTTCTTGATCTCAATTTTAATGAATTATTGGAAGACTATATTTATTTCGAAGACCTGTCTGGTCTGGAACTGATTACTGCTGATTCAATCACCGGTGAGTTCTCCAATAATTTCTTCTTCTACGATGGTAACCACTATGCCTGGGAAATCGTCAATGGCAGCACACTGGTCTTTGATGTGGCCGAAGTTCCTGTACCTGCATCTATCTGGTTATTTATGACAGGCTTAATGAGTCTGGCCACATTTAGAAGAACACGGTCAGCAAAAGCTGGGTAACCCCCACTAACGATAAAAAAGGTCGATAAAAAAGGTGACGTAAAAAAGGTGACGTAAAAAAGGTGACGGAGGGATTAAATATTGATCAACCAGTTACGTGAATAAACCGGTTCAGAGATCAGTTATTCCTGATATCTCTGGTCACTAATGTTGTTGATCAATAAACGAGAAAGTATCATTTTCAACAATATTTTTGAAAAATGATAATAATTCGAAGAACAATATGAAAGGAATCATCACACTCACCCTGCTTTTACTGCCCAGCATCACAGTCGCGCGTAATAGGGGGCAGAGCCGTTTTTCAGCCTGTGATATGAACTCCGTCACAATTCGTCGTCAATCAAGGATGGTTGCTTATGCCAGGAAGGCCTCGTCTAGTACTGCCAGGGATAAACCGTGGTCTGTCCCCGGTTTTTCGGTTTTTACGGTTTTATGCGTGTACATGATTAGGGGTTAATCGCCATCGTTAGATTTTCCCAGTAATCCCTGTTTCATATCATCGCTTACAGGGTGTTCACCTAGCCATATTTTTAATAAGGCCTGATTAAAGTCACTGCCTTTTATAATGCCTTTAACTTTATCCCGGATGGTTACTCTTGTTCCCAGTGAAGGCAGGTAGTCCAGTATAATGTTGTCGCCTTCGTGTACTGTTTCGAATAGCGAATTAAATTGATCGATACGGGGCTTTAATTCGTTGAATTGTTGTTGTGACAGGTTTTTCTCAAAGCCTTCTAGCCAGCCATTAACCAGTTTTTCTTTAGATACTTCATTATATATAAAATGCATTTGCATACGGTTTACTACGTTGCTTTTCAGTAAAGTATCAGTACTATGAGATGGTTGCTCAGTGTATAATGCGGCGGCGTATATTTTAAAAATAAATTTATACCGTATCGCGAGGCCGTTCAGCTGTGCTGTCTTATCTGTTCCTTCGATATTTATCGATTCAGCGAAGTCTATATCGGCTATCTGTGCAGCAAATGCCGATGTACATGTGAGCAATGCCAGTAATAATATATTGAGTCGTTTCATATTGATTACTCTGTTGTTGAGCAGATTTATATATAGTAGCTGCCAGAACATCACATTGAAAGGTACTGAGAGGCCAGGAACTGTCCGATTATCTATGATTGTTGCCGGCATGCATTCGATACTGCAGCAAAATAATAGGTGACGTGAGTGCGGGTTGCATTCATGCAGCCATTAACCAATATCCTATGACTCTTAATCTGATCTGACCTATACTTATCACTTAGAATAAACCTGTCAGAGTCATCTACCCGGCAATCGGAGAATAATATGAAAGGAATCATCGCACTTACCCTGCTTTTACTACCCGGCATCGCAGCCGCGGCGCTGGATAACGAAAAACAGCTCTATGACATTGCCAGCAAGGCTATGGCCGAGGTTGATAAAAAGAACTTTTCCGCTGCGGTTGAGGTATTACGGCCGCATATGCCCTTGCCCAAACACGAGATCGATGGGCTGATATACCAGATTAAGCAGCAGGCGCCCACCATCCAGGAACGCTTTGGTGCGCCCACCGGCTCCGAGCTGGTGTGTGAGCAGCAAATCGGCACGGCGTTAAAGCGCATTACCCAGGGTGCCTCTGAACAATGCTGATATGTCTCTGCGAGACCTGAAGCGTGCAGCTACAAGGCGTGCTTCGCAGTGAATGGCCCGGTCCTTTACAAGAAGCACAAAGCTTCCGCTCCTGCTCACGCCCCTGACCTACATTCATGTAGGCCACACCGTAGATGTGCGCTTCAGGCCTCGCCCTTCGGGGCTTACAGGTGTGCCCGCACTCTGTGTTAGCGTTTTTCACCAGGCCCATGTCTATTAAACACGGGCATGCTTTCAAAACACTGCCTTGATTGCGAACACACCTGTAAGCCAGAGATATGTCATCATTATTCAGAGGTACCCTAGCTGCAGAAATATGAAAACCATGCGATTCTCTGGATATTCGATTTTTACCGGCCCAGGGATAAATGGCTGGTCAATGCCTTCTCGTTTCATGACACATGGCAGGAACTGTTTAAGGCGAATTGCTCTAATAGCAAAGCCTGCCAGGTTATGCCTTAACTTTCGCTTGTTGCCAGAATCGTCAGGCGGAATACGCAAGAGGATGATGCACGATGAATTCAGCACAAAGCCCCCTTGATGCAGGACGGATCAGGTCATTACTCGGCTACGCCATTCTTGCCCCTTCAAGCCACAACACCCAGCCCTGGCGTTTCCGCATTAACGGTAACGCGGTATCTCTTTACGCCGATCGAAGCCGCGCGCTGCCTGTCAATGATCCCCATGACAGGGAACTCAGCATAAGCTGTGGCTGTGCGCTGATGAACCTGCGTGTCGCGGCGGCCCATGAAGGGCTGGGGACGAGCTGCGAGATTGCGCCCGACGAGACCGATAAGGATCTGCTGGCGCGGGTTTCATTTAACCTGATCGATACCTCAACACCGCCGGGTGCGGAGCTGTTTGACGCTATCGAGGATCGCCGCACCTGTCGCAAGCGCTTCGAGCCTGACGATGTACCTGAGCCGCTGCTTAATGCTCTAGCTGCGGCGGCTGCCCAAGAAGCTTGCTGGCTTGAAGTGATTGAGTCGGAAGAGAACCGCCATGCCTGCGCAGCGCTGGTTGCGGAAGGTGATTCGATGCAGTGGTCAAACCCCGACTGGCGACAGGAGCTGGCCAGCTGGATGCATACCGGCCGTGACGGTGATGGCCTGACCGTGCCTGGCGTCGTTGCGCCCATTGCACAGGCTGTTGTTCGCACCTTTGATATGGGCAACGGCGTTGCCGCAAAGGACAGGCAGCTGGCGGATGAGTCGCCGTTGCTGGCGGTGCTTGGCACCAGTGGTGATACCCTGGCCGACTGGCTGGCCGCAGGCCAGGCACTGCAAAAGGTTTTGCTGACTGCACAGTCCAGGGGGCTGCAGGCATCTTATCTGAATCAACCCATACAACTTGAGGCGCTGCGCCCCAGGCTGCAAAATTTAATGGCTCAACCCGGCTTTCCGCAAATTTTGCTTAGACTGGGTTTTGCGTCAGATGAAATAGAGGCCACGCCACGCCGCCTGCTTGATGAGGTGGTCGATGAGGTGATTGATTAAGTATGCAATTGGTAGTTCACATGTTACTGCCAGTATTTATTTAAGCTGTTATCTGAACATCAAATTCAGTGGCCATGGCTACAGGTTTTTTTGAACGATTATGCGGTACCGTCTTTACAAAGCCATAGCTTTCAAACATCTTCAATGTTCGGCTTAGATTTGAAGGCTTGCGGCCTGATATATCAGCCAGTTCCTGTATGGTTTCCGGTTTCACATCGGCAATAATATTTAACAACAGGCGGTTGTTATCACTCAGAACTTCGGATAGTGACTTCATAGAGCTAAACCAGATTTTAGGTTCGCCACGTTTAGGAACATAGCGGCCTGCTGCGATATCGATCATGCGTTTCTGCACATCTTTAGTGGACATAATTCCAATTTTTACTTTCATTGCTTTGTCTCGTGAACTGATGCTTTATATTTAACGTTGCGTATTGGCTTGTGTTATTTTGTATATATCATCGGATGATAAGTATCGTGCATTATCAGGCGCTATCACTAATTAGTATTATTTATCAGCAGGCAAATTGATTGAGCCCATCATACGGCGCTGGTAACCTGATGACATTAACTGGCCCAATGCCTGGCCGGAGGGTGGGAGGATAAATGAAGCAGCTGGATTATTCGTTATTTGTTGAGCAGATACGCGGCTGGCGTTATGCCCTGCTGGCACTGCTGGCGCTGGCATTGCCTGGCTGTAGCGATAATGACGCCTTTATTGAACGCATTAAGGAAGACGGTAAGCTGGTGGTGGTTACCCGTAACGCACCCACCACCTATTATGAGGGGCGCGATGGTGCAACCGGCTTCGAGTATGACCTAGTGTCGGCGTTTGCCGATCAGCTGGGCGTTGAAGTAGAGCTTGTGGTGCGTGATAACCCGGGGGAGATTCTGGCGATGATCGCCGCCGGTGAGGCGGACATTGCAGCCGCCGGGCTGACACGCACCCAGCTGCGCGAAGAACGCGTGCTGTTTTCCCGTAGCTACCAGGATGTGACCCAACAGGTGGTCTGCCGTCGCGGCGGCGCCCAGCCATCACAGGTGGAGGACCTGCTGGGCCTGTCGATTGAGGTGCCGGCGGAAACCAGTTACGTGGAACAGCTTAATCAACTGCAGCAGGACTACCCCGAACTCAGCTGGCAGGTGCACCCGGATCACAACACCGAATACCTGCTGGAAAAAGTCTGGCAGCGTGAGCTGGACTGCACCATTGGGGATTCCAATATCGTTGCGGTAAACCAGCGTTATATGCCCGAGCTGTCAGTGCGCTTTGATATCAGTGAGCCCCAGCAACTGGCCTGGGCCTTGCCGCCACAGGCGCAGGGTTTGCAGCGTGAGCTGAATAACTGGCTGGAAGTGTTTCGCGATAATGGCCAGTTGCAGGTGCTGGTTAACAAGTATTACGGTTTTATTGACGTGTTTGATTACGTCAATACGCGGGTGTTCCAGCGCAAGGTGAAAACGGTGCTGCCAAAATACCAGGCGCTGTTTGAGGAAGCCGCTAAAAAACATGAAATTGACTGGGTGCTGCTCGCCGCCCAGGCCTATCAGGAATCCCACTGGAATCGGCTTGCCCGCAGCCCCACAGGCGTGCGCGGCATTATGATGCTGACCCTGCCCACGGCCAGGGAGGTGGGGATTAAAAGCCGGCTGGATGCACGGCAGAGTATATTTGGCGGGGCCAAATACCTGGCGGACTTGCGCAGCCGATTGCCGCAGGAGGTTACCGAGCCGGATCGAACCTGGATTGCACTGGCGGCCTATAACCTGGGCATGGGGCATGTATACGATGCGCGCAACCTGGCACGCGAACTGGGCAAAAATCCTGACTTATGGCATGACTTTCGTGAAGTGCTGCCGCTGCTGTCGCAGAAAAAATACTATAAAGACCTGCGCTATGGTTATGCCCGCGGTTCGGAACCGGTGCGCTATGTACAGCGCATCCGCAATTACCACGACATGCTGCTGCAGACGCTCAAGGCGGAGTAGTGACTGAACTATCCCTGCAAAAAATATCTTTTGGCGAAAAGCATGTTGGTTCGCTAATAAACGCAATAAAACGCAAATAAAAATCGGATATTGGTTTTATTGTGCACAGCAAGTTGCGCAGGTGAACAGGCACACATTAGCGTCTATTTTGCGTTCATTTGCGGACTTTTCGTTTGTCTTTCGTTATTAAAAGGCGTTTTGTGGGGATATCTCAGGCTGTACCTTTTTGCGCGCGGGTTATGTTCTGGTTGGCGCGAGCTCTGGAAAATACCAGGGTTCTGCATGTTCAGGAATTTGCCAGTAGAGAGGAGAGCGGCTGCTTGTTTCCATCAGTAAGCCCTCTTCTTTTAGCTGGGCGATTAAGCGCCTGGCGGTTCTATCAGGCATGCCGCTTATTTCATAGGCCGTTTTTCGTTCCAGTTTGCCGCTGACAAAAGCGTTAAATAGAATAAGACTGGCGATCTCCTTGAGTTCTCCCATGCCTCTCACGCGTCTATCGTTGCGTGCTTCTACGTAGGTGTGTATGCGCTGTCTCATGTCGTCGAGATTAAGTAGCTCAGACATGTAAGTAACCTGATCTAGTGCAGTGTCGATCATAAAGCTGCAATACTTTGTTAATGCTTTCTGGCTTAACTGTCCACGACCATCGTGTTCACCCTGTCTTGCCATGTCAGCGTGTTGTAAAAAAAATTTGTATTGATCTGATGCTCGGGCAAGGCCGCGACTTAAGCACCATATACCTTTGCTTTCCAGTCCAATGGTCTTTAATGCGGTGTCTGTAAACAAGCGCCCAACACGACCATTACCATCTAAAAAAGGGTGAATCCAGGCAAGGCGATGGTGGGCGCAGATGACGGCAACTAACTTTTTGTCTCCCTGAAACCGGGCGGGATGGTAAACCTCCATAAATGCGTCCATCAGTGCAGGCACCTTGCTGGCCTGCGGTGCTATATGCTGGCCTACGTTGACGGTCTGCTGGCGCCATTCGCCGGGTACTATTTCAATTTGTGCTGCCTTGTCAGGCTGGCTTACATGTCTGAGCTCGGCTGGCATATTTTTATAAAATTTGTGGTGTATCAAGCGCACGAGGTCAGCTTGATACAAGGTATCAAGCTTGAAAGTTTGCTTGTTCAGCCAGCGTTCCACCTCGATATGTGCAATGGATTCAAGTTGCAAATTTCGCTTTACCGGATCCTTATTAAATTGCCCGTGTTGTGCTGCGCGTATCTCGTGGGGCTCGGTACGGTTGCCCTCAATCAGGTTGGAGTAATATGAGTTGATTACTGCAAGATGCTCGGTGATAACCCGACGGGTTTCCAGTGGTATGCCTTCCAGGCGAGCCGAGGCTTTGGTGAGTGACATGACTTTATCCGGGATTTCGGCATCGGCGAGGGCTCTGTCATCGGGTATAAAGGGTGTAAAGGCCTGTCTTGTAACGCTCATTTTGATTCCATTTGGCCACTTTAATGGCCAGTTGCTATCTGTGTAACTAGCTGTGTTAAATGGTTAAAATTGTAATTAAGTTTAACAATAGCATATTTTTGGCCGCTTTATTGGCCAGTTGCGCGGACGGTTTTTCGGGCTCCATCCTGCGCATCTATGGCCGGGTTTGTTTCCCTTGAGGGCTAAGCGGGAATTAGCAGTTGACCCCTTCGGATAAGGGTGTTTATGCTGAACCCACTCAGATTGACGAAGGAATGACTATGCTGACTGTACCGGGTAATAGCCGACCTGCCAGAATGATGCGTCTGGGGCTCTGGTGTCTGCTGTTGTTGCTGGGCGCGGTGTCTGCCCTTACCGCCAGCGAGCAGGCGCGTGAGCGGGTGGCGCTGTTGCTGGATATTGAGGGCGCAATTGGCCCGGCCACCAGCGATTATGTGCTGCGTGGGCTGGAGCAGGCCCGCGATCAAGACGTGGAACTGGTGATTCTGCGCATGGACACCCCCGGCGGGCTGGATGCCTCGATGCGCGAGATGATCAAGCAGATCCTGGCGTCCCCGGTGCCGGTGGCTAGCTATGTGGCACCCGCCGGTTCTCGTGCCGCCAGTGCCGGCACCTACATTCTTTACGCCAGCCATATTGCCGCCATGGCACCGGCTACCAACCTGGGTTCTGCCACCCCGGTGCAGATCGGCGGGGTTCCCGCTATTCCCGATAAGCCGCCAACGCCGAAAGAGCCTCCTGCAGAAGAATCATCCAGTACCAGTGAAGAGCAGGCAGCTGCCGATGATGCAGCCGCGCCTGCCGAACCCCGCCGTGGCAAGACGCCAATGGAGCGCAAGGTGCTGGAGGATGCGGTGGCCTATATCCAGGGCCTGGCGGAACGCCATGGGCGCAATGCAGAATGGGCCGAGGCAGCGGTGCGTGAGGCGGTTAACCTTACCGCCTCCGAGGCGCTGGAACTGAATGTGATTGACCTGATGGTGGGCAGTGTGGGGGAGCTGTTGCAGGAAATTCACGGCCACACGGTGAAAATGGACAGTGGTAGTCGCGTGCTGGATACACAAAATCTGCAGGTGGTTGAGGTGGCGCCGGACTGGCGCAGCCAGCTGCTGTCGGTGATTACCAATCCCAATATTGCCTATATCCTGATGATGATCGGTATCTACGGCATTATTTTCGAGCTGGCCAACCCCGGTGCGATTTTCCCCGGCGTGGTGGGCGCCATCTGCCTGGTGCTGGCGCTCTACGCCTTCCAGCTGTTGCCGATTAACTACGCCGGCCTTGCGCTGATTGTGCTGGGTATAGTCCTGATGGTGGCGGAAGCCTTTGCCCCCAGTTTTGGTGTACTGGGTTTTGGGGGCATTGCCGCCTTCGTGGTGGGCTCAATTATACTGGTGGATGAGGCAAGTTTAAGTGTATCGATACCGCTAATCGGTGGCACCGCGCTGGTGTCGGCGGGATTTTTTATCTGGGTGCTGAGTCGATTGTTGAGCATACGTCGCCACCAGGTGGTGACCGGCGAAGAGGAAATGATCGGCATGCAGGGCACGGTGATGGAGAGCTTTAGCGACAACCATGGCCGGGTCTGGCTGCACAGTGAAAGCTGGCAGGCTGAGTCATCCAGCAATCTGAGCAAAGACACACGGGTGCAGGTAACCGGCATCAATGGCCTGCAGTTACAGGTGGAGCCGGTTAGTGAAAACAATAGTAAAGGAGCTGCCAAATGATTAACTACCTGGTTCCACTGGGCCTGATTCTCGGCCTGGTGCTTGTATCGATTCGTATCCTGCCGGAGTATGTGCGTGGCGTGGTGTTTTTCCTCGGGCGTTTCCAGAAAGTTAAAGGTCCCGGCCTGGTAATTGTGATTCCGGGTATCCAGCGCATGGTGCGCGTGGACCTGCGTATTATCACCCTGGATGTGCCCAGCCAGGATGTGATTTCACAGGATAATGTCACCGTGCGGGTGAATGCGGTGCTGTATTTTCGTGTGATGGATTCAGCTAAAGCAATTATCCAGGTGGAGGATTATTACGCCGCCACCAGCCAGCTGGCGCAGACCACCTTGCGTTCGGTGCTGGGTAAACACGACCTGGATGAGATGCTGTCGGAGCGGGACAAGCTTAATGTGGATATCCAGGAAATTCTCGACAAGCAGACCGATGCCTGGGGTATCAAGGTTACCAATGTGGAGATCAAGCATGTGGATCTCAACGAGAACATGATCCGTGCGATTGCGCGCCAGGCCGAAGCGGAACGTGAACGACGTGCCAAGGTAATTCATGCGGAAGGTGAGTTACAGGCCGCTGAAAAACTATCCGAAGCTGCGGAAATTATTGGCCGCCATCCCGGTGCCTTGCAGTTGCGTTACCTGCAGACCATGAACGACATGTCCACCAAGTCGGGCAGCTCCACCCTGTTTTTCCCCATGCCGATGGAGCTGGGGGAATTGTTCAGGGCAGTGGCGAAAAAAAATGATGGCTGAAGTTGTTTATTAGCCGGTCTTTTCGGGTTATATGCTGCAACGACATAAAGCCCGGGAGGACAGATTACGGACACTGCCTGCTTTGAATGAGTGATGCAGGGCGCTGTATAAGCCGGCATTCGCTGGCCTCAATCAGCTTAAAACAAATCAGCTTATTCAAACCATTTCACAAGATTTAAAAATTATCTATCAACAGGGCTGTTTGTCCATCTGACCAGAGCTTTAAATAAGTCACATCGTCTGTCCATTACTGAAGATATAGTGGCATTTATGCATTATACTTTTTGATTGACTCGCAATCATAAGGTGATTGCGCAGGTGAACATGATAATAATAAGGGCTCTCGATTGCTTTATTTAATAACACACGGGATTTACGGTTTTGTTATTCAGGCACGTTAACCTGGCTGCCCTGTGCGGTCTGCTATTGCTACAGGCAATGCCGCTTTATGCGGACTCTGTGCTAAGTGGTTATGCATCGGTTGTTGCCGGACGGGCAAGCAATGGCGATGAGTACCTGGCGGATTACCCCAAAGCCGCTGTGTATGATGAAGACTGGTCGTTCTCACCGGACAGTTCGGTCGGGGTACAGCTTAAAACAGATCTGGATAATGATCTGATGTTTGTAATTCAGGCCGTCAGTAATGGTGCCAGTGATTATGATGTCGAACTGGACTGGGCCTACCTCAGTTATCAGCTGAATGCGGAGTTTTCTATCCAGGCGGGGCGCAAGCGCCTGCCGCTTTATTACTACTCGGATTTCTTTGATGTGGGCTATGCCTACCACTGGATTCGTGTACCCGCGGACAATTACACCTGGCAAATATCGAACTATAACGGCGTTAACCTTCAGTACCAGTCCTACCTGAACGAGTGGGATATTCTGGTTAACCTGTATGCAGGTAGAGAAGATTCCCGCAATAATGATTTATTGAGTCTTCTGTCTGATGCGCCGGTCGATGAAACCTGGAAAAACATGGTGGGTCTGGTGGTTGAGTTTTCAGGCAACTGGATGGATTTTCGCACAACCTATATGCAGGGTCAGATAGACAGATCGGTTGATGGCGTAGTGGTGGCTGAAGATGTGAAGCAGGTTTTTTCAGGTGTCTCTGTTAATTTCAATTTAAATCACTTTGTTCTTCTGTCCGAATTCAATCGATACGAACGCGATGCCAGTGACATTGTTATTGATACCAGTATGGTCTCGCTTGGCTATTACTGGGGCCAGTTTACACCGCATATTAGCCATTCGTTATTAAAACAGAAACATAATGCGGCGGGTGGTGATGAATATCATACAACAGACAGTGTCGGTGTTCGCTGGGATTACAATGATTCCACAGCATTTAAAATTCAATACGACAGGACAGAAGACAGAGGAGTTACGGTGCCCGTATTAGGTGATGCGGAAATGTTGTCACTGGGTGTGGATTTTGTATTTTAGGCTTATGGACATGATGCCCGGTTTCAGTAAGAAAGTCAGCCTGATTAAAATATTCATGCTGGTACTGCTGTCGGCTGGCTGCTTTTCTTTGGCTATGGCAAGTGAGAGCGATAGCGGCGTACTTGTGGCGGCTCAGGATTCGCCGGTTCAGAAAGTTGATATTCTTGAGATTAGAAGAATATATATTGGTCTTGAGTCATCAGCGGGCAGTGGTATTAATCAACCGGTGATGAATTTATCCGATCCTTTTCTGTATAAAACATTTCTGAAAAATGTGATGCATATGACAGAAAGTGGTTACAGACGAAAAACAGTAAAAAGAATATTTCGCCAGGGTGGCGAACGTGTTAAACAGATAGAGTCACATGCAGAATTAATAGAATACCTGAAAAATAATAAAAACGATGTAAGTTTTATGGATTTTAAAACAGCGCAACAGATCAGGGAAATAAAGGTTATACAGATATTATGGTAACGAATCGGAAAAAGCGCGTTTTTAGTATTACCACCTACATGGTATTTGCCGTGATTCTGGTTCACATGGCAGTTATTCCATTTTTATATAAGGAGATAACCAGTCAGTATAAAATAACCTCCTACGAACAGTATGTTAGTCATGTTACGGAAGTGGCCGGTTTGCTGGCCGATGTGTTATCGACCAAATCGCTGGCGGAAGACGTGGATGATATTCGTGGTATTCTTGAAACCTCGATACTGGGTGGGAATATACAGTATATAGAGATTGTCAGTGATAGCGCGTTTGCAATTCGACCCAGAGATGGTGCTTTCCTTGAAACAAGTGGGGAGTATATAGAAGATGTGGCCGTAGGCGAAAATGGTGACGATGTTTATTACTTCAATGTGCCCGTCTATTTTAAAGATGATGCCGGGATTATATCCAGATTAAGACTGGGTTTTGACGAGTCGGCCGTTATTAATGATTATAATGTGGTTAAGCAGAAAATTACCTATTCACTGATAATTTACCTGTTGGCCATCACACTGTTTATCGCGGCAATTACTCGCCTGATACATAAGCCGTTACATCAGTTGAGAGAACGCTCAAAAGATATTGCGAATGGCAATGTGGGAATTCCGTTGGGGGTTTCGTCCAGATTGCGTGAAATTGAGTACCTGGCAAATGATCTTGAGGCTATGCGTCTGTCGCTGGTGGATATCGCGGCAAATATGCAGCATAAGGCGGCACACGATGATTTAACCGGCCTGCCGAACCGCTATCTTTTTAATGATCGACTGGAACAGTCAATTGCCCGCTCAGTACGGGATAAGAGCCAGTTTTCTGTGCTGTTACTCGACCTTGACCGTTTTAAGGAAATTAATGACACACTCGGTCATGGTGTGGGTGATGAAGTTTTAAAAATTGTATCACGACGTATGCAAACCGGGCTGCGCGAGTCCGATACCGTCGCCAGAATAGGCGGCGATGAATTCAGTTTTATTCTGATGGGTGCCAATCAACAGGATGCTGAGAGAATAGCGGCTAAAGTCGCGGAGCTCATCAAGCCCAAATTCGAGATAAATAATCACTTGCTGAAGATAGGTTCAAGTATTGGTATTTCGGTTTATCCGGATCATGGTGACGATGCAGGTTTGCTGATGAGCCGTGCGGATGTTGCTATGTATAGCGCCAAACAGAATAATATCTCTCTTGCGGCCTATAGTCCTGAGATGGATCGTAATCATTATGAAAGCCTGATGCTGGCGAATGATTTAAAGAGCAGCATTAAACAAGGGCATTTTTCCGCGCTCTATCAGCCCAAGATCAATATCAGTAGCGGCAAACCCTGTGGTTGTGAGTTGTTACTGCGCTGGGATCATCCTAATCTTGGCGTTATCTACCCGGATAAATTTATTCCTATTGCGGAGCGTGAAAACCTGATTGGTGAATTAACCGCTTCTGTTGTCAGAAACAACCTGAATTCTTTTCAGCAGCTGGTGGAGATATATCCGGATTTTCACGTTTCAATTAATGTATCGCCGGTCGATCTGCTGGATAACTCATTGTTTAATTCAATTACCAGTGCGCTTGAACAGGCAAGATTTCCCAGGGGGAATCTGTATATCGAAGTGACCGAGAATGCCATTATGAAAAACCCGTTGCGCTCGGCGGAGATACTCGACATGTTTAAGGAAGAAGGCATCAAGGTTTCTATTGATGATTTTGGTACCGGCTACTCGTCCCTGTCCTATCTGCAGAAGTTTCCTATCAGCGAGTTGAAGATTGACCAGTCGTTTGTCAGGGAGCTGAGCCAGTGGTCGGTGAATTATCCAATTGTAAGCGCAACCATTACCATGGCCCATGACCTGGATATTGCCGTGGTGGCTGAAGGGGTGGAGGACGAAGCAGTTTTACAGCTGCTGGCATCAATGGGTTGTGATCGTGTGCAGGGTTATCACTACACCGAACCGCTTGAGTTTGAAGACCTGAAACAGTGGCTTAATTCGGCCATGCAGGTTTAAGACGGGCTCTTCTAGCGCATGGGGTTGACCGCAGGCTCAGGGCTGCCCTCTGTAGCCTCAAGCTGTATATTTTCCGAGTAGCTGAAAATAATAGCGTCATCTGTTTCAGGGTTATCAAGGTCTGCCTGGCAGGTAAAAGCCAGGGTGTATTCGCCCGGCGGCATAAAGGCAATGGTGTATTCATACTGGCCGTTTGCCGAGTTCAGGTGAACCGCTGCGGAAGTCAGCGGATCGGGGTTGCGGTTGTCGATATCATCTGCGCTGACATCATGTCCTTCAAACAGGTACACCGCATTGCCTGTCTCCGGGTCTGAATCGTTGCAGTGGTCTGCAGTTAACAGGGCGGCATCGATGTTGCCGCTGATATGTTGCATGTCGTCCATATTGACCAGCCTGAGGGTTGGTCGCAATTTATACCCATTGTTGCTGAGCACCACCGACTTGCGCAGATCAAAGTCGATCATCAGGTGCAGGTCTTCTGTCTCTGTCAGTTCAAAGCCGCGGTTGATTTTCAGGCCGCTCTGGTTGCCGCTGGGAATGCTGAGTTCATGCCGACTTCCGTCAGTCAGTTCTATGTAGGTGTCGTCTACGCCGTCCTCCACATTTACATGCAATCGGATGGATGTGTATTTACCCACAGGAATAACCTGATCGCTGATCAGGTCCTCAAACACCGTGCCCTGCAGGCTGAGCAGGTCGATGGATCGCGGGGATTCAAAGTTGTATTCAATATCAGCCGCTGATTCATCCTTGATCGTGAGCCCGCTGAACTGCACCACCACTTTCGCGGCGCTGTCGACCACGGCATCGGTCAGGCTGATGGTGATAGAGGGGGAGGTCTGTTGCAGCTCGTTTCCGCCGCGTCCGGCCGTCGTCGTATCGCTGCCGTTGCCGCTGCAAGCAGTCGTCAGTGCGGTGATTATGGAAAGCGGGATAACCAGTGATTTATGCATAATAAAATGAGCCATATTCAACATCTAGTCCAAAGTCCGTATTTAGTCTGCTGTTCCCTATTTGGGCAGTTAAATTTTTATCATTTAAATCACAGGCTAGAGTCCACCTGAATCAGATCATCTAATATTAACATTCCTGTTAATAGAATAGTGCACCAAAAGGCATTATTCCGTGTTTTTGTCGCCAGGCAATCCCCCGAATGAATGAACAGGACAGGTGGACTGAAGCCTGGGCAAGCGGGTTTCACAGAAGTAAGGGCAGCCGTGCTGGTTTATGCGTCAGTCGGGCGCCTGCACACACCTGTAAGCCAGAGATATGTCATCATTGCTTTCAGAGGCGTCATGGATTGTGCCTGGCAGGCGCGTTGCATTTTTCTATTCAGGCTCACCTGATCTTGCGTGTTTTGCATTTTACCGTGGCGATAATTCGCCAAATATAAACTAACTATTTGAAAAATATATAAATAATCGATATGGCATGGAGGGTGCTTTATGTTAGGAAAAACCATTCAAGGGATACGTATGTTTTTAGGCAATCTGTTTCACTGGAAAGACGAGGAGGCACATGCACATCGCCACTCCAGTGTTACCCGTATTAATGAGTCGGTGGAGTTACCGGGCCACGGCCTGGTGCAGATCGGCTGCCGGGTGGAGTGCGAAAGCGAAGGTTGTCCCAGGCCGCAGCTACTGACCCTGAAGGCGCTCAATGAGGTCGACAGGGGTGTGGTGGTTGAAGTGGTAACCGACAACCTGTCGGTGGTTGAGACCATGCCGTCCATGATGGACATCTATGAGGGAGTGCATCTGGGCACGGTTCAGGGAAAAGACAACTGGTGTATTTACGTACGCCGCGAAATATAAAAATCACGCTAACTATTTGAACCTCAGAGAGAGTAGAAGAGAGTAAATAATAATTATGGCTACTGACACGACAATGAATAAACCCGGCCTGCTGGCACACGCGGGTGGATACAAGGCGATGGCGCTGGTCGCGCTGGTAACAATTTTATCGCTGGGTTTACTGGCCAATGATACGCGGTGGATCTATCTGCTGGTGTATGTGTGGTTCGGTGTGGCCTATGGTGTCTTTTTGCAATACGGTCGTTTTTGCATGGCATCTGCCGTGCGCGATCTGTTTGCGATCAAGGTGCCACGTATGGCGGTGGGGGTCATGATCGCCACCGCGCTGTTTTCAATTACTGCCGGTCTGGTTACCGTCAGTGGTTACAGTACCTTCCATCCACATCCACTGGGCTGGCACATTATTGCCGGTGGACTGATCTTCGGCTTCGGTATGATTTTTACCGGCGGCTGTGCGTCCGGCTCACTGTATAAAACCGGTGAAGGCAATATGGGTTCGATGCTGGTATTGCTGAGTATTTCCTTCTCGATGGCGCTGTTTGCCGACCTGGGTAGCTGGTCCAACAGTCTTGCGCCTGCGGGCTGGGCCGAGTCGGCACTGGAAAAAGGCATGCCGGAAGAGCTGAGTGTGACCGATGGCTGGTTTGACCTGTTTACTGCAGGTTATGTGTGGAACCTGTCCGGGGGTACCGTGGCCGACATGGTGGGCACAGGTAATAAGTGGATCGATGTGTTCGTCGGCAATGTTTTGCTTACCGCCATTCTGCCAACCCTGGTTATTCTGGTTATTCTGTATGTGTCCACTTACCGTAAAGGCTTTATCCGTCGCAACAAGCTGGAGTCTTTAAGCTTTGGTGATGAAATGCGCGGCATCTGGGGCATGATCACCACCTCCAAAAACACCGCGATTGCTGGCCTGGGTCTGGGTGTTTTTGCCGGCCTGCAGATGTGGGCCACCGGTGCGCTACGTGAGCATTATGAAATTTTTAACTTCGGTGAACTGTTGATGAAAATGGGTTACACCGAAGGCCTGTCGATTCAGGAAACAGTGTTCGACCCAGGTTACTGGTATATCACCACACAGGAAGCACAGCTGGGTGGCTGGGTGATGAACCTGTTTGGTCGTGATGTCACCGACAATATTTTCTTCGGCCTGCAGAACGGTATTCCCAACCCGTTAATCAACGCACCATTGCTGATGTCTGTTGGCATTATCGTGGGTGCTTCTATCCTTGCACTGTCTCGTCGCGAATTCAAATGGAAAGTCCCAAATATGGAAACCGCGGTATTCGCCATTGTGGGTGGTGCGCTGATGGGTATAGGTGCACGTCTCGGCATGGGCTGTAATGTGGGCGCTTTCTTTGCTGCGGTAACCAACGGTGACCTGACGGGCTGGATATTCCTCGCGGGCATGTTAATTGGTGGCCTGCTGGGTGTTAAGGCCTTCAATATGTGGCTGAACAGAAAATCAGCCGGCGATGAATTTGATATTTAAATAGATTTCGCAGCTGATGCAAAACGCCAGGCTCGCAGAAATTAAATAGAAAAACTGAATAAATAAGTAAGTGTAGGAGAAATAGCATGGCAATTAAATTCGACAAGGTCAGCGATGGTCATTACCAGCTGGATGTGTGCGGCTACGTGTGCCCGCACCCACAGATGTACACCAAAAAAGCACTGCAGAAACTGCAGAGCGGTGACGAGCTGGAGCTGATTTTCGATAACCCATCATCCGGTGAATCCATTATCGCCATGTGCGAAACCGAAGGTAATGACATCTTTGAGCGTGATGAAGGTAATGGTTCAACCACATGGAAAATCCGTAAGGGGTAAATATGATTCTGGGTGTTGTAGTAACCGATTACAGTCACGCAAAAACCGCCTGCGCGGTAATGCGTGAAGCGCTGAAGCGTCACTGGACTGTCAATGTGTTTTTAACCGACGACGGTGTACACATGATTAAAGACCAGGACTTCCTGGATATGGCGAAAAATGAAGATGCTCATTTTTCCTTTATGTGCGAGCACTCGGCAGAACGCTTCTGTAAGGATGTTGATCTGACTGAACTTGAAGAGTTCGTGGTGATTGGTGGCCAGTATCAGAATGCAGAGCTGGTACATAACTCAGAACGTGTACTGGTATTTTAAGCGAGGGCAAAATGAGCAGTAAAAATGTATTAATGATTGCCCGCAATAAAAAGGTAGAAGCCTTACGCATGGCAGCCGGTTTAACCCTGCTGGATGACATTATCAAGGTGGCCGTGGTGAACGGGATTGATCGCGATGCAGAAGACGTTAGTCTGCAACTGGAGTCGCTGGACTTCGCCGATGTACCTGTGATTGATGTGGGTGACAGCAACGCGGCTGAGTTTGCAGAAATGGTGGTTAATTCTGATGTGGTGTTTGTGGTATGAGCAGTAAAAATAAGGTTCATTTTTTTACCACCGGTGGTGGTGACCCGGAGCTGGAGAAGCTTCTTGAGAAAGGCCTGGCAGAAATTGGCCAGGGGTTTGATAAAACATCCATTGATGCAGATCCGTCTGCAATGCTGGATGCTTTAAACAATGAGCAGGTGCCCATTGTAATAAAACCTGTTTGAAGCAGAGGACAGCGTGAGGGGGGGAGTTATCTCATGGCTGAATTATTAACGGTAAAAATGCAAATGAAAACGTAATGGGCTGATGGGTGACTGGTAGCAGCTGTGCCGAACTCTAAGGCTGAATGATCCTAGGAGGAGAATTATGAGTAAAATTAACAAAATAAAATGCACCAGAGAGGCCCTGTTGGCTCTTGTTGGTGGCGCAACGCTCCTGATATCCGGTTGTACCGGTTCAGAGGATGAGTTTTATACTACGCAGTTAGCCACGCCGAACAAGATAGCCAGTGAATCGGCGGATAATTATGATGACAATAAATATGGCCTGATAACAGCACCTACCTTAAAAAGCTGGATAGATAACTGGGCGGCTAATAAACCCTCAGGTATAACAGGTAAGCTGGTTATCCTTCAGGCCGAAAGTGGCCCAGCAGGCTATGAATACATTAAGCCCAATGGGACCAATGTGTTCACTTACGAGGCTACCGAGTGGGTAGAGACACGCGATAATGGGGTGGTACAGACCAAGAGCATGGTGCCGAGTGGTGCTTCAATGGATGCTTTTCTGAACAAATACGACATAGATCCACGGAATGACATGATAGTGTGCGGCATGGGAACAGGTGGTGCTGGACAGGCGATGCGTGCTGGTCGTTGCTGGTATATGTTCCGTTACTGGGGTACCGCAAAAGAAAACCTGGCGGTATTAAATGGTGGTAATGGCTGGATTGGTGCAAATACTGTGCTTGATGACAGCTACTTTACGACGGCCTATAGCAGCACAAATTGGGCATCGAACGGTGTATCTGTGAAAGACCTGCCTGAAAATAACTTTGCGTTACAGGCTACACTGGAAGATATGATAAACATTGTGCCTTCCACAGATGCGAATATTCTGGATGACGGTGTATTTATCTGGGATGCGCGTAGTACGAATCAGTATAGTCCAACTGGTGATGCTGATTTCCAGAGTGGTCCTGTGCAGGGTCATCCAAATGGTGCACTGGTACTGCCATTTAATAATTTGCTGGATAGCACTGCAGGTTATACTTATAAGCCAAAGGCGGAGCTTGCTTCCTATATGACAGGTGCGGTTGATGGTGGCAGCGTTGGTTTTATGGATAGCACAATCCAGCCAGTTGGTGAAGGCAGTGCCTATCAGTCAGGTGATGTCATTTATACCTACTGTGAAACTACTTACCGTGCGATGATTACCGGCTTTGCAACCACATCGATTCTGGGGCTTCCAACCCGTTTCTATGACGGGGCGATGACCGAATGGCACTGGGTTTCTGCCAAGCTGGATTCAGATGGTGATCTATTGCTGCCGCTTGACTCTCCCTGGCGTACAGATCTAGTGAGCCGAAGCATGTTTCTCGAGAAAACTGTAGCGATGGCACCACGTACAGCAACTGACGAAGGTTATATTACTGGTGCATATGCTGCTTCTGCCAATAAGATCATTGAAGAAGACAAGGCTTATAAAGGTTTAAAAAGCTCTGTGTCCAGTACGGGCTCATCAGGCGGTGCGTCACTTCCTGGTAATCCATGTGGTTAAATCTGCGGTCATGCCGCTGAGTGTTTGATAACAATCAGCGGTAACAGATTTGACTCCTGCAAGGCAGCTCGTGTACGAGCTGCCTTTTTTATTGTTGTAACGATTGATTTAGGCCATGGTTTATTATTTATCACCCGTTGCATATCTGCTATTTTGCTCAAATGAGTATATTGTTTTATATGCTGTTTATTCGATGATGATTCCTGGTTTGGGGTATTTATAGTGAAAGTAAAACTAAGCCGTCAGCTGACCAGGCTGACTATTATTGTGGTCGGTATTGCTGTGGCTATTATGCTGGTATTGCTTGTCGGCAATGGTTTCAAACTGGATCAACTATTTAGCAAAAAAAACTCGGTGGATGAGTTCCTGCAGAATCACTGGGCTTATCCCATTCCTGCACAGGGTAAACCGCCCGCTGATTTTTCTGCACTTGAAGCTTCGCTGGACCCTGCCTCCTGCGGTGAATGTCACGCCGATCAGTTTGCGCAATGGCGCAACAGTTTGCACAGTCACACCATGGGGCCAGGTATCCGTTGGCAATTGCAGATTGCTGATTTAAAAACTGCAAAATCCTGCTTGCGCTGCCATGCGCCCATGACCGAACAGCTGGCGCTGTTTTCACAGGAACGTGGCTGGTCAGGAAATCGAAGTGCGCCACCGGAGTATATTCCCGACAATCTGCATCGCCAGGGACTGGTTTGTGCAGCCTGTCATGTGCGCGCCCATGAGCGACATGGGCCGCTGGCGAGCAAGCCTGATGTCGATCGAAATGTGCATGGTGGCTTTGAGGAACATCAAGCCTATTCCGACAGCCGTTTCTGTGCCAATTGCCATCAGTTTGAAGAAGACGGCCCGCGGGTGAACGGCAAGCTCAGGGAGAACACCTATGAAGAGTGGCTGGCCACGGATTTTGCACAACAGGGCACGCATTGCCAGTCCTGCCATATGCCAGAGCGCCAGCATATCTGGCGCGGCATTCATGATAAGGAAATGACCCGTTCTGCGCTAAGCGTAGAGCTGGCAGCACAGCCCGATGTAGATGGGGCGTATCAGCTGCAGGCGCTGGTAACCAATAGCGGTGCTGGGCATCATTTTCCCACCTATATGGTGCCTGAAATCGTGTTGCATCTTGAGGTGCTGGACTCTGAGGGTAAGGCGCGCGAGCTGGTACGGCACATTATCGGCTGGCGGGTGAACCTGGCGCTGACCGAAGAAATTTTTGACCAGCGCCTGGCATCCGGTGAATCGGTACGGCTCAATGGCGAATTGCAAAATATTGCGAATTATCGCCAGCTTCGCCTGCGTATTAGCGTGGCACCGCGCCAGCATTATGTGCGCACCTTCGAGGATTATCTGCAACACAACCGCAGTAAACTGCAGCCAGAGACTCTGTCACTGCTACAGCAGTCGATACAGGAATCCCGCGCAGCGGGATATGAGTTTATTGCCGCTGAACTTTCACTTGGGCGCATTGCAAATTGAAGTGATATGCAATGCGCATCAGCTCATGCAATGGCATGAAATTCGTCTTTTTTCATAACTTATTGAAATTATTATAAATATCAGGTTGGCACAAGAAGTGCTTTGTATAGGCCAGGTACGACTTAAAGGTGAACTATGCGCATTTTATTCATTGCAGGACTATTGCTGATCAGTACCTCACTGCAGGCGGCTGACAATGATAAAGACAGTTCACCCAAATTAAAGTTTAAAAACGGGCCGGTTTGTATGTGTGCCAGGGGATTAAGTGAGAAGGACATCAAGCAGGGTGGCAACACACAACAGGTCTCGGATAACAATGGTTCCGCTCAACATTCACAACAATTAGACGCTTCTCAAAAGAGAGACTCGGAGGAAAAATGAAACAGATAAGTAGCAGACTGGGCAAGTGGAAAAAATCCATGCTTAAGGTGGGCCTGCCATTACTGCTGGTGCCGGTGGTGGCCGTGGTATGGGCAAGCTATGCGGGTCATGTCAGTGTTAACGGCACACCGGTTACTGATAATGGTAGCTGGAGCAGTGAGGTGCTGGAAAATGTACATGAAAAAATGGTTACACACTCGCCAATTCCCGTCGCCAATGCCTGTGGTCTGGGCGCTTCCTCGTGTTTCAAATGTCATAGCGGTAAGCGTGCCGATAAACCATCAGATGCAATGTGGCATCAGGAGCATGCGTCCGTTAACCATTCCTGCGTTGGTTGCCATAAGGGTAATGAGCGTTTGATGCTGAAGAATATGGCGCATAAGGATCTGATTGGAGACCCACGCGTGAAGTCAGAAGAAACCTGTGTGACCTGTCACACCGATGGCGATGCTCAGGCGCTGCTTGATAAATACAAATAAGGCCAATGAGGGAGATCACAAATGAAAGATAATCGTACTATTAATAAACGCCCGCTACTCGCAGCCCTGGCGCTTGCACTGGGTGGCGCGACGGTACAGCAGACAGCTGTGGCGGGTCCAAGCTTCCAGGTGGGTGATCAAGGCTATATGGAAATCACCTATGCGGTACAGATGTGGAACCAGAGCCGCGACTATACCTCGGCAACCGATGATGGCGATGTCAATGACTCGTTTCTGCGACGTAACCGGGTCACCTTCCTGGGTCAGTACAATGACTATATTGGTTTCTATGCGCAGCTAGAAGCGGGTAATGACAGCAAGGGTGGCGTGGACGGTCGCTCGGTTTATTACCGCGATGCCTATCTGACCATTGACCCAAGTGACAGCACCCGTTTTATTCTGGGCCGTTTTAAAAATACCTTCAGCCGTGAAAACCTGGAAGCCTGTCTTGAGCCTTTAACCCTGGATCGTGGTGATTCACTGCCCTATACACCATATGGTGGAACTCGTGATACCGGTGTGGCCATGTGGGGTAATCTGGCAGATGCAAAATTCCAGTATCGCCTGGCAATCACCGATGGACGAGAAGGGGATGCCGTGGTTGAGTCCTCACCGCGTATTACCGGCCGTGTGCATGTAAGTTTGCTGGATCCTGAATATTCCTATGGCTACCGTGGCACCTATCTGGGTACACAGAAAGTCTTTACCATTGGTGCAGCGATAGACTCACAGGCAGACATTGCCTATGGTGACTATGGCAACCGAACCGATGCCAAAGACTATGAAGCAACCACTGTAGATGTGTATTTTGAATACCCCTATTCGTTCGGTACAGTAACTGCATCCGCTGCAGCATTTGACTACAGTGTCGATGGCTATCCCACAGATCCGGATCCAACGCTGACCCCATGGGTAGAGCGTGAAGGCAGTTATGCAAAACTGGGTTATATGTTCCCTGAGCCAGTGGGTATGGGTCGATTGCAGCTGTATACCAAGGTGACTGAAATCGAGTACGGTGCAGGCACCGGGCTATCTGATCAGGACATCACTAATCTAGGTGCTAACTACTACATTAATGGTCAGCAATTAAAAGTGACGCTTGATATTACCTCAAACGAGTTTGCTGAACAAAGTACTACCAATGCGGCTCTGCAGGACTTTGATCAGGTCACGCTGGGTTTGCAGATGATTTTCTAACTGGCAAAACGGTTGAGCCATGTCTGCCGGTGCAGGCATGGATTGCCTGGCCTTCGGCGCTCAGGGAAGGGTGATTTGTAGTATAATTTACCCATCACTGTTCGTTGACTGGTTAGCTAAACATAATGTCTCGTTTACTCGATTTATTACTTAAGACACTCCTGTTAATGACTGTGGCTGCCCCTTTAGCCACGGTCATCTTTTTTTTACGGCAAGATAATTTTTCCTGGTCATTTACCCACATAGCACTGGTTGTAGTGGAGCTGCTGTTATTGCTGTCGGTTACCTTTCTGTTGATGCATCGTAAAACCATGGCGCGTTTACACGAGGCGGTACTCGATGCCCATGAAGGCACCCTGACCAACCTGGTTGAAGCCAGTTGTGGTGGCTCGTTGTCGCGCCAGCTGGTGCACGATTACAACACCATGATGCAGAATTTAAGAACCATGTTCAGCATGGTGGAAAAATGCCAGCAGCGGGTCGTTACCGAGCGCAATAAAATGGATGTACTGCTGGGCAGTATGCCGGGTGCGCTACTTGCGGTAGACGATGACCTGATTGTGGTGAATATAAACCCGCAGGCGGTGGAGCTTTTTAAATGTGATGCTGATGCATTGCTGGGCAAAATGCTGTTCGATATATTCGAACTGGAACCCAATGACAAGGATGCGCTGCGGGACGCGTTTTTATACAAGCACCCGGTGGAGAACTATGTGATTCACACAGAGGTTGCGGAGCTTGAACGCTATATCTCTATCAATATCGCATTTTACTCCAAGGACGCTGCGGAAGTGGATGCGGTAATTACCCTGCAGGATATTACCGACTACCAGCGCCTGCTGGACTCGGTGTACAACCGTGAAAAACTCGTGGCCATGGGCCAGCTGGCGGCGGGTATTGCCCATGAGCTGAATACGCCGCTGGGCAATATAGTTGGCTACTCGCAGCTGTTTGCCAGCAATGATATGGACGATGAAAAGAAATCGAAGTATTCCAGTATTATTGCGGACGAAGCAAAACGTTGTTCACGAATTATTAACGACCTGCTCAGTTACGCACGCCGAGACAGCTGCACCGATGAAGCCTGTGACATTAATGCGCTGATAAAGGACATGGTTGAGTCGTTTCTAACCTGCATGCTGAAACGTCAGGCCACACGAATCGAACTGGAGCTGGCGGGTGATCTACCGTCAGTTGAAATACCCTGCGGTGAACTGGATATTGCCCTGTCCAACTTGCTACTTAATGCATCGCACGTGCTGGAAGATCGTGAAGACGGATTGATCCGTGTGGTAACACGGGTTATCGGTGCGCGGGGGGTTGAATTAATCGTCGAAGATAACGGCCCCGGTATTCCGGCTGAAGACCGGCGCCGAATATTTGAACCATTTTATACATCAAAAGAAACCGGCGAGGGCACCGGCCTTGGCCTGTCGATAAGCCAGGCCATGTTGAGTCGCCGTGGCGCATCACTGGAGCTGGATCACAGCTACAAAGATGGCGCGCGTTTTGTTGTGAAGTTACGCGGAGTTAAAAATTGAAAAGCAGCACAGAAGTAACACAAACCAGTCAGCCACTGATTATCATTGCAGAAGATGATGATCGTATGCGTGAACTGGTTGCTGCGGTGATTGATAAGCTGGATGCACAGGTGATTGCGGCAGACAGTCCACAGCATGCACTGGATCTAATTGAGGCCAATGCCAATGTGGCGGTGGTGGTAACCGACCTGAAAATGCCGTTTGTGGACGGACATGATATTCTAAATTTTGCACGTCGCGCCAATCCACGTACCCAGGTTGTAATGGTGACCGGGCATGGTACGGTTGAATCGGCAGTGCTGGCACTCAAGGCCGGTGCATTTGATTATATTCGTAAGCCGTTTGATAACGATGAGCTGTACCATACGGTTGAACGCGCGCTGTCCTATTATCAGCTGAGTATGGAAAATGAAAAACTACGCTCGCAGGACAATGACGAACTGCAGGAAAAATACCGTTTGTTATACGGACAGTCGCTGGCGATGGCAAAGGTTGAAAAACTGATTGAAGCGGCCGCGGCCTACGACTGTAATGTGCTTATTTCCGGTGAAAGTGGCTGTGGTAAGGAGCTGGTGGCACGAAAAATATTTTCATTGAGTGAACGCAGCGATAAACCCTTTGTGGCAGTGAATTGCGCGGCCATCCCGGAAAATATTATTGAAAGTGAATTGTTTGGCTATGTCAAAGGTGCGTTTACCGGTGCTGATCGAAACAAGATCGGTTTGCTGGAGCAGGCCAATGGCGGCACGCTGTTTCTTGATGAAGTGAATAATGCCTCCCTGTCCTTGCAGGCCAAGCTGTTGCGTGTATTACAGGACGGCAGCTATTACCGCATTGGTGATACTGATCCACAAAGCGTCAATATGCGGGTGATCACCGCGAGTAACCGTAACCTGCCGGAAATGATCAAGTCCGGCGAGTTCCGCCAGGATTTATTCTATCGCCTCAAGGTGGTGGATATCGGCCTGCCTGCGCTGCGTGAACGACGTCAGGATATTCCGTTACTGGCTAATTTCTTTCTTAATCGCCATGCCACACGTCTGGGTAAAAACCTTAATGGCATGTCAACCAAGGTGCTGGCAGCATTGATGCGTCACGACTGGCCAGGTAATGTGCGCGAGCTGGAAAATGTGGTGCTCAGTATGACCATTATGGCAATGGGCAATCGCATTAATGAAGAAGACCTGCCCGCGGAGCTGGCAGATGAAGAGGGCGGACAGTTGCGCTCACTGGATTTTGTCACGCCGCAAAGTCTTGAAGAAATCGAGGCTTACTTTATTCGCAAAACCCTGCGCGAACAGGGCGGTGATCGAACTCTGTCTGCGGAGATACTGGGTATAGATAAATCCACCCTGTGGCGAAAAATGAAACGTTATAATATCGAGGAACAATAATGCGTCGCAGACTATTGTCGGGAGTTTTTTTGCTGGCACTGCCGTTTACCAGCCAGGCAGCGGATACAGATACAGAGTCGTTACAGCAGATGATCGAGCGCCTTGAACAGCGCATTGAACGACTTGAAGCCCATAGTGGGATCACTGCGATGGACGATCAGCAAAAACCGGCCGTACCGCTACAGAGCAGTCAGCGTGATGATGGGACGAGACGGGAGAGCCGGCTGATGACACGTTACTGGTTGTCGCAGCAGTCTGAGTTCGAACCGGCTGAGTCGCCATTGCGTGAAGGTCGTATGGCTTTGAATATGCCGATTAAACTCACGCCGCAGTATTATGGCCACAGCAGTTCCGGCATGTTTGATCAGCATAAGGATCCGTCAGTGTATCCACTGGCAGTGGTAATGATCAGTGGCACATTGCAGCTGCCGCAGTCGGGCGATTATTTACTGGTGGTCAAGCCCACACCGCCACGGGAAGTGGGTGGCGCGGGCAATGTGCAGGTGTCGATTGAACTGCGCATTGGCGACGAGCTGGTGTACCGGATGCCCTATTCAAAAAGCCTGGCCAGCCGCCAGCATCGGCTGAAATTACAGGGTGGTGCCCAGCCAATCGAACTGCGGATACTGGCACGGTCGCCTGGCTTTGGGCCCAGTCCAACCGGCACTGAAGTGTACCTGGGGCTGCAGGCGGAGGGTGAAATCAGCCCAACCCCAATTAGCGCCTATCTGAAGGAATAAAATCGGCACGGTTTATGCTCTAACCCTTGTATTTGGTACAGACGTCAGCAAATTGACAAGTGTGTAGTGACTGATACAGGCCTGATACAGGACTGTTACAAGGGGGTTCGAAGTGATGAGTACGATTGCAGATACAGCGCCGGTCGAATGCAGTGATGATTTTTTCAGCGGCCTGCAGGCAATGCAGGATGGTCATCTGCATCAGGCAGAGCGTAGTTTCCGTGGCGCCTATGAAAACGCAGCGCAATCTGATGCCTGGCGTGACACTTACCTGTCGTATTACGGCCTGGCACGCGTAAAGCGCGGTGATATCAGTGGTATCGAGCTGTGCAGGCGTGCACTGCAGAACCAGCAGCGCAAGGCGCAGTTTGATGCGGATATTTATGAAAACCTGGCACGGGCCGAGCTGCAACTGGATAATCGCAAGGCGGCGGTTCATTTGTTAAAGCAGGGCCTGAAGCAATGTCCCCATCACTATGGACTGCGTTCACTGCGCCAGCAACTGGGTGTGCGTCGTCGCAGTGCGCTGCCGTTTCTGCCCCGGAGTCATCCGCTGAACCAGTCACTGGGGAAAAGCCTGCGCAGTATGACGCTTGAGTAGCCTGCCCTTTAGGTGAGATATTTCAGCAGACATTATTTGAGTAGAATATCGCCCTGCTGATCGGTTCGTTTAATGCTTGCACCATACTGCTGCAGACGTTGCAGCACCGATTCATGGGGGTAGCCACGGGCATTATTTGCGTTGATAGAAATAATTGCCTGCGCAGGTTTAAGCTGTTTAAGCAGCGCGTCGCCAGTGGCATCATGCCAGCCGTGATGGCCGACTACCAGCACTTCGATATTGTCAGGTAGTCGACCTGCATTTAATAATTGCGTCTCAACCGCCTGGGTTACATCCCCCATCAGTATAAAATCCTGTTGATTCATTTTGATATGGATAACCAGCGAATTGTAATTCAGGTTATTGCCCTTGATTTTATCCGGCCAGAGTATATCCAGTTCAATATCGGCAAAGCTTAAATTGTCAGTTGCATTCAGGCATTGATGCGCGGAATTGCTTTGCAAATCTTCCGCTACCCAGCGACTGATATCTGGTGCCCTGTTTACCTGAATCGGCTGGCAGTTTGAATAGAAGCGGCTCGAGGGGAAAGCCTCCTTGATACGAAAATAGCCACTGGCATGATCCGGGTGCAGGTGGGTAAAAATGACTGCATCCAGTTCGCTGACACCATACTGTTTTAATTTTTGCAGCAGGTTTTCTGCCTGCCCCGCATGGCCGGTATCGATTAACAGCCCGCGATCTTTATGTTGCAATAATATCGCCTGGCCTTCTTTCACATCCAGTGCAATCAGGCGGCTCTGGTTGTCCGCAAATGATGGTGTACTTGTAAACAGGCAGCAGAGCAGGGCACTCAATATAAAAGAAGGTCGTTGCATTTTATTCTCGGGCACTTTTCAGGCTCAGCTGTGCGAACAGGGTGGCAGCAAATGCAGCCAGTAGATTGAACTGCACATCACGCCAGTCACCCACGCGATCGGGTAAATACCACTGCAGTAATTCATCCCCCATGCTGAGTAGCAGGCAGGCAATATAGGCGGAAAACATGGGCAGAACCATCATTGAGAGATAGCCATATAAACCAAACACAATAAAGTGCAGGCGTTCTTCGATAATGGGCATGAAATAGGGATATACAACGAATAGCGGAATAAACCATAACAGATGCCACAGGCGTTTTGTGCCATGGTTTTTAATCTGCAACAGGGCGGCTTTAAAACTGAGCAGTAACAGCACTGTGCCGAGAACTATGGCCAGTTGTTGTGATGAATAATTGTTGCTGATATAAGCCTGCAGTGCACGGCCATTGATTGACAGCAGGGGGATACAGATGAGTGACAGCCACCATGCAATAATCAGCGAAAGATGCGTTTTTTTAAAAATTGATGTTTTTAAAGTATGGATAATAAACCCCATTAGCTGCTGCTTCTCCATGGGCTGTGCCAGTTAGATAATCGGACTCTCCGGTGTGGGTGATGGTTCCAGTTGTGGCAAATGCTCATCCTGGAAATTATCCACCTTGGCCTCGACTTCCTGGATGTCCTCGAAGCGTGCAATGTGGTAGAGGGCATCGCCTTCATTCACCAGCGGTAGATTGGTGCGGCCAATCACAATGCCGCTGAAACTCGCGGTCAGCAAGGCTTCACGTGAGCCGAATGGATCGGACACTATACCCAACAAGGTGCCTTTTTTTACAATGCCACCAAGCGGTACCATGGCGCGTAGTATGCCGCTGTCCGGTGCGCGCATCCATGAGCTGGAGCGGGCAATCACCGGTTCGTAATGCTGCTTTTTAACCTTGCTGCTGGAAGGTGGAATCATCTCCAGTGCGCGCATCACCTTGATAATGCCCTTGACCCCGGCGCGTATGGATACTTCATCGAAGCGCAGCGCCTCACCTGCTTCATAGAGCAACATGGGGATACCATATTCCGCCGCTGCTTCACGTAACGAGCCATCGCGAATATTGGATGAAATCAGTACCGGTACATCGAAGGCACGTGCCAGTCGTTCGGTTTCCGGGTCTTCCAGGTTGGCGCGTATCTGTGGCAGGTTGCTGCGGTGAATGGCGCCGGTATGAATGTCGATGCCGTGTGTGCTTTTACGCACAATTTCCTGCATAAACAGATTGGCAAGCCGTGCGGCAAGGGAGCCCTTGTCGGTACCGGGAAACGAGCGATTAAGGTCGCGACGGTCGGGTAAATAACGGGAGTGGCTGATCAGGCCGTGAATGTTGACAATCGGCACCGCGATAATGGTGCCGCGTAAACGTTTCAGGGCTGAATGTTTTAACAGACGACGAATGACTTCCACGCCGTTGATTTCATCACCGTGCATGGCGGCACTGATAAACAGCCGCGGCCCGGATTTTTTGCCACGAATCACATGCACCGGAATACTCATCGGTGCCTGGGTATAAAGTCGGCCGGCGGGTAATTCTACCGTTGTGCGTGTGCCCGGCTTGATACTGATACCATTGATTTTGAAATCCGTGTCGTCAGTCTGTTGCGTCATTAATTTATCCCTTGCCTTTGGTGCGCGTTTTATTTGGCTGGGCGTTTTTTTCAATAAAATCGATAATCATACCGGCAATGTCTTTACCGGTTGAAGCTTCGATGCCTTCCAGCCCTGGTGAGGAGTTGACTTCCATGACCAACGGGCCACGTTCGGAACGCAGTAAATCGACCCCGGCGACATTCAGCCCCATGATCTTGGCGGCCTTGACCGCGGTTTTGCGCTCCGCCGGGGTGATTTTAATCAGTGAGGCTGAGCCGCCACGGTGTAGATTGGAACGGAATTCGCCTGGCAGCGCCTGACGTTTCATTGCTGCTACCACCTTGTCGCCTATCACCAGGCAGCGTATATCTGCACCGCCGGCTTCCTTGATATATTCCTGTACCAGAATGTTGGCTTTTAAACCCATAAAGGCTTCGATTACACTTTCTGCCGCTTTGCGGGTTTCCGCCAGTACCACGCCTATGCCCTGGGTGCCTTCCAGCAGTTTGATCACCAGTGGCGCGCCGCCAACCATTTTAATCAGGTCCTGAATATCATCCGGGTGGTGAGCGAAACCGGTGCTGGGCAGGCCGACCCCCTTGCGTGCCAGTAGCTGCATTGAGCGCAGCTTGTCGCGGGAACGGGAGATGGCCACTGATTCATTCAGTGGAAACGCACCCATCATTTCAAACTGGCGCAGTACCGCCGTGCCATAAAATGTGATTGAGGCACCGATACGGGGAATTACCGCATCAAAGGGTTCCAGGGTTTCACCCTTGAAATGAATTTCCGGCTTGCTGGGTACCACTTCCATATAGGAACGCAATGCATCCAGCACCATCGCTTCATGGCCACGCTGTTCACAGGCTTCAATCAGGCGGCGTGTGGAGTAGAGCTTTCTGTTGCGTGATAAAATTGCAATTTTCATAGTACAACCTTTTCTTGATTAGCCGTGTCTGTCTGAGTCAGTCACTCGTGATATAACAGGTGTCGTCTATCGTTAATGTGTATAGTTTTTTATTAATGTGTCTGTTATACGTTTATAACCAGCGCACCCGGCGAAACAGGTACAGCATCATGACAGCGATACCGGACATTGCAGATAACAGAATATAATAACCGTTTTCGCTTTTCAGCTCGGGCATATTTTCGAAGTTCATGCCGTAGATGCCGACCAGCAGGGTTAGGGGTACAAAAATCACTGTCACCACGGTGAGTACTTTCATAATCTGGTTGAGGCGATGGCCATTAAGGCTGATATAGGCTTCAATCAGGTCGGTAATCACATTCTGGTAGAGCGTAGATAAGCTGTTAAAGCGCTCGACCAGTGTGTACACCTCGTCAAAGGCGGCATGCTGTGGGTTTTTCTGTTTTAGCAGGTCATTACGCAGGCCGTCATATACATTAACATAATAGGTCAGAATGCGATGCATTTTACGCAGGCCGGTGTTATAGCCGACCAGTTCCTTCATCAGTTTGTCACCGCTGCGTTCAAACAGTTCATCTTCAATCACATCCAGGCGCTGTTCCAGATCCAGTAATACCTGACCGTAGCGTTCCGCTACCCTTTTACTCATGGCAATAACAATATCCATGGGACCTTGCATTTCGTGCGGCTGCCGTTGCATGCTGTTCCACAGATGCGCCAGATAGGGTGAATGCCTGGAGTGCCGTGTAATCAGAAAGTCGTCGCCGGCAAACAGTGCCAGTTGCAGGGTGTTAAAATCCAGTGAGTGGGACTCTGCATCCAGTGGTTTAAGTAACAGGTATAATGACTCTTCACATACTTCGTAACTGGGTGGATGCCGTTGCCGCTGCGCTTCAATAACCGCGGCTTCATCCAGTGCAAAATGCTGGAGCAGAAAGCTGCGCTCACTGGCTTCATCCTCGTCGTATAAGTCCAGCCATAACCAGCTATCCTGTTTTTCTGTTTCCCCCGCTGCTTTCCATTGGGCAAGCAGTTCCTCACCACCCAGCTGGCAGGATTGCGGGCCGCATAGCATAAACTGCATCATGCCTCGTCTCCTGTTTTGTCGTCCGGTTTGTTGATATGTTCCAGGCCGCTGCGGATATGCAGGTCGCGTTGCGGGAATGGAATTTCAATACCGTGTTCATGAAAACGATCCCAGATGCCAAGCAGGATATCACTTAGCACATTGGCGCGACCATTGGGTGGATCATTGATCCATACGCGCAGTTCAAGGTCCACGGAACTGTCACCGAAACCTTTCAGTAAACAACGGGGTACCGGCTCGGGCATAATGCGCGGTGTTGCCAGTGCTGCCTCAACACAAAGCTCAATCGCCTTGCGCACATCGGACTTGTAGGAGATGCCCACTGGCAGGCGCAGGCGAACCAGGTTGTCACTGTAGGACCAGTTTTCAACCCGCTCGGTGATGAGTATTTCATTGGGAATCAGGTGCTCGATACCATCGCGGGTAATCACCGAGACATAACGTGCACTCAAATGATTAATCCAGCCAAAAGTCTGGCCAATTGCGATGGTATCGCCGGGTTTGATCGAGCGATCCATCAGCAGGATGACGCCACTCACCAGGTTGGAAAATATTTTCTGCAGACCAAAACCCAGACCTACGCCCAGTGCGCCACCAAACACAGCCAGTGCGGTGAGGTTGATGCCCACGGCGGAAAAGGTGATCAGAATCGCGGCGGTAATCAGTGCAATATGTAATAGCTTGACGCTGAGTACTCGCATCGCCGGGGTGATGGTTTCCGAGGTTTCCAGGCGGCGATCGAGAAAACCGGATAAAACGCTGGATAGCCACAGCGAAAGCCACAGCAGGATACCGGCCTTGATGATTATTAGCGGCGAGATGCGCACTGCGCCCAGGGTGATAGAAAAACTGTCGAGCAGTGCCAGTGCCGGGCCGAGCAGGCCGCTAATATTTAGAATAGCCAGGGTCCAGGCAATGCCGGCGACCAGGCGTGACACAGTTTTGCTTTTCAGGAGCCTGGTGGCGATGCGAATCAGCAGCCAGGCACTGAGCAGGCTGGCCACGGGCAGCAGTAACTGATGGCTATGTCCCAGATAGTTATAGAGGTGGATGGCACTCCATTGCAGGATTAACCAGACAAGCGTATTAGCAAATTCATTGAGTGCCACCACCAGTGGATGTAAGCGGCTTATGCGATCGCTGACGGTACCCAGTCGCACCAGTGCGCGCTGTAGCTGTGGGGTAAACAGTGTACTGGCGAGAAAATATACCGTAATAATGACGCCCAGCTGTATCCAGATTTCAGGTGATTGCAATGCGCTGTGCAGCTGCAGTAAGGCGCCGTCGAGTAGTTCGGTAAGTTGGGTTTTGTCAGGTAGATCCGCCATCTATTAAAGCCCTGTCAGGTTATGTTCGGTTTCAGGTAATTATGATTGAGTTACAGTAGATATACCACTGATGCATAAGTAATAACTGATATGGCGGTGTGATCTCTTGCAAGATGGTGTTTTTTAGTTGTTGCCGCTGGTGTCTTTAATGCCTGGTATAAAGAGGTATAGATGAATTATTCAGTGTGCAACTGTTTGATTCATTGCTGACCTGTAGCAGTTCAGCTTTAACTTAACCATCCGGCGATCCACCAGTTTGGCGGCCACCAGGTCGCAGCAGACATCACAACCTGCAGTGTTTGCCCCTCGAGCATTGAAGTGAGGGGCTTGCTGGGAAAAATCGTCACCAGCATGTCAGTCAGCTCGGACAGGCTGGGCAGGCTATATGGCTGTACACTCACTTCGGTGGCGGTGCCTGCGGGTATTAAACTCTCCAGACTGGCGTGGAATCGACATAATTGAGGGGTGATCTCAGGCTGGCTACCCCCAGGCCCATGTGCTGCAGCTGTTGAGCCAGTCGGCATTGTGCAGTTAAGCAGGATTTTTGGCAATCAACTGATTAATTAAGAATTATGCAGTAAAATGGCCTGTCTGAGCGTGAGTATAACGCCAACCAGACATTGAGAGACAGATTATGAGTAACCCTTTTCAGGAGCAGCTGTTAAAAGCCGGGCTGGTGAGTAAGCAGCAGGTGCAGCAGGTTAATAAGGAAAAGCAGAAAAAGAAAAAACAGCAGAAAAGCAAAAAGCCGGTGCTGGATGAGGCGGCGCTGAGGGCGCAGAAAGCCGTGCAGGAAAAGGCGCAGAGAGATCGTGAGTTAAATGAGAAAAAGCAGCAACAGGCCAGGGCCAGGGCCATATCGGCAGAAATAAATCAGATGATTCTGGAGCATATGCTCCAGCGCGATGACAGCTGTGACCTGGTCTATAACTTCGAGCATGACAGGAAAGTAAAGCGCATCTACATTAATCAGCAGATGAAACAGCAGTTAATAGACGGTACGCTGGCGCTGGCGCGCATCGATGGCCGTTACGAGCTGGTGCCCCTGTCGGTGGCAGAGAAGATAAAGCAACGTAATGAAAAACGTGTGATTATATTTGAGCCGGAAGATAAACAGCTGGAAGAGGATGATCCCTATGCGGACTTCCAGGTGCCGGATGATCTGATCTGGTAGTAGCGTTACTGTTGTTGCGGGGTGATCATTGGCCGGTGTTTAAGCAGCTGGCTGAAGCGGATGTCATCCAGCGGCTTTGACATATAATAGCCCTGGGCGGTATCGCAGCCCATTGAGTAGAGCATATCCCAGCAGTGCCGGGTTTCCACGCCCTCAGCCACCACATTGAGACCAAGGTTGTGGCTCAGTTCAATGGTGGAACGTACTATCAGTCTGTCACTTTCATCCTGCTCCATATCCATAATAAATGACTTGTCGATTTTCAGTTCATTTACCGGCAGTAGTTTAAGATAGGCGAGGGAAGAGAAGCCGGTGCCGAAATCATCCACGGAAAGGCCCACTCCCAGTCGGTGTAATTTGTTGAGTGCCTGTATGGATTTTTCCGGACTGGTCATCATCGCGCTTTCCGTGATCTCAAAACTGATGCAATGGCTATTCAGCTGGTTGTCCTTAATGTGTTTCTCGATAAAGTGTTCGAGCTCAGGGTCACGTAAGTTCTGTACCGACAGGTTAATTGAAATCGATAATTCATACCCCTGTTGTTTTTTTCGGCCGCAGAAATCCAGCGCTTGACTGATAACCCAGCGGCTGAGTTCGTTGATCATGCCCATGTCTTCTGCCAGGCTGATAATGACCTCGGGTGTAATAAAGCCCGATTGCGGATGGTCCCATCTTAGCAGGGCTTCCGCGCCGATAATTTTGCCGCTGCTCAGCTGGTATTTGGGTTGATAGTGAAGGCTTAATAAATTCTTTTCAATTGCCAGTTTCAGATCAGAACCCAGTGACAGGCGACTGACCGAGTGACTGTCTTCAGTGGCATTGTAATAGTGATACCGGGTTTTCTCGCGCTTGGATATATACATGGCAACATCGGCATGCTGCATCAGTTTATGGCTGTCCCGGCCATCTGCCGGGTATTCGGCAATGCCAATACTGGAGCTGATCTGCAGTTCAAACTGATTAACCATAAAGGTTTCTTCAAGACAGTTATGGATATTTTCCGCAGCAATTGCCGCCTGCTGTCGATTGGTGTTTGGCAGAAGGATGGCAAACTCATCACCACCCAGTCGAGCAATGGTGTCAACACTGCGCAGCCGATTTGAAATACGCTCGCCCACCATCACCAGCAAACTGTCGCCTATGTGATGCCCGAGGGTGTCGTTGATTTCCTTGAAGCGATTCAGGTCCAGCATCATAAAGATCAGGTTCTGTTGTTCGCGGGTGGCAATCAACAGGTGATATTCAAGTCGCTGTTGCAGCATCAGGCGATTGGGTAAACCCGTGAGCGAGTCGTGCATGGCCTGGAATTCCAGCTCGTTCTGACGTTTGTGAACCTGCTGGCTCATCTCGGAAAAAGCATCTATCAGGTCCTGTGTTTCCTGTGTGCGGGTCAGCTGCAGCGTGTGAAAACCACCGTGCTGATAGGCTTCATCCTTAAGTGCCCTGGCGATTGTGGCGATGGGTTTAATAATAAATCGCTGTAGTAGCTTGATAGAAAAAATGATATAGATAAGAAACAGTAGAATAATACCGCTAAGAATACCGCTTTGTGTGCTACTGGCCGAGGTTTGCTGGGTTATGGTTTCCTCATAAACCTTGTTGATCTTTTCATCTATCAAATTAAGTTCAAGATTAATCGCGTTATACAGCGGTTCAAGCTTGTTAGTGAGCAGGTTGATATCCTGGCGCCAGACGCCGCTGTGATTGATTTCCTGCACGCCGTTAAATGCACTCTGCCAGCGATCGATCAGCGAAGGCAGGCGAATCACCAACTGGCTTCCCTGAAAGCCCAGGCGACCCTGCTGTTTAAGTTTCTGAATTTCAGTCGAAAGTGACCTGACCCGCTGTAAATGGGTGTTCACGCTGTCGGCATGTTCGAGCAGGCGTAGCGGGTCAAATGATCCCATGCGATTTGTAAGGTAAAGGCGGTATTCTGCCAGGGTAGTAGTCCATGCCAGCAGGGTTTCATTAAGCAGCTGGTAGTCCTCGGAGCGGGTGTTAAGCTGTGGATCTTCCTGGTATTCGAGAATGGTTAAATTAAGAATACTGATGATCTCGTTGCGAATCGGGTGCATGACTTCAGACGAGATGGCCAGTGCCGGGTACTGGATATTGGCCGAGGTTCTCACCTTAAACAGCTCTTCAGAGAGGCTTCGCAGTCGTCGCAGGTCAAAGCCGAGCTGTTGTGTCGACTGTTGCAACTTGAATTGAGCAATAAAAGCTTCTTCGTCAATCATTTGCAGGATGGCTTCCGAGCGGTCCACAGCCTGTTGCAGACGCTGTTGATGTGCCTGCTGATCCGGGTCAAGCATAAATGCCTGCACTGCGAGTATGGCTTCACTGGTATAACGGCGGATTTCTGCGGTCAGGCCGAGAATACGTGAGGTGGTCTCAGCACGATTTTGCAGGCTGTTGGATGTGCTAATGACATTGAAGTAGCCGAATGCTGTGCCGAGTAACACCAGTGCCCCCAGCAGGGAGGCAACCCGTATATATTGTGACACCAGACTTCGCGCTGCAGTGTGATGTTTATGACGGTTGGCGGGGTTTAAATTCAAATTGATCGGGTCCTGCTGGAAAGTGATTGCTAGTTGGCTGGTCGTTAGTTAATACGCCTGTGGTGCGTTACAGTGCCATCAATGGCAGGCGGTGGATAATACCGTCTGGGTCCTGATCGTCTATTGCACAATTATAGAACATCCAGGGGGCATCTGAACAATGCTGATATGTCTCTGCGAGATCTGAAGCGTGCATCTACAAGGCGTGCTTCGCAGTGAATGGCCAGGTCCTTCACAAGAAGCACAAAGCTTCCGCTCCTGCTCACGCCCCTGACCTACATCCATGTAGGCCACACGGTAGATGTGCGCTTCAGGCCTCGCCCTACGGGGCTTACAGGTGTGCCCGCACTCTGCGTTAGCGTTTTTCACCAGGCTCTAGCATGCTTTCAAAACACTGCCTTGATTGCGAACACACCTGTAAGCCAGAGATATGTCATCATTATTCAGAGGTACCCTAGTGGTTTTAATGTAATTCACCTGCTTAGATTGCGGTTTATAAAATAAGCTGTGATAAAATGCGCGCAGATTATTTATCTGCTTAAGTGAGTGATTATGGGTGTCAGATTTTATATTGTCTCTGTTATGTTCAATGCGCAGGATGAAGTATTAGAGCACATTGATATGTTAAAACAGCAGAGTTATCAGAATTTTCACTGTGTGCTGGTGGATGATTTGTCAACCGATCATTCAGTGTCCGTGGCGCGGCAGGCTATCAATGATGACCCCCGCTTTAGCCTGATAGTGAATAGTGAAAAGAAATACAAGGTCAGAAATGTGGTGGATGCGCTGGTCAGTGTTAATCCCGATGATGAGGATATCGTACTGATTGTGGATGGTGACGACAGGCTTGCGCATGAGAGCGTGTTGCAGAGAGTGCTTGATATATACATAGATAAAAATGCATTGTTGACCTATGGGAGTCACCTGAATGGCATGGGAGTGCGTGCGCGTATGTGCCGCGCCTACAGCGATAAGGTTATTCGGCAGAATGCATTCAGGTACGCAAAATGGCATGCCTCACATCTAAAAACATTCAAATACAAGCTGTTTAAACAGATCCGATTTGACGACCTGACTATCACGCCGCAGGAATTAAAGCGGACTGTTAAGAAATCGCTGCTAAAAGGCAGGCTAAAAAGCTGGTTAAACTGGCGGCAGATAAAATTACAGGAGCTATTGGAGCCATCGGGTAAGTATATCCGGCGTATGGATGATAAGGTGCTGTTTTTCCCCATGCTGGAGATGGCAGGACATCGAGCGGTTTTTATTGAAGAGATATTGTATCTGTACCGTGGACAGCATGCTGTTGATCCTGACACCATGAAGCGAATCAAGATTATTCCCGGTGATCATAAGAATAAATGGTATGGGCGACTGATTCGCGAGATCCTGCAGAATAAACCGAGTTATAAGCGACTTGACCCAGGGTTCTGAATTGACTGTATTGTCGCCCACTGATGTATTGCACTTGCTGCCGCAGTTGCATAGCAGTCAGCAGCGGAGCGTTATTGTATTTCACGATGATAATTATCAGCCTGCAGACTGGTTTATGTTTGTCGAGCAGTTGCCTTATCTAAATTCACTGATTGTTACCGATGATATTTCGGCAAGAGGTCTGGATAATAGTGCCAGGGAAACAGGCAATACAGTACAGCTACTCAGTGCAAAAAAAGTTAAGCGATTACTTGGCGAAGAGCTCGACTGCGTACTCTTCGATACCAGGGTCGCTTTAGATCTGGATGCGCTGGGTGTAGTCGCCGGCCTGATCCGGGGCGGTGGCTGCCTGTTATTATTGTTGCCGAATGTATCTGCCTGGCAGAAAAAAACCACGGCTTTTTATGCGCATTTACGCAGAATGCTGTTACAGCAGCCCGGGGTGTTTTATTTGCAGAATACGACAGACCTTTTGCAGCAGGTGGTTTTCCCCAGCTTTGAGATTCCGGATCAAAGCCAATATCTTCCCTGTAAGACACAGGATCAATACCAGTTACTGCAGGATCTGTTTAGTGAAATTACGCAGCAGGTACGGTTGTGCCATGTGCTGGTGTCAGGTCGTGGTCGTGGCAAATCATCATTGCTTGGATTGCTTGCGGCAAAATTATTGCAAACGAATATCATAAAAATAATTATTGTAGCACCCGCGCGTTCTACTGCTGATCCATTTTTCTATCATCTACTTCAGCAATGTGAGGCTGCTGAAGCAGGTCGCTCGTTTGTTTCTTATGGTGAATCTGAAGTGGTTTATATGGCGCCGGACGCGCTGCTTGAGGAGTTGCAGAATGGTAATGTAAACAGTTCAGATCTGTTGCTGGTTGATGAAGCAGCTGCGATTTCACAGTCAATGCTGTCGGTTTTGCTGAAACACTATGACCGGCTGATTTTTTCTACCACCACCCATGGTTATGAGGGTAGCGGACGCGGTTTTGTATTGAAGTTTTTCAAACAACTGGACCAGTCACGCCCCGAATGGAAAAAAAGTGAATTGCATCAGCCGGTTCGCTGGCAACAGCATGACTGGCTTGAGCAATGGATAGAAAAATTACTGTTTCTGGATTTGCAGCTTGAACCGCCTTTGCCGGACAATTTCAGCCGCCATCACCTGCAGGTCGAACAGCTGAATACGATCGAACTGGTGACAGATCAACAGAAACTGGAGTCGGTTTTTTCCCTGCTGGTCAATGCGCATTACCGAACACGCCCATCTGATTTCGCCTATCTGCTGGACTGCGAAGATGTGCGTCTTTATGCCTTGCGTGTTGGCTCAGTAATCGTGGCAGTGCTGGCAATTAATCAGGAGGGTGGCTTTTCGCCGGCATTATCAACGCAGGTTTACCGAGGTGCGCGCCGGCCAAAAGGGCATCTGCTGGCACAGACCCTGTGTTTCCATGGCGGCATTGAAAGCGCGGCGCAGCTGAACTATGCGCGTATTATGCGCATTGCGGTGCACCCGCAGATGCAGCGCATGGGCCTGGGGCGTTGTTTGCTGGATTCGGTAATTGAACTTGAGTCCAGGCGGGGCATGGATGTCATCGGTTGCAGCTTTTCCGCAGAAGCGGGCTTGCTGGAATTCTGGCGCACGGCCGGATTTTCCTTGTTGCGCACCGGTTTCACTCGTGACCATGTCAGTGCCAGCTATGCGGTTGTAATGGGGTGTGCATTGTCTGATGACGGCCAGTCGCTGCTTGAGCACCTGCAGTCTCGCCTGAGTAGAAACCTGCTGGTCTGGCTGGATCATTTTCTGGCCGATATGCAAGCTTCCCTGAAAATAATTCTGCGGGAGCTGGCGGTTCAAAATACAAACCATCAATCAAAAGAAGTTTTTTCTGCGAGTGACCTTGAAGATGTGATCTCCTTTGCAGGCTACCATCGCAATTATGCCACCTGCTGGCCGGCTATATCTCGCCTGGTTGAGCATTGCAGCGTGCTTGTTCGGGATTTACATAAGGATGAGCAGAAGATAATTTATGCCTGCACACAATATGCAAATGACTGGCCGGCTATTGTCAAGGCAACTGCATTATCCGGTCGTGGCGAAGCAGAACGCCGCTTGCGCAGCTCTTTGCAGCATTTACTTGCCATGTATTCACAACAGAGTAACGGGTGATGGCTATAATGATGTCTGTTCGCTGTCGTAATATTAAAGGTAGCCCATGGCAATAATCTGGAGCAGGTGCCTGGGTGGTGTTCAGTATGAGGTTCGTTCGGCGGGTAACAGTTTACGACTGTATACAGATGGCGTATTCCACAGCCAGTATAATCCATATCGATTAATAACCGGGCATGTGTGGGATCTGCTGATGTTACCGGCACTTTTTTATCCCGCGAATAAAATCAAACGTGTACTGGTGATGGGGGTTGCCGGTGGAGCCGTTCTGCATCAGCTTCGTCAGTTTGTGGCGCCTAATGAGATAATCGGCGTCGAGTTGAATAAACAGCATGTCAGTATCGGGCGACGCTTTTTTGATTTAAATAAGGCGCCGATTAAACTGATTGAGGCGGATGCGGTGTCCTGGCTGGAGGGTTACCAGGGTGAGCCGTTTGATATGATTATTGACGACATGTTCGCCGAAAAAGATGGTGAACCTGTGCCAGTGAAAGAAGCATCGGTTGAGTGGTTTGTCTGCATGCACCGTCATTTAACGGACGAGGGCTTAATTGTAAGAAATTTTATTAATCGCAAGGCCTTGCTTAAATCGGCAGCGATTGCTGATGCAAAAACCCGTGCCAATTTTAAATCGATTTTCCAGTTTACCAGCCAGTACAATGAAAACTTTGTGGCGGCTTATCTTAAAACCGCGGCCAGTGCGCAGCAGTTACGTCATCGCCTGTGTGAAACGCCCGGGTTGAACCCGCGGCTGAAAACAACTCGCTTGCGTTACAGTCTGAAAAAGTTGCTTTAGGCGTTGTGGTTTGTTTTAACAGGCTTTCTGTCAGGCAGCGGATGTAGGTGGCTGCTTTCTACCAGGTCTGCCTGTTTCCACTGAACATACTGTTTAAACAGGTTCCACTCTTCTGCCAGTTGCTGGCTGGGTTTGTTATGTTGCGCCAGCACCTGACGAGTGAAACCTTCGATATGGTTTAACAGTGCATCCATATCATCAATGCTGTTGGCCTGATGCCGGAATGGCATATGATGTGGGCTACCGTGTTTCATGCGGCAATCTGGCGCAGGGTTTCCAGTTGCTGGCAGTAACTGTCAAGTTTACTGGTCCAGGGCGCGGTGTTGTCCGGATCTATCTGCTCCGGTGTGATCAAACTGTTGAGTTTATGCAGTTGGTCGGTGATGGAAAGTGTGCTCTCAGAGGCGTTGTTAATATTGAGTTGACGATCCAGCGATTCGAGCTGATGACTCAGGTAGTCGCTGAATAAGCGGCAGGCATTACAGAAGTCTGCATCAACCGGGTTGTCAGTATAGCGAATGACGTCGCTAAAACCGAGGGCTTCTTGAGTCAGCTCGTTAAGTTGGGTATGGATATTCATTTTGGTATTTACTCATTTCCAGTGTTAAACCGAGGGGTTTGCAACTGGGAGAATTATATCCTTTTTTATAAACACGGGTCGGTTACTTTGGCTGATATTTGTGTCAGATATTTCCTACACCCATTCGGGTGATCGATATTAACAGTCCATTCAATCGTCGAACTGTGTGCGTATAGTGAGGCCCTGTTGTAATAGCGCCTCTGCCATTCGTGCCAGCGTATCTTCATGGGCAAAAATGGTGTCACCGTGGCCTTCCGCCTGCAGAATGGTTTGCTGCGTTTTCGGGTTAACCACCGTCAGTTGCCAGGTGTCCTGATCAACTTTATACCGCTTAATTTTGAATTTACTGTTACAGAAGCCCCAGCTTTTCTTTAAGGCATTGACGGTTGCTGTTTGCAGGTCTGCCAGACCGCTGGTCTGCTGCTGAGGTTCGTAGGCCGGATACTGTTTAGTGTCTGATCGGTTATTTCTTACGCTGAATTTTTCCATTGTCCTGTCCTGTCGCTGACTGGTAACTGTCCCGCAATTACGCCATGGGGGGAACCTGTGCTTTATTGTATTTTTGTAAGCGGACTGAAATAATTAGCAGATATGGATTTATTTGTACAATAAATAAACAAAAAGGCGACGAATTGTCACTTTCTATCGTATTTATGCTTTAAAAATGTATTATAAATAATTGATATTATTAAACATTAACAATTGCTAATGTTTAATAAGTTAAATATGTTAATATTGCAAAATTGCTTGTAAATTTAGTGATAACTGTGTATTTCTGTGTTTAAAAGTGGCACCAGTACGGGATTTTTCGGCTATTAATGGGTTTTCAATTTTTCTAACCAGGCCGTTTTTTTCTATTTGTTGTTTAGCGTTGCCGGCGTTTTACTATAAAATGTTCGGTTTTCTGCGTTTCGGACTTCCGAAGGTGATGTATGAATAAAAAGGTTGGCGTGGTAATGGGCAGCAACAGTGACTGGCCAGTGATGAAGTACGCGGTAGAGCAGCTGGAAGCATTTGGGGTGGAGTATGAGATGCGTGTCGTTTCAGCTCACCGTACACCGGATCTGTTGTTCGAATACGCGGCTACTGCCCGTGAGCGTGGGCTTGCCTGCATTATTGCCGGTGCAGGCGGCGCTGCACATCTGCCCGGTATGCTGGCGTCCAAAACCACCCTGCCTATCCTCGGGGTGCCGGTTAATTCACGTTACCTGAAAGGTCTGGACTCATTGCTGTCAATTGTGCAGATGCCGAAGGGTGTGCCTGTGGCGACCTTTGCCATTGGTGAGGCAGGTGCAGCGAATGCCGGCCTGTATGCGATCTCGATACTGGCCAATCAGGATGGGTCGCTGACCGAAAAGCTGGCAAATTTCCGTGCCGACCAGCAGGAAGCGGTGCTCGCGATGCAGCTTCCCCCTGAAGAATAAACCCGAATGAATAAATCCAGACGAATAAACAGGCTGATTTGATGTTATTACCCGGTTCGACTTTAGGTGTGCTGGGCGGTGGCCAGCTGGGTCGCATGTTCTGTATGGCTGCCCGCAATATGGGCTATCGCAGTGTAGTGCTTGAGCCCCAGCAGAATTGTCCTGCGGCAGCGGTTGCGGATCGGCATATTCAGGCGGATTACACAGATCGCGACGCTCTGCAGCAGCTGGCCGAGCTATGTGATGTCATTACCACCGAGTTTGAAAACGTACCGGCAGAAAGTCTGGAGTTTCTTGAACAGAAAAAACCGGTGCACCCCTCGGCGCAGGCGGTGGCGATTGCCCGTCACCGCATTCAGGAAAAGCAGTATGCAACCGAAGCAGGCTTATCACCCGCACCCTATGCATTAATACAGTCGGCGGATGATTTTGCCTCAGCAGTCGAGACCACCGGCTTTCCGGCTATTCTGAAAACCACCACCCTGGGCTATGATGGCAAAGGCCAGCAGCTGGTTAACGACCCTGGCGAGCTTGAGCGGGCTTTTGAGCAATTCGCTCAGGTGGAGTGTGTACTGGAGCGTCGGTTATCGCTGGCGAAAGAGATCTCGGTGCTGCTGGCGCGCAATGCAGAGGGTAATGTGGCCTGTTACCCACCCGCTGAAAATGAGCACCGTAATGGCATTCTGCACCAGAGTATTGTGCCGGCACGGGTCGATGATGCACTGGCAGATAAGGCGCGCTTGCAGGCCATAGGCCTGGCAAATACCCTGGATTATGTCGGTGTGCTGGCAGTGGAGTTTTTTATCACCACAGACAACCAGCTGGTATTTAATGAAATGGCGCCTCGCCCCCATAACAGCGGGCACTATACGCTGGATGCGACCCTGACCTCACAGTTTGAACAGCAGGTGCGGGTGATGTGCGGCTTGCCCCCGGGCGATGCAAGACTGCTCAGTCCGGCGGTGATGGTCAATCTGCTGGGGGATCTGTGGCCGGTAGACTGGGCAAACTGCCTGTCCCATGCATCACTCAAACTGCATCTGTATGGCAAGGAAGAGGCCAGGGTCGGGCGTAAAATGGGGCATTATAATCTCCTGGCTACTGATCCTGAGAAGGCTATTAATCAGGCGGCAGAGGTTTTTCGCCTGCTCAGCGAGTAATCCGTCCAGGCGCATCCGCTCACAACCGGCTCCAGTTCTCACTTCGGCCGATTGGTCTGGCTCTCCTTCTCTCCAGCATTGATGTTTCCCGGTGCTCTGCCATAATCAGTCGATTATCAATACATGAATATCAGCACGGGAAGGTTGCTTTATGAGTTTGTCAGAGCCAGTAAAAGAATTCGAAGATCAGCTTGATCGGCCTGAAAATCAGCAGATGATTAAATTCCTTAAAGCTTTTCAGCCCTCCGCACACACCGACATTGTACAGCTGCTGGTAGCGTCAGTTTCGGGCCTGGACGATATTCAGTTCTATTGCCCGGATACTGACAATCATGCCTACTATCTGGCACATACCCGTGACGGTGTGATATTTGCTGCAGCCATCGGTATGAGCGCGCTGATGTTCCGTATTCCCCCAGAATCCATGCCCGAGGCACTGCAAAAGGGGGGAGAGGTGTTTCAGGAAGTGGGTGAGCCCTGGGTCAGTTTTAATCCCTTCTGGCCTGAAGCTGAACATGCCCAACAGAATCGTGTGGCGACACTGGACATGTCCGAACTCAAGCGCTGGTCTCATCTTGCCCGCCAGTTTGCATCGGCAAATGCCTGAGCATGCCTCTGTTATTGCCATCTGCCATGCGTTTGTACAAAACCTGTGCGTTACTTGGCACAGTGATTATATTGCTGGATATCGGAATCTCCTGGTCGCGCATCAATGCCTTTGAAAGTTCAGTCAGTGAGGTATTTGAGTCCATTATCACTACACAGATGCTGGTGGAAGGCCTGCAGCAGGAGCTGCAGCACATTGATACCGCGCTGGCATCGTCCACAGCTGACGAGTCATCTGTATTAGTAGATGGAATTGAATACAACGCGCAGCAATTGCAACGTCTGCGCAGCGAGCGTGCAGATATCAAATTACATATGCGCGAGAAGCAGCGGGATATTGCGGTATTAAATAAACAGAAAAAATTCATTATGAATGAAGTGCGGGTTCTGTTTCTGCTGTCGTTGTTGTTTTTGGTTGTCGGTACACTGCTGTCGGCATTTGGCTATCTCGCCTGGTATTTTAAAGTCGAGCTGTTTGCCGATAGACGTAAAACCGTCAGAAACTGAGTTTGTGCCCATATAAGGCAGGGTCGCTACATTTGGCGGGAATACAGTTATTTCAGAAATATATAGCGGGATAGCAGTTACGTGAGTGCGACAATAATTATCTGATAATGGTGAGGGAAAACATGAATTATTGTCGAGGTGAATTTTCAACGTAACACCACTTAAATACCGAGTAAAGAAAAAAATCAATTTTTTTAAGTTTTTATTATTTTTCTGCACAATTACTTGACCCACCATGCCCCTTCCCCTATAAAAACAGATAACTTCTTAAATAAAACAGGAGGTGATTTCTGCCAAACCAGAGAAACAATCGATCTCGTTTGTATTGTTTAACTCATAATCCCAGGGTGATCTATGGCTAGAAAATCAGTTGCGCAAAAAAAGTCCGTTAGACAGTCCAGAAAAAAACATCCCGACAAACACAATGTTGTTGATATAAACTCCCGAAACTCCTTCATTGATACCCAGGCTATCACAGCCAGAAAAGCCCCGCCTCTCAAAGCTAAAACCGCCTCACAGGGACAATATATCCTTGCCATAAAGTCCAATAAACTGACATTTGGTATTGGTCCTGCAGGTACAGGCAAAAGTTATTGTGCCGGAGCAATCGCTGCAGAAGAGCTGGAAAACCGACGGGTGGAGAAAATTATTATCAGTCGTCCTGCGGTGGAAGCGGGGGAAAACATGGGGTTTTTACCCGGTGATCTGCATGAAAAATTTGATCCCTATTTTGATGCCTTCAGGGACTGCCTGAACGAGCGACTGGGCAAAGGCGTTGTGGAGTGTGGTTTAAAGAATGATCGCATTGTGGTTTCACCCCTTGCCTATTTAAGGGGCAAGACATTTAACGATGCGTTTGTGGTTCTTGATGAAGCACAAAACTGTACCGCGGCCCAGCTTAAAATGTTTCTCACTCGCATCGGTGAAAATTGCCGGGTAGTGGTTAACGGTGATATTCGGCAATCGGATATCGGCTCGAAATCCGGACTGAAAGACGCAGTTGACAGACTGGGGCATCTTGATTCAGTATACGTTCATCAATTCGAACATGAAGATATAGTTCGCAGTGGTTTGGTGAAAGATATTATCCAGTGTTATGAGTTCTAGTTAAAGAGTCTGGCACTGGTTAATAGGTAAATATCGGTGGCAGGCCTGGTCAACCGTACCACCGATATTTACTGAACTAATAACTATAACTACACTAAGAAAATTAGGGGCGCGTTTGCGCCCTTTTGTTTGTCTATTAAAATATTTCCTGTCAACGACTCACTCTTTCGGATTTCAAACATAATGGGAAGATACAGGCCTCCGGCCGAAAAAGGTTCGCCCTATATTACCGTGGAAGGTATGACGGCACTCCAGCAGGAGCTGGATTATTTATGGAATAAACGTCGGCCACTGGTGGTGAAGGCATTGTCTGCCGCAGCGGCGGAAGGCGACCGTTCAGAGAACGCGGAATATATTTACAGGAAAAAGGAGCTGGGTGAAATCGATCGACGGGTGCGTTATCTGTCAAAGCGCGTCGACGAGCTGAAAGTAGTGAGTGACACCCCGCAGAATACCGGGCAGATTTTTT
>DATCTK010000019.1:0-5833 GCA_036567985.1 Gammaproteobacteria bacterium | reverse complement strand
CTCGCGAATCATCTGCAGACTGCGATCAATGTGCTCGGAGGCTTCAGGATGGAAGGTAATATAGCTGGCACCGGCCTCGGCAAAATCAGGAATGATCCGGTCTACCGGCTTGACCATCAAGTGCACATCGATTTCTGCGGTTACACCATGCTTGCGCAGCGCATCACACACCAGCGGGCCGATTGTCAGATTGGGCACATAATGGTTATCCATTACGTCAAAGTGCACGATATCCGCACCGGATTTGATCACATTGTCGACTTCCTCGCCCAGACGCGCAAAGTCAGCAGATAATATAGATGGAGCGATCTTGAAATCAGCCATGTTAACTTCCTCAGCAAAAGCCTAAAAATAAGCCGCACACTTTACCTGATACTGCGTAAATTTTCAGCTTAATCAGTACTTTTCTGCACTGCACACGGGGGCTGTGCGCCTGTTACCGAACATCTGCGACCGTAGAGCAGACCTGCAGCGGGCAAAGATATATGCGTTTTGTCGCGGATTTAACCCGGAACCCCCCTTAAACAGCCATTAAACAAGCATTTTCCAGCACCTGGCCCGGGGCCTGATGCACCATGAAAGAGCACTATAAGTCATTGATTAAATTGATAATTGCATTGCAGATAAAGTCCCTGAGGGGGCATATAAGAAAATCTTGATTTACATCGCCCGCCTGCTCTGCGAAAATCAGCCTGCTAAATTAACAATTCGTGTAACAAACACGACCAGGAGAACTCAATGAAAAAGCACGTATTATCTCTGCTGGCAGCTTCAGTTATGGCGGTTTCTGCTCCTTCTGCAATGGCAGCGGGTGACGCGGCTGCAGGTAAAGCCAAAGCAGCCAGCTGTGCAGCCTGTCACGGTGCGGATGGTATCAGCAAGATCCCAACTTACCCTAACCTGAAAGGCCAGAAAGCGGCTTATCTTGAAAAGCAACTGAAAGATTTCAAAGCGGGCACTCGTACTGACCCCACAATGAATGCAATGTCCAAGCCTCTGTCTGACGCTGACATTGCCAACCTGGCAGCTTACTACTCAAGCCTTTAATCAGACTTGTTAAGCCGTCCTGTAAAAAAGCCTGCTGGTGGTTTGATCGGCGGGCTTTTTTTATGCCTGTCAACCAGCAGTATCGGTATGGCAAACCCCGCCACCCCGTTTCTGGTGCGTGACCAGAATCCATTCGCACTGATTTACGGCCTGCCCCATGCTACCGCGGCACGCCTCCCCGAAGACTCACATCAGGGCTGGATCTTCTCGCTGAATGGTAGCAACCAGCTGATTCGCCACACCTCACAGGACACTGAATTACTGGTTGACCTGGAAACCTGGCAGCTCAATCTGTTCTATGACTACCGCCTGAAAGACAACTGGCTGCTGCGCATACAACTGCCATTGATTAGTCATGGCGGCGGCTTTATGGATGCGCCCATTGACCGCTACCATGAAATTACCGGGCTGCCCCGGGATATTCGCCCGGTGTTTGAGGATGACCTGATCCAGATCCGCTACAGCGAAGACCAGAACACTTTACTGGAGATTAACCAGCGGCAGAAAGGCCTCGGTGATATCGCACTGCAACTGGGCTGGCAGGCAGACAAATCCACCGAGTACGCACTAAGTCACTGGCTCAGCCTGAAACTGCCCAGTGGTGACAGCGAAAAACTCACCGGCAGTGGAGGAACCGATATTGCGGCCTGGTCAGCACTGGATTATCGCCTGTCGGACGCCAGCTGGTTCTATGGCCAGGCCGGTTTACTGTATATGAATGACAGTGAGGTATTGCAACACCGCCACAATAACTGGGCGGTGTTTGCAACCGCAGGCATGGCATACCAGGCCTGGCCGGACATCCAGCTGAAAGCGCAGTTTGATATACACAGCGCACTTTATGACAGTGAGCTCAAATACCTGTCCGAGGTTGTACAACTCACCTTTGGTGGCAGCTATCGCATCAACGCTCAACAGAGCATTGATTTTGCCATTGCCGAAGACATACAGGCAGGGGCATCACCGGATGTGAATTTCAATATCAGCTGGTGGTTGTATTATTGAGCAGCGTGATTAAAGAAGAAAACGCGAATGAACGCAAATAAACGCAAATTTATAAACATGCTAGTGACGTAGGCTATCAACAGAAAAAACATGAACAACGCTAAATACGCAACCAGCTTAATACAAGTTACTCGTTCCCACGCTCCCGCGTGGGCATGCATAATGAGACGTTAATTGAGCGGCAGCTTAGAAGTAAAGGGTTCCCACGCAGGAGCATGGGAACCAGACAGTCTCGTATCAGCGCCGTAGGTTGGGGTGACACAGGAACCCCAACAATCTCGACCATATTGATTGAAGTTGGGGTGCGTTCCTTACCCCAACCTACCAATCAAAGCCATTATTCGTTCCCACGCTCCCGCGTGGGAATGCATAACGAAACGTTAATTGAGCGACAGCTTAGAAGTAAAGGGTTCCCACGCAGGAGCATGGGAACCAGACAGTTTCGTATCAGCGCCGTAGGTTGGGGTGACACAGGAACCCCAACAATCTCGACCATATTGATTGAAGTTGGGGTGCGTTCCTTACCCCAACCTACCAATCAAAGCCATTAATTCGCGTGCATTTGCGTTTATTTGCGTTCATTCGCGTTTTCTTTTCAGACTGCTTCACTACTGACGTCTAACTAGAAACCATAAACCAGGGTCACAGTTGTCATGGTATCGGTTTTATCAACACCTGCCGGCACATCGGAGTTATGCTTTACTTCATACCCCAGCTTGGCATTCAGGTTGCCATTAATCTTTAACGCGAGATAGGTTTCGGATTTGCTGTAGGTATTGGCATCACCCGATTCCACCTGAACATTCTGGTTAAAGGTCGCCGAAGGACTGATCACATACTGATATTTGACCTCGCCATCCAGCACGCCTTCGCTGGTTGATTCTCCCAGATCGTCTTCAATATCACGGTAACCAATACCAGCCGAGGCTTCGAGCCTGTGGATTTCGTTTTCAATAAACAGATGACCAATACCAAACGCGATCACAGACTGATGATCAAAACCACTGAACTTGTCTTCTTCGTGCTTTATCCGGCCAAATACAAAGGTGTGTTCTGCAAAACGGTATTCACTTTTCTCGGTAAATACCCGACTGTCTGCACTGTCCACCCCCGAATCCGACGCTTTTAATACCGCAATCTTCGCATTGTGTTTCCAGTTACCATGGGCCTTGCCTACACCCAGTTTTGCATTGAGTGTTTCCGAATCGGTATTACCCGAGGTTGAACTAAAACCCAGTTCACCTTCGCCACTCCAGCCATTCAATGCTTCAATTGCATGTGCCGGCAGTGTAAGCATACTGGCAGCTAGCGCCAGCGCTATTGATTTTTTCTTCAACATTTCTCTATTTCCTTCTCCAACAGCTCAAGCATATTGAGCCAGACTATCTAAAACAATAATCATAAAACAGCGGCGACCTGATTTTTCAGGCCGCCCTTATGCAAGCTAGGCAACTTTTTCCATATGCACATCCATCTGTGGAAATGGAATGGATATACCCGCCTCTTCCAGTGCAAGTTTAACCTGCTCCTGGCAGTCAAAGAACACGGTCCAGTAATCTTCTTTTTTACTCCACACCCGCACGGTAAAGTTCACACTGCTGTCGGCCAGCTCACTCACCGCAACCATCGGTGCGGGATCCGCCAGTGATTTTTCATGGGCAGTAATTACATTCATCATGACTTCCTTGGCCTTTTTGATGTCATCTCCATAACTGATGCCGAAGGTCATATCCACGCGGCGCGTATCCCGTGCCGAGAAGTTGGTGATAACACCGCCGTAGATGGCCGAGTTGGGCACAATGTTTTCCTTGTTGTCCGGGGTCAGCATGGTGGTGGTAAAAATATGCATTTTTTCAACCGTACCACTCACGCCACCCGCGGTAATAAAATCCCCAACTCTAAACGGACGAAAGATCAGTAATAAAACACCGGCAGCAAAGTTACTCAGCGTGTCTTTCAATGCAAGACCCACTGCCAGACCGGCCGCACCCAGTAACGCAATCATCGAGGTAGTATCCACACCCAGCTGACTCAACGCTGCCACCACCACAATCAACAGCAGCAACCAGTAGAGTATCGACTCGACAAAGTCGACCAGCATATTATCCATCTTCGATCGGGTCATCGCCTTGCTGGAAAGCGTTGCCAGCTTTTTCGCCAGCCACTTGCCTACAATAAAAACCACCAGTGCCTGGGCACCGCTGATACCCCAGGGAATCAGATAGCTATCAATAAGCCCCTGTATATTGTCACCCGATAATTGTTCTAGCATGATCGTTCCTCATTTTGATTATGGGTATGCCGCATGTGTAAACCGGTTAGCAGCGCCCACAAACAGCGCAGCCGCGCACAGCATGACTCGCACGTCATACTAGCAAAACGTTACCGGCAAAAACAGTGAATTATACGCAGAGACTTAACAGCCAGAACGGTCAGCAGCGGACATTGACGCCGGCGCATCTGACTGGCGCTGGCCGGTATCCGCCTCAGCCACACAGGCCAGCGCCTGCTGCAATACCTCGACCCCGGCCCCTTCACGGGTTGCGTTTTCAGAAATATGGCGCCGCCATTTCTTTGCCCCGGGCAGTCCGTTAAAAAGCCCCAGAATATGCCGGCTCATGGCATGCAGCCGTGTACCCTGCTCCAGCTGTGTTTCCACATAAGGCAGAAATGCCTCGATGATCTCAAAGCGCGATGGTATTTCCTGGCTGGAGTGATAAAACTGCTGATCAACCTGTGCCAGAATATACGGGTTATGGTATATCTCGCGCCCCATCATCACGCCATCCACATGCTGCAACTGAAGCTGTGCGTCTTGCAGGGTATTAATCCCGCCATTGATAATAATTTCCAGCTGCGGCATAGCCTGTTTTAACTGGTAAACCGCATCGTAACGCAGCGGCGGAACGTCACGGTTTTCCTTTGGGCTCAACCCCTTTAGCCAGGCTTTGCGCGCATGCACAATAAAGGTTTTACAGCCGGCTTCGGCCACGGTTTCCACAAAACGGAACAGTTCTTCGATACTGTCATTTTCATCTATACCGATGCGATGTTTGACTGTCACCGGCAGGTTGCTGGCGGCCTGCATTTCCGCCACACAATCCGCCACCCGTTGTGGCTCCGCCATCAGGCAGGCACCAAACATACCCGACTGCACCCGGTCACTGGGACAGCCCACATTCAGGTTCACTTCATCGTAGCCATAATCTTCCGCCATGCGCACACACTGCACCAGCTCCGCCGGATTCGAACCGCCCAGCTGCAAGGCCAGTGGATGTTCTGTCTGATCAAAATCAAGAAACCGCTGACGATCACCATGAATCAATGCACCGGTGGTAACCATTTCGGTATAGAAAACTGCCTGCGCAGAAATCAGCCGCAGAAAATAGCGTTCGTGCCGGTCGGTCCAGTCCAGCATGGGGGCAACACAGAAAGTTCGATTCATTAACAGCAAAACCCGATGGCAGTTCAGGCCGCGCATTATAACAAAAAGTACAGGGCATCGGGCGTGGGCGTGGGCGATTCAGAGGAAAGGTAGCACTATCTGTAGATAGTACGGGGAACAGCGCCGAAAACAGCATTTGATATTTCTACTGAATCAGCGCAGAAGACAATTTCTCGCAGACTGACCGGACTTTGCAGGCCGGCAGGCTTGTGACTTACGGGGTAACTAAAAGGGAAGGCTTAAAGCAGCTTGTTAATCGCAGCGATCAACTCGTCTTCCTTCGCCGGTTTGATCAGGTAGCCACTGGCACCCTGGCGTTCGGCCCAGACCTTATCT
>DATCTK010000018.1:0-44096 GCA_036567985.1 Gammaproteobacteria bacterium | reverse complement strand
GACTAAAGACTAAAGACTAAAGACTAGCGACGTTATCGGAGCTACTCAGGCTTGTACTGTTTAGCTGCGGCCAGTACCTCCTCGACATGGCCTTTTACTTTTACGCTACGCCATTCTTCCCTTAGAACCCCCTTAGAATCAATCAAAAAAGTACTCCGCTCTATGCCCATGTATTCACGGCCATAGTTTTTCTTCAATTTAATCACATCAAACAGTTTACACAGTTCTTCATCCGGGTCGGAAATCAGTTCGAATGGAAATTCATGTTTCACCTTGAAGTTGGTGTGTACCTTGATCGAGTCCCGTGATACGCCAAGCACAAGGGTTTTGGCGCGTTTGAATTTGCTGTAGTTATCGCGAAAGTCCTGGCCTTCCTGGGTGCAGCCGGGTGTGTTGTCCTTGGGGTAAAAGTAAATCACCAGGTTACTGCCCTTGAAATCTTTCAGGCTGATTTTCTGGCCTTCCGGTTCTTTACCGGTGGCGATGGCGCTAAAGGCGGGGACTTTTTTGTTAATGCTAACGGGCATAGTCAATTCTCTTTGCTGTTTTTTTATTGATTAAATATAAATGGTTTTTGTGCGTCGTTTATTGTTTGCTAAAACACACATCCATATTCATTTCATCACACAGTTTGCTGAATTCATCCTCGATCTGCGTGATGTTTTTATCCGCCGGAATATCCACCTGCATGGATACGGCGAACATCGGTGTGCCGGTATGTGCCGCATGCTGCCAGTCAGTTTGCATATTAACAATATTGATCTGCTGCTGTGACAGGTAACGCGCCAGCTTGTGTACGATGCCGGGGTTGTCCATGCCTTCAACATGGATTTTATAATGTTTCTGCCTGTCGCTGCGGCTGCTGCTGGTGGGCCTGATCAGCAGGTTCAGTTTAAGTGAGTGTTCAAGTTCCTGTTTGCGCGCATTGAGCTTGTCATGCGCCGCCTGCTCGCCGCTCACCAGAATAATCATGGCAAACTCGCCACCCAGAATGCTCATGCGGCTGTCTTCAATATTCAGACCGGCATCCAGCAGTGCCTCGGTTAATTCATTGACAATGCCGGGGCGGTCGGCGCCGATGGCGGTAATGGCAAGGGATTGCGTCATATTGGTCTCTTTTGCAGTCTTTGTGGGCGTCAGGATTAATAGTAATGCATCACCGGGTGAAAGCAATATGATGCGCGCAAATCGCGGTTTGGCTTGTAAATAGGGGCCTCGCAAAGTACTATTCCGGCTTGATTAAAGCGTGCCCCGGCTGGATTTCTGGCCTCTGCTGGGGCCGCATCCTGTGAGACAACGACAAAGGCATCACACATGTTTCGTGGCAGTATGGTTGCACTGGTAACCCCAATGCATCTGGATGGATCGGTTGATTTCGACAGCCTGAGCAAGCTGATTGAGTGGCATATAGACAGCGGCACAGCGGCGATTGTCTCGATGGGTACAACCGGTGAATCCGCAACCCTGGACGAACACGAGCATTGTGAGGTGATTCGCCGTACGGTGGAGATGGCGAATAACCGTATTCCGGTGATCGCCGGTACCGGCGCCAACTCAACCACCGAAGCCATCACCCTGACCCGCTGTGCAATGCAGGCCGGTGCCGATGCCTGTCTGCTGGTTACACCCTATTACAACAAGCCGACCCAGGAAGGCCTGTATCAGCACCACAAGCTGATTGCGGAAACGGTGCCGATTCCACAGATCCTGTATAACGTTCCCGGACGTACCGCCTGCGATATGTTGCCCCCCACCGTGGCCCGGCTGGCGGCTATTTCCAATATTATCGGGGTCAAGGAAGCGACCGGTGAACTGTCCCGCCTGAGCGAGATCCGCCAGCTGTGCGGTGATGATTTTGATATCTACTCCGGCGATGATGAAACTGGGCTGGAGTTTCTGCTGCAGGGTGGCAACGGGGTGATTTCTGTTACCAACAATGTGGTGCCCCGGGAAATGGCCGAGATGTGTGCGGCAGCACTGGCGGGTGATCGTGATACCGCAGAGCGAATTAATCAGCCGTTAATGGGTCTACATAGCAAATTATTTGTTGAGGCCAATCCAATACCGGTGAAGTGGGTGCTGGCAGAAATGGGCAAAATTCCCGCCGGTATTCGCCTGCCCCTGACACCCTTATCCGAGCAATATCACGAAACACTGCGTGAGGCGATGCGTCAGGCTGGTGTGCTTTAATTCAGGAAGCTATGCGATACTTTAACCCTACTTTACCCCTGTCGATGCTTGCATTGGCAGTCTCCGTGTTTTTAATGAATGGTTGTAGCAGCAATGGCGAGGAGCGTCCAGACTATATGGATGCCAGCACAACCTCGCAGCTGGAAGTCCCACCCAAATTAACCCAGCCCAATACCCAGGGTGCACTGCGTTTGCCCGAGCCATCGGAAAAAGCACTGGCGGCAGCAAACGGTAAAAAAGCCGAGGCACTGGCAAGCAGGTTTGAAGGCATCGAGTTAAAACACGCCGAACAGCTTTACTGGCTGGAAATTGATTCTCCCCTGGCACAGGTATGGGCATCACTGCCCAAGTTTCTGGCCGCCGAAGGTATAGAGATGCAGCGGGCAGACAAGGTGCTGGGTTTTGTGGACACCGTGTGGCTGAACGAGTACCCGATCAGTTACGGCACAGAAGAGTCAGGCAAGCGCTGGTTTGCCAGCTTCTCACCGGACTACAAGGACAAATTCAGATTGCGGGTTGAGGCGATCAATGAGCAGCAAACCCGTCTGTTTGTGAGCCACCGTGGCCTGCAGATAATGGTGGCCAATGAGGGCACCCAGTGGGTGCAGCGTGAACCTGAGTCCATGCTGGAGCGTGAACTGATGTACCGTTATGCACTCTATGCCGGGGCCACCCGGGCACAGGCCACTGAATTACTGGCAGACTACCAGAGCTACCAGCCCAGAGTGACCGAGCAGAAAGATAACCCGGCGCGTTTCCAGGTGCAGGGCACTGCCGACATCGTCTGGTTGCGCCTGCGTGCAGCAATGGACCGACTGGGTGTCGATATTGTAGAAGCGGATAACCAGGGCCGCAGCCTGTTACTCTCAGTGGGTGCTATCTCCCCGGCCCAGGCGGCAAAACAGACATCCGGTGGCTGGTTTAGCGGCCTGTTCGGTGGTGATGTGCAGGTTGATGAAAATTATGATATCGAGGACAACCGCCAGCAGGAGCAGGAAGAAAAAGCACAGGCCGACACCACCGAGCGTCTGCAGATGCGGGTGCAACAGCAGGCGGGGCAATATGCCAGTACCATTATCGTGTCCTATGCCGACTCAACCGAAACACTGAGCGGTGATGCACTGGATTTTCGTAAGGCACTGGTCAACCAGTTGAAATAGAGCACGTAGATGCTCAACAGCTACCGACCCCTTAAAAGGGGTCAGAGCCCTTTAATACTTTAATATTCAGCGTAACTTTGATAACTGACGAGATTCAATCGTCGATTGTATTGCTGTATGACTGTGCGAACGGCACAGGCTGCAGCCCAACGAGGTTAAGTAAGATGAATAATTTCCAGTCCAGTTTGCTGTTTGTCGTGGCTTCGCTGTTATCGCCACTGGCCATGGCCGATGCCTACTTTGATCGCTTTACTGCGGATCAGATCAACGATGACGTGTATGTCATTCACGGGCCACTGGAATACCCCAGTGTGCATAACCGCGGTTTTATGAATAACCCGGCATTTATTGTTACCGATAAAAGTGTGGTGGTGGTTGATCCGGGCTCGACCGAGGAAACCGGTGAGATGCTGTTGAAGCAGATTGCCAAAGTGACCGATAAACCGGTGTCCCATGTGTTTAACACCCATGTACACGGTGACCACTGGCTGGCCAATGATGCGATTGTGCAGCGTTTTCCCGAAGTGAAAATTATTGCCGATCCACGCATGATTAAAAAAGCCCGCGCGGGTGCCGGCGAAACCTGGCTGAGTCGCATGATCAATCTCACCGATGGCATCGCCAAAGGCACCGAGATTGCCTATCCCGCTAATGAAGCCGCCGATGGGCAAACCCTTGAACTGGCGGGTCGAACTTTCAGGATCTATTCCGTCGGCACGGCGCACAGTGGCACCGATATTATGATTGAATATGTTGAGGGCGAGACACTGTTCACAGGTGATAATGTGGTTTATCAGCGCATTGGTGGCATGGATGACGCGAGCTTCCGTGACACCATCAAGGCGGTGGAAAAGGCGCGGTCGCTGAACCTAAAACACTATGTGCCCGGCCATGGCCCTACGGGTGGTGTTGAGATTGTTGATATGCAGCATGAGTACCTGGATACGTTATACCAGCAGGTCAGCGCCCATTACGATGAAGGCCTGCAGGATTTTGAAATGAAGCCGAAAGTGGAACAGGCACTGGCCAAATTCGAGGACTGGAGCGGCTTTGAAGATGAGCTGGGTAAGCACATCAGCCTGGCAATACTTGAAGTTGAAAAGGCGATGTTTGAATAGTGGCCTGCTTTTTAGCAGGGCATCTGTTGGATGCGACCCTGTAGAAGCATTTGCCACTAGCGTAGGGTGGATCAAGCGAAGCGGATCCACCGAGTGTTATGCAATATGATACGTAATAAAAAAGGGCGGTAAAATACCGCCTTTTTTATTTTATGTATTCCGTTGTTCAGAAACTCAGGCGCGTTTGTCGTGCTCGATCAGCGCATAGGCCGAGTGATTATGAATCGATTCGAAGTTTTCCGATTCCAGTACATAGGACAGTACTCGGTCATCTTCATTGAGGCGCGCCGCAACATCGCGCACCATGTCTTCGACAAATTTTGGATTGTCGTAGGCGCGTTCGGTGACGTATTTTTCATCCGGGCGTTTAAGCAGGCCGTAGAGTTCACAGGACGCTTCTTTTTCCACGATATCGATAATGTCTTCAATCCAGATAAAGTCTTCGGTTTTTACATTGACCGTGACATGGGAACGCTGGTTGTGCGCGCCGTACTCGGAAATTTTCTTCGAGCAGGGACACAGGCTGGTTACTGGAACGACCACTTTTACCGAGACGGTGTTTTTACCGTTAACGCGCTCGCCATAAAATGTCACTTCGTAATCAAGCAGGCTTTTTACGCCGGAAACCGGCGCCGCCTTATTGACGAAATAGGTAAAGCTCATTTCAATATGGCCGTTTTCCGCATCCAGTCGCTCGGTCATTTCGCTGAGCATGGTGCGCAGTGACTGAACCGTAATCTCCTGTTCGTGGCTGTTAAGGATTTCCACGAAACGCGACATGTGGGTGCCCTTGAAATGGTGGGGCAGGTCGACATACATATTGAAATTTGCCACGGTGTGCTGCACCTGGCCGGAGCGGTCCTTTACCTGCACCGGATGACGAATATCCTTGATCCCGACCTTGTTAATGGCGATTTTTCGTTTGTCCTGGCTGCTTTGAACATCAGGGATTGCAGTGGTATCAGTCATCTAATTGGTCTCTTCGCTATAGCGCACACAGGCACGTTCGGTTTCCCACAGGGTGAGGCAGCTGACGCGTAGCGTGTCGGTGTTAAGTTTCTTTGCGACTTCCTGATAAATCCAGGCAGCCATGTTTTCGGCGGTTGGATTAATCTCGGTGAAAGGCTCTATTTCGTTGAGGTAGCGGTGGTCCAGCTGGTCGCAAACATCGTTGGTGGCTTTTTTGATGGCCTTGAAATCAACTACCATACCGATCTCATTGAGCTGGGTGGATTCGACTTCCAGCTCAACTTTCCAGTTATGCCCATGCATACGGCTACAGGCCCCCGGATAATCTCTCAGGGTATGTGCAGATGCAAAGTCGGTAACGATTTTCAGGGTGTATTTGGCAGCCATATCAACTCGGGGGGTGTGTAGGTGGGCGCATGTTAATGCGCCCGCAGAGGCTGACCTGTTGTGCAAGATCAGCGATACCTGTAACCCATTAAATAACCAGTAAAAAATAACAGGGTAAAATCGTGGGATTTTAACCGCTGCGCATTTCACAGGCAAGCTTATGATAAGTCCCTAAGCCTGTGAATAAAATAGAGTATTTGTGGGGGATAAGGGCTTTTAGTCGCGCAGCAGGTCTTCCTGACCCAGCGGGTGAGCGGCAATGGCACGGAGTATGCCAGCTGTGTCCAGACCGCATTCGGCGAGCAGTTCGCTGGTGGTACCGTGTTCGACAAAGCGATCCGGCAGGCCCAGGTTGATAACTGGCGTGGCAAAGCCGTTGGCCTGCAGCCATTCATTGACTGCGCTACCAGCCCCGCCGGCCACCACATTTTCTTCAATGCTCAGCAGCAGATCGTGGCTGGCGGCGATCTTCCGTAGCATCTTGCTGTCCAGGGGTTTTACGAAGCGCATATTAATTACGCTGGCATCAATCTGTTCGGCGGCATCCAGTGATGGCTGCAGCATACTGCCAAACGCCAGAATGGCAATTTTATGGCCGTGACGGCGCAGTTGCGCCTCTCCGACAGGCAGTGGCTCGAGTGCAGGGTCAATCGTCGTGCCTGGCCCCTGGCCTCGGGGATAGCGCACTGCAGCGGGCCCATCGTGTAAAAAGCCGGTGCAGAGCATCTGACGACATTCGTTTTCATCTGCCGGTGTCATCACCAGCATATTGGGCACACAGCGCAAATAGCTTAAATCCAGGTTGCCCGCATGGGTGGGGCCATCGGCACCCACCAGCCCGGCGCGGTCGATAGCAAACAGCACCGGCAGTTTCTGGATTGCCACATCGTGTACCAGCTGGTCATAGGCCCGTTGCAGGAAGGTGGAGTAGATCGCCACCACCGGCTTGATGCCCTCACAGGCCATGCCCGCCGCCAGTGTCACCGCATGCTGCTCGGCTATGCCCACATCGTGATAGCGCGCCGGGAAGCGTTGGGAAAATTCCACCAGCCCCGAGCCTTCGCGCATCGCCGGGGTAATCGCCACCAGTCGTTCATCGGCAGCGGCCATGTCACAGACCCAGTCGGAAAAGATTTTTGTGTAGGTGGGTTTGCCCGAGGCGGTGTCCAGTTTATTGCCGGTTTCCGGGTCGAAACTGCCCACGCCGTGATACAGGCAGGGGTTGTCTTCCGCCGGTTTATAGCCCTTGCCCTTGCGGGTCACCACATGCAGCAGGCGCGGGCCGGTCTGGCTGCGCAGGTTGCGCAGCATGGTGACCAGGGTGGGGATGTCGTGACCATCCACCGGACCGTAATAATGAAAACCCAGTTCTTCAAACAGGGTGCCGGGCATCACCATGCCCTTGACGTGTTCTTCGGTACGCTGTGCCAGGTCCCACATGGAGAGTTTTTCCAGCACCCGCTTGGAACCGCTGCGCATGGAGGAATACATCTTTCCCGACATGATTTTTGACAGGTGTTTGGAAAGCGCCCCCACATTGGGAGAAATCGACATTTCATTGTCGTTCAGCACCACCAGTACATCCGCATCGGTGTCGCCACCGTGGTTCAGTGCTTCAAACGCCATGCCCGCAGTCATAGCGCCATCGCCAATAATCGCCACGGTTTTCTGTTCGCGCTGCTGCAGCCGTGCCGCCATACTCATGCCCAGCGCGGCACTGATCGAGGTGCTGGAGTGGCCCACGCCAAAGCTGTCATAGGGGCTTTCTTCACGCTTGGGAAAACCCGACAGGCCATTATGCTGGCGAATACTGGCCATCTGCTCGCGTCGTCCGGTAATGATCTTGTGCGGATAGGACTGATGCCCCACGTCCCACACCAGCTTATCCTGCGGCGTGTTATACACATAATGCAGTGCCAGGGTGAGTTCTACGGTGCCCAGCCCGGCGGACAGGTGACCGCCGGTTTGCGCCACCGAATGGATCACAAACTGGCGCAACTCGCTGGCGAGAGGCTTGAGCTGGCTTTCTGCCAGAGCGCGCACATCGTCCGGTGAGTTGATTGACTCGAGTAAGGGAAACTGGGGAGTAATTGGACTTGTCATCAGGGGTTCAGTGTACCAGCTCAGTGCCCGCGCTCAATAATATAGGCCGACAGCTGACGTAATATGTCGGCGGAATCATCAAAAATCTGCAGCGCTTCAATCGCGCGCTGGTGCAGTTCACGGGCACGCTGCTGAGCCCCTTCCAGCCCCAGCAGGGACGGGTAGGTGGGTTTGTTGAGTTGCTGGTCGGAGCCCTGTGGCTTGCCCAGGGTTTCGGTATCTGCGGTTACGTCCAGTATGTCATCATGAATCTGGAACGCCAGGCCCACACAGCGGGCGTAGGTGTCCAGGGCTTCCAGCTTGCTGGCCTGTACATTGGGGCTGCACATGGCGCCCAGCAGCACACTGGCGCGGATCAGCGCGCCGGTTTTCAGCAGGTGCATGTTTTCCAGTTGATCAAGGTTGAGTGACTGGCCTACTGCCGCAAGGTCAATCGCCTGACCACCCGCCATGCCCACTGAACCACTGGCCTGGGCCAGCAGTTTGATCATTTCGATGCGATTGGCAGGGCTGGTGTGCAGGTTTTCATCAGCGGCGAGAATTTCAAATGCAAAGGCCTGCAGTGCATCACCGGCAAGAATCGCGGTGGCTTCATCAAACGCCCTGTGGCAGGTGGGGCGGCCACGGCGCAGGTCGTCGTCGTCCATGGCTGGCAGGTCGTCGTGAATCAGTGAATAGGCGTGGATGATTTCCACCGCACAGGCACAGGCGTCCAGCTGTTCCAGTTCCACATTCAGTGCCTGGCCGGCGGCATACACCAGTACCGGACGCACCCGTTTGCCACCACCACCGACGACGGAATAGCGCATGGCTTCCTGCAATCGCGCTTCGGGGCCTTTGGGGACGGGTAACCAGCGATTTAAATGTTCGTCAACCCGCTCGCAGTAGACCTGCAGCGAGGACTTGAAGCTGTTATCTGCACTCATGCTTAATCGTCAATCTCGAAGGGCTTTTCCAGTAACTCGCCATTCTGCTCAATCAGCTGAGTGACTTTCTGTTCGGCGCTGGCCAGTGCCTGCTGGCAATCGGCAGCCAGTGAAATGCCTTTTTCAAAATGCTTGAGGGCTTTTTCCAGTGGCAGGTCGCCCTGTTCCATATCCTCCACCAGGGCTTCCAGCTCGGACATGGCTTTTTCGAAATTCAGCGGGGTTTTACGTGGCATAGCGTTTATGGTGGTCGGGTTGCTTGAAGGCGTATGGTACTGTTTTCGTTAAATAGATGCTAGGGCGGCATTGAACAATGCAGTCAGGCTTTGCAGCAATGACTCTCGATTACTCAGATAGTGTGGGTTCATTGCCGCAAAGGCATCTTAGAAAGCTATTTTTAAAGTCATCGAATTCGATGACGTTGACTGCCGCACAGGCAGCATTAAAAACTCAGTCTGTCTGTAGGTGTCACCCCGCTTCAAACAACCGCCGGGTTTTTTGATGAATGGCTATCAGCTGGTTTTTATTGTCTGTGGGCAGGGTGTTGAGTGCCTGGATTTGTTGCGGGTAGTCGGCGCTTGCCTTGAGCAGGCGCTCCAGTGAATTCAGGTAGTCGTTTCTGGATATGCCCAGGTTTTTTATGAAACGCTGCATCGCCTGTTTGAAGTCTTCTGGCTGTTCGCCTGTGCGATTGTCCGGCATTTCGCCATAGTTGCCAAAAGACATGCCGGGCGGGAACAGCATATCGTGAAGCCGGTAGGCGCGCATCGGGGTCGGGTCGTATACCGGCGAGAACTGCAGTTCGCCATTGCGTTCGATAATGGCAAGATTTTCCAGGTGCAGGTCACCATTGCCAGTGAGCATGGCCATAATCAGGCGTTCCAGCAGGTGCTGTTTTGCGGCCTTGCGCTGGCTGACAATCTGCAGCCGCGGGTTGTCCAGCGCCTGCGCAATGTGGTCGTAGCGGGCGCTGTAATGGTGGCTGATGTGTTTGCTGCCGCTGGCCAGAATGGAGTAGATGGATTCCATAAACACCGTGCCGCCATTGTGGTTACGGTCGAAGCGCTCGATGGCCAGGGCGCGCAGGCCATTGACTTCTACCGGCCAGAATCGGGGTACTTCAAATCCGGCCTGTTGGTGCAGTTGCAGTGCCAGGGCTTCGAGTTCGGTGATGCCGGGGTACTGGTGGTTGTTTTCCAGTTTCAGGATAATGTCGGTTCGACCGCTGTCGCCATAGCGGGTGGGCAGGCCAATGCGTCCATCCCAGCCGCTACGGGAAATTGACAGGGGGATTTTCGGGATGGCGCCGCCCACACTCGGCGTGGGGCCGAGCAGTTCAATCAGCGCTTCCGCATCGCCATCAAACCAGGTCATAAACTCTTTCAGGCTAAAGCCGAATTTGCCATCCAGTTCCACCAGGCCTTTTTTTGATGGACTGGCATACCATTGCAGCGCCGCCTGGTCATCGCTGAAAACATCGAGGTGGCCGATTGCGCCGTGGCCGGCGTGGGTGAGCATTTCCCAGTCGGTGGCAAAGCCGGGCGCCGGTGAAACATGGATGCTGTTTAAATACTGCAGCAGCAGTGCGCGTTGAAAATTGCGCTCGGCGCGGGGCGGAATCAGTGCCTGCAGGGGAGGAAACAGGTCGAAGTACTCGCTGCGTGGGCGGATGATGGTGCTGTCGAAACGATCCGCCGGGTACACCAGTCCCAGGCCGCGCAGCCCGCTCTGGCTGTAGGCGGGTTCGTAGGTAAAACGGGCTTCCCGCTCGGTGACGGTAAGCGTGCCCATTTTGCTGGGTTGCGGGCCAAGACGTGTCCAGACAACAGCGATGCGGTCTTTCATGGCTTATTTAAACTCGAACAATTCGCCGCGTTGTACCAGCGATGGCAGGTCGTCGCTGTCATCCACCCAGACAAGTTTCTTACCGAGTACGCGACCCAGCTCCTGCAGGGTGCTGAAACGGGCATCATCGGCTTTTTTCAGGCGCGACAGGCCCACTTCATCCAGGCTGGAGTTGGCGGCCAGGGCTTTCTGGTTGTAGCCCTGTTGCCTGGCGACTTCCAGCGCTTCCTCTATTAGCTCGTGTAGTTGTGTGTTCATAATTAGCTTTAATGATAATAAGTACTGATAATTTAGCATAATTAGCATTAAAAGCTATTTAATTAATTATCATATAAGTTAATTATTGTGTTTTTTAAGTATTAATTATCATATATGATAATTAATAGTGTGCTGTGTGGTTATTTGCAAGGGGGGGGCTTTCGGGGGATGGGGTGGTAGAAATGCGATAGTGGTGGCCTGGGCCTGTAGATGCCTGATTTAAAAAAACAGCAAACATGGGTGTCCAGATTGTGAGATTGAGATGGTCATCAATTCTTTGTCTTTTGACTACAGACACTCGACTAATGACTAACGACGATCGACCTGCCTATCGCAAAATACCGTACATCCTGTACATCTTTGCTACCGACATCCATGCCTCTCGCAAAATACCGTACGTCCTGTACATAACCGCTACCGGCTTCCTGCCTCACGCGAAATACCGTACATCCTGTACATAAAAAACCTCCCCGAAGGGAGGTAAAACGTTTCCAGTTTTATACCGCTATTCTAATGCTTAGAAAATATGCGTCAGTTGTATTGCGAATCGTGCATCAACACCTTCTAACTGATTGTTAACGGCCGTTGTGTCTGATTCAAACTCACGGCTGGAGTACTCCATATTCACCCGTGTTTTCTTGTTGATATGATACTGCGCCCCGAGGGTGGCGGTGTCATAGCGGGACTCATCATCTGCGGCAGATGTCTGGTGGTTTTCGCCACGGGTGTATGAGTCATAACGCAGATCCAGTTCCCATTTTGTGCCTGGAATATACCAGCCGAATTCGGCGTAATAGCCACTGGCTTCTTCATCGTTATAGATGCCGTTAAAGTTGGCGACAGTGCCAGTCGGGTTAGGGCCGGGGCGATGCTGGCCCTGGAATATCATACCTTCACCGGTGAGGTACTCGGCGGTTGCGCGAAACGGTTTTTGCAGGTACTTGAAACCGATACCAGAGCGGGTACGGTCCTGTTCCTGGGTTTTGTCATACACATTGGTGCGCTTGCCATCCTGGTGCCAGGCAAACATTTTCAGACCTTCGCGGCGACCGCCTTTGCCACCATAAACCAGTTCCGAGGACCAGTACAGGTACAGATCCTTGTTGTCGTCATTGTCGCTGAAGTTAAGGCCGTTGCCGTTACCCAGCATTACCGCATAACTGTGCTCCCAGTCATTCTGGCGGAATGCATCAAACACCTGTATACCCACATCGCGGAAAGCGCCGACGGGTGTTGAGTAGGCGTTCATGTCGGCATTGGGTGTTGCGGCGGGTGGGCTGAGTACATCACCGGCGGCTGGCCGACGTTCCAGCATCAGCTGATTACCCACTGAGGTGAAGTTGATATAGTCGAACACATGAATAGCCTGCAGGCCTTCTTCGAAGCTCGGGGTTTTGAACAGCCCCATGCGAAGGCGGGCGCCCTTGATATGGTTCAGTGTAATACTGGCATCGGTGACATGTGAGGCGCCACCCTCTGCTGCGGTAATGCCGTTATTGCCCAGTTCCGCCAGCACAAAATAGTTCACATTGCCATCCAGCGGCATCCCCTGGCCCCGTACACCTATACGTGCCCGGTTTACATTAAAGGCATCCTGTGAATCGAGGTTGGGTGCCATCAGTTTGGGTGGGATATAACCACCAGCGGCATTTGGGTCACTGTTATCTTTCTGGTACTGAGCCTGAACAAAGCCCCATACCTTGGCACGCGGTGCCGCATCTTTGGGTTCGGTGCCCTGCAGCATTAACCAGTTGGCTGCCTGGGTTGGCAGGCTGATGCCACCCAGCATGGCACTGCAGGCGGTGAGCAGCAGTGTTTTTTTGAATAGTTTCATGGTAACTCCCATTAAATTCAGAATATTTGTAGTTTTGCGGGTTATGATTTAGGGCTTGATCAGCGAATAACCCTGTTTCTGTAATTCCAGAATCCTCACCACGCCGGCATCAACAACGCGGGCGTGCTGGGTCAGTACGGGCGGATGCCCAAGTATTTTGGCCATATTGGCACGGGTGTTAGAGCAGGCACTAAAGCGCACGCCGCTGTGGCTGACCAGGTCATCCACACGTGCAGTGTTGTCGTTCTCAGCAAACAGCAGGCGCAAACCCGGGCCAAAGGCGACGATTTCAACGTCAACTTTGTCGGGGCCGTAATGCTTGATCAGGTTATTGGCGACGTTCAGCACCAGTGTCTGTTTAAATGGATCTGGGTCGCTGATCTGCAGTACAACCTTGTGTTCAGCAAAGGGTTTTGCCTCGCTGGCAGCTAACAGTGGCGAGCTGGCCAGTGTCAGCAGCAACGTCAGGGCGGTTATGAGTCGTTTCATCTCGGGTGTATCCTCCAGGTGGATTATTGTTTTTGTCTTACTCACCTGAGAGATGCATAAACCTGTTTTAATATTCCATTTTTTTGTTTTTTATTACAATCTTCGGTTTTTTTATTAATTATCAGTGTTATGGTTGATGGCCGTTTTATTTCTATTTATTTGTTATTTTTCAACAAGATGCGAATTGCTAGAAAGGTGTGATGGCTATCGGGGCTGATTGCTTGCAACCGCGCACATGGCTGTCAAAGGTTAATCGGCGTTTTTCGGGATAATAATATGGAATAAAAATAGCATATTGCGTATCTTTATCTGTATATGAAATAAAAAACATAAAAGTAAGGATCAGAGTGTGAAGATATTTAAGCTGGCCTGTCGAAGGGTGGCGCTGGTCAAGCGCATAGAGCATAGTCGCACAAAACTCTATCGCATGGCGCTGGCCTGGTGTCATGACCCCATGCTGGCGGATGACCTGGTGCAGGAAACGCAGATACTGGCACTGCAGAAGCTGCATCAGCTGAATAACGAGGCGGCGTTTAATGGCTGGATTTACAGTATTTTAAATAACGCCTGGCTTGGCCATTTGCGTAAAAGTCGGCCCACTGAAGATATTGACCGGCTGGTGGTAGCCGATGCGGCCTCGCCGGAACATGAAATCCTGATGCAGCAGGTGGATCTGATGGTGCGAAGTGCAATGTCGTTATTGCCAAATGCACAGCGTCAGGTGGTGAGCCTGGTTGATCTGGATGGATTAAGTTACAGCGAAGTCGCGGATATACTGCAAATACCCATCGGCACCGTAATGAGCCGACTCAACCGTGCGCGAGCTGCGCTGGCGGAGTCAATTATCAAACGCCGTCGGCAGCCAGTACAAACGGCTGTACAGGGTGAACGACTGGATGCTGTCAAATTAAGAGTGGTGAAGTAAGCATGAAACTGTCAAACGAAATGATGAATGCCTATGCGGATGGTGAGCTGCAGGGTGCTGAGCGCGCAGAGTTCGAAGCGCTGCTGCAAAATGACCCTGATGCACAGCAGGCACTGCAGGACATACTGGCGGTAAAGCGGCAGCTGGCTCAGGCCTACCGAGGGGCGGCTGTGCCTGCACAGACCCCGTCGCGTACCATGAATTATCGACTGGCCGGTTATGCGGCGCTATTGCTGCTGGCGTTTAGTGGTGGATGGTTGGGCAGTAACCAGATGCATCAGAGCAATGCGCAGCCGCTGGCCGATGCCCGCTCCCTGTCGCCGACTAATGAAATGTTACAGGTGTCTAATGTGCAGTCTGCGGCGGGAAAATACATTCTGCATATCGACAGCAAGGATCACCTGAAATTTAAAACCGCGCTGGACAGGGCTGAGGCACTGGTTGCCATGTACCAAGCGGAATCCCATCCCTATGAAATTGAAGTGATTGCCAATGCCGGTGGCCTGGACATGCTACGCGAAGGGGAAACTCCCTATGGAGATCGCATCCGCCAGTTGAGTCAGCGCTACCCCAATATCAAGTTTATTGCCTGCAGTAATGCGATTGAACGACTTCAGGAAAAGGGTGTTAAGCCGAATTTAATTGCTTCGGTGCATCAGGGAGAGACCGCGCTGGATCAGGTGGTAAAACGCATGAATCAGGGCTGGACCTATATGAAAATATAGGGGGGGGCTGTCCATTGTCATTGGTCTTTAATCTTTAGTCTTTAGTCCGACTGTCCCGTACTGGACTAACGACCCAGGACTAATGACTCACGACTTTATATCTCAGCACCCACCGGGCGTGGTAGCCAGCCATCGTGTTTGTCCATCCAGCGCAGGCTGGCGATATACCACAGGGTCATAGGTGCCATCATGGCTACCCAGCTCCAGTCTTCTATCAATAGTAATGGGCCGATGCTGTCGTCCAGTGCGCCGTTCAGCAGGTTATTCCAGGGCAGGCAGTAGAGGGTAAATATGGCGCAGGCCCAGACCAGTCTCAGTGCGCCCTTGCGGGTTTCGATGGCGGAAAAAGCGAGGAAAACCCATAGCGGGGTGCGTCTTGTTTTAATCATTGGTTAGTCCACAGTCAAAAATAAACTTCGGCAAAAAAGGGCCGAATAAAAAAGAAAGTCAGCTTATGTTGTTGTATCTAGCAAGTCGTTGGCCGCTGCTTTGAAAATCAATAAAAAACAATAACATGGGTTTTTAAGTATATGCTTAATTGTGACCGGCTTCACTCATTCAGGGGATGTTTGTTAATATCCCCGACAAGCACAGAGACGTTTCGGGTTTAAATATCCAGCAGTTCACTTACCCGGCTGACCGGAATAATTTCCATGCCTGATGGAATATCCTGTGGCTTGGGCATATTGCCGCGGGGGATCACCGCATGGCTGAAGCCGTGCTTGGCGGCTTCCTTGATACGTTCCTGCCCATTGGGTACCGGGCGAATTTCACCGGCCAGGCCAATTTCACCGAAGGTGAACAGTTTCTGTGGCAGCGGTTTGTCGCGAAAGCTGGAGAGAATCGACAGCAGCATGGCGGTGTCGGCGGCGGTTTCAGTAACCCGTACCCCGCCGACGATATTGATAAACACATCCTGGTCATACATGGCAATGCCGCCGTGGCGATGCAGCACCGCCAGCAGCATCGACAGGCGGTTCTGGTCCAGTCCTAAAGTGACGCGCCGCGGATTGGCCAGATGGGATTCATCCACCAGTGCCTGCACTTCCACCAGCAGAGGGCGATTGCCTTCACGGGTGACGGTAATCACACTGCCGGCAACCGGTTCTTCGTGACGCGAGAGAAAAATCGCCGAGGGGTTGCTCACTGCCTTAAGCCCCTGTTCGGTCATCGCAAACAGCCCCAGTTCATTGACCGCGCCAAAGCGGTTTTTAATCGCGCGAATCATGCGGTAGCGCTCACCGGAGTCGCCTTCAAAATACAGCACCGTATCCACCATATGCTCCAGCACCCGTGGCCCGGCCAGGGTGCCTTCCTTGGTGACATGGCCCACCAGGAACAGCGCGGTATTGGTCTGCTTGGCGTAGCGCACCAGTTGTGCGGCGCTTTCGCGAACCTGTGCCACCGCGCCGGGGGCGGATTGCAGCATTTCGGTGTAGATGGTCTGGATCGAGTCGATGACCATTACCTGCGGCTGGTGTTTTTTCGCCAGCTCGAGAATGCGTTCCACCCGGGTTTCGGTGAGCAGCTGGAACTTGTCGTTGCCCAGGTTGAGGCGGCGTGCGCGCAGGGTCACCTGCTGCAGCGATTCCTCGCCGGTGACATAAAGGGCGCGCATCTTCTCACCCAGGGTTGCCAGGGTCTGGGTGAGCAGGGTGGATTTGCCAATGCCCGGGTTGCCCCCCATCAGTACCACCGAGCCATGCACCAGTCCGCCACCGAGTACGCGATCCAGCTCGACGATGCCAGTGGCGCTGCGCGGCTCTTCTTCCAGCTGGATTTCGTGCATGTCCTGTACGCTGGACTGGCCGGCATAACCGCTAAAACGCGGGCTGACATTGGCCGCTTCTTTTTCCACCAGGCTTTCGCTGAGGGTGTTCCACTCGCCGCAGTCGGCGCACTGGCCGGCCCATTTGTTGTGAACACAGCCGCAGCGGCTGCAGGTGTACTGGTGTTTAATCTTCGCCATGGCGGGTGTCGGTTTCTTCGTTGTCGTCGTCCTGGTCGCGGGCCGCTTTCAGGCTGGGTCGCAGGCGCGCGGACTGCACACCGTTGTTCTGTGTTTTGGTGACTTCAATCGGGTGGTCGGCAATCAGCAGGCTGGTGCCAGGTGTGGGAATTGATTCCAGGTGTTCCAGGATCAGGCCGTTAAAGGTTTTCGGGCCATCGGTGGGCAGTTCTATATCGAGTGTGCGGTTGATTTCGCGGATATGGGTGTTGCCTGCTATCAGATAACTGCCGTCGTCCTGTTGCATGATATTGCTGTTATTCACCGGTGAGGTGGTGGTGAACTCGCCCACCACTTCTTCCAGGATATCCTCCAGTGTCACCAGCCCCTGGATGTCGCCGTATTCATCCACGGTGAGCGCAGTGCGGCGTTTGTTTTTCTGGAAGTTAATCAGCTGCTGGTACAGCGAAGTGCCTTCGGGAATAAAATAGGCATCGCGAATCTGGTTTTCGAAGTTCTCCCGCGTCAGTTCTTCCCGTGCCAGCAGGTGGATAACGCGACGCATGTGCACCACGCCGACAATGTTGTTGATGTCGCTGCGGTAGATGGGCAGGCGGGTGCGCTGGCAGGTGGTGAGGTCCTCGACGATTTCATCCCAGTCCTCGTCCAGATCAATTGCGGTGATTTCATTGCGTGGCACCATAATGTCATCCACAGTGGCATTTTCCAGGCTCAGAATACCCAGCAGCATGTCCTGGTGTTTTTTGGGTACCAGGTGACTGGCTTCCATCACTACGCTGCGAAGCTCTTCGGTGCTGACCCCTTCATCCTTGATGCGTTCCGGGTTGACCCCCAGCATTTTCAGTAGACTGTTGGCAAACACATTGATGGCAAATACCAGTGGGTAGACCACTTTCAACAACGGTGTGTAAACATAGGCGGCAGGAAAGGCAATGCGTTCCGGGTGAAGTGCGGCCAGGGTTTTGGGGGCCACTTCAGCAAAAATCAGGATCACAAAGGTGAGCAGGCCGGTGGCAATGGCAATCCCTGCTTCGCCGTAGAGGCGCATCGCCAGAATGGTGGCGATGGCCGAGGCCAGGATATTCACAAAATTATTGCCCAGCAGAATCAGGCCAAGTAGTCGGTCGGGACGATCCAGTAGTACCTGTGCGAGCCGCGCGCCACGATTTCCTTTTTCCACCAGGTGCTTGAGGCGGTAGCGGTTGAGTGACATCAGGCCGGTTTCCGAGCTGGAAAAAAAGGCAGAAAATAGAATCAGCAGCCCCAGTATAATAAACAGGGTAATGGTGGATATGTCGTTCAAGGTGTCTTCCTAGAGGATAAACTCAAGTACAAATTTGCTACCGAAATAGGCCAGCATCAGGCTGATAAAACCGCCGAGTGTCCAGCGGATAGCTATGCGCCCACGCCAGCCCAGGGTAAAGCGGCCGATCAGCAGAATAGCAAACACCAGCCAGGCAATCATGCTGAGAACAGTTTTATGTGCCAGGTGCTGGTCGAACAGGTTCTCCAGAAACACAAAGCCACTGAGCAGTGCCAGTGTCAGGCCGATAAAGCCGGCCAGGATGGCATCGAACAGCAGTTTTTCCATTACCTGCAAGGGCGGCAGACGCTTCAGCCAGCCACCGGGGTGGTGGTTATGCAGCATGCGGTTCTGCAGTGACAGCACCAGTGACAGGCCCGCTGCCAGTGCCAGCAGGCTGTAGGCAATAATCGACACCAGTACATGGATTTTCAGGCCCTGGGGTGCATCATAGGGCAGCATGTAACTGGACGGAGTGAATACCTGCGTCAGCAGCGTTAGCGCGGCTATCGGCATAATCAGCAGGGCAAACACTTCAGTGTGGCGTTTAATGGTAATTACCATCGTGAGCAGGGTGATCACCAGGGCCACCGAGGAAGTGGCGTCGAAAAAACCGAACTGGAAGCCGCTCACCCCGAGCAGTTGCTGATGCAGGATAAACAGGTGCAGTAATACTGCAGCAAAGCCAGGTAATAGCAGATGCAGCAATGCCTTGTCAGTGAAAAACGGTTGTTTCCTGAGTCGCAGCAGCAGGGCCAGGGAAGACAGTAGATAAAGAGTAAAGGCAATAAGCCCGGTGATTACATTCATTAATGCGCTAGTCATTGAGTCTGTTTTTATAAAGGAGAGTCATTATAGGGTAGCCACTCATGCTCTGTCATCTTCGTGCGGGACTAATTGCACTGGTGTCGCCTGCGTTGAATGGTGTAGCATGGCAAAAGCTGTTTAAATTCATCGATTTGCCGCAGTTTCTGTGTGTCAGATCAGCGCGTTAAACAAGTCGTCAAGGGGTATTCCCGCGGCTTTCAGGGTAAGCATAATGAAACTACAGGTATTGGGGTGCAGCGGCGGTATTGGTCAGGGTCTGCGCACCTCGTCCTATTTAATTGAAAATAGTCTGCTGCTGGATGCCGGCAGCGGCGTGGGCGATCTCAGCCTGGCGCAGATGCGTGCCATTCGCCATGTGTTTATAAGCCACAGCCATGTGGATCATGTGCTGAGCCTGCCGCTGATGGTGGATACGCTGTTTGATGAACTCTGTGAGCAGCCGCTGCAGGTACATGCGCGGCCGGAAACTATCGCCATTCTGAAACAGCACCTGTTTAACTGGCAGTTGTGGCCGGACTTTACCGAACTGCCCAACCCGGCTCACCCGGTGCTCGAATTTGTGCCCATGTTGCCCGGTGATACGCTGCAGATAAATGAGCTGCAGATTGAAATGGTTGAGGTGAAACACACGGTGCCGGCCTGTGGTTATATAGTGCAGACAACTGATGAAGAGCAGGCGAGGGTGTTTGTATACAGTGGCGACACCACCACCAATAACACCCTGTGGGATCGTCTTAACCAGCTACCACGACTCGACTTTCTGATAGTGGAGGCGGCTTTTTCCAATGCGGATGAAGCCCTGGCCAAACTGGCGAAACATTATTCCCCCGGTTTGCTGGCCGCTGATTTACATAAACTGGAGCATCGGCCACGCATCGGCATTTCGCATTTGAAACCGGGCATGGAACAGCAGATTTTTGACGAATGCTGTGCCGCCCTGCCAGATTACCAGCTCTGCCGACTCAACAGCGGCGAGCATTTTCAGATATAATTCACCGCTCACAAAATACAGCCAGTAAATAACCATGTTTGACAGCCTAAGCGATCGCCTTTCCAGAACCATCAAAAACCTGCGTGGCCAGGGGCGGATTACCGAAGACAATATAAAAGACACCATGCGGGATGTACGTATGGCGTTGCTGGAGGCGGATGTCGCCCTGCCGGTGGTGCGTGACTTTGTGGAACGGGTCAAGCAGCGCGCGATTGGTCAGGAGGTGATGAGCAGCCTGTCACCGGGTCAGGCACTGATCAAGATTGTCGATGAAGAACTGGTCGCCACCATGGGTGAGGCCAATGAGGGGTTAAATCTGGCGGCGCAGCCACCGGCGGTGGTGTTGATGGCGGGCCTGCAGGGCGCAGGTAAAACCACCACCGTGGCCAAGCTGGCAAAGCTGCTGCAGGAGCGGCATAACAAGAAGGTCATGGTGGTGAGCTGTGATGTGTACCGCCCGGCGGCGATCAAACAGTTGCAGACCCTGGCGGGCCAGGTGGGTGCCAGCTTTTACCCCAGTGAAGCAGACCAGCAGCCGGTGGAGATTGCCCGTGCCGCGCTGGATGCCGCGAAAAAACAGTTTCAGGATGTGTTGCTGGTGGACACCGCCGGCCGTTTGCATATAGATGAAACCATGATGGGGGAGATCCAGCAGATTCACCAGGCGGTGAATCCGGTGGAAACCCTGTTTGTGGTGGACAGCATGACCGGCCAGGATGCGGCGGTGACCGCCAAAGCCTTTAATGATGCATTGCCACTGACCGGGGTGGTGCTCACCAAAACCGACGGTGATGCCAGGGGCGGTGCGGCGCTGTCGATTCGCCAGATTACCGGCAAGCCGATCAAGTTTCTCGGTGCCGGGGAAAAAATCGATGCACTGGAACCTTTTTATCCGGATCGCCTGGCGTCGCGTATTCTGGGCATGGGGGATGTACTCAGCCTGGTGGAAGAAGTGCAGCGCAAGGTGGATGTGGGCGATGCGGAGAAACTGGCCAGCAAATTCAAGAAAGGCGGCGCGTTTGATTTCAACGACCTGAAAGCGCAGATGGAACAGATGATGAATATGGGCGGCCTGGGCGGCCTGCTCGATAAGCTGCCGGGCATGGGACAGCTGGGCAATATCAAGGACAAGGTGAATGACAAAGACATCAAACGCCTGATTGCGATTATTCAGTCCATGACCCCTAAGGAGCGCGCCTTTCCCGATATTATCAAGGGCTCACGTAAAAAGCGCATTGCCGCCGGTGCCGGGGTGCAGGTGCAGGATGTGAACAAGCTGATGAAACAGCAGCAGCAAATGAAAAAAATGATGAAAAAAATGAAAGGCGGCGGCATGAAAAAAATGATGCAGATGATGCAGGGCAAGCTGCCGCCGGGTATGGGCATGTAGGTAGATGGCAAATATCGCTGATTTGCAGGCTGGCCCGTCCAAAAAAGCGCAAATTGGGCTTGCTACACACACTACAAACCGCTAAAATTCCGCGTTTCCCACGAGCCTGATGGCTGCGGCCGAAAGGTCTGAAGGTGGGCATTAACTAACATTTATTGAGACAGATACTAATGGTAACCATTCGTTTATCACGTGGCGGCGCCAAGAAAAAGCCTTTTTATCATGTAGTTGTAACTGATTCACGTATGCCGCGTGACGGTCGCTACATCGAGCGTCTGGGCTTTTTTAACCCAATGGCTCGCGGCGCAGAGAAAGACCTTGAAGTTAGCCTGGATCGTATCGATCACTGGGTTTCACAGGGTGCAGCAACAACTGACCGTGTTAAATCCCTGATTAAGCAGGCGCGTAAAGCCGCCCAGGCATAACTGGGGCTTAATTGCAGGTTTTTGCTTCGGTTGCAAAAAGGCAGGCTATGGCTGAGCAGAATAGCACCGAAGAGCTGATTTCGCTGGGTAAGATATCCGGCGTTTTTGGTGTAAAAGGCTGGGTGAAAGTACATTCCTACACGGATCCCAGAGAAAAAATCATCGACTACCGCCACTGGCAGATCAAACACCAGGGGCGATGGCAGACGGTAGAGCTGGCCGATGGCAAACGCCAGGGTAAGACGGTTGTTGCACAGCTGGTCGGGCTGGATGATCGTAATGAAGCCGAGCTCTATCGGGGCGATGAAATTGCGGTGTTTCGGCACCAGCTGGACGATCTGCAGAACGGTGAGTATTACTGGCATCAATTGCAGGGTCTGAAAGTGATCACCCGCGAGGGCGTCGAGCTGGGGCTGGTGGATCATCTGCTGGAAACCGGTGCCAATGATGTGCTGGTGGTGAAGGGTGACAGAGAGCGACTGCTGCCGTTTACCCCGGGTCATACGGTGATTGATGTAGACCTGGATGCACAGCAGATTATCGTTGACTGGGATCCGGATTTTTAACGGATGCTGTCAGCCGATCGACAGGACGCAAGATGAGATTTGATGTCGTAACACTGTTTCCCGAAATGGTTGAACGTGTTGCGCAGACCGGTGTACTGGGGCGGGCAATTAAAAACGCCCAGTTGCAGTTGAGCTGCTGGAATCCCAGGGACTACACTGAAGACCGGCATCGCACGGTGGATGATCGACCTTACGGCGGTGGTCCCGGCATGTTGATGAAGGTGGCGCCGCTGAAAGCGGCAATCGAGGCGGCGAAACAGTCTGCTCCCGGGCACAAGGTGATTTATATGAGCCCGCAGGGACAAACCCTGACCCAGCAGGCGGTGCAGCAACTGGCACAGGCGCCGGGTCTGATTATTATTGCCGGTCGCTATGAAGGTATAGACGAGCGCATTATCGAGCGCTATGTCGATGAAGAATGGTCCATAGGCGACTATGTGCTGAGTGGCGGTGAGCTGCCCGCCCTGGTACTGATTGATGCCGTGGCCCGTATGATCCCCGGTGTGCTGGGGGATGAAAATTCAGCGCAACAGGATTCGTTTATGCAGGGCCTGCTGGATTGCCCGCATTACACCCGGCCAGAAGAAATTGATGGCCAGACAGTGCCGGATGTGCTGCTCAGTGGTCACCACCGTGATATTGAACGCTGGCGACTGAAGCAGAGTCTCGGACGTAGCTGGTTAAGGCGCCCCGATTTACTCGATGCACTGAACCTGACTGATGAACAGAAACAGCTGCTGGATGAATTTATTAACGAGCACAACAGCTGAATGTATTTAAATATTGGAGTAGACCATGAGTAACATCATCGCAGAGCTTGAAGCGGAACAGATGAACAAAGAAATCCCGACGTTTTCGTCAGGTGATACGGTTGTTGTACAGGTGCGTGTTAAAGAGGGTGACCGTGAACGCTTACAGGCCTTTGAAGGCGTGGTAATTGCAAAGCGTAACCGTGGTCTGAACTCGGCTTTCACCGTACGTAAAATTTCTAACGGCGAAGGCGTTGAGCGTGTATTCCAGACCTACAGCCCGCTGATCAGTGAAATTGAAGTGAAGCGTCGCGGTAAGGTACGTCGTGCCAAGCTGTACTACCTGCGTGGTCGTACCGGTAAAGCGGCTCGTATTAAAGAGAAGCTATAAAGCCAGTCCTGTTTTATATTCTGGTCGGTGGTTAAACCGCTGGCCTGCAGGACCGAAAAGGGGCGCATCCATTGCGCCCCTTTTTTTATGTACAGGAAGTACGGTATTTCGCGGGAGGCAGGGATGCCGGCAGCGGTATGCACAGGATGTGCGGTATTTAGCGAGAGGCAAGGACGCCGGTAGTAAAGATGCAACTGAGATGGTCCGCAAATAAACGCCAATCAACGCAAATAAACATAAGTATCAAGGGTGAATCAAACGAATCACGTCTGTCGTTTGTAGTTCAGGCGCAGAATAATAATTTCACCAGATTGATGTATAGAAGGTTACCCCAGAACTAGCTAAATTCATTGGATGATATGACCACATCTACACATTCGCGTTAATTTGCGTTTAGTGGCGGACTGTTTCGCGTTTTCTTGTGCTTTTTTTCCTTCATTGCTGCAAACAAGGCATATTCTATCCACCGGGTTTAGCAGGTAGTATTGTGCATCACTCATACGAGATGGATTGTTATATAGAATGGTGAAAATACAGGCGGTTATTTTATTCGGTTGCGGCCTGCTGTTCAGTCACTGGCTGGCAGCGCAGACCGGCAATGGAAATGCGGCTGATGACGCAACAGCCGCCACAGATAAATCACAGGTTCGCAGCTCGGAAGATTTTATCGAGGAAATGCGTCGGGTGCATTTCAAGAATATCGATGAGCTGGTGGCGCTGCAGGTGCCAGGGCTGGCGCTGAGCTACATCAAGCGAGAACAACCGGACTATCAGCCGGACCAGCCGATTGAATGGCTGTTCTGGGAGCAGAAGCGGATTGAGCTGCTCGCCTTTACACGGCAATGGAAAGCGCTGATCGAGCGGGTGGATGCACAACGGGAAAAGCTCAATACCATCAAGGTGGCCACTGCCGACCGCAACTGGTTTCTAACCGAGCAGGTCAGGGCGCGCATTCAGTTAAAAGATTACGAGGCGGCGCTGAAACAGTTGCGTGAGCTGCTATGGACGGCACCGCAACGGGTTCCCAGTCGCACCCTGGCGAACTGGCGGCGGCTGGTTATCGAGGTGTATCTAAATCAGTCGCACTTGAGCGACGCGCGTATGGCAATGCAGCGTTACCAGCAGGATTACGGTGCCCTGGCCGAAGAAGATGGTCGCAGCTGGCTCACTATCCAGGCTGAATTACTGATGCAGTTAAAGCAGTATCAGCAGGCCGCGGATCTGCTGGAAAGGGCGAATGGGGAAAACAGCAGTACCGAGTTTCAGGGGCTACAGTTGCTGGCGCGTTATAAGTCGCAGCAGTTAGATGCAAAACAGGCGCTTCAGCAGGCAGATAAATACATACAGCAGGCGTCACAAATGTCACCTGAACAGGCTCAGGAAAGCAGTGCAGCAGAGGATTTGCTGCACTATGTGCGGCTGTTAATGCTGATTGAAACCGCGCAACTGGACCAGGCAGTGAGTCAGCTGGAGCAGTTGCTGGCAAAGCCGCAGCTGCAACTGAGCGATTCGCTGATGCAGATCGGTGGCCTGCAGCTGAATGCCGACAGCCTGTGGGCCCTGTATCTGCAGCACGGGCAACAGCAGGCCAATCAGCAGGGGCTGCTCAGTGGCGATGATGATGCCTGGTATGCACTGGCCAATAACCTGCATAAAAAACAGCCCTATACTGCCAGAGCGTTGCTGGCGGTACTGGCGCTGCAGGCACAGCAGCAGCACCAGCGGCAGCTGGCAATGCAGCAACTGAGTGATTCGATAGTGGCTGACAAGCAGCCGTTGCAGCTGGTGAAACGGCTGTTTACCGAAACGACTTACATTAGCGATCTGGCAGCGGTTGCCCCGGCGGTGCGTTATCAGTTAATTGATTACAGTCTTTCCCAGGGGCAGGTAAAACAGGCTGCTGCATTGTTTGCCGGGCTGCAGCAACCTCCGGCGGATCAGGATCAGTTTGAATGGTCTCTGCGCCGTGCACGGGTGATGATACTCAGCGGCGATTTCCAGCGCGGGGCCAATGCGCTGGCCGTGATACTGGAGAGCCAGACACTGCAGGGCAAACAGGTCGACAGGTTTTTACAGGTGGTGTTTGATCTGCAATCGGTGGAACAGCATCCGCTGGCTTTATCGTTGTTTGATGCACTGGCACAGCAGGTAGACGACTCCCGCGTACTGCGCGAGCTGATGTTCTGGCGGGCGGAGTCGCTGCATGCCCTGAAGCAGTATGAGCAGGCGGCCTATCTGTTTCTTAAATCGGCGATTCCACTGGAGAAGGTGTATGATCACTGGTACCACACCGCCACCTTTCGCGCCGCTGAAAGCCTGTTGAGTGCGGGACTCTATCAGGATGCGCGGCAGCGTTTTATGCATCTGCTGGCGATCACTGAAAATGCGGCACGCCGGGCGGTGATCCAGCAACGCCTGCAGTCGATTCGTCTGAACGAGGTGCAGCCGGAGGTATAACCCGGAGTTATTGCATGAGGTGTCATTATGAACAGTGTGATTTGCTATACGCCATTAATTGACCTGAAAATCAGCCAGCAGCATAACCAGCTGTGCGAGATCGATTTTATTCACAAAACGGAGCTTGATGCAGATCATCAGCAGCCATCTATCGTCGATCCGCAAGGTATTGAGGATCCTCTGCTTCAGCAGGCGCTGCAACAGATTCTGGCGTATCTGCAAGCCCCGCAATTTGTATTTGACCTGCCCTTAAACCCCCGCGGTACCAGCTTCCAGCAATCAGTCTGGCGCTATCTACGCAGCATTCCAGCGGGCGAGGTACGCACCTACGGTGAAGTGGCGGCGGCCCTCAACAGCTCACCCCGTGCGGTGGGCAATGCCTGTCGACGTAACCCCTTGCCCCTGGTGATTCCCTGCCATCGAGTGGTGTCAGCAGCGGGTATTGGCGGCTTTTCCGGGCACACCGCCGGTACACAAATTGATACAAAAAGACAATTATTGGCCCATGAGGGGGTTGAAATCTAGGCGACTACCCCAATTTTTACAGGCAAATTTTCTGTTTCAATTCTGGAGTAAGTAATGACGGTAGAAGCCTATAAAGAAACCCTTGAATTCCAGGCAGAAGTGAAACAGCTGCTCAAGCTGATGATTCACTCGCTTTATTCCAATAAAGAAATTTTCCTGCGTGAGCTGGTATCCAACGCATCCGATGCCTGCGACAAGCTGCGCTTTGAAGCCCTGGCGAACGAGCAGCTGTATGATGGCGATTCCGACCTCAAAATCCATATCGAATTTGATAAAGACGCCCGTACCCTGACCGTGTCTGATAACGGCATCGGTATGTCACGGGATGAAGTGGTAGAGAACATCGGTACCATTGCCAACTCCGGTACTAAAAAGTTTATTGATTCACTGACCGGCGACCAGGCAAAGGATTCGCACCTGATCGGTCAGTTCGGCGTGGGTTTTTATTCGACCTTTATTGTAGCCGACAAGGTCACGGTGAAAACTCGTCGTGCAGGTGCTGCGGCAGAACATGGTGTGTTATGGGAATCTGCCGGTGAAGGCAGCTATACCCTGGAAACCATTGAAAAAGACAGCCGTGGTACGGAAATCATTCTGCACATTCGTGAAGGTGAAGATGAGTTCCTGGACAGCTGGCGTCTGAAGCAGATTATTCACACCTATTCGGACCACATTTCATTGCCCATCACCATGCCCAAAGAAGTGAGCGCGTCGGATGAGGAAGGCGAGGAAGCGCAAGCCACGGAAAATGAAGTGGTGAACAAGGCTTCTGCTTTATGGACCCGCGCAAAAAGCGAGATTAGTGACGACGAGTACAAGGAATTCTACAAGCACATTGCCCATGACTTCGAAGAGCCGATGCAATGGAGCCACAATAAAGTTGAGGGCAGCCAGTCCTACACCTCGTTATTCTATATTCCGAAAAATCCGCCATTCGACCTGTACGAGCGTGAGCGCAAGCAGGGCATTAAGCTGTATGTGAAGCGCGTGTTTATTATGGACGACACGGATCACATTATGCCCATGTACCTGCGTTTTACTCGCGGCGTGGTGGATTCCGATGACCTGCCATTGAACGTTTCCCGTGAAATACTTCAGCACAACAAGGTGATTGATAAAATCAAATCTGCCTCGGTGAAAAAAGTGCTGGGCATGATTGAGTCGATGGCGAAAAATGATACAGAGGCCTATGCGAGTTTCTGGAAAGCCTTCGGTAATGTGATGAAAGAGGGTCCGATCGAGGACTTTACCAATAAGGATCGCATTGCCAAACTACTGCGCTTTGCCTCAACCGAAAATGACAGTGCAACACAGAGCGTCTCACTGGAAGACTATGTGTCGCGTATGAAAGAAGGCCAGGAGCAGATTTACTTTATCACCTCGGACAGCTATAACGCGGCGAAGAACAGCCCGCACCTGGAAGTGTTCAAGCGCAAGGGGCTGGAAGTATTGCTGCTGTCAGATCGTATCGACGAATGGCTGGTGCAGCACCTGACCGAGTTCGACGGCAAGAAGCTGCAGAACATTGCCAAGGGTGACCTGGATCTGGGTCAGTTCGAGGACGAGGAAGAGAAAAAGGCACAGGAAAAAGCCGAAGGCGATATGAAAGGTGTGCTCGAGATGATGAAGGAAAAGCTCGCTGACAAGGCAAAGGAAGTGCGTATTACCCATCGCCTGACCGATTCACCCTCCTGTCTGGTACTGGATCAGTTTGATATGGGCCTGCAGATGCAGCAGATTATGCGCGCCGCCGGCCAGGAAGTGCCACAGAGCAAGCCGATCCTGGAAATCAACCCGGAGCATCCACTGGTGGCTAAACTGAAAGACATGGGTGATCAGGCGCAATTCGAGAACTGGTCGCATATTCTGTTCGATCAGGCGATGCTGGCGGAAGGTGGCCAGCTGGAAGATCCGGCGGCCTATGTGAAGCGGATTAACCAGATGCTGAGCTAATTTCGCATAATGCATGAAAGCCTGACAAAACCCCTGCCCTGAAGCAGGGGTTTTTCTTTTTTTGAGATGTAAGTAATTGAAAAACAATATTTTTTTAACAGGCACTCAAAGCCTGATATGATTGGTTCAGTTTCCAGATAGATCTGGCCGATTGATTTTTATTCGTTGAGCAGAGCTTTATATGTCATCGATGTCCCTCTTCAGGTTCAAGTTGTTACCCATGCTGGTACTTGCGTGTCTGGTGTTGAGTTTTTCCGCCCATGTGTTTGCCCAGGCATCGAAGTTCAATACAGAGAAACGCTATCTGTATGTTCAGCCGGGGCAGAGTATTTTCAGCATTGTGCAGGTGCTTTATGCGGATCAGCAAAAGCACTGGCCGGAAATTATCCGCAAGATTGTACGTACCAATCCCCATGCCTTCGTTGGTGCCGATTCAACCAAAATTCTGCCCGGTGAGCGCATTGAATTACCCGCCTACACCAGCAGCATCAGGCCAACACCACCACCAGGCAGTAGCAAGGCGGTGGTGTATAAAGGTCCCAGTGCAGTGGGTCAGGTGATCAGGGCGCGGGGAAGGGCATTTGTGCTATCGGAAAAGCACAAGCGCCGTGACCTGACGCTGGGCAGCGAGGTGTTTGTGGGTGATCGCATATTTACCGGTGTCGAAGGGTTTATCCGGTTGAGCATGATAGATGATGCCAAGATCGATCTACGCTGTAACAGTGAAATGCGCATTGAAGATTACCAGTTATTACGCGGTGGTAATCGCAGTGTGCTACGCCTGATTAAAGGCAGTGTGAAAAAAATCACCGGCAGTATAGGCAAGGTGGCCGAGGACATTTATGAAATGCACACGCCGGTTGCCACAGTGGGGGTGCGCGGCACAGAGTATGCGATTCGCGTGCTGCAGTCCCATGGCTGTGATGGCAGCCTGGACGTTAATAGTGACGGCCTGTTTGTAAAGGTCAGTAAGGGCGCAATTGATATTAAAAGTGACCAACAGAAGGTTGCGCTGAACAGTGGGCAGGCAGCGCATGTTGCCGATGACTCCAGTCAGATCAAAGCCATAGAAGCCCGCGATGGGGTGTTTGAAGAAGCACCGAAAGAAAAGAAAAGTTTTCTGGGTTCCATCAGCTGGTTGTTACTGGTGCCAGTGCTGTTGCTGCTTCGGCGTGTGAAAGGTCATGTCCGCAGCTGAACAGCAACGCATCGATAAATGGTTATGGGCGGCACGTTTTTTCAAGACACGTTCTCTGGCCGCCGAGGCGGTGAGCGGTGGTAAGGTGCATCTCAATGGTGAGCGGGTAAAGCCTTCGCGCAATGTGAAGGTGGGTGATCAACTTAAAATCACCCGTGGCCAGTATGAATTTGTGATTACTATCGAAGGACTCAATCAGCAGCGCCGCCCCGCAAGCGAGGCGCAGGCCCTGTATACAGAGTCACAACAGAGTCAGCAGAAACGTGCCGCGCTTGCAGAGTCAATGAAGATTATTAATGCCAGTATGCCCTTCAGTGACAGCCGGCCGAGTAAAAAGCAGCGACGACAGCTGGTGCGGCTCAAACGTCCGGAATAGTCCGCTATAGCCAGTTCTTCACCTTTATTCGCGGGCAGCGGCCATGCCAGTCCGGTATTTTGCTAGCTCTTTCACATTTAATACACAACTCGACTAATATACTGCGTCTGTTAATACTTTGATCTTGTCCTGCCTCAGTGCAGTGATTAAGGATAATCAGCGAGGCTTTAATCATGTCGATATTCCGGTCGGTGTATTTATTACTGGGCGCACTGCTATTGATCGTTTCCTGTACACCGGATGCGCCCACTGGCAGTAGCAGCAGTACAAGCTATTCAGGCGAGCTCAGCAAGGCCGAATATGATGCACTGAGTGATGAGCAGAAATACCAGGTGGCGAATAAGTTGCTGGCCACACTGTTCAAAGGGGTCCCGGTCGATGAGTTCTTTGATATTTCCAATGGCATGGATAACCTGAGTTTAAAGGCCGGTGACAATTTTCTTGTCAATACCAAAGCGGCGTTTGAGTATGAATTGACCCAGCAGCAGCGTAACCATCATGATTTGCTGATAACCGATCAGGATGATGATCGTCAGAACGGGGTTGATGAACAGCGTTATCGTTCACTGTTCCGCATTGATTTCAATGACTCTAACAGCGACTGGCCGAAGCACCTTCCCATGGCGCGGATTTACCAGTATCCCCTGAGTAAAAATACGCTGGATATCTGGATTACCTACGTACTCACCAACAGCATTTTGTTTTCTCCTGCAGAAGAAATTGACAGTGCCAGTATTCGTGATGTGCAGAAGGTGTTTTTCAAACTGCGTGAAGACTTGCGTGAAAATAAAACCATTCGCCAGATTGTCGCGCGGCATCAACGCACCCAGGAAAACTGGCGTCGTTTCCGCTCACCGGAAGACAATACCCGTGAGATGATTGAAATTTATCTCGGTCTGTTCGATCGGGATGAGGATGTGCCCAGGGCTTCCAAAGCCTGCAAGGATCTGTACCTGAGCGACCAGGATGCTGATTATGAACTGCTGTCTACCGGTTTTATCAACACCGAGCCGCAATACGTACTCGACACTTATGTGACCACCTGCGGTGACTTCTATGACGTGATAGCCAATCATCCGCTGTTGATTCCTCGCGTTACCACGGTGATTGTAGATTACCTGTTTTACAAAAAAACTGCCGATGAGAAAATCCGTATCGTGCAGACGGTTATGCGTGATAATCCACAGACATTTCAGGATATTTTTAAATCCATTCTGTTTTCCAGGGCCTATTTGCTGGAAAACGAACGACCCAAATCCGCAGAGGAAACCTTTTTCTCCACCGCGCACCAGCTCGACTGGAAACCCTACCGTGACCTGTTGATGGAAATGACCAGCGATAATATTGATCGTAAAGTCAGTCTGAAACATATGGGCTGGCCGGTGATGGAATTAAAACTGGGTCGATTCAGTGGTGTACCAATGGACTCATTGAGCTTTGCCAATTACCACAAGGGCGTGCGTGAGTACTTGTTACTGGGTAATGCCAGCTCGGATCTGAATGCCAATAACAGTTCATGTAACAGTAATGTTGAAGCTGTTCAGTATCGCAATCGCTGTCGCTGGAAAATGGGTCTGGGAATAGAATTACCGGATGAATTACCACCGCTGCCGGATGCGGCTGAAACCGAAGTAACAGAAGCAGTGCTGGCTAAATATGCATATGAACAGACACGTGCTGCGCGTCTGAGTGAGCGCTCCCAGCGAGTGCTTAGCCTGGATCTTGATGATTACCTGGATTACCTGTTTATGAGTGTATTGCAGCGTAAGGCTAGCGACGAGGAAAAAGCAGATCTGATTGCCTATTTCGAGACACGGAATTTTCTTACCGAAGATGTACTGGAAAATCAGGTGATTCGGGATTATGCCTATGACGAAGTGGCGCAGGTTGTCTTTGACTATGTATCAAGACTGCCCGAATACTATTATTTTCTCGCGGTTAGGGAGTGAGGCGAATGAAGCGCAGACAGTTTATTCAATCCGCAGGTGCCTTCGCGGTTAGCGCTGTTGCACCATCACTGTTCACGCAACAGCATTTTATCAAGCAGGCCAGGGCCGCAGCCAATATTAGTCAGGCGAATTTCATAGCGCCAACACGTTTGCCCCAGGTGATTAATATCTTTCTTTATGGTGGGCCGTCGGAGCTGGCCGGCAACCTGACCAATATTGCGGACATCAATGCCACATCACAAAATCCATATACCGCAGATGTAAATGCGGGTGGTGCTGGTGAAGCCATTCTACGTCTGGATGATGATCCGATGAATCCGGGCCAGATTACCCGCCACGGCTTCTGGAAAGATGCCGGTGGTACGGCGATGGAGGACATGTTGACCGGTAATGGTCTGGGTGGTGCCGGCAATGAGATGCTGAGTGTGTATCGCACCATTAACCGGCGTAAGGAAAATACCCGTGCACATCGGCCAAGTATACTGTCCAGTCAGAAGGGTAATCTGGATATTGAAATAGCCGGTGGCGTAGGCACAACCATTGCGTCGGTGTTGTATGCTAATAAAGCACAGCTGGATGGTTCTACCGCACTGGGCGGACGGCAGCTTGAGGATTTAATCCTGCCGTTTGTTTCATTTGAAGGTGAGTCATCTGCGTTTGCTACGGATGCTTCGGCGAATGCAATCAATCTGCCGTTAATAATGCGCGGCATCAGCCTTGATACCAGCTTTGATAACCCATACTCCAGGGGACGAAGTGTGGTGGGTGGCGCCGATCAGTCGGTGATTGATGCCATGGTCAACAAGCGCATGAGCGAAGCCCAGCAGCGATTCCGGGAAGTGGCTGATGGTTTTGCCAACCGGAGTTCACTGGAAAGTAAAATCAGTGGATTTACCACTAATATCAACAACGATGCATTATTGCCTGATATTACGGATGTGAATGACCCGGATCGTGATGTGGATACGGGTAAGCTGGCCTATCCCAATGGGAATTTTGCGGCGCGCGTCAAGGCTGCGGTGACTCTGGCAATTCAGAACCCCGATTCGCTTTATATCACCGTCGGCGGTGGCCTGGGCGGCTGGGATGATCATGATAACGCCATCGCTAAATATGAAGACCGCATGACCGATCTGATGAATACATTGCGTGTTGCAGCCAAGCATCTTAAGTTCGGTACTCGCTATGATCTCAGTGATCCGGATAACCCGCTGCCATTGGTAGGCGTACCGACGGATAATATTATTATTAATGTACACGGTGACTTTGGCCGCAATGTAAACCTCAACGGTTCAATGGGCTGGGATCACGGCAATAACCAGAACCTGTACACCATCGGCGGTGCGGGTATTCGTGGCCAGGCAGCATTGGGCAAGGTGGTTGGTAAAACCGAGCGTTTTGGTGATGCCGGACAGAACCGGCAGTTCACTCGACCAACTGATGACAGCTACGAAGCAGAGCCCATGTCAATTGCCTCGACCGTGTATTCCTATTTCGGTGTACAGAACCCCGAGGTATTAACTGCCGATGCTGGATTGAATCCGGATGGTGATATTAAAATAGATGAAAGCGTGGCGGGTGAGGCTGCGCTGTTCTAGGGCTAAAGTATTCTTTAAAAAGAGAACCCAAATGAACGCACTAAAGTGCAGGAGCACTTTGAACGTGCGAATGCACGGCCCGAAGGGTGGAGCACACGGATGTGCGGAATACTAAAGTGCAGGAGCACTTTGAACGTGCGAATGCACGGCCCGAAGGGTGGAGCACATGGGTGTGCGGAATACTAAAGTGCAGGAGCACTTTGAACGTGCGGAAGCACGGCCCGAAGGGTGGAGCACACGGATGTGCGGAATAAATGGACGCAATTAAAGCAGGTTGTAGGGTGGAGCAAGCGAAGTGGTTCCACCTTTCATATATTTAAGTCCGCAAATAAACGCGAATTAACGCAAATAAAAGTAAATAAGTCATTTTAAAAAATCATGACTCGGCTTTCGGTTTCGATCTCAAATGAACAGTTCAGAAGGTCCTTCTCGTTCCCACGCAGGGTCATGGGAATCAGTCAATTAAATGTTTCTTTCATTCAGGCGATACACCAGTATTTCACATCCTGTGCATCCAGGAATGACACTGCCTGTGAACCCTGTAACATGGCAAAGGTGGACAGCATGCCCGCCTCAATACACGTGCTGGCAATTACGCTCACCGAGCGGGGCGCGCCTTCAACCGGGTAGCCAGTTTTCGGGTTAAGAATATGGCTGTAGCGTTTGCCATCCCTGAGTAAAAAGCGTCGTGCATCACCACTGGTGGCCAGGCCTCCCCGGTACAGGCTGATGGCGCCGGCACTGACTTCGCCGGTGTGCCCCGGATCGTCCACGCCAATAAGCCAGGGTTGATTATTAAGGCGTGGTTTTGGACAGGCGATATCCCCGCCATAATTCACCAGAAAACTGTGTTGCGTGTGCTGGCGGAGTAATTTTACCGTGGCGTCCACTGCGTATTCCTTGCCAATGCCGCCAAGATCAATCTCCATGCCTTCGGGCAGTTTAATCTGTGGTACCTGCCAGCTGATTTTGTGCCAGCCAATAAAAGGTAACAGCTGGTTTACAGCATCTGCATCGGGTATCCGATCAGAGCCATCAAAACGCCAGACCCTGCGTAGAATGCCTGAAGTGATATCAAACAGGCCGTCACTGAGTTCGAAACACTGTTGTGCAAAATCCAGAAGCAGCGCGGTTTCATTATCAACCGTTATCGCTTGCCCTTTGGCATTGTTTATCTGGTAAATAATGTTGTCATTACGGTAACGACTGAACTTGTGTTCAACGCGAAGGGCTTCCTCTGCGGCCAGTCGGGTGATTTTTTCTGCCAGTGTAAGGTCATCGGTTTCAAGCAGAATTTCGCAGGGGCAGGCCATGGCGCTGAACCGACCAATGCAATAACCGTTTTTCTGTTGCAGTTCAATCTGTAGCAAGCTGAGTTCTTTGGTTTATTAAAATACCGAGCTTATGCCCCGGTATTTTTAAATACAAGCGAATCGTTCAGGTATGACCTTTTCAGGTCCGGGTGTGTGCTGTGATATTTTCCTGACAGTTGCTTAGTAAAAGCGCTTCTGGTAGCTCAACTGCAATACCACTGCGGCGGTTTCATCATATTCCGCATCCTGGTGCTGCCAGTTTATATATTCACCACGGATACGCAACTTGCCCCCAGCCAGCTGCTGGCCATACTCCATACCCAGTGTGATGCCGGTGGTTTCCGCCAGTCGGTTATCTGCACTGGCATACTCGGGTAATACCACCGGACTGCTATCGTTATCCAGAATGCTGTGCAGATAAAAGTCGGCAGCGGATTGCTGGTAATAACGGATATGGGGTTCGAGGTAAGCCTGCTTTGACAGTGGTGTCCTGTGTCTCAGTGTGACGGTGTGTGAATCTATGCCCCAGTCATCTGTATAAAGCCGGTAATCGAGGTGCAGGGTTTCGCCCGCGCCGGCATACTGGTGCGCCATTGAGGTAAAGATGACATGGCGTAGACGTGAATCGGGGCGTGCCTCATAGTAGCGTTCCAGTTCGGCCCAGGCAAACTCTCCCGTGATTGAATCCTCCACCAGGCGTACCTGTGAGACGACTTTATAGGGGTCGGTATGGTAACCATCGGAATACGACAGGGTATAATTCAGTTGTGCGATGGTTTTTTTATTAAAGACTTTTGTTATGCCCGCGAGTAAATCGTAGCTATAACGCTCGCCATCGGAAAAAATACTGTTGTCTTCAACACTGGACAGTGGCTCCGGTGTGCCGTCGGTTTTTCGATAAATCTGATCCCATGCCGTGGCCAGACCGAAAGTATAGGTGTAGGAACGATCTGCCGAATCAATGCGGTAATTAATACTCGCGCCATAGGACTGGTAATCTTTTTCTACTGAAAGGCTGCCGCCATAACTGATGGTGTGGGTGCGGTTCAGTTGATGATCCCAGCTGAGGGCAACGCCCATGCGGGTGTCGCTGAAGTGTACCCGGTCTACAGAGGCGCCACCATCGATGGTCGCGCTGGCACCAGACGCACCGGTAAACGAGGTTAGACTGGATGACTGGCTTTTGACTGCGCCGGTGGGGGTGGCGCCTGACATGGTATCCAGCACCAGGTTGACGTTAATCGTATCCTTTGCCGACAGCTTGCCGCTGAGAAATGCCATCGCTTTGGTGACGCTGACACGATCATCGGCTTCGCTGTAATAGAGTATTGATGAGTCCAGATCCCAGGCATTATCAATGGCTTCTGCCTGTGCCTGCTGTGCGCCACCCAGCAGGGTGCAGGTGGCAAGTGACAGTTTATGACTGATTTTTCGCATCTTCACACTTGCCCTAATTGCAACCACAACCGCCACCGCCTACACCACGGCCACCGGTTGAGGCTTCCTTGCTGAAATAAATGTGCTCATCTGAAAATGTGCGTACCGGATCAGCATCAAGCTGCATATCGTCGCGTGCCAGCACGCCCCGTTCCCAGGCTTCTACTTTTTCGCTTGAGAATGCCTGGCTGGCTGACTGATAAAAGGAACAGCCGGTCAGGGTAGTGAATAGCATCAGGTAAAAAACCGCCTTCATTTTATTGCACATCCTGTGTGTTTTACGACTATTTAAGTGCCTGGGCAATAAGCTGTTCCAGCTCGCCGCTCTGGTTATGCTTAAAGCCCTTATGGGTGAAAATAATATTGCCCTTGCGATCCAGCAGATACGAGGTGGGCATGACTTTTACACCGTAGGCCGCCGGTGTCTTGCCCTCTGGGTCATAGGCGATTTTAAATTGTGCAGGGTATTTGCTCAAAAATGCATCGGCAGCAGAGCGCTGATCATCGAGGTTGATGGCAATAATCTGCAGGCCCTTGCCGGCATATTTTTTCTGCATCTCGTTCATAAACGAGAATGATTCACGGCAGGGCTTACACCAGGAGGCCCAGAAGTCTACGTAAACAATTTTGTTTCGGTACTGGTTCAGGCTGATGTCACCGTTGTCGCTGGCCAGGCTGAAGGCCGGTGCCTGTTGTGCGTTGGCTGCGGTGCTAGTGCCAACCAGTAGCACCAGTGTGATAAATAGAAAATGCAAAGCCTTGCGCATGGGTCTCTCCGAAAAATTGCTAGAACGGGTAATAGCGCTTATTTAGCGAGTAGCGTAACAGCTGTATTACCCGCATTGTCTATTCACTATCTGATGTCGAATTGTAGTTGTTTTTGAATTTCAATGGCTGATTAAATCAGTAAAATGCTTGAAACATAGAATGCTGCCGCTGGAAATGTGATTACATTCTCATTTCTGCTGCGATTTGCAGGATTTGGCAGATAAAACTTCAATCACGTTATAATATTTCATATGGATTAGTACAGGGTTATTATTGATACTTATCCAGCGATAACCTGTAAGCATATGAGTTGCGCTCTGATCTGTCTTTGTCGCGCGTACAACTCACATAATCGATCAGTTTATGACCCAGCTTGAAAGCTTACAGGACTTCATCCGCCGCATGCTAGTGACATTGGCGGGCATATTGAACAGGGACCCTCTGCATAATGCGTTTATCTAGACTGTTACTACCATTTTTTCTGCTGTGCAGCCCATGGGCCTGTGCCAGTGATTTTTACCTGGGCGTGAACCTGGGTGCGCTGGATCAATCCGGTGAATTCCGCCTGGTCGACAGCACCCTGTACCCAGACGTGGGCATCGACAGTGAGAAAAACCTTGCCCTACCAGATGAGGTGGCAAGTTCTGTGTCATTGCTGGCGGGTTACAAATTAAGCCGTGATATGGCACTGGAAGCAGGGTTTGTCAGAAATGATAAGGTGAAAGGCGAGTACCGTGCAATCAGCGCTACTGAGCGGGCGCTGGAAGAAACTGAAACCAGCTATCTGTACGCTGCCCTGGTTGGTGTCTGGCCAGTGAATGGTGGCTGGGCGTTTAATGCACGGCTGGGTGTGGCAATATGGGATATGGATTATACCCAGCTCGTATACGATGCGTCGGTCACTGACCCGGTGGATGCGGAAACAAGCCGGGTTGAAACTCTGTCGGACACCACTTCGGCAACCCTGCTGGGCATAGGTGTCAGCTATGGACTGACCTCGAGCCTGGAAATTAAACTGGGGCTGGAAACCCACCTGGCGGAGTTCGCTTTCACCAACCTTGAGCTTGAGAACGACCTGCACCTGCTGCAGCTCGGCCTGGCTTATCATTTCTGAGGCCCATTGCCCGACCCTTCATCTGTTCCCGGGAATCTTCGATCATTCTGCGGTAATCATCCGTGGCTGATAAAATGGTGCGCGATTCCGCACATAGTGCAATAATTAAAGCTGTTTGATTCATTATTTATGACTGAGAAAAAGGGCTGTTTATGAAATTAATAACCGCAATCATTAAGCCGTTTAAACTGGATGATGTGCGTGAAGCGCTATCGCAAATTGGTGTGCAGGGTATAACCGTGGTGGAAGTGAAGGGCTTCGGGCGCCAGAAAGGCCATACCGAGCTTTATCGTGGTGCCGAGTACGTGGTTGATTTCCTGCCTAAAATCAAACTGGAAATCGCGGTAAAGGCCTCCATGGCCGAGCAGGTGATCGACACCATCCGTGATGCGGCCAATACCGGCAAAATTGGCGATGGCAAAATTTTTGTCTCCGAGCTGGAGCAGGTGATACGTATCCGCACCGGTGAGTCAGGTGAAGAAGCACTCTAGACCGATAGCCTGCACTCACTGATAGGGTGAGGCGTAGATGGAGAATAATAAGAAAATGAAATCGATAATAAACAAGTTTGCGGGCCTGGCGGCGGTGCTTTGCCTGCTTCCAGTCACTGCACAGGCAGACCAGCTTAACACGGCGGATACCGCCTGGATCATGAGCGCAACCGCGCTGGTGCTGTTTATGACCTTGCCGGGGCTGGCGATGTTTTATGCGGGTCTGGTGCGTGCGCGAAATGTGCTGTCGGTATTAATGCAGTGTTTTTCTATCGCCGCCATGGCATCCATTGTGTGGTTTGTAGTGGGTTACAGCATGGCATTTGGCGAAGGTAATGCCTGGATTGGTGATTTCAGTCGCGTGATGTTGTCCGGTGTTGAACGTGACACCTTATCCGGCGGCATCCCGGAATCCCTGTTTATGATGTTTCAGATGACCTTTGCCATTATCACCCCTGCGCTGATCGTTGGCGGTTTTGCCGAGCGCATGAAGTTTTCCGCCATGCTGCTGTTCAGTCTAATCTGGCTGCTGCTGGTGTATGTGCCTGTTACCCATTGGGTATGGGGTGGTGGCTGGCTGGCGCAAATGGGGCTGTATGACTTTGCCGGTGGCACAGTGGTGCATATCACTGCGGGTGTCGCAGCCCTGGTCGCAGCGATAGTGCTGGGTCCAAGGCGCGGCTTTCCAACCACCGCCATGCCGCCACATAATATGACCATGACCATTGCCGGTGCGGGTATGCTCTGGGTTGGCTGGTTCGGCTTTAACGGCGGCAGTGCGCTGGCCGCCAATGGTGATGCCGCTATGGCGATACTGGTCACGCATATTTCTGCTGCCACCGGTGCCATGACCTGGATGTTTATCGAATGGCTGCGCTTTGGCAAACCCAGCGCACTGGGCCTGGTGACCGGTATGGTTGCCGGCCTGGGTACCATTACCCCGGCATCGGGCTTTGTTGGGCCGGGTGGTGCTCTGATTATTGGCCTGCTGGCGGGTGCTGTCTGCTTTACTGCAACCCAGTATCTGCAACGGGTGCTGAAAATTGACGACTCACTGGACGTGTTCCCGGTGCACGGCGTTGGCGGCATTCTGGGCACCCTGCTGGCGGGTGTCTTTTCGGCCACCAGCCTGGGCGTTTTCAGCGGCTATGGTTTTGCCGATGGCATTGACAGCATGGGCGGGCAGTTCAAGGTGCAGTTAATTGGCGTGCTCGCCACCATTGTTTTCACCGCAGTGGTGACCTGGGGTATTCTCAAGCTGGTTGAGGCGATGGTTGGGCTGCGCGTTAGCGACGAGCAGGAGCTGGAAGGCCTGGACATCGTCTGTCATGAAGAGCGTGGCTATGACCTGTAAGCTAGCTGACTGAAACAGGTTTATACAGTACAGAAGACCGACTTCATGCAGGCGTTACAGTAACTTTACTGTAACGCCTGCCAATATAAAGGCCGCTGCAGGCTTATGCCTTTTGCCTTCCTGTGCTACTATCTGCGGGTTATAATCAGCCAGATAAATCAAAGACATATCAACTTCTAGATGACCCAGCCCACTATTATTCCCCGTCCCGAACACGCCGTTTCAAGAGACAATATCGATGACTATGCATTAAAGGTGCTGTATCGCCTGCATAAAGCCGGTTATCGCGCCATGCTGGTGGGCGGCGGGGTGCGCGATCTGCTGCTGGGGCACGCCCCCAAAGACTTCGATGTGGCCACCGATGCGCACCCGGAAGAGGTCAAAAAGCTGTTCAGCAACAGCCGCCTGATCGGCCGTCGCTTTCGCCTGGCCCATGTGTTTTTTGGCCGTGAAATTATCGAGGTGGCCACTTTCCGCGCCAGCCAGGACGAAATCGACGACATTGATGAGCCGGATCGTGAGCACAATGACAGCGGGCGTATTCTAAGGGACAATGTCTACGGTCAGATCGAGGATGACGTCTGGCGCCGTGATTTCACCGTCAATGCACTCTATTACGACATCGCCGACTTCTCCATAATTGATTACACCTCCGGCATGGAGGATGTTAAAAACCGTGTGCTGCGTTTAATCGGCGACCCGGAAACCCGTTACCGTGAAGACCCGGTGCGCATGTTGCGGGCGATTCGCTTTGCCGCCAAGCTGGGCTTTAGCATTCACCCGGAGTCGGAAAAACCGATTTACCAGCTGGGGCATCTGCTGGGGGATATTCCGCCGGCACGCCTGTTCGATGAAGTGCTCAAGCTGTTTCACTCCGGCAAGGCGAATGAATCACTGCGCCTGCTGCGCCACTATGACCTGCTGCAATACTTATTCAAACAGACCGATCAGCAGCTTAAACAGGGTGATGAGGGTTTTGCCCGTTTTATCGAACTGTGTCTGCACAGCACCGATGAGCGCATTAACCAGGACAAGCCGGTGACCCCCGCGTTTTTATTTGCCGCCATGCTATGGCGACCGGTCAGCGATCTGGCGGATGAACTGGTGGCTGCGGGTGAACCGCTGTCGATTGCGATGCAGAATGCCAGTTCAATGGTGCTGTCAAAGCAGATTCGCACGATCTCCATTCCCAAGCGCTTCAGCATGGTGGCGCGGGATATCTGGCATTTGCAACATCGCTTTAAAAACCGTCACGGGCGTCGTGCACAGGGGTTGCTGGGACATAAAAAATTCCGCGCCGCTTATGATTTTATGTGTATTCGCAGCCAGGCCGGTGAAATTACCGATGACAGCTGTGAATGGTGGACACGCCTGCAGACATTGGATGCCAGCGTGCAGGAAAAACTGCTTAAACCTGCGCGGGTGAAGTCTGCCAAAAAAGCCCGTGGTGGCAAGAAAAAAGCCCCATGACACTGGCTTATATCGGCCTGGGCAGTAACCTGAGTGATCCGCAGCAGCAGTTAAACCAGGCAAGGGCGGCGATTGCAGAGCTGCCCGATACACAGATTAAACAGAGTTCGTCGATTTACCAGAGCCCGGCAATGACGCTGGATAATGAACCGCAGAATGATTACCTGAATGCGGTGATTGCGATTGACACCACACTGGATGCAGAGCAGCTGTTGGAACAGTTACAGCGCATTGAAGATGCCCAGGGGCGGGTACGTGACAAACGCTGGGGCGCGCGTACGATTGACCTGGATATACTGCTGTACGGTGATCTGCAACTCAGTTCTGAGTCGCTCAATCTGCCCCATGCAGAAATACATAAACGGCGCTTTGTATTAGAGCCATTGCAGCAGATCGCCCCACAGCTGCGTATTCCTGCGCAGGCCGAGCTGCAGACCCTGTTGCAGGCAGTGCAGGATCAGCCGCTGAAAAAAATCGGTGAGTTTAATGATTGATGCTGACAAGATAAATTCGCAGAAAAAATCCCGGGCTGACTCAAGCAGCGGCGAGCCGCGCTTTATTGTGGTGGAAGGGCCGATCGGTGTGGGTAAAACCACCCTGGCAAAGAAACTGGCAAAGAGTTTCGGCAGTGAAATTCTGCTGGAAGCGGCGGCGGAAAATCCGTTTATGTCGAAGTTTTATGAAAACCCCCGGGCGGCTGCACTGTCAACCCAGCTGTTTTTCCTGTTGCAACGGGCACGTCAGATGCAGGAGATACGTCAGGGTGATATGTTTAACCCGGTGCGCATAGCGGATTTCCTTATGGAAAAGGACCGGCTGTTTGCCGAGCTGACCCTGAATGATGACGAGCTGTCATTGTACGAACAGGTATATGACCAGCTGACGATTGATGTGCCTGTGCCGGATCTGGTGGTCTATCTGCAGGCACCGGTTGACGTATTGTTACAGCGCATTGAAAACCGTGGCCTGTCCCATGAGCGGTTTATCGAGGCGGCTTATTTACAACGGCTGTCCGATGCCTATGTGAATTTTTTCTATCACTACAATGACGCGCCCCTGCTGATTGTAAATGCCACTGAAATCGACTTTGCCAATAACGACTATGATTACCAGCAACTGTTGCAACAGCTGAAATCGGTACGCAGTGGTCGACACTACTATAATCCCAACCCGGTACTTATTTAAAACGGCCTGCTTATGAGTTCACATTCCGCACCCTCCCGAATCACCGTCAACACGCTGCGTGAGATGAAGGCACGGGGTGAGAAAATCGCCTGCCTGACCGCCTATGACGTGAGTTTTGCCCAGTTGCTGGAGCAGAACGGCGTGGATATTGTGCTGGTGGGTGACTCGCTGGGCATGGTAATCCAGGGGCTGGATTCCACCATTCCGGTGAGCATGGAGGAGATGATTTATCACGGCAAGGCGGTGTCGCGGGGTCTGCAGCGTGCGCTGCTGATTCTGGATATGCCGTTTCTGTCCGATGCCACCACCGACCAGGCGGTGCAGAATGCCGGCCGCTTTATGAAAGAAGCCGGGGCCAATATGGTCAAGCTGGAAGGTGGCGCGGATCAGCGTGAGCTGGTGGAAACCCTGACCCGGCTGGGTATTCCGGTGTGCGCTCACCTCGGCCTGCAACCACAGCGGGTGCATAAGCTGGGCGGTTACCGGGTGCAGGGGCGTGATGCGGATGCGGCGGAAAAAATGCTCAATGATGCGCAGGTGCTGGAACAGGCCGGCGCCGATCTGTTATTGCTGGAGTGCGTGCCCGCCGGCCTGGCGAAGCAGGTGACAGAACAGGCAAATATCCCGGTGATCGGCATAGGTGCAGGAGCGGACACCGACGGCCAGATTCTGGTGCTGTACGATATTCTGGGGATTTCCGCCGGGCATATTCCACGTTTTTCAAAAAACTATATGCAGCAGGCCGGCAGTATCCAGCAGGCAGTCGAGCAGTATGTTAACGAAGTAAAGCAGGGTGTTTTCCCCGATGCCCAGCACAGTTTTAAATAATGTCCGATCTGCATAAGGTGATGCGAGTAGCCAGCCGAATCGACCTGCTGCGCAGTCAGTTAAGCCAGTGGCGGGAGCAGGGCGAAAGCATTGGCTTTGTGCCCACCATGGGCTATCTGCACGAAGGTCATCTCACGCTGGTGAGGCAGGCGCAGCAGCAGTGCGATCGGGTGGTGGTGAGTATCTTTGTTAATCCATTGCAGTTTAACCAGGCCAGCGACCTCGCCGCCTACCCTGAAGACCTGCAGCGCGACCAGCAGCAGCTCAGTGCCGCCGGGGTGGATCTGCTGTTTCTGCCCGATGAGCAGACCATCTACCCCGATGGCCAGCAGCAGATTACCCGGGTCTGTGTGCCGGGCGTCACCGAGACCCTGGAAGGTGCCTGCCGACCCGGGCACTTCGACGGTGTGGCCACGGTGGTAGCCAAGCTGTTTAACCTGGTGCAGCCGACACGGGCCTATTTCGGTGAAAAGGACTTTCAGCAGCTGCTGCTGGTAAAAAAAATGGTGCATGACCTGAACCTGCCGCTGGAAATAGTG
>DATCTK010000017.1:0-11652 GCA_036567985.1 Gammaproteobacteria bacterium | reverse complement strand
CTGCTCCACACGCAGATCGTAATTTCTTTTTTCGGTGACGCTCTGTGCAATATCCTTGAGCCGGGTAATCGGCTGCGTCACCAGATTCATCAACTTCCTGGACAGAAACGCTGCAATTAGCATCAAGCCAGTGAAAATCATAAACGACAGTTTGGCACTATCCAGCAGACGCTTATTCAACTCATCCAGCGAAGCCTTGACCTGCAGCATGCCAATCGGCTGACCTTCCAGCAATATTGGCTTATATATATCCACGTAATTACCATCAAAGCGGGTTGTATTCTCGATATCGAAATCGTCGCAGCTGTATTGCGTACTGCTATCAATCGTATACTGGGCAAATGACTCGTTAGCCTCTGTGCGGATACAGGCGTAAACAATAGATTCATGCGAGCGCAGCGTACGTAGATTACTGTTTGCCGACTCCACATCGGAAAATGCCACCGATGCGGCACTGCGATCGGCAACGATTTCGCCCACCACAGACAATCCGGAAACAACATTCTGCCGGTTAGTACTTGCTTCCATGCGCATAATAATAATAAACGCTGACGTCAGAATAAGCCCGGTAATGGTGATATACACCATCAGCAGTTTGGTCTTTATACTGATATGCCTGAACAGCTTCATCGCAGCCGCTCCGCCACTTCAAGCAGTTGCGAACGGTATTTAATGCCGTTTTCTGTACTGCTGGTGAGATTAATCTCGAAGCGGATTTTATTTTCCACCTGAATAAATTCAATCATGCCACCATCTTCACAGAAGCCATCGTATTCACTGACGGTTAATACATGGGCTGGAAGCTGCTTTTTTAAGGAGCTGTATATCGCTTGTGCTGTTTCCGGGAAAAAAGCAATCTGACACTGTGCATCTGTCTGCCCCTGTTCAAAAAAGCGTATCTCGATTGGACGATTATTAATCTGCTTACTGGAAAGACTGTTTAAGGCACCATCGAAAGGATTGTCACCATACACACAAATGGTAAAGGCTGAATCATCTGCTGCAAAGGATTGCTCCGGCCAGTAAACAAAGCGGGCAAAATTCAGCAGATAGGCTGCCTTGAGCTGATACTCACGGTTATTATCCGCCAGACTGTCATGGGGTGCTGCGCCAAGGGTTAATGAAACGGCGAGCACCAGAACCATCAGTAAGTGGCCTGCAAATGCTGTGGTTTTCATCAAATGATTTAACACTGTCGCCTACGTGTATCCTGCACGACACTCTGCTCCCTATGAGATTTTTTCTATCTGCTGTTTGAGCTGATCAACACTCTGATAGCAGTTATCCAGATTCTTTTGTAACGTTGAAAGATGTATACGCTGTTTTTTTGCATTACTCGCCCTGCGTGTCAATGACAGTGCCATCTGCTGAGCCTCGTCTGCATCAAATGGTTTTTTTAATACCAGCAGATGGTCCGATGGCCCCAGCATATCAACAATATCTGACCAGGAATAATCGGAGTAGGCCGTACAGATAACAATTTCCAGACAGGGATACTGCTCCCAGATCTTTTTAATGGTTTTCACCCCATCCAGCCCTGGCGGCATACGCACGTCCATAAATATCAGGGCATAGCCCCTGTCTTCCCGCTCCGCTTTTTCAATCATCTGCAGCGCTTCCTCACCCTGGTAGGCGGAGTGAATCTCATATTCCATGCACGGATCAAGTGGCCCCTCTCCACTGTCACCAAACAGACTTTCTGCCATCTGCTCCAGATCCTTACCAACTTTGCCTGATGGCACGAGAATTTTACGAAAATCCTCGTGAATTGACGGCGTGTCATCGACTATTAGAATTCTATTGTTGACGCTCATACTGTAATCTCACCTGAAGCTGTGTTAATTTTTTAAGCATCCTGCAAAGCCCGCACCTGACCCCTTGTCTACTGGACTGGTGGATCGGCTCCATGGCCAGTCTTCAGGCAGCTGGAATATGCCCTGCAGACAAGCAATATCACTAACAAGAATAGACCTTTTTCCATCAGTTTGCTTCCCGGAGCATGAGTTTAAAGCAATGCAAACGACCCGTTTCAGTTACCTCGGCGAACAGCCCCAGCACATCGAAACCATAGCCCGCTGGCACCAGTCGCAGTGGCATCATCTCAGCCCGCAACACAGTGTTGAATCGCGGGTCCGTCTTTACAGCACATACAACAACAGCCCCGAGGTGCCGTTTTGCCTGCTGGCCACACAACAGGGACAGCCCGTGGGTTCTGCCAGCGTGGTGGAATGCGATATGGAAACCCACAGCGAGCTCTCGCCCTGGCTGGCCAGTGTCTATGTACACCCGAGCTTCCGTCAACAGGGCATAGCTACAGAACTGATCCGGCGCTGTATTGAGCTTGCCAGGCAGGGTTCGGCCGAGCGGCTGTATCTGTTTACCCCGGATCAGGCGGCGTTTTATCGGAAACGTGGCTGGCAGCCACTGGCGCATTGCCTGTATCATAATGAGCCGGTCGATATATTGTTTTATCCACTCAAACCCTGAACACGCAGCATGATACCTATGAGCCCGCATTACCGTCTTAACCAGCACAGCCTGCACTCCGCCAGACTGGACGATTACAATGAACTGAACCAGCAACTGATGGAAGGCCTGCAGCGCTTTATTGATGATGGGGACACGCGCAAAACCCACGAGTTTTTCGGCCGCTATGAAAATATCTATATTGATGCCGGGAAAATTCCGGCGCTCAGCCAGGTGATCCGCACGGTGACCGAAATTGCCGCCGAAATACTGCAGCAACCCGCCGCGGAACTGAAGGCCGGGTTATGGTTTAACCTGATGAACCCCGGTGACCGCACCACGCTGCACCGCCATGACGACGATGATGAACTGTTATCTGCGGTTTATTACGTGAAAGTGCCGGAGAACTCCGGCGAACTGGTGTTAAGCAGGCCGCCGCTGGATTGCCGGGTCACCCCCGAGGAAGGCCTGTTTGTGTTTTTCCCGCCGGATATGCCCCATGAGGTAAGCGAAAACCTGAGCCAGCACAGCCGGGTTTCCCTGGGCATTAATATCGGGCCGAAACAGCGGGACGACTAAAACGCAGTAACCGACACCGCAAATTACCCGCGAATAGCCTCGTAGACATAACCCCTGGCTATTTCCAGCCGGTTGCCCGCGACACTGCCAGACCCAGTTCTGCCGGTGAGCGGGTGGTGGTAACACCCGCCGCATCCAGCGCCTGGAATTTATCCTCTGCGGTACCCTTGCCACCGGCAATAATCGCACCGGCATGCCCCATGCGCTTACCCCTGGGGGCGGTGCCGCCCGCAATAAACGCCGCCACTGGCTTGGAGACATTGGTGCGGATATACTCCGCCGCTTCTTCCTCGGCGGTGCCACCGATTTCGCCCACCATCAGAATCGCTTCGGTGTCCGGGTCCTCTTCAAACAGCTTCAGGCAGTCGATAAAATTCATACCGGGAATCGGATCGCCACCGATGCCGATACAGGTGGTCTGACCATAACCCAGGTCACTGGTCTGCTTGACCGCTTCATAGGTGAGGGTGCCGGAACGGGACACTATACCCACCTTGCCCGGCTGGTGAATTTCACCCGGCATAATGCCGATCTTGCATTCACCGGGGGTAATAATACCGGGGCAGTTGGGGCCAATCAGACGCACCCCGGCCTGCTCCACCGCAACTTTAACCTGCAGCATATCCAGCGTGGGGATGCCCTCGGTGATGCACACAATCAGTTCGATGCCCGCATCCACCGCTTCCAGAATCGAGTCCTTGCAGAAGGCTGCCGGTACATAAATTACCGAAGCCGTGGCGGCGGTGTGGTTTACCGCTTCACGTACCGTATTAAATACCGGCAGATCGAGATGCGTCTGACCACCCTTGCCCGGGGTCACCCCGCCCACCATCTGTGTGCCATAGGCAATTGCCTGTTCCGAATGAAAGGTGCCCTGCTTGCCGGTAAAGCCCTGGCAGATCACTTTAGTTTCACTGTTAATCAATACACTCATTATGCAGCCTCGTTTGCAGCAGCCACGGCTTTCTGCGCTGCATCGGTTAAGCCCTTGGCGGCAATAATATTCAGCCCGCTCTGTTCAAGTAACTGGGCACCTTTTTCGGCATTATTACCTTCCAGTCGCACCACAATCGGCACCTTCACACCCACTTCCTTAATTGCACCAATCACCCCTTCGGCAATCAGGTCACAACGCACAATGCCACCAAAAATATTCACCAGCACGGTTTTGACATTGCGATCGGAGAGAATAATTTTAAAGGCTTCAGCAACCCGTTCTGTGGTTGCACCGCCACCCACATCAAGAAAGTTGGCGGGATCGCCGCCGTGCAGCTTAATCAGATCCATGGTGGCCATGGCAAGACCCGCGCCATTGACCATACAACCAATACTGCCATCCAGCGCGATATAATTCAGATCCCATTCCCGCGCACGGTTTTCACGGGCATCTTCCTGGGTGGTATCACGCATTTCCAGCAGCTCATTCTGACGATAGAGTGCATTGTCATCTACATTGATTTTGCCATCCAGACACAGCAGATTACCTTCACCGGTTACTACCAGGGGGTTCACTTCCACCAGTGACAGATCTTTTTCAACAAACAGTCTCGCCAGGCCCGTGAGCAACTGGGTAAACTGTTTTATCTGCACGCCTTCAAGGTTCAGACCAAACGCCAGTTTGCGACATTGATAGGGCATCAGTCCCAGCATCGGGTCCACCGTGGTGCGCAGAATTTTTTCCGGCGACTCTTCCGCCACCTTTTCGATTTCCACACCGCCCTCGGTGGAGGCCATAATCACCACCCGCCGGGTGGTGCGATCAATCACTGCGCCCAGATACAGCTCACGCTCGATATTACAGGCTTCTTCAATCAGTACATGATTCACCGGCTGACCTCTGGCATCGGTCTGGAAGGTCACCAGGTGGCTGCCCAGCATCTTGCCCACAAAGTGCGCCACTTCATCCCGATGCTCGATAACTTTCACACCGCCGGCCTTACCACGGCCACCCGCATGCACCTGCGCCTTGACCACCCAACGCTCACCTTCCAGCGCATCCAGCGCGGCATGCACATCACCCGCTGAACTGACCACGCGATGTTGCGGCACTGGCATGCCGTAGTGTTTGAATAAGTGTTTTGCCTGGTATTCGTGTAAGTTCATTATGATTTCCCAATAGCTCAGTGGCATGCACGTTGAGTGCGCCCAGTGCAATCGACTGTCTTCTGCTGTGATTATTTTTTATATCGCGCTGAATTTATCAGCGTCTGTCGATCCGTGGCATGGCTTATAAAATTTCACCGACCTTTCTTTTTTGGCAGATGAATGGCGCGCTCATCAACCGCCAGCGCCGCTTCATGCAATGCTTCGGACAGGGTTGGATGTGCAAACACGGTCAATGCAAGATCCTCAGCACTGGCACCCAGCTGCATCGCCACCACCGCCTGGGCAATTAACTCGGAAGCATGACTGCCCATAATATGCACACCCAGTACCCGGTCAGTCTCGGCATGAGCAAGAATTTTTACCTGGCCCGCGGTTTCCCCCTGCGCTTTGGCACGGCCGCTGGCAAGAAACGGGAAACTGCCTGTACGGTAATTTTCCCCGGCCGCCTTCAGCTGCGCTTCGCTTTTGCCCACCCAGGCAATTTCCGGGTGAGTATAAATCACCGACGGGATCAGGTCATAGTTGATTTCTGCAAACTGCCCGGCGATGCGCTCGGCCACCATCATGCCTTCTTCCGAAGCCTTGTGTGCCAGCATTGGCCCACGCACCACATCGCCAATCGCATACACTCCGGGCATGGAGGTTTCGCAGTTATCATCAACATGAATAAAGCCCCGCTCATCCAGCACCAGCCCCGCTGCCTCATCGGCAATGTAATCGGTATTGGGTTTGCGCCCTACTGCAACAATCAGGCGGTCAAATATTTCATGCTGGTCGCCGTTTTCATCCTGGTAGTGCACCTCAACCTGTCGGTTCTTACCCTTCTGTATAACCTCGGTTCCCAGCAACCGCGCATTAAGGCGAATATCCAGGCCCTGTTTTTTAAACAGGCGCGAAGCATCACGGGCAATCTGTTCATCGGCAATGGATAAAAACGTGTCCTGTGCTTCGAGTATCACCACCTGGGAACCGAGACGGCGCCACACACTGCCCAGTTCCAGACCGATAACGCCTGCGCCTATCACCCCGAGTTTTTTCGGCACATCGGTAAACGCCAGCGCGCCAGTTGAATCGACAATCACATCCTGCTCAAGGGGGGCAGCGGACAGCTCAACGGGGCTGGAGCCACTGGCAATGATAATGTGCCTGGCATTGTAGTATTGCTTATCGGCTGTGTTATCGCTGCACACAGATACCTGATTATCTGCCAGCAATTTTGCCGTGCCGTGAATACTGGTGACCTGGTTAGACTTAAGCAGTGTAGCTATGCCCTGTGTTAAATCGGACACCACGCGGGTTTTACGTTGCATCATTCTCTGCAGATCAAAACCCAGACCCTCCACTTCAATACCGTGCGCAGAAAATTGCTGGCTCGCCTGTTCATAGAGTTCAGTTGACTGCAATAAAGCCTTGGAAGGGATGCAACCGACATTCAGGCAGGTACCACCCAGCGATGGTTTTTCCTGTTCATCCAACCAGTTATCGATACAGGCGGTGTTGAGCCCGAGTTGTGCGCAACGTATCGCTGCCACATAACCTGCGGGACCAGCGCCTATTACGATGACATCATAATCTGTGGCCATCACTAGACTCCGATCAGACTGCGTGCCGGGTCTTCCAGCACATCTTTAATGGTCACCAGGAACTGCACCGCCTCGGCACCATCAATAATCCGGTGATCATAGGACAGCGCCAGATACATCATCGGCCGGGCGACAATTTCACCGTTTTCCACCACCGGGCGTTGCTGGATTTTATGCATCCCCAGAATCGCACTTTGCGGCGGATTAATAATCGGCGTGGATAACATCGAGCCGAATACACCACCATTGGTGAGCGAGAAGGTGCCACCGGTCATTTCATCAATCGCCAGCTGGTTATTTTTTGCCTTATCCACATACTCGACAATATTGCGCTCAATATCCGCCAGGCTCATCTGATCCACATTGCGCAATACCGGCACCACCAGACCACGGGGCGCAGCAACTGCAACCCCGATATCAAAATAACCGTGGTAAACAATGTCATTGCCATCGATTGAGGCATTCACTGCGGGAAAGCGTTTCAGTGCTTCGATACTCGCCTTGATAAAAAACGACATAAAGCCCAGCTTTACATCGTATTTTTTCGCAAACAGATCCTTGTATTTATTCCGCAGATCCATCACCGGCTGCATATTAACTTCATTAAAGGTGGTGAGAATGGCTGCATTGTGTTGCGCATCCAGCAGTCGCTCCGCGACCCGCGCGCGCAACCGTGTCATGGGGACGCGTTTTTCAATTCGTTCACCCGCTGTGTCTGCGCCTGGTATATTTTCTGACGCCGAATGCGTCAGCGTACTGGCGGATTGCTCCGTCTTGTTTTGCTGCTTTGCTGCCGCACCCGATGACTCACGCGTTGCTTGCGCCGCATTGTTCTGCTGCATAAAAGCAATGACATCTTCCTTTAACACACGGCCATCCTTGCCACTGCCGGACACTTCATTGGCATTGATATTGTTTTCCGCCAGCATTTTCTGCGCCGACGGCGTAATCACTCTTTCCGCAGGCGACTCAATTTCTTCCAGTACAAACGGTTTATTCGCTGCCTTATCCGCCGTTTTAGCGGCACTGGCTTTATCACTGGCACTCACATCAAGCGCATCCAGTTTTGCCAGCAACTGTCCCGCTTCGACTACGGCGCCTTCTTCCTGCAGTATTTCAGTGAGCACCCCGTCGATGGGGGACGGCACTTCCAGCACCACCTTGTCGGTTTCCAGATCAAGCAGTGATTCATCCCGTTTAACCGTATCACCCACCTGTTTGCGCCATAAAACGATGGTGGCATCGGATACGGATTCGGGTAATTCGGGCACATTAACATCTGTCGTCATTATCTTTTCCTGATTACTTTTTCAAGTCAGCCCCATACAAAGCCTGTTTAACGAGTCTCTTTTGCTGTTGCGCATGCACTTTTGCCGAACCCACAGCCGGTGCCGCCGAAGGTACGCGCCCTACATATTCAACCATACAGGGATGATCCAGTTTGGCAGCGAAACGCGGCTCGAAATAATCCCACGCACCCTGGTTCTTTGGTTCTTCCTGGCACCAGATCAGTTGCTCTGCATTCTGGTATTGCTGCAACACCGCATTCAGGGCATTGGCCGGGAACGGATAGAGTTCTTCAATACGGATAATAGCGACTTCGTTGAGTTCAAGTTCCCTGCGCCGTGTCAGCAAATCGTAGTACACCTTGCCGCTGCACATAATCACGCGTTTAATCTGTTCCCTGGGTAACGGATCCACTTCATCCAGTACCGAGGTAAACCTTCCCTGACAGATATCATCCAGGCTATTCACCGCCAGCTTGTGGCGCAGCAGACTTTTCGGCGTCATCACCACCAGTGGTTTGCGGTACTTACGTAACATCTGTCGACGCAGCAGATGGAACATCTGCGCTGGCGTGCTCGGCACACACACCTGAATATTATTCTGCGCACAGAGTTGCAGGTAACGTTCCAGTCGCGCCGATGAATGTTCTGCGCCCTGGCCTTCAAAACCATGGGGCAATAACATCACCAGCCCACACAACCGACTCCATTTCTGTTCGCCGGAAACAATAAACTGGTCAATCACCACCTGCGCATTATTGGCAAAGTCACCGAATTGCGCTTCCCATAATACCAGCGTTTCCGGTTCTGCAGTGGCATAACCATATTCAAATGCCAGCACCGCCGCTTCGGATAACAGGGAATCGATTACCAGAAAACTGGCCTGGTCTTTTGACATATGCCGCAGGGGCACATAGGAGCTGCCATCCAGCTGATTATGCAACACCGCATGTCGATGGAAAAAAGTACCACGCCCGGAGTCCTGCCCGGAAAGCCTCACTGCATAACCTTCGGTAACCAGGCTCGCATAAGCAAGAATTTCTGCAAAGCCCCAGTCGATTTCCAGTGCACCGGCCGCCATTTTATGACGGTCTTTCATGATTTTTTCTACCCGGGACTGCAACTCGAAACCCGGCGGGCGTTTTTCCATCTGTTCGCACAACAGGCGTATGGTTTCGATATTCAGTGCGGTTTCTACACTGCTGGATTTCCTGTGCCGCTCGTATTGCTCCCAGTCGATATGGAATGAATAGGCGGACTGCCCGCTATCACACATACCTTCCACGACACAGTGACCCGCATCCAGTTCTGTGCGGTAATTCTCCATCAATGTATCTGCATCCTGCTGTGTGATCACCCCGTCGGCTATCAGCTGCTGGATATAAATATCCCGTGTACCCGGCAGGCTGTTTATTTTTTTATACATCATCGGCTGGGTAGCCGACGGCTCATCCGCTTCGTTGTGTCCGTGGCGACGATAACAGATCAGGTCGATCACCACGTCTTTTTTGAAGGCCATGCGGTAGTCGAGTGCAATTTGCGCCACCAGCATTACTGCTTCCGGGTCATCCGCATTCACATGAAAAATCGGTGCATCCACCATTTTCGCCACATCGGTGCAGTAATGGGTGGAGCGGCTGTCCTGGATATTACTGGTGGTAAAACCGATCTGGTTATTCACCACTATGTGCAAACTGCCCTTGGTGGAATAACCACGCGACTGTGACATCTGCAGGGTTTCCATTACCACACCCTGCCCGGCAAATGCTGCATCACCGTGAATCTGCACCGGCAAAACCTCAACACCATGAATGTCGCCGCGGCGATCCTGTCGAGCACGCACCGAACCCTCCACCACCGGTGCGACAATTTCCAGATGCGATGGGTTAAAGGCCAGCGCCAGATGCACTTCACCGGCGGGCGTCTGTATATCCGATGAAAAACCCATGTGGTATTTCACATCGCCCATATTGTCACCATGGTCCTTGGTGCCTTCAAATTCACTGAACAATTCGGCCGGTGTTTTGCCCATCACATTCACCAGCATATTCAGTCGGCCACGGTGTGCCATGCCAATCACCACTTCCCTGATGCCATGGCTAACGGCGCGTTGAATGGTTTCATCCATCAGCGGAATCAGTGTTTCACCACCTTCCAGTGAAAAACGTTTCTGCCCTACATATTTGGTGTGCAGATATTTTTCCAGACCCTCGGCTGCGGTCAGGCGCTTTAGTATGCGCTGCTTTTCTTCATCGTTTAACAGTGCCCTGCCGCGTACGGTTTCTATGCGCTGCTGAATCCAGCGCTTTTCGCCGGTTTCGGTAATGTGCATATACTCACTGCCAATCGAACCACAGTAGGCGCCATTCAGGATATCGATAATTTCCTGCAGTGTGGCTTCTTCTGGCCCGCACAGTGAACCGGTTGAAAACACCGTTTGCAGATCGGCTTCGCTCAGCTCGTAATAGTCCAGCGACAGATCATGCACCGGTTTGGTATGGGTTCGACCCAGCGGATCAACATCGGCTTTCTGGTGCCCGCGAAAACGATAGGCATTGATCAGCTGCAGCACCTTGACCTGTTTGCGCTCGTGTTGCAGCGCGGCTTCCGAGATCGACAGACTGGGTGGCAGCTGCGTACCCCCGGCATGCTCGGTAATGCGTCGAAACTGTTGCTGGATTTCAGAATGAATCGTGTCTTTTAATACGCCATTGATTCTCGGCAAGGTGCCAAAAAATTCACGCCAACGGCTGTCGACATCATTGGGATTTTGCAGGTAGCGCTCATACAAGCTTTCCAGCCAGGCAGCACTGCCGGCATCGAGCATGGAGTTATCCCACAGGTCTTGCATCGAGGCTCTGGTTTTATCTTGCATAATCAGTGTGTGGCGTGTTGCTCATTCAATCATTTTCAGTGTTATTGCGGGCGACTCATATAATAATCTAGTTATAGCCCATTGCGGCCTGTAAAGCAGGCATTATCTGCAGCGTTTCAATGACCTCTGTCAGCGAACAACTCCGGTAGTGCGCATTCACTGCATAAAGTGGCTGGCGACATAAATAACTAATACAACCCCAGCTGCTTGCGATTCAGCGCCAGATATAAAAATCCGGCCACACTCATCGCATCGGTAATTTCACCACTGGATGCCATGGCAATCGCCTCATCCAGGCTGAGTTTTTTCAGCTGGATGTCTTTTTCACTGTCTTCCAGTTGCTGCTCTCCCTGGCTTAATTCAGTTGCCAGGTAGATAATGCCGCGCTCATCTGTTATTGAATTAGAGGTATGTAACTGTAACAGTTCCGTGAGCTGGCCCGCTTTTAAACCGGTTTCCTCTTCCAGTTCACGCAGCGCGGTTTTTTGTTTATCTTCCTTTTTAGGCGAACCACCCATGGGGATTTCCCAGGACCATTCATTCAGGGTGTAACGGTATTGCCCCACCAGCCAGGTATTGCCCTGCTCATCCAGCGGAATCACACCCACCGCCTGGTTTTTAAAACTGACCTTACCGTAAATGCCGGGGCTGCCGCCGGGCGTAATCACCTGGTGCTCCTCCACCTTGATCCAGTCGTTGTTATACACCGGCCGGGTGCTCAGGGTTTTCCAGGGGTTCTGCGGCGGCTCGTGCATGG
>DATCTK010000016.1:0-176048 GCA_036567985.1 Gammaproteobacteria bacterium | reverse complement strand
CTGCTGGATGTGGGGCAGGGGCTGTCGGTGCTGGTACAGACCCGCGAGCATAATCTGTTATACGACGCCGGTGCCAGCAGGGGGGAACGTTTTGATCTGGGGCGGCTGGTGGTTGAGCCGTTTCTGCGCCACAGGGGCATCACATCGCTGGATAGTCTGATTATCAGCCATGCCGATAACGACCATGCCGGTGGCGCTGAATACCTGTTGCAAAAGATTGCGGTGCAACAGCTGCTGTATGGTGGCCGGGCGGAAGACTTTGCCTATGAGCTGCCGCCGCATGCGCAAAACTGTCGCGCCGGCCAGCGCTGGCAGTGGAATCAGGTGCGCTTTGAGATACTCCACCCCGAACAGGATTACCGCAAAACCAATCAGCAGAGCTGTGTGCTGAAAATCACCGGTAGCGATTACAGTGTGCTGCTTACCGGCGATATCGATCAGCCGGTGGAGTCGCGATTACTCGGCGATTATGCCGGGCAGTTGCGCACGGATGTATTGCTTGTACCCCACCATGGCAGCAAAAGTTCTTCTTCGTTGAGCTGGTTGCAGCAACTTGAGCCACAGCTGGCGCTGGTATCGGCGGGGTACCTCAACCGCTTTCGGCATCCGGCGGACGAGGTGCTGCAACGCTATCACCAGTTGGGTATTCCTGTGTGGAATACCGCCGAGGATGGCGCGATCAGTCTGTACTTCAGCAAAGCCGCTGGTGGCAGCGCGGGCGGACTGTCTGCTGGCTCACATCGCCAGCGAAAAGATGCCGCGCATTATTGGAATCATCGCCCCTGATAACGTATTATGTGGCCACCCACAAATCCTTAATAAAGAGGCATCTACGTGTTTGAAATGGTCAAAGCCGGTGGCTGGCTGATGTTTCCGATTATTGCCGGCTCGATTATCGCCCTGGCAATCATTCTGGAACGTTTCTGGACGCTGCAAAAAAACAAGGTTATACCCGAGCACCTGGTGGCTACTATCTGGCACTGGGTCAAGGAAGGTCAGCTGGAACGCAGCAAAATCGAAGAGATCAGTAAACAGTCCGCACTGGGCCGGGTACTCGCAGCGGGGTTGAATAACCGCCACCTGGAACGGGAACGCATCAAGGAATCTATCGAGGAGGTGGGCCGCCAGGTTGTGCACGAGATGGAACGTTTCCTCAATACCCTGGGCACCATCGCCGCAATTTCACCCCTGCTGGGCCTGCTGGGTACGGTCATTGGCATGATCAAGGTGTTTAATGCGATCACCACCGCCGGTGTGGGTAATGCCGCACCCCTGGCAGGCGGGATATCCCAGGCGCTGATCACCACCGCGGCCGGTTTGAGTGTGGCTATTGTGGCGCTGATTTTTCACCGTTATTTCCGTGGTCGTATCGACGAGCTGGTGGTGAAGATGGAAGAAGAGGCGATTAAAATGGTGGATGTATTACACAATAATCGCCCGCCTGCGAAGACGAGCAAAACTGCCAGAACTGCGGGGAAAGCGGCTTGAACCTGAAGCCCAAACGTAACGATGAACTGGATCTCAACCTGACACCACTGATCGATGTGGTGTTCTTGTTGCTGATCTTTTTTATGGTCTCCACCACCTTTGAAAAAACCGCGCGCCTCAAGGTTGATCTGCCACAGGCATCCGCCGAGGCAGAACAGCAGCCGGCGGAAAAGATCATTCTGGGGATTGATGTTGAGGGCCGTTACTATATCAATGATCGCCAGCTGGTGAACACCCAGCTGAAAACCCTGAAACTGGCCCTTAGCAAGGTGGCGGGAGATAACAGGGAGATGCCGGTGGTATTGCGTGCCGATGCCAAGACCCCGCACCAGGCGGTGGTTACCGCCATGGATGCCGCATCCCAGGTGGGGCTGACCCGACTCTCGATCTCGACCCTCGAAACCCAGCCCGCAAAGTAATCATGGAAACAGGCACTATGTCCAGTGAAGCCGGGGTCGTTAGCTCCAAGATCACCTATCGCCGACTTTTATCCTACACCTTCGCCTCTAAAGGGGTGTTTGCGTTGTCGGTGTTTTGTATGGTGCTGGTGGCCTTAACCCAGCCGGCATTTGCCGCCCTGATGGAGCCCATGCTGGACGGTGGTTTTATCGAGCGGGATCGCGAAGTGATGCTGTGGGTGCCGGTTGCGGTCATCCTGGTGTTTTTTGTGCGTACCGTGGCGGGTTTTGCTTCCGACTATGGCATGTCGTGGATTGGTCGCACCATTATCCAGACAATCCGCGCCGAGATGTTCCAGAAGTTGCTGTTATTACCCAATGCCTATTACGATAATACCTCCACCGGCGAAACCATTTCCCGTTTTACTTTTGATGTAGAACAGCTTGCCACTGCCGCAACCACGGCGGTGACCATTGTGATAAAAGATTCCTTAATCATTATCAGCCTGCTGGCATGGATGTTTTATATCAGTCCCAAACTGTCGGTGATCTTCCTGCTGCTGGCGCCGATTCTGGCGATTACCGTACTGATGATATCCAAACGCTTTCGTGCCATTTCCAAGCGCATTCAACGCTCCATGGGATCGATTACCCATGTACTGGAAGAAGCGGTGCAGGCGCAACGGGTGGTGAAAATTTTCGGCGGCCAGACTTATGAACTGGATCGCTTTAATAAAAGCAATAACAGTAACCGTCAGCAGAATCTAAAACTTACCGTGAGTTCATCGCTCAGTACCTCGATTTTACAGATGATTGTGGGTGTGGCGCTGGCCGGCATTATCTTTATGGCGATTCAGGAAGGAGTTAACAGCCAGCTGAGCGCCGGTACCTTTATTGCGTTTATGACCGCGATGATGATGCTGTTCGCACCGATGAAGCGCCTGACCAATGTGAATGCGATTGTGCAGAAAGGCATAGCCGCGGCGGAAAGTGTGTTCGAGTTTCTTGATAACTCGCCGGAAAAAGATCAGGGCAGTTACAGCATCGAGCGGGTAAAGGGTGAACTGGAATTCAAACAGCTTAACTTTGCCTACCAGGGCCATCCCGACAAACCGGTACTGAAAAATATCAATCTGCATATCCGCCCCGGGGAAACCGTGGCCTTTGTGGGACGTTCCGGCAGTGGCAAGTCGACCCTGGTGAACCTGATTCCACGCCTGTATGACGGATACCAGGGACAGATTTTACTCGACGGTGTGGATCTTAATGATTACAGGGTGTTTAACCTGCGCCAGCACATTGCCTATGTGGGCCAGGAAATCGTGCTGTTTAACGACACCATTGAACACAATATTGCCTATGGTGGCACCAATGTCAGCAGCGAAAAAGTAATCGAGGCGGCACGCGCTGCACATGCCTATGAATTTATCGAAAAGCTGCCGGAGGGTATGCAGTCGCTGGCGGGTGAGAAAGGTGTGCTGCTCTCCGGTGGCCAGCGCCAGCGGCTGGCGATTGCCCGTGCGCTGTTAAAAGACGCGCCGGTGCTGATTATGGATGAAGCCACCTCGGCGCTGGATACTGAATCGGAACGTGCAATCCAGAACGCGCTGGAAGTCCTGACAAAAAACCGCACCACCCTGGTGATTGCTCACCGCCTGTCGACCATTGAAAATGCCGACAAGATAGTGGTGATGGACAGGGGCGAAATTGTTGAAGTGGGCACCCATACAGAACTGATTACCCGTAACGGTGCTTACAGTGCACTGCACAATATCCAGTTTTCAGACACCGTAGAGGCCTGATGAAATCACTGCCGCATTACTGGGACAGTATTAATCCGCTTTCCATTCTGCTGTTACCTGTGTCGGGCCTGTTCTGTTTACTGGCAAAATTACGCGCACTGTTTTACAAAAAAGGCTGGCTTGCCAGTTACCGCGCGCCACTGCCGGTGATTGTGGTGGGTAATATCAATGTGGGTGGCACCGGCAAGACGCCGCTGATTATCGAGCTGGCAAAACAGTTACAGGCCTGTGGGCATAAACCCGGCATCATCAGTCGGGGTTATGGAGGCAACGCCAGCAGCTGGCCGCAGCAGGTGACTGCAGAATCCACGGCACAGCAGGTGGGGGATGAGCCAGTACTGATTTTTCAGCGTAGCGGCTGCCCGATGGTGGTTGGACCCAATCGCCGTGCTGATATCGAACTGCTGTTACAGCAGGCGGACTGTGATGTGATTCTGTCTGACGATGGCATGCAACATTACGCGCTGCAACGTGATCTGGAGATTGCGGTGATCGATGCACAGCGTCAGCTGGGCAATGGTTTCTGTTTGCCTTCCGGGCCACTGCGTGAAACTGCCGCGCGTTTACTCACGGTTGACCTGGTCTTGTTGAACGGTGGAGACGGTGCACAGTGTTCATTCAGGCTGGCAGCGGGCGCATGTGAACCAGTTGGACAAACAGACCTGCGGTCACGTGAACTGTCCGAATTTAAAAACTGCCGGGTACATGCCATTGCCGGCATCGGTCATCCGCAACGTTTTTTTAGCATGTTGCAGCAAAATGGCATTGAGGTGATTCCCCATGCCTTTGCAGATCACTATGTCTATCAGCTGGCTGATCTGCAGTTTGATGATCAACTGCCGGTACTGATGACCGAAAAAGATGCGGTAAAATGCAGAGAATTCCCATTAAGCCAGCACTGGAGTGTGCCGGTTAGTGCAGAGTTGTCGACAGTGGCTCAGCAACAACTGGATCAGCTTTTAAACAGCCTGCTCTGAATTATTCAGGCACTTTGCTCAAACAGATATTTAAAGAAGGTTAAATAATGGATAAGAAACAGTTGGAAATGATGGTCTGTCCGCAGTGTAATGGCAAGCTGAGCTATAACAAGCAGAGCAGTGAACTGGTGTGTGAAACCTGTCAGCTGGCCTATCCCTTTAATGACGGTATTCCGGTGATGCTGGTAGAAGAGGCACGCAAGCTGGAACAGAAAGCTTAAGCGCCACTGTTTAATGCACACATCCGTCGGCAGTTATAGCGGCCGGTTTATCCGTATTTAGAAAGATAAAGTTATGTCAGCTCGCCATATAGTTATTCCCGCACGTTATGCCTCGTCACGCTTTCCCGGCAAGCCGCTGGTAGAAATCAATGGCAAGACCATGCTCGAGCATGTCTACCATGTTGCCAGTCAGGCAAGTGCCGACAGCGTGGTAATCGCCACCGATGACCAGCGAATTATGGATGTAGCACAGGGCTTTTGTGAGCAGGTATTAATGACCTCTGCCGATCACCAGTCAGGTACCGATCGACTGGCTGAAGTCTGCGAGCTAATGCAATGGCAGGAAGATGACATTGTGGTGAACCTGCAGGGTGATGAGCCCCTGACACCACCTCAGTTGTTACACCAGGTGGCGGATAACCTGGGTCGTTACACCGAGGCAAGCATTGCCACACTCACTACGCCGATTCATGAGCTGCATGAAGTCAATGATCCCAATATCGTCAAGGTAGTAACAGATATTGATGGCTATGCACTGTATTTCAGTCGTGCCGCTATCCCATTTAATCGGGATGCACAATCTGCGATGCAGCATAACAGTTATCACCGCCACCTGGGTATTTACGCCTACCGTGTCAGCTTCCTTAATGCCTACCATAAAATGCCCCAGTGCGAACTGGAGATGCTGGAAAAGCTGGAACAGCTGCGCGCCATGTTCCATGGTTATAAAATTCACACGCAACAGGCGATGACTTTACCCGGGCCGGGTATTGATACCCCTGAAGATTTAGAGAAAGTCCATCAACTGCTGGTAAACACGCTTCATGAGTAATACGCATCAATTTTTCGTCACCTGTGCCAAAGGCTTTGAAGACCTGTTAAAGCAGGAGCTGGAGCAGCTATTAATTGAAAATGTCGAACTGAAGCATTCCGGTGTGAGTTTTAGCGGCGAACTGGAACAGGCCTATAAAGTCTGCCTGTGGTCGCGTCTTGCCAGTCGAGTCCTACTGCAGCTGAAACAGTTTGCAGCAGAATCCGATGATGCACTTTACAGGGGAATCCAGACCATTAACTGGCCACAGCATGTAGATATGCATGGCACCCTGGCGGTTAACTGCACGCTTAATCGTTCGGCCATTACCAATTCACACTATGCGTCTTTGAAAACCAAGGATGCGATTGTCGACCAGTTCAGTGAACTCTATGAAACCCGGCCTTCGGTTGAAAAAGAGCGCCCGGATATCCGCGTGAATGTGCATATCGACCATGATATGGCGGAAGTGAGTATTGATCTGTCCGGCGAGCCCTTGCATAAGCGGGGCTATCGCCTGTCCGCGGTGCAGGCGCCATTGAAAGAAAGTCTTGCCGCAGCCATCCTGAAACGCTGTGGCTGGCCGGAAACCGCCAGCAATCTGCTCGACCCCATGTGCGGCTCGGCGACTTTTCTCATTGAAGCGGCACAGATGTGTCTTAACCTGGCACCGGGGATAAAGCGCAAGTATTACGGCTTTCTTAACTGGAAAGGGCATCAGCCCGAGTTGTGGAATGCGTTAGTGCAGGATGCAAAAAAACTCACTCGCAGTATTGATGATATATCTATCCGTTTTATTGGCTATGATGCCTCCCGTGATGCAGTGGCTGCCGCCAAACAGAATGTGCATTCCGCCGGCCTGCAGGACCTGATTACAATTGAGCAGAAAGATTTCAGCCAGAGCTGTGAGGCAATACAGGATGAGTCACATCCGTTTGCACATCAGCCCGGCATGGTGATTGTTAATCCACCCTATGGTGAGAGACTGGGGGAGAAGCGGGAGCTGGAACACCTCTACTCGGAAATGGGCGAGTGCTGGCGTGAACACTTTCCCGACTGGCGCATTGCACTGTTTACCGCCAATGACGAGCTGGTGAAACACATTGGCTTACGTGCCCATCGCAGTAACAGTTTTTATAATGGTGCAATCAAATGTAAATTGCACCAGTACCAGATTCGACCGGCCTTGCCGGAAGAAAAGCGCATTGAGCGTGATGAAAAATACAATGAGCAACGCAATGCAATTCTCAATCGCCTGAAAAAGAATGCCAAGCACCTGCAGCGCTGGGCAAAGAAAAACGATATTACTGCATACCGTTTGTATGATGCGGATATTCCCGAATACTCGGCGGCGATTGATGTGTATGGCGACTGGGTGCATGTGCAGGAATACCAGGCACCATCCACAATAGAACTCAATAAGGCGCGTTTTCGTTTTGACCTGTTAATCGACGTCATACCCGAGGTGCTGGGCGTTGATAAAAAGCACATTGTGGTGAAAACCCGTCGCCAGCAGAAAGGGCTGGCGCAGTATGAAAAGCTGGGCGAAGAAAAACATGTGTTTGTGATTGAGGAACACGGTTTGAAGTTTCAGGTGAATTTAACCGATTTTCTTGATACCGGGCTGTTTCTCGATCACCGTACCACCCGTGCTATGGTGTATGACCACATTCACTCGGCTGAAAAACCGGTGCGGTTTTTAAACCTGTTTTCCTATACCTCATCCGTCTCCCTGTATGCTGCCGCTGCCGGCGCGCAAACCACCAGTGTTGATATGTCCAATACCTATATCGACTGGAGCAAGCGTAATTTCAGGCAGAATAATCTGCTAACGGATCAGCATCAGTTTATCAAGGCGGACTGTATGCAGTGGTTGAGTAAAGCGCTGGAGACTAAACAGCAATATGACCTGATCTTTATTGATCCACCAACTTTTTCCAATTCAAAGTCAATGGAGCAGGTGTTTGATGTGCAGAAAGATCATCAGCAGTTGATTGAAATGGCAATGAAGCTGCTGGCAAAGGATGGTGAGATTGTTTTCTCGAATAACTTCCGCCGCTTTAAACTCAGTGAGCAGTTGCAGCAGAAATATGATGTGCAGGATATCAGTTCGAAAACCATTCCTGAAGACTTTAAGCGTAACCAGAAAATCCACCACTGCTTTGTTATCCGGCCCTTAGAGGACGCGTAAACAGATAACAGCAGTGGTGTTATGCGTTATTGCATCATTGCATCGGCTTCATGCGCAGGTGAGAGCAGGGTGTTGATCAACTGGTCTTCCAGTTCAATGCGGGTTGCCAGTTCTTCTCCCAGAATCGACAGCCGACTGGGTAACTGGGTTTTCAGTTCATCGGTGAATTTATTGCCGCCATCGTAGGTGTCATTGAATTCAACTGCCAGTGCGGTGGTGCGTTCAATGCGCGGGTAGATGGTATTGGCCAGTTTAATGATTTCGGTGCGACGTTCCTTGCCTTCTGAAATACGGCTATAGAGTTCGAAATGGCCGGTGGCAATATAGTCAATCAACAGCTGACAGAACTCCTGTAAACTTTCTTCTTCAATATTGTCCGCTGAAGTAATGCGGTTGCCATCACAACCGGCCAGGCTGCAATACAGTGCCAGCACTTCATTGCGCTCATTGATCAGCTGTTTGATTTCTCTTTTTGTGCGTGCCCGGCGATCAGTTGCGGGTTGTACATCGACTGAGTCGTTCATGCCAAACCTCTTGCATGTGTTATTGTTTTACGTCATTTCGCATTACTATATCACTATTAATGCCTGATGAAGTGGAAAATCAGCCAGCTTTATCTAACGGCATTTAACAACAATTCGTTGAGCTTGTTCTGCAGTTGAATAAAGCATTATTATCCGTGCTTTTTAAAAAAAAATGTCCACTGACGTCCTTTATTAGAAAATTGCCCTATTTAAAACATAAAATCAAGCTTATTTTCAACGCGTTAATGCCTGCACGCTTGATTAAGTTACTGGCAGGCCGGCCGGATATTACAGATGTATGACTGCAGCTAGTTCATTCGGGTTACTCACAGCTGTACAAACAGTCTGTACAGGTTTTCAAATAAGAGTCCACTTATATGGTTGCAGTAGATGCGACTACAAATCGAACTGCATATGAACAGGGATTACGGCTTAATACCCTGCAATAATCTGTTTTATTTTTTACTCGCTATGCGTATGCTGAATAAAAATCTGCATGGATCAAATCATGTTTACACTGAATAAAAAAGCACAGTTGCCAGGCCCTGAGGAGGCGCTGCCAGGCCGTGATCAGCCGATGTCAGTGCCGGAGCATCATTTTGTTAACGGCCATCCCATCAAGCCACCATTCGATGAAAACCTGTCACAGGCTATTTTCGGCCTGGGTTGCTTCTGGGGCGCGGAACGTGCCTTCTGGCAGCAGCCCGGTGTCTATTCAACTGCGGTAGGCTATGCCGGTGGGTTTACTCCCAACCCGAGCTACCAGGAAGTGTGCAGCGGAATGACCGGCCATAATGAAGTGGTGCTGGTGGTGTTTGATGAGACCAAGGTGAGTTACGAGACCCTGGTGAAGCTGTTTTTCGAGTCCCATAACCCCACTCAGGGCATGCGCCAGGGCAATGATCAGGGCACCCAGTACCGCTCCGGTATTTACTATTTAAACCCGCAACAGCAGGCCACAGCAGAGCAACTGTTGCAGCAGTACCAGCAGCGGCTGGATGCTGCGGGGCAGGGGCGTATTACCACCGAGATTGTGCCTGCAGGTCCGTTTTACTATGCCGAGGAGTACCACCAGCAGTACCTGGCGAAAAACCCCAATGGCTACTGCGGACTGGGGGGAACCGGGGTCCGATTTAGTCCTTAGTCGTTAGTCCTTCGTCGTTCGTCATTGGCAATAAAAAAACCCGCAGTAGCGGGTTTTTTATTGGCTGCTTTATTTTAACGGCTTGTACTTGATACGGTGCGGGTTCATGGCAGCATCGCCGAGGCGGCGCTTGCGGTCTTCCTCGTAATCCGAGTAGTTACCTTCAAACCAGGTCACCTGCGAGTCGCCTTCAAAGGCCAGGATGTGGGTCGCAATGCGGTCGAGGAACCAGCGGTCGTGGGAGATAATCACCGCACAGCCGGGGAAGTCGAGTACCGCTTCTTCCAGTGCGCGCAGGGTTTCCACGTCCAGGTCGTTGGTGGGTTCGTCGAGCAGCAGCAGATTGCCGCCTTTTTTCAGCAGCTTGGCCAGGTGCACCCGGTTGCGTTCACCGCCCGACAGCTGTTTGATGTATTTCTGCTGGTCTTCGCCGCGGAAGTTGAAGTGGCCCACATAGGCGCGGGATGGCGTGGTGTATCGGCCCACGGTAATGGTATCCAGGCCATCGGAAATTTCTTGCCACACGGTTTTATCACCGTCCAGGGTGTCGCGGCTCTGGTCTACATAGGCAATTTCCACGGTTTCGCCCACGCGGAATTCACCGGAATCCGGTTGTTCCTCGCCGGTGATCATACGGAACAGGGTGGTTTTACCCGCACCGTTGGGGCCGATGATGCCCACAATGCCGCCTTTGGGCAGGTTGAAATTCAGGTTTTCATACAGCAGTCGGTCGCCAAAGCTCTTGCTGATGCCGTTGGCTTCCACCACCAGGTCCCCCAGGCGGGGCCCCGGTGGAATATACAGCGACTTGGTTTCACTGCGCTTCTGGTAATCGTCGGACTGCAGTTCCTCAAAGCGTGACAGACGCGCCTTGCTCTTGGCATGGCGGCCCTTGGCGTTGGAGCGCACCCATTCCAGCTCGGCCTTGATCGCCTTCTGCCGACCGGCTTCCTTTTTCTCTTCCTGTTCCAGGCGTTTTTCCTTCTGCTCCAGCCAGGATGAGTAATTGCCTTCCCAGGGAATGCCCTGGCCACGGTCCAGTTCCAGGATCCAGCCGGCGACATTGTCGAGGAAGTAACGGTCGTGGGTGACTGCCACCACAGTGCCGGGGAATTCTTTCAGAAAACGCTCCAGCCAGGCCACCGACTCCGCATCCAGGTGGTTGGTGGGTTCGTCCAGAATCAGCATGTCCGGCGCGGACAGTAGCAGGCGACACAGCGCAACCCGGCGGCGTTCACCACCGGACAGTTTGCTTACATCGGCGTCCCAGGGTGGCAGGCGCAGCGCGTCGGCGGCGATTTCCAGTTTATTGTCCAGGTTGTGGGCATCGGCAGCATGAATGATGTTCTCCAGCCGTGCCTGTTCCGCGGCCAGTGCATCAAAATCCGCATCCGGCTCGGCGTAGGCGGCGTAGACCTCATCCAGTTTGGCCTGGGCCTCTTTGACCTCTTTCAGGCCTTCTTCCACATTACCGCGCACATCCTTGCTGTCATCCAGCTGGGGTTCCTGGGGCAGGTAGCCGATATTTATGCCCGGTTGCGGGCGGGCTTCACCGATAATGTCGGTGTCTATGCCTGCCATAATGCGCAGCAGGGTCGATTTACCCGCACCGTTATAACCCAGCACGCCGATCTTGGCGCCGGGAAAGAAGTTCAGGTTAATGTTTTTCAGCAGTTCTTTTTTAGGTGGAACAACCTTGCCCACCCCATTCATCGTGTATATATACTGTGCCATAGGATTTAAACTGTATTCACTCGGTCAGATGGTTATAAGATAATGATCAGATTCTGATAATGGGCGCGATTATACGTGATTGGCCTCTGAAAATATGCCCTGGCGTTACGTTATCATAAAAATATACATACTGGAGCAGGCCTGTTTTGAAGCTTAATTTGTCTTTTCTGTTTATCGGCATTTCTGTGCTGGGTTTAGGTGCCTGTAGTGGCGGCGGTGATAGTAGTCGTTGTGTGCCTGGCTCGGGTGTTAATGTCACTGTCAGTGGCAGTATTACATTCGACCGTGTGCCTCTGACAGATTCAGGTGCACTGGATTTTCCTGCAGCCAGCGTGGAGCCCGCACGTAAGATTACAGTTGAGGCGGTGTGTAACTCAGTACTCACGTCTACCACTAGCGACGATAACGGCAATTACAGCCTGTCGGTACCCGCGGGTACCACTGGTCTGGTGGTGCGTGCTAAAGCACAGATGCAGCAGAGCGGAAACCCTGGCTGGGATGTCAGGGTGGTGGATGAACAACAGGCAGTTGAGCTGGTGTTTGCACTGGACAGCAGCCCGCTTAATGTGGATGCCGCACGAAGCCTTAACCTGCACGCGCCTTCCGGTTCTGACGGTACACGCTATACCTCGGCACGTACCGCCGCACCCTTTGCTATCCTTGATACGGTGTACAAATCAATGCAGCTGATTCTCAGCAGCCAGCCAACGGTCAATTTTCCCGCGTTGACCATTGAGTGGAGTGAAAGCAATTCCGCCGGCAGTTATTACATCAACCAGACCATCAGCCTGTATGGTTATAGCATCGACACAGATGAGTACGATGAGCATGTGATTGCCCACGAATGGGGGCATTATTTCCAGGACATGTTTTCCCGCGATGACTCCATCGGTGGTCCCCATTCGGGTGGCGATATTCTGGATATCCGCGTGGCCTTCAGTGAAGGCTTTGGTAATGCCTTTTCCGCGATGGTGCTGGATGATCCGCTGTACCGTGATTCACAGGGACTGGATCGGGGCTTCACACTTGATATAGAAAGTAACAGCTGTACTAACGATGGCTGGTATAACGAGTGTTCAGTGCAGTCGGTGTTGTACGATTTTTACGATATAAGCAATGAAGGCGGCTTTGATGTTTTTGATCTCGGTTTTGATGAAATTTATCAGGTACTGGTGGATGCAGATAAACTGCGCGACAGCGATGCCTTTACCAGTCTGTTCAGTTTTATTAATGTCTTTAAAAGATTACCAGTAATGGATGGACTTGAAACCTCAGTAGACAATCTGCTAAACGAACAATCGATTAATGTGTCGATCATTGATGGCTATGGCACAGGCGCAACCGCTGCCGGTGGTGGGAGCAATATACCAACCCCGCCGTATCTTCCGGGTGCGGATGTGTTTTCGGGGGTTGAAGAAGTGTGCAGTAGCGGCATAAACGGTGGCTACAATGGCCTGGGGGTGAGTCGTTATGTGAGCTTTAGCGTGCTTTCGAGTACAAACTATACAATCACCGCGCAGCGCGCCACTGGTCTGAATCCGGCGGACCCGGATATGTATCTCTACCATAAGGGTGAGTTGCTGGCCGTGGCTGAGACATGGAGGGCGGATACGGACAGCTTGTCTGCCAGTCTGCAAGTGGATAAGGAGTATGTACTGGAAGTCCGAGAATATGGCTACACCGACCCGAGCTATGACCCAACGGCCACAGGTGCCACCAATACAACCTGCTTTACGGTGACGCGAACACCCTAGCCAGTGAAAATAAAGCGACATACACAGTACATAACACAGAAGAATACGGAAAGCGGAACCCTATGAAAACTAATTACGCCCTGATCAGTATTATTGCCTCTACGCTGTTTTTAACTGGCATGTCATCACCGGTGGATCATGCCAGCGAGGAAAGCACCAATGGTGAAATGTCCACCACCAGCAAGCACCAGCACACCAGCAAAACCGGTGCTGATTACACCAAGCCCCATGCGGGGATTGACCTGCGTTACCAGCAGCCGGGGCGGGTAGAACCGGGTGAAACCGTCACCCTGGAGCTGAATCTCAGCAGCCGTATGGCGGGGGACCTGATGCAGGTGCGCATCAAGCATGACAGTGGGTTGCAGCTGAACACTGCTGCAGAACATGAGTTTGCGACCTCACAGGGTCAGCAACATACCTTGCCGGTCAGTGTTACCGCGTTGCAGGAAGGCCGTCTGCACCTTGATGTGCTGGTCAGTGTGCGCGTAGATGGCAAATTCCAGAGCCGCGCCTTCAGCATCCTGCTGAATGTGGGCGATCCGGCACGTTATAAATCATCGGATGAGAGCAAGCCGTTACCGGAGGGTTACAAACTGGATCGTGAGCGTGGTGTGATTTCCATGCCGGCGGTTGAAAGCAGCGACTGATCTGAATGGCACTTACTGCACAGGACGTGCGGTATATCGCGAGAGGCAAGGCTGCCGGTAGCGATCTGAATAAACCTATATCTGGTAGTTTTACTGGTCTCCATCCCCTATATAAGCTAAGCTATGCGCCTTTTACAGGCGCTATGGCAAGCCTTTCTGCGCCCCGGCTTTTAACTTTATAAAGTCTATTTTGACGATTTTCGGAGATTACAATGTTTTCAGCAGATATGACCATTCAGGGTTACGACGACGAATTGATGGATGCCATCAATGAAGAAACACAGCGTCAGGAAGATCACATCGAGCTGATTGCCTCCGAAAACTACACCAGCCCGCGGGTGATGCAGGCCCAGGGTTCGGTGCTGACCAATAAATACGCCGAGGGTTACCCCGGCAAGCGTTACTACGGCGGTTGTGAATATGTCGACAAGGCGGAGCAGCTGGCAATTGATCGCGCCAAACAGCTGTTCTCCGCTGACTATGCCAATGTGCAGCCGCATTCCGGTTCACAGGCCAATGCTGCGGTGTATATGGCACTGTGTCAGCCGGGCGATACCGTGCTGGGCATGAGCCTGGCCCACGGTGGTCACCTGACCCACGGCTCCCATGTCAGCTTCTCCGGCAAGATCTACAATGCGGTGCAGTATGGCCTGAACCCGGCCACCGGCGAGGTGGATTACGATGAAGTGGCAACACTGGCCCGTGAGCACAAACCGAAAATGATCATTGCCGGTTTCTCCGCCTATTCCAAGATCATGGACTGGCAGAAATTCCGTGATATCGCCGATGAAGTCGGTGCCTACCTGATGGTGGATATGGCACACGTGGCAGGCCTGGTGGCAGCGGGTATTTACCCCAACCCGGTACCCATTGCGGATGTGGTCACCTCAACCACCCACAAAACCCTGCGCGGTCCCCGCGGCGGTATTATCCTGGCCAAAGCCAACGACGAGATCACCAAAAAATTCAACTCGGCGATTTTCCCCGGCTCACAGGGTGGCCCGCTGATGCATGTGATTGCCGCCAAGGCAGTGGCGTTCAAGGAAGCCATGGAGCCCGGCTTCGTCGACTACCAGAAGCAGGTAGTGAAAAATGCCCAGGCCATGGCTAAAGTGTTTATGGATCGCGGCTATGACGTGGTTTCCAATGGCACCGAAAACCACCTGTTCCTGGTGAGCTTTATCAAGGCGGGCTTAACCGGCAAGGATGTGGAAGCGGCACTGGGCAAGGCGCACATTACAGTGAATAAAAACTCGGTGCCAGATGATCCGCAGTCGCCGTTTGTGACTTCGGGTATTCGTGTGGGCACGCCGGCCCTGACCACCCGTGGCTTTAACGAGCAGGAATCAAGCGAACTGGCGAGCTGGATGTGTGATGTGATTGCCAATATGCAGGATGAAACGGTGATCAACCAGGTTAAGGGTAAGGTATCCGAAATCTGTGCCCGACTGCCTGTTTACAAAAAATAAATACCGTCCGCCCGCATGGCGGGCGTGTCATTACATGATAAAAGATCGCTACTATGCACTGTCCGTTCTGTAAAGCACCCGATACCCGTGTGGTCGATTCCCGTCTTGGCGGGGATGGTGACCAGGTTCGACGTCGCCGCGAGTGTGTTGAATGCGGTGAGCGTTTTACCACCTATGAAACCGCCGAACTCAGCATGCCGCGTATTATCAAGCAGGACGGCACACGGCAGATGTTCGATGAAATCAAGCTGCGCTCCGGCCTCACCAAGGCGCTGGAAAAACGCCCGGTGAGCATTGAGAAAATCGAGGAGAGCATCAGTCATATTAAACACAAGTTACTCTCGGCGGGTGAGCGGGAAGTGGATGCACGCACCATCGGTGAATGGGTGATGGAAGAGCTGCAGAAGCTGGATCACGTGGCCTATATCCGTTTCGCCTCGGTGTACCTGAGTTTTGAAGATGTCGATGCCTTCCGCAAGATGATTGAGAAACTGGAACAGCAGTAAACTTTCGCTATCCGTGTTTTTACCGTCAGTAAGCCAGCATCAAATAATCATCGTCAATTAAAGCAGCATCAGTAAACCACAGCCACAGATAATAAATCGCAAACACGTTAACCAGCCCACTATTTCATGAACCAGTCCGTTATCGATCACCAGCACATGTCCCGCGCCATTCAACTGGCGCGACGCGGCCTGTATACCACCCAGCCCAATCCACGGGTGGGTTGTGTGATTGCCCGTGGCGAGCGGGTAATAGCAGAGGGTTATCACCAACAGGCCGGTGGTCCCCATGCGGAAATCGTCGCATTGCAGCAGGCGGGTGCAGGGGCGGCCGGCGCCACTGCCTATGTCAGCCTGGAACCCTGTAGCCACCATGGCAAAACCCCGCCCTGTGCCGATGCGCTGATAGAAGCAGGTGTGGCTCGGGTGGTGTGTGCCATGCAGGACCCCAATCCGCTGGTGGCGGGGCAGGGTCTGGAAAAATTGCGTGAGGCTGGCATTGAAGTCGAGTGTGGCGTGTTGCAGGCGGACGCCGAGGCATTGAACCCCGGTTTTATCAAACGCATGCAGAGCGGCATGCCCTATGTGCGTGCCAAACTGGCAATGAGCCTGGATGGGCGCACGGCGATGGCTTCCGGTGAAAGCCAGTGGATTACCGGCGAGGCGGCACGCACCGATGTGCAGCGGCTACGCGCCAGAAGCTCGGTGATTCTAACCGGCAGTGGCACGGTGATGGCCGATAACCCGCAGTTGAATGTACGGCTGGATGCCCAGCAGCTGGGGCTGGATTGTGAACCATACCAGCCATTGCGTGCTGTCATAGATGGTGAGTTGAAAAGCTCGCCGGACAGCCAGATATATACCACAACAGCCGACAGTGCCAGCACGCTGGTGTTTACCCATCAGCATTACAGTGACGCCTGTGGATTTAGCGAGTCGCAACTGGTGAGCCTGCCCAGCGGCGCGGATAAACTGAACCTGCGCGAAGTGCTGCATTACCTGGCGGGGTTGCAGGCCAATGAAGTGCATGTGGAAGCGGGCAGTGAACTGTGTGGTGCGTTGCTGGAGCAGAAGCTGCTGGACGAGCTGGTGATTTATATGGCACCGCATATTATGGGCAATGGCGCCAGGGGCCTGTTTCACCTGCCGGGCCTGTCAAGCATGGCACAGCGCATTGAATTGAAGATTACAGAGATTCGCGCGATAGGCGAAGACTGGCGTATCACCGCACGGCCGGTTTATGACGCGAAGAATTAAATACCTTGCGACACCAGAAGATAACTGGTTTGCAGTAAACAATACGAACAGATTGATATCAATAAAGAGAGACGCTTATGTCCACAATAGTCGTGGTCAGAAAAAATGGTAAGGCCTGTATCGCCGCCGACAGTTTAACCACCTTTGGTGACCTGCGTATGGGTTCGGAATATGACCGTGCCTATGACAAGGTGCAGGCCTATCCCGGTGGTTACTTCGGTATCGTGGGCAGTGCCGCCCATGCACTGGTAATGGAATCGGTGCTTGCGGATGACAAGGTGGAGATTGATTTTGAGTCCCGCCTGGGCATTTTTGAAACCTTCCGTGCGCTGCACCCGGTGCTGAAAGAACATTACTTTCTCAATGCCAAGGACGAGGAAGATGACCCCTATGAAGCCACCCATATCGATGCGCTGATCTGCAATAAAAAGGGCATTTTCGGCGTCTATTCATTGCGTGAAGTCAGTGAATACACCAAATTCTGGGCGATTGGCTCAGGCTCGGAGTTTGCCCTGGGTGCGATGCACGCACTCTACGATCGTCTGGATTCCGCAGAAGACATTGCCCGCGCAGGCGTGGAAGCCGGTGCTGAATTCAATAACGCCTCGGCCTTGCCGATGAGCATCCAGCTGATTGATCTGCAGGACGTCTAGCCAGCCGCAACAAGTACACAGTAAAGGTCGCATATGTTTACAGGTATTATTCAGTCCGTGGGTCGCATCGAGTCAATTGAAGACAAGGGCGGCGATGCGCGCATCTGGATTGGCACCGGCCAGCTGGACATGTCCGATGTGCAGCTGGGCGATAGCATTGCCATGAACGGGGTGTGCCTCACCGCGATAGAACTGCGTGACCATGCCTATTGTGCCGATGTGTCCGGCGAAACCCTGTCACTGACCTCGCTCGGCCAACTGGACGTGGGTAGCCGGGTTAACCTGGAAAAGGCACTGACCCTGCAAACCCGCCTTGGCGGGCACCTGGTGAGCGGTCATGTGGATGGCCTGGGCAAGGTGGTGTCGCGTTATGACGATGCCCGCTCGGTGCGCTTTGTGATCGAAGCACCGGCATCACTGGCCCGATACATTGCCATGAAAGGCTCGATCACCGTGGACGGGGTCAGCCTCACCGTCAACAAGGTGGATGGCTGTGCATTTGAGTTGAATATCGTGCCCCACACCCTCAAGGAAACCATTATGGGGGGCTACCAGCAGGGCAGCGAAGTAAACCTTGAAGTGGACCTGCTGGCACGTTACCTTGAGCGTTTGCTGCTGGGCGATGAGGCGGCAACACCCGCGTCCGGCATCAGCGCGGCCTTTCTGGCGGAACATGGCTTTGTAAAATAGGCTCTGAACCGTTCAGAATATGCCTGCACATTAACGAGAAGTAACTTTAAGAATATTATATATGTCATTGAATACTATAGAAGAAATTATAGAAGATATTAAGCAGGGCAAGATGGTCGTGATCATGGACGATGAAGACCGTGAAAACGAGGGCGACCTGCTAATGGCGGCCTCGGCGGTGACTGCGGCGGATATCAATTTTATGGCCCGCTACGGCCGTGGCCTGATCTGCCTGACCCTGACCGATGCCCGTTGCCGCCAGCTGCGCCTGCCACAGATGGTGGATTCCACCGATGATATGCACGGCACCAATTTCACCGTCAGTATCGAGGCGGCGGAAGGGGTCACCACCGGTATTTCCGCATCGGACAGGGCCATTACCGTACAGGCGGCGGTGGCCAAGGATGCCGGGCCACAGGATATCGTCCAGCCAGGTCATGTGTTCCCACTCAAGGCCCAGCCGGGTGGGGTGCTGAACCGTGCTGGCCACACCGAAGCCGGTTGTGATCTGGCACGGCTGGCGGGCTTCGAACCGGCGGCGGTGATTGTGGAGATTCTTAATGACGATGGCACCATGGCGCGTCGCCCGGATCTGGAAGCCTTTGCCAAAGAACATCAGCTGAAGATCGGCACCATTGAAGAGCTGATTCGTTACCGCATCGAAAACGAGAAAACCGTGGAGCGGGTGGCGGAGAGTGATTTTCCCAATGAGTTCGGGCATTTTCGTTTATTTGCCTATCAGGACGAGATCGGCAATGACCTGCACCTGGCGCTGGTGAAGGGTGAGGTTGACAGTGACAAGCCGGTGCGGGTGCGGGTGCATATGGAAAACACCATGTGTGATGTACTCGCCTCCAGCCGTAAATGCGGCTGGCCGCTACGTGATGCGATGAAAGAAGTGGCGGAGGCAAAAGAGCCGGGTGTGATTGTGATTCTACGGGAGCCGGAATCGGCGCGGCAGATCGTACAGTGGATGCTGACCCATGCCGAGGAGCCCTGCAATGAACATGAAGATGAAGTACCGAAAGACCTGCGCACCTACGGTATAGGCGCACAGATTCTAATGGACCTGGGCGTGCAGAAAATGCGCCTGATGGCCGCACCCAGACGCATCCATGGCCTGGCGGGCTTTGGACTTGAAGTGGTTGATTATGTTACTGGTGATGATTAACGGTTATAATCTGCAGTCATTGATATACACAACAAATCATATCTTAAACCGAATTCATACAGAGAAAGCGAATGTCAGACATCACAACCATTGAAGGCGAACTGCAATACACCCAGGGCACCTTTGCCATTGTCAGCGCCCGTTTTAACAGCTTTATTGTGGACAGCCTGGAGGCAGGTGCGATTGATGCGCTGAAACGCCACGGCGTACCCGAAGCCAATATCACTCTGGCGAAAGTGCCCGGCGCCTATGAAATGCCGCTGGTGATTCAGCAGATGGCACAGAGCGGTCGTTATGATGCGATTATCGGTCTGGGCGCGGTGATTCGTGGTTCCACACCGCATTTTGATTTTGTCGCAGGTGAAGCCTCCAAGGGCATGGCCCATGTTTCGCTGGATCACAATATTCCGGTGATTAATGGCGTGTTAACTACCAACACCATCGAGCAGGCAATCGAACGAGCCGGTACCAAGGCGGGCAATAAGGGTGCAGAAGCGGCGATCAGTGCGCTTGAGATGGTAAACCTGCTGAAGAAGCTGGCCTAGATGTCGGTATCTGTTGCCAAGGGCAGAAGTAATGCCCGTAAAAAAGCCCTGCAGGCACTGTATCAATGGCATATGTCGGGAAATGATCTGGCGGAGATAGAAAGCCAGTTCCATGAAGAACAGAATATGGACAAGGTTGATCTTGAATATTTCCATACACTGTTGCACCAGGTACCCGCAGAGGTCAATGGGCTGGATCAGTTAATTGACCAGTTCAGCAACCGCAAGGACGATGAAATCGACCCGATTGAGCAGTCGGTTCTGCGTCTCGCCACCTATGAAATAAAACACCGCATTGATGTGCCCTATAAAGTGGTGATCAGTGAAGCCATCAGCCTGGCAAAAATGTTCGGCTCGGATAAGAGCCATGTGTTTATCAATAGCATCCTCGACAAACTGGCGAAGCAGTTGCGTAGCCATGAAGTTGCGATGAAATAAGCTGTAGTCCGCAAATGAACGCCAATAAACGCAAACTGGATGGTTGATCAAGCGCAACGGATTTACCGTTTTTTATTGCCCGATGCTAATTATATCGGGGCTGGGCTCTTGCCAAAACCTGCTTCACTACTGAATAACGACATCTAATCATTAGCGTTTATTAGCGTTCATTTGCGGACGTTATAATAGTTGGCTGGTTCCCATGCTCCTGCGTGGGAACCCTTTGCTACGTAATATGGCTTAATTTCATTATCGTTACGGTGCGTATGCATTCCCACGCGGGAGCGTGGGAACGAGTAAAATAGTCCGCTAATGAACGCTAATAAACGCAAATAAGGCTGACGTAGGGTGGATCAAGCGAAGCGGATCCACCGTTTCACTAATCATTTGCGTTAATTCGCGTTCATTTGCGGACTCCAACAATAAAAAAAACGGCATCAATAATTGATGCCGTTTTTTTTAACGCGGATTTATCTGTTTAGTAGCTTAGAACAGGTAACCCAGGTTAATACCGAAGGTGGTTATACCCAGGCCAATCTTTGCATTAGTAGGTGCGGGTCCGGTATAGGTTTCATCGGTGGCTTTGGAGGCGTGCATGCCAATCTGCCAGTAGCGGTTGATGCGGTAGTCCAGGCCAAATGCGAAATGGCTTTGCGTGACCGCGGGCAGGATGTAGTTAGTATCAGTTGAGCTTTCTTCAAATGGTGCATCCGCCTTGTTATAGCCGGCACGAACATTCAGTGCATAGTTCACCGCCACTTCAATACCCAGGGCAATAATGGTCTGGTCATCCCAGCCAGCGGCCAGGGTAATCAGCTCGCCATTCGGGCCTTTAACATCCAGTCGATCCAGTGTGCTTGACCATTCGATCTGCTTGACGTCCAGTGACAGGCTGGTGAATTTATTCAGCTGATAAGCCATACCCACCGAATACATCGCAGGGAAATCCAGGTTCAGCGAGTAGGTGCCGGCTGGGCATATATTACCGCTGCAGCCAGTCATTGGCAGCTGGCCAGTGGAATCCTGGATATCACCATTTGATAACTGGTACTTCAATGTGCTGAAGGTCTGCTTGCTCTTGTAGCTGGCGCCAACCGTGAGGTCATCACTGATGTCGTATAACACACCGAGGCTGATACCGTAACCGAAGGCCTGTGCAGTGCGGCTTAAATCAAAGCTGGTCATGGTCATATTGGCTACGCCGTCACCGTTTGTATCGGCAATAAAGCCCTGCTTGAAGGCAACGGACTGGTAATCGATATTCAGTGATACGCCGTAGGTCAGCTTATCGCTGGCATTCCAGGCCAGTGTAGGTGCCATCTGCCAGAACTGAATCGCCGAGTAGCCTTCAAAGTACATGGCGGGCATGCCACCACCGGCTGCAGAAAACTGGGTCAGTGGGTAATCGGTACCCAGACCCGAGGTGCCATACATGCCGCCACCGAAAAACATCTCCGAGCCTTCGCTGGTGGGTGCGGTCCAGCCCAGCGCCGGTACACCGTAGAGGTCGGCGGCGGACTCCATTTTTTCACCACCGGTGGCGGTGAAATCAACAAACCGTTCCGGCATAAACATTTCCATGCTGAAGTCGGCGCGCTTGCCGATGCGAGCCATGCCCGCCGGGTTGGTGATTGCGGTCATGGCAGAGCCGGGCTTGGCGGTGACTGCGCCCCCCAGGCTCTTCTGATAGGCGCCGATGCCAGTGAGTTGATATCCATTGGTAGCGTGAACAGCGGGGGCGATTGCGCAGCAGGCAATCAGGCTGAATGTGATTTTTTTATTCATAAAATTCTCTAATTAACGCGTACAAACTTAAGGCATCTCTGCACATAATGGTTTAGAGATGCCACAAAACGCCGACATTATACGCATATATTACAGAATATGCTTAATTAGTTGTTTGCTGATGTTCGATCAGTGCTGTGATTTCAGCCGAGCAGGGACTGTTTGGTGTTCTCGATCATTTCCTGGTTTTCCTCGATCTCTACCACATTGACTTCAGTGTCCATGCCCAGTTTGGCAAAGGCGGGCACACTGGACCAGTCGATGGCCTGGCGAACGTGGCCACCCTGCAGCAGGGCGACCTGCACCAGATCCACCAGGTTAGCTTCACCGGGGTGGTCATAGCTGAAATTACAGGCTTCACGCACCACTTCGGTCATGGCGTCGCCAAAGTTCCAGGTTTTAAGAATCAGCTCACCGACACGGCCCTGCAGCTCATCGATTACCTGATCCAGGGCGTCACTGTTATTGAACAGGTCATCATCATCTTCCGCCATTACCAGAATCGGCAGGGCGCCGATATTGTGAATCAGCCCCGCCAGCAGCGCCTGTTCCGGGTTCATGCCGGGTACGGTGGTGGCCAGCATGCGACAGATGGCTGCCACTTCAACCGAGGTATTCCAGGTGCGACGGAAGTGGTCATCCAGTACATCGGAGGTGGCCTGGTAAATCTGCTTCATGGCCAGGCTCACCACCAGGTCTTTTACCATGCGTATGCCCAGCCGGGTCACCGCCATCTGCAGGTCCTCGATGGGTGTTCGCGAGCGGTACAGCGGGCTGTTGGAGACCTGGATCAGACGGGCTGATAAAGAGGCGTCCTGGGTAAGTATTTCAGCCACCTGTTGCGCTGAGGAATTTTCGCTTTCGACTGCTTCGCGTATCTTCAGTGCCACTTCCGGCAGGGTGGGTAGCACCAGCTGGTCGGATTCTACGGCGGATTTCAGTTGATCAAAGAATTGTTCGGCTTTGGCAGTCATGGGTGTCCTGTCGAAGTTTATCTTGTTATTAATATTGGTTTTAGCAGATTATAGAGGCTTATTTAAAGAGTGAGCTGGTTTCTTCAAAAATTAGCTTGTTTTCTTCAATATCCAGCACATGGCATTCGGTATCTATGCCCAGTTGTGCGAAAGCGGCAACACTCGACCAGTCTTCCGGGCAGGCCAGCCCGGTGTAGATGCTGCCCTCAATCAGCGCCACCTGAATCACATCGGTGTAGTCTGCCGGCCCACTGTGCTGGCGCTGAAAATCATAACATTCACTGGCAACCTCGGCCATCATCTCGGGGAAACGCCATTTACGGAAAATATAGGCGCCCACTGGCCCCTGCAGGGTCTGGGTCACCTTGAGCAGTGCCTCCGGGTTATCGAACAGGTCATCGTCATCCTCGGCCATAAGGATAATCGGCAATGCTCCGATATTGTGAATCAGCCCCGCCAGCATTGCCTGTTCGGCATCCAGGTGTGAAATGTTCTGGGCCAGCAGACGGGCAATCGCCGCGGTTTTGGTGCTGGCCAGCCAGAGTTCACGAAACCGTTCGGCAATAACGTCATTGTGGGTGTGATACAGCTGCTTCATCGACAGGCTGATTACCAGGTTGACCACCATTTTCAGTCCCAGCCTGGTAATCGCGGCGGGTACCGTATCGGATCGCTGCTGCGAGGGGTAAAGCGAGCTATTGGCGACCTGCAGCAGGCGCGCGGTCATGGCCGGGTCCTGGGTGATCACCTCGGCGATATCCTGCGCGGTGGCGGTTTCGCTTTCGCAGGCGGTTTTGACATTCAGCGCCACATCGGGCAGCGAGGGAAGCTGCAACTGATCCGAGGCGATGGCCTGTTTAATGCGGGCCGAAAAGGCGTCAACCTTGTGCTCTATGCTGATCATATAATGTGTGTTTTATCAGTTATTGTCAGTTGTGTTGATTTTTTATGCCCAGGGTGTGTCCTGTAAAGCATATTCATCCGCAAATGAACGCGAATAAACGCCGATGTGCACCCGCGTCGCAGAGCAAAATCAACCACTGGCTAATTTATTCCGCACATCCTGTGCTTCACCCTGCGGGCCGTGCATTCGCACGTTCAAAGTGCTCCTGCACTTTAGTGCGGACTTGTGATTCTTAGCTGGCCTTTTCCTTGATCTGGTAGGGCAGGTCCTGCAGGGTCACCGCCGGGCCGCTTTCATTGTGCAGTTTGAGCTGGCCGCTTTCAGCATCGGCGATATTGATCACCGCCAGTGCCACATAGCCGCCATCGGGGTCAGGCTGTGCACTGACAATCTGCCCGGTGCCCTGAGCGGTGTCGGAGCTGGCGGCAAACAGTTTGTCTGCAGGCTGTACCGGCTCGTCCGTGTCGATATGAATCCTGAACATGCGGCGCTTTAGCTTGCCCAGGTACTGCATCCGCGCCACCACTTCCTGGCCGGTGTAGCAGCCCTTCTTGAAGCTGACGCCATTGATCACCTGCATATTGGTCATCTGCGGCACAAAGGCTTCGCTGGTGGCGGGGTAGATGGTGGGAATACCCGCCTGTATATCCAGTGATTCCCAGGGGCCGGCGCCCACCGGTGCGGCATGCACGTCCAGTTGCTGCCAGATTTTTTTCACTGCATCCAGTTCGCCGATGATTTCATAGCGTGGGTGCACCCCGGCAATTCGGATCACGGTCAGGCCATTGCACTGGCTGCTACCATCGATCTCGTCAGGCAGCTGGGGCAGAATATCCCCCAGTACCTGGTCCGCGTCAGGGCCGGACAGGCCCATTTTAATCAGGTTGAGACTGCTGTCACGCATAATCACTTTTGACATCAGCACAAACATGCTGATGCGTTTCAATGTGGCGTCCAGCTGGCTCATGGGCAGGCTCAGGTAAAAACTCTCACCGCGCTTGAATACACGGAAGTTGGCCAGCATGCGACCCTTGTGGGTGCAGTAGGCGCTGAGCTGGCTGTGCTGCTCACTGACATTGCGAATGTCATTGGTCAGCTGGCCCTGCAGAAAATCACTGGCTTCTTCGCCATCTACGGAAATCAATCCCTGGTGACTGAGATCGCAGATCACCAGGCCGGTATGCACCATGTGCCGTTCACGTTCCAGATTGCCATAACTGACCACCTGTCTATCATCCATTTCCGCGCCATTATCGTTTAGAAAATCGAGCCATTCTGGTTTCATTGGGTTACCTGTCATGCTGTTTGCGTTTATTGTAAGCAGTGTGCATCTGTATGTGTGGTTGATAGATTGATTATCAAGCCTGATCTGTCTGTTATAGTATGCGAGATTGTGTAAAAGTGTTAGCACAGAAAAAATATGGGTATTGCCCGCATTGTGCAGGGTTTTAAATAAACGCATCAGTTTATGCAGATCGGCTTTAATCCACTACAATCAGGGTAGCTATGACAAAGATGATAACAAACCCAAAGGCAAAATGAATAATGGCCGTTTCGGATAACCGACCTTTTTTTCTTAACCTGTTAAAAATCCATCTGCCGGTCACCGGCTTTGTGTCTTTTCTGCATCGCATCAGTGGTCTGCTGCTGTTTCTGGCGATTCCCTTTAGCGTCTATCTGTTCGATCTGTCACTGCAGGGCAGTGCGGGGTTCGAGCGTGCTGCCAATCTGCTTGCGCATCCTGTCTTGCAGCTGTTGAGCCTGCTTTTGCTGTGGGCGCTGTTGCACCATCTGTTTGCCGGCATTCGCTTTCTGCTCACCGACCTGGATATAGGCCTGGACAAACCCCAGGCGGTTCGCTCTGCCTGGGCGGTGTTTGTACTGGAAGTGATCGTGCTGTTACTGATTGTTGCGGGAATTAAATTATGAGCGCGCCTGGCCTGCAGGGATTACGCCCGTGGATTATGCAGCGAATCAGTGCGGTGTATATTGCACTGAGCCTGTTTTACTTTGCCATCGTTCTGTTACTGGCGGACGCATTCAGTGCCAGTGCATGGCTCGCATGGGTGGCGACACCCTATAACAATATTGCACTGGGTCTGTTTTTACTGGCAGTTTTATGGCATGCCTGGATCGGGGTGCGCGATGTGGTGCTGGATTACCTGCCCAATGTGATGGCGCGGATTCTGGCACTGAGTCTGGTGGGCCTGGTGTTACTGGGCAGTGCCCTGTGGGGCTTAAAGGCATTATTTATGGTTGCAATTAAATGAGTATCGATTCAATTCCAAGACGACGCTTTGATGCGCTGATTATCGGCGCCGGTGGTGGCGGTTTACGCGCCGCGCTGCAACTGGCTGAAGCCGATGCCTCGGTGGCGGTGGTGTCGAAAGTATTTCCCACGCGTTCGCACACGGTAGCGGCACAGGGTGGCATGAACGCGGCGCTGGCCAATGTATTACCGGATAACTGGCACTGGCACATGTTCGACACGGTAAAGGGCAGTGACTACCTGGGTGACCAGGATGCGATTGAATACATGTGCCGAGCCGCACCCAGAGCGGTGTATGAAATGGAGCACTTCGGTGTGCCCTTTTCACGGCTGGATAATGGAAAAATTTACCAGCGTCCGTTTGGTGGCCAGTCACAGAATTTCGGCGGCGAACAGGCGGCGCGTACCTGTGCCGCGGCCGACCGTACTGGTCATGCGATTCTGCACAGTCTGTACCAGCAGAACATTCGCGCCAAAACCCATTTCTTTGATGAATACTTTGCGGTGGATTTACTAAAAGACGATGAAGGCAATGTGCTGGGCGCGTTTGTGTTTGATATTCACACTGGTGAAGAACTGATTATTGAAGCCAAAACAACGTTACTTGCCACCGGCGGTGCAGGGCAGTTGTACCGCACCACCACCAATGCGCTGATCAATACCGGTGATGGCATGGGCATGGCATTACGTGCCGGGGTGCCGTTACAGGACATGGAGTTTTTCCAGTTTCACCCAACTGGTATTGCAGGTCGCGGCATGCTGATTACCGAAGGTGCGCGGGGCGAAGGTGGTTACCTGGTGAATGCCAAAGGCGAGCGGTTTATGGAACGCTATGCCCCCACTGCGAAAGACCTGGCTTCACGGGATGTGGTGAGTCGTTCGATTTATACCGAGGTCAAGGAAGGTCGCGGTTGCGGGCCGAAAAAAGATCATGTGTTGCTGAAGCTGGATCATCTGCCGGAAGATGTATTGCAGTTGCGACTGCCGGGGATTCGCCAGACCTGTATTACTTTTCTTGGTATTGATCCGGCCAGCCAGCCGATACCGGTCTATCCAACGGCCCATTACACCATGGGCGGCATTCCCACCAACCGTCAGGGGCAGGTGGTGATACCGGTTAAGGATACACCGGAAGAACCGGTGGCCGGTTTATATGCGGCGGGTGAATGTGCCTGTGTCTCGGTGCATGGCGCAAACCGTCTGGGTGGTAATTCACTACTGGATATTCTGGTGTTCGGTCGTGCTGCGGCGAATCACATTATCGACTACCTGAAAGAAAACCGTTTTCACCGTGCATTAAATGAAGACAGTGTGCAGCAGGCCTACGATCGGCTGCATCGCTGGGATACAGCCGGCGAGGGTGAATCCATTGAATCGATTCGACGTGACCTGCAGCAGGTGATGGAAGATAACTGCGGTGTGTTCCGCACCCAGCAGGTGCTGGATAAAGGCATCAGTGATGTGCATGCGATTGCCGAGCGATTTAAACAGGCGAAAATTAAGGATGACTCAACGCTGTTTAATACTGCAAGGGTGGAAGCACTGGAACTGGAAAACCTGATTGATGTGGCACTGGCCACAGTCTATTCCGCTGCCGCAAGGCACGAAAGTCGCGGTGCCCATTCCCGTGTTGATTATCTCGAACGTGATGATATGAACTGGATGAAGCACACGCTCTACAGCCTGCAGGAAAACAAGCTGGATTACAAACCGGTGCGTACCCGTCCCATGTCCGTTGCCAGCTTCCCGCCAAAAGCGCGGGTTTATTAATTAGTCGAAGGTAAGCCCATGCGTTTTCAAATCTATCGCTACAACCCTGAAACCGATACACAGCCCCGTATGCAGGATTATGAATTGCAGGATGTGTCGGCGGAGATGATGCTGCTGGATGCACTACTGTTAATCAAGGAACAGGATCCGACCCTGAGCTTTCGTCGTTCCTGCCGTGAAGGGGTATGTGGTTCCGATGGCATGAACATCAACGGCAGCAATGGCCTGGCCTGTATTACGCCATTGATGAGTTTGAAAGAACCGGTGGAAATTCGTCCCATGCCGCGCCTGCCGGTGATTCGTGACCTGATTGTGGATATGGAACAGTTTTATCATCAGTACCGCGAAGTTGAGCCTTATCTTACGGTTAAAGACCCGTTGCCTGAAGTGGAACTGAAACAGACGCCGGCACAACGTGATGAGCTGGATGGACTTTATGAATGTATTTTATGCGGCTGTTGCACAACGGCCTGTCCATCCTTCTGGTGGAACCCGGATAAATTTCTTGGCCCGGCGGCCTTATTGCAGGCGGCGCGGTTTATAAAAGATTCCCGTGATCAGCAAACCGAAGCGCGACTGCAGGCGCTGGATGACCCGTTTAAATTGTTTCGCTGTCACAGCATTATGAACTGTGTGCAGTTTTGTCCCAAGGGATTAAACCCGACCCGGGCGATTGGTGAAATCAAAAAAATCATGGTTAAAAAATCGGTGTAGTAATCCATATGACCGAGTCTGTTACACAACTTGAACCCAGTATGCCGGCACAGGTCGACTCGGCCCTGCGCTGGCGTTGCCGTCGCGGCATGCTGGAGCTGGATATTCTGTTCAACCAGTTTCTCGACAGCGAGTATGTCGCCACTAGCGACGCGGAAAAAAATACCTTCGATCAACTTCTGGATTACCCGGATCAGTTATTATTTGATCTACTGCTCGGCCATCAGATTTCCTCAGACCCCCATGTCTCACAACTCATCCAGCGTATCCGCCAGTCCGTGCAAAGCGCCTGATTATCAGTCTGCTAATAACGGTGATAGCGGGCATTATCCCAGCCAGTTATTAATCAGGCTGAAACCCTCGTTGATCTATCGTCGTCTGCTGTTGTTTATCGCTTTATTATCCCTGCTGGCAATTTTCCTTGTTGATATTCGGTTGGAGTTTCAGTTAATGCTTGTTCTGTTGTTAGCAGGGTTATTAAAACTTGCCTGGTCGAATAACAGATCACTGGATCTACATTGCAATGCACAGGGTGAATGGCAGTTGCACATTAGCCAACAGAAACTGCAGGCGCAGTTGCTGGCGGATTCTGTGGTAACGCCGCTGTTTGCCATTCTGCAATTCAAACTTAAGGGAGCAGGGCGCAGCTCGGTGGTGATTTTTCCTGACAGTCTGGCTCACGATGATTTTCGCCGCCTGCGTGTACGTTTAAAAGTTGAGGGAATCCAGCCGCTGCAACGTGATACACTCGATTGATGAGTTCAGCTGATTCCACAAAAATTCTGCAGCTTGTACGCCGTACCAGTCAGTACGGCTGCGAAGATGTGCAGGCAAAAGATTTTGTCAGCCTGATGGATATGTACGAAGAAAATTTCATCAAGCTGCGCAAACTGATTCCGCAACTGGAGCAGATTGAAAGCCCCTGCGTGTCCTCGGTGCCGGGCCATCTTGATCTGCATTTGAAAATTATCGAACGCAGTCGTTACACCACCACGCTGATGCTTAGCTACTGTTTTGAAAAGCAACGGGCGCTGCAGATGGAACCCAATCTGAAAATTCGTGTGTACCATGATGCGGGGCTGGCCGAGGTGATGTCCGGGCGCCTGCACCACGGGCGCCTGGTGCTGGAGCACCTGCCGTCGGATGCACTGAAACAGAAGTGGCAGCTCAACCGTTTTCTGTCGAAATGGCTGAAATACTGCCTGCGTCAGCGCCATGGTTTCAGTTCCAGTGCCTGCCACGGGGACAGCGCGATTATGGCCTCGCTGGACTGATCAAAAAATAACCAGATAATCCTCGCTTTACACCACTATTCGCTTACCGTTAGTCACTGATTTATGGTAGAATTTCCCGCTTTATAACTGTGTGTTCTGTCACGCCTGAAAGCCTGCCACATAACCAGTAAAATTAACGGAAAAAAGAGCTTATGGCTGAATTTGCCAAAGAAATATCCCCTGTCAATCTAGAAGATGAAATGCGCCAGTCCTACCTCGATTACGCCATGAGCGTTATCGTTGGCCGGGCACTTCCCGATGTACGGGATGGCCTCAAACCGGTTCACCGTCGTGTGCTCTATGCGATGAACGAACTCGGCAACGACTGGAATAAACCCTACAAGAAATCGGCCCGTGTAGTGGGTGACGTCATCGGTAAATATCACCCCCACGGTGATACCGCGGTGTATGACACCATCGTACGCATGGCACAGCCATTTTCCATGCGTTATATGCTGGTGGATGGTCAGGGTAACTTTGGCTCGGTGGACGGCGACTCACCGGCGGCGATGCGTTACACCGAAGTGCGCATGGACAAGATCGCACACCAGATTCTGGCGGACCTTGATAAGGAAACCGTTGATTTTATTGATAACTATGACGGTTCGGAGAGCGAACCGGCAGTAATGCCAACACGCATCCCGACGCTGCTGATCAATGGTTCTGCGGGTATTGCGGTGGGCATGGCCACCAATATTCCGCCCCACAACCTGAATGAAGTGATCGATGCCTGTATCGCGCTGATAGAAAACCCGGAGCTGAGCATCGAGTCGCTGATGGATTATATCCCGGCGCCGGACCTGCCCACCGCGGCGATTATCAATGGCATTAACGGCATTCGTGAAGCCTACCGCACCGGTCGCGGGCGCATGTTTATGCGCGCACGCACCGAAATTGAAACCGATGCCAATGGCCGCCAGCGTATCCTGGTGAAAGAGCTGCCGTACCAGGTGAACAAGGCACGGCTGATCGAGCGCATTGCCGAGCTGGTTAAAGAGAAGAAAATCGAGGGCATCACCGAGATCCGCGATGAATCCACCAAGGATATTCGCGTGGTGATAGAAGTGCGTCGCGGCGATGTGGCGGAAGTTATTCTGAACAACCTGTTCAAGCAGACCCAGTTGCAGACGGTATTTGGTATCAATATGGTGGCGCTGGTGGATGGCCAGCCGAAGCTGCTTAACCTCAAGCAAATTCTCGAAGCCTTTGTGCGTCACCGCCGTGAAGTGGTGACCCGCCGTACCATCTATGAACTGCGCAAGGCCCGCGAGCGTGCCCATGTGCTGGAAGGTCTGGCAATTGCACTGGCCAATATCGATGAAGTGATCGAGCTGATCAAACGCTCGGCCACCTCGGCGGAAGCGAAGATAGCACTGATATCCCGTGCCTGGGCGCCGGGTATGGTGTCGGATATGCTGAGCCGTAGCGGCGCTGAAACCTCGCGTCCTGAATTCCTGAAAAGTGAATTCGGCCTGCGTGAGGACGGTTATTACCTGTCAGAGGCCCAGGCCCAGGCGATCCTGGAATTACGCCTGCACCGTTTAACCGGCCTTGAGCAGGATAAAATACTAAATGAATTCAAAGAGATACTTGACCTTATTAAAAGTCTGATAGAGATACTTTCCAGCCCCGACAGACTGCTGCAGGTGATTCGCGAGGAGCTGCAGCAGATACGCGAAGACTTCGGTGACGAGCGCCGCTCGGAAGTCATCGATGCGCAGCTGGACCTGAGCATGGAAGACCTGATTACCGAAGAAGATGTGCTGGTGACCTTCTCCCATGAGGGTTATGCCAAATCACAGGCGCTGTCGGAATACAGCACGCAGAAGCGGGGTGGTCGTGGTAAGTCCGCCACCAGCATGAAACAGGAAGACTTTATCGACAAGCTGTTTATTGCCAACACCCATGACACCCTGCTGTGCTTCTCCAGCCGCGGCAAGGCCTACTGGATTAAGGTGTACCAGCTGCCCCAGGCGAGTCGCGGTTCCCGTGGCAAGCCGCTGGTGAACCTGTTGCCGCTGGAAGAGGGTGAGCGCATCAATGCGGTACTGCCGGTGCGCGAGTACGACGAAGGCCACTTTATCTTTATGGCGACCAGCTCCGGCACAGTGAAGAAAACCCCGTTACCGGCCTTCTCAAATCGCCGTAATGGCGGCATTATTGCCATCGATCTGCGCGGCGATGACACCCTGGTGGATGTGGCACTGACCGATGGCTCCCAGGACATTATGCTGCTGGCCAGCTCCGGCAAGGCGATGCGCTTTAATGAATCCACCGTGCGTGCCATGGGCCGAACTGCGGCGGGTGTTAGCGGCATCAAGATGGCAGAAGGGCAGAAAGTCATCAGCCTGATTGTGGTGGATGACAGTGCGTCGATTCTGACTGCCACTGAAAATGGTTATGGCAAGCGCACCGCGGCTGTAGATTACCCAAGCAAGGGCCGTGGTGGCCAGGGGGTTATCTCGATACAGGCCTCGGAACGCAACGGTGCCGTGGTGGGTGCAGTGCAGGTGACCGACCAGGATGAGTTTATGATGATTTCCAACGCCGGCACACTGATCCGCACCAGTGTGGAAGATGTGCGGGTGATGGGTCGAAATACCCAGGGGGTTCGCCTGATTCGCCTGGTTGAGGGCGAAAAGCTGGTGGAAATCGAACGCATTGAGTTGCTGGCAGATGCCGAAGGCAATCCAGCGGATGACCCAGCGGATGACGCAGAATAGGCGTGTCGTGAATACGGTTCTAATATATTAAATGACATTAAGAAGTCTCTGCCTGGTGCAGCGCTTCGACAACACATAAACAGGGTGGGTCAATGAGCAGAGTGTTTAACTTTAGTGCAGGTCCGGCAATGCTGCCGGAGGACGTTTTAAAAAAAGCGCAGCAGGAAATGCTCGACTGGCATGGCAGCGGCATGTCAGTAATGGAAATGTCCCACCGTGGCAAAGACTATATGTCGATTGCCGCCAAAGCCGAAGCGGATCTGCGTGAGCTGATGAATATTCCTGCCAACTACAAGGTGCTGTTCCTGCAGGGCGGAGCCAGCAGCCAGTTTGCCGCTGTGCCGATTAACCTGATGGGCAGCAAGCGCAAGGCGGATTATGTACTCACCGGTCAGTGGGGCGAAAAAGCCATCGCCGAAGCCAGCCGCTTTGGCGAAGTCAATGTTGTAGCCAGTTCCAAAGACAGCAATTTCACCAGCGTGCCTCCACAAAGCAGCTGGCAGCTCAGTGATGATGCGGCCTATCTGCATTACACCCCCAATGAAACCATCGTCGGGGTTGAGTTTCCGTTTATGCCTGAGGTGGATGTGCCGATTGTTGCGGATATGTCTTCAACCATTCTGTCCACCGAAATTGATGTCAGCAAGTTCGGTATTATCTACGCCGGTGCACAGAAAAATATCGGCCCGGCGGGTTTGACTATTGTGATTGTGCGCGAAGATCTGATTGGTAATCCAATGGAAGGTATGCCGGTGATGATGGATTACAAAATCCATGCGGATAACGATTCCATGTACAACACCCCGGCCACCTATGGCTGGTACCTGGCGGGTCTGGTATTTGAATGGTTGAAAGATAACGGCGGAATCGCCGCCATGGAAGCAGTGAACCGTCGCAAGGCCGGTAAACTCTACGCGGCAATTGATGCCTCGGATTTCTATTCCAACCCGGTGGATATTGAATGCCGTTCATTAATGAATGTACCCTTTATTCTGGCGGATTCAGCGCTTGATGACAGCTTTCTCAAACAGGCCGCAGCGGCAGGCCTGCACACATTAAAAGGTCATCGCTCGGTGGGTGGCATGCGTGCCAGCATTTATAATGCCATGCCCGAAGCCGGCGTCGATGCGCTGATTGAGTTTATGCAGCAGTTTGAAAAAACGCAGGCATAAACTAAAAAACAAAGCGGTGTGTATGGGGAAACCCAGCAGCACAATAAGCGCAGTTCGATATATTTACAGGCATCAGTCGAACTGCGCTAACCCATAACAATGGTTTAGCTCGCATCGATAGCTTTTATTGGCGTTACTGGAATTCTCTCCCCGGACATTGGGTTTTCATCAGCAGCAAACTGGAAAGAGTATGTACAAAATAAAAACATATAATGCGATTTCACCATTAGGACTGGAGCGTTTAACCGCTGAGGGTTACGAAGTCGGCGAAGAGATCAGCGAGCCGGATGCAATCATGTTGCGCTCGTTCAAGTTACACGATGTGCCGGTAGCCAACACAGTTAAGGCTGTCGGACGTGCGGGTGCCGGGGTCAATAATATTCCGCTGGATAAAATGTCAGAGCGCGGCATTGTGGTATTTAATGCGCCAGGTGCCAATGCCAATGCGGTTAAGGAGTTGGTGATTGCCGGCATGTTAATCGCCTGCCGCAACCTGATTGCTGCCTGGCAATACACCACGCAATTATCCGGCAGTGATGATGAAGTGGCAAAAGCGGTTGAAGAAGGTAAGAAAAAATTTGCCGGTTATGAACTGCCGGGCAAAACCCTGGGGGTGATTGGTCTGGGTGCAATTGGTGCACAGGTGGCGAATGCGGCCGAAGCACTGGGCATGAAAGTGATTGGCTATGACCCGTCGATTACCGTACACCATGCATGGCAGTTGTCTGCAGGTGTGCAAAAAATGGACAGCGCAGAAGACCTGTTTGCCGAAGCGGATTTTGTCAGTTTTCATGTGCCGCTGATCGAGGCGACGCGTAATATGCTGAATGCCGATACCCTTGCGCTGATGAAGCCCGGCTCAGTAGTTTTGAATTTTGCCCGTGATGGCATAGTGAATGACAGTGATATTCTGGCGGCTATCAATGCAGGGCAGATTGGCGCCTATGTGTGTGATTTTCCCACCACCGAATTGCAGGGTAATGACAGGGTAATCACACTGCCGCATCTTGGAGCCTCCACGGTTGAAGCGGAAGATAACTGCGCAGTAATGATTGCCGAACAGCTCAAGGATTATCTGCAGAACGGCAATATTCGCAATTCGGTTAATTTCCCCAATATTAAACTGGCACGCCGTGAAGGCTATCGTCTGGCGATTGCCAATAAAAACCAGCCGGATATGCTGGCGAAAATCTCCCACCAGCTGGGTGAGTCGGGCCTGAATATCAAGCACATGGCGAATGAATCCCGTAAGGATCTGGCCTATACCCTGATCGATACCGACCTGGAACCGAGTGCAGAAACCCTGACAAAAATCACTGCCATTGACGGTGTGCTATCCGTTAGACTGGTTCGGTGATACATTTCTTTTAATATTGACCGACTTAACTATGACTGAACAAGACAAACTACTGGGTATACGCAATCAGATCGATGCGATTGATCTGCAGATTCAGGATCTGATTAATCAGCGTGCCGAGTGTGCCCGCCAGGTAGCGGAAATAAAAATTAAGTCGGGTGAAACCGAACATTTCTATCGCCCTGAGCGGGAAGCCCAGGTATTGATGGAAATTAAAAAGCGCAATAAAGGCCCCCTGAGCAATGATGCCATGGCACACCTGTTCCGTGAAATCATGTCCGCCTGCCTGGCGCTGGAACGGCCCATCAAGGTTTCATTCCTGGGCCCCGCTGGCACCTATAATCATGCTGCAGCCAGCAAGCATTTCGGTGCCTCTATCGAACAGAATCCGGTAGACAATATCGAGGATATTTTTCGCACGGTGGAGACTGGTGAAGCCCATTTCGGTGTAGCACCGATTGAAAACTCCACCGAAGGGGTGATTGCTCATACCCTGGATCTGCTGATTAATTCATCCTTGCTGATCTGTGGTGAGGTTGATCTGCGCATTCACCATAACCTGATCACCAATGAAACCGATTTAAAATCCATCAGCAAGGTGTATTCACATCAGCAGTCACTGGCACAGTGTCGTCGCTGGCTGGATGCCAACCTGCCGGATGCTGAACACTATGCGGTGCGCAGTAATGCAGAAGCGGTGCGCATGGCGAAACAGGAAAAGGGCGCAGCAGCCATCGCCGGGGTGATGGCTGCAGAAATTTACCAGCTGCCGGTATTGCATGCGGACATTGAAGACGAGCCGGACAATACCACGCGCTTTATAATTGTCGGACGCAACCGTGTGCCAGCCAGCGGTAATGATCGCACTTCGTTACTGGTGACCACGGGCAATAAACCCGGTGCGCTGCACCAGTTGTTAAAGCCCCTGGCCGAGCGTGGCATCGGTATGAGCAAGATTGAATCCAGGCCATCACGCAAAGGCGTGTGGGAGTATGTGTTCTTTATTGATATCGAAGGCCATCAGGATGATGAAAAAGTTGCCCAGGCATTGCAGGAAATTGCCCATGAAACCGCAATGATCCGTATTCTGGGTTCCTACCCCAAAGCCATTCTGAAGTGATCTGATATGTCTGTGAACTCCGATAATCGATTTTTACCACTTGCCGCACCGGGTGTGCAGCAACTGCAACCCTATGTGCCAGGCAAACCGGTTGAAGAACTGGAACGGGAACTGGGTATCAGTGGCTCGATCAAACTGGCCTCCAATGAAAATCCACTGGGTCCAAGTAAAAAGGCGATAGAGGCAGCGGCTTCGGCATTGCCCGGTGTTAATTATTACCCGGATGGTGGCGGTTATAAATTACGCGAGGCACTGGCGCATAAACACCAGGTGAGTATCAATTCTATCACCCTGGGTAATGGTTCCAATGATGTACTGGAACTTGTGGCGCGCGCGTTCTTAAGTCCAGCACATTCTGCGGTGTTTTCACAATACGCGTTTGCGGTTTACCCGATTGTTACCCAGGCAATTGGTGCACGGGCCAATATTGCCGCCGCCTATGCGGCGGATCACGTGTCTATGCCTTACGGTCACGACCTGGATGCATTGCTTGCCGCAATTGATGACAGCACACGGGTGCTGTTTATTGCCAATCCGAATAATCCTACCGGTACCTGGTTAGAAACTGCGGCGTTAAGCGAATTTCTGCAGAAGGTACCGGGGCATGTGATGGTGGTGCTGGATGAGGCCTACTACGAATACATGCCGGATGCACTCAAGCCCAACAGCAACGCACTGTTGCAGCAGTTTGATAACCTGATTGTAACCCGTACTTTTTCCAAGCTGTACGGTCTGGCCGGTTTGCGCATTGGTTACAGTGTTTCTAATCTACAGGTTGCAGATTTACTCAATCGCGTGCGCCAACCCTTTAATGCCAATTTGCTGGCACAGGCTGCAGCACTGGCGGCGCTGGATGATGAAGCGCATGTTGCCGCCAGTGTACAGCTGAACCAGCTGGGATTAAAACAGTTAGCCGAAGGCTTTACTGGCATGGGACTGAATTACATTCCAAGTATTGGTAATTTTATAAGCGTTGATGTAGCACGGGATGCATTGCAGGTGTATCAGGACTTGTTGCGCGAAGGGGTGATTGTGCGGCCGGTGGCCAACTATCAGTTGCCACGGCATCTGCGTATTACGGTGGGAACCGAAGCGCAGAATAGCCGTGTGCTTGATGCACTGCGCAAGGTGTTGAATCCCGCAGCTTGATCTAATGCGCAGTGCTCATTTATAGCAGTTGTTGCCGTTACTCTCAGAATAGAAAACAGAATAAAACCGCTTAAGAGACGAGTTAATGATTAAACATTTATGTGTAATAGGCGTGGGTTTAATTGGTGGCTCGCTTGCTCTGGCGCTGAAAAAAGCTGGTTATGTTGAAAAGGTCACGGGCATTGGTCGTAGCCTGGAAAACCTGCAGACCGCACAACAGCTGTCGGTAATAGATCACTACGAAACCGATTACGCCAGTGCACTGGCAGATGCCGATATGGTATTTGTGTCTGTACCCATTGGTGCCATGGGCGATGTGTTTGCGCAGATTAAACCCCACCTCAAACCCGGTGCGATTATCAGTGATGGCGGCAGTGCCAAACAGCAGGTGATTGATGCGGCCCGTGAGGCGCTGGGTTCGCAGATCAAACAATTTGTGCCGGGGCATCCGATTGCCGGCACTGAAAAATCCGGTGCTGAAGCCGCCTTCGATTCACTCTATAAAGACCGTCGTGTCATTCTCACACCGCTGCCCGAAAACAGCCGTGCAGACATCGATAAAGTACGTGCCATGTGGGAGAAGGCCGGTGCCGCAGTGGATGAAATGGAGGCGCGGCATCATGACCTGGTGCTGGCGGGTACCAGCCATTTACCGCATATTCTGGCGTTTGCGCTGGTCGACTGCCTGAATAAAGTCGAGGACGTGGACGAGATTTTCAAATACGCCGCCGGTGGTTTCAGGGATTTTACCCGCATTGCCTCCAGCGACCCGGTAATGTGGCGTGACATCTGCCTGAGTAATTCGGATGCTATACTGGCGATGATGCAGAATTACCAGCAACAGATTGATGAACTGAAACAGTGTATTGAACAGGGTGATGGTGAATCGATACTGGCTCTGTTTAATGCGGCCAAGGCAGCCCGTGATAATTTCTGTATGTAGCGATTATTAATATCAACATCAGGACTTCAGCGTCGCCTGAATGTATTGCCGAATTGTCGGTGCATAAATAAACCCCTTCACCAATACGCACGAGGAAACCATTATGAAAGCCAGAGCAGCGGTGGCATGGGCGCCGAAACAGCCCCTTGAGATTGAAGAAGTGGATGTGATGGGCCCGCGAGAGGGCGAGGTCTTATTGAAAGTGATCGCTTCGGGTGTGTGTCATACTGATGCGTTTACCCTGTCCGGTGATGACCCGGAAGGCAGCTTTCCCTGTATTCTCGGCCACGAAGGTGGCTGTGAAGTGGTTGAAGTAGGGCCCGGTGTAAAAAGCCTGCAGGTGGGTGATCACGTGATTCCATTGTACATTCCCGAATGCGGCGAATGTGAATACTGTAAATCACCCAAAACCAATCTGTGCCAGTCGATTGCCTCCACGGTGTGGACCGGTTATATGCCCGATGGCACCCGTCGCTTTTCCAAAAACGGCAAGGACATTTTTCATTATATGGGCTGCTCGACTTTTTCCGAGTATACCGTGGTACCGGAAATTGCACTGGCGAAAATCAATAAAGCAGCACCACTGGATAAAGTCTGCCTGCTGGGTTGCGGTGTTACCACCGGCATCGGCGCGGTGCTGAATACCGCAAAGGTTGAGCCGGGTTCTACGGTGGCGGTGTTCGGGCTGGGTGGCATAGGCCTGTCCTGTATCCAGGGTGCGGTCATGGCCGGAGCCGAGCGCATTATCGGCATTGATATTAACCCGGATAAATTCAAATTTGCCGAGCAACTGGGTGCGACTGACTTTGTGAATCCCAATGAGATCGATGGCTCGTTTGTGCAGTATATGCAGGATACCTTTAACGGCGGCCCGGATTACTCCTTTGAATGTATCGGCAACACCCATGTAATGCGCGATGCACTGGAATGTACCCATATGGGCTGGGGTGTCTCCACGGTGATTGGTGTGGCCGGTGCGGGTCAGACGATCGAAACCCGGCCGTTTAACCTGGTGGTGGGGCGTACCTGGAAAGGCACGGCGTTCGGTGGTGTCAAAGGCCGTACCGAACTGCCCGGTTATGTGGAGCGTTATATGGCAGGAAAAATCGAACTGGACAGCCTGGTGACACACACCATGCCACTGGAAGACATTAACCGTGCGTTTGATTTAATGCATAAGGGCGAAAGTATTCGTTCAGTGATTATCTTTTAGTCCAGGGTAGCTCTGAATAATGATGACATATCTCTGGCTTACAGGTGTGTTCGCAATCAAGGCGGCGCTTTGAAAGCAGGCTAAAGCCTGGTGAAAAACGCTAACGCAGAGTGCGGGCACACCTGTAAGCCCCAAAGGGCGAGGCCTGAAGCGCACATCTACGGTGTTGTGCTTCTTGTGAAGGACCTTGCCATTCACTGCGAAGCACGCCTTGTAGCTGCACGCTTCAGGTCTCGCAGAGACATATCAGCATTGTTCAGAGCTACCCTTGCACATTCAATCACAATTCATCAGGTGACATGTATGCAACAAATTGAAAGTATCAAGGAATCCGGCGGTTACCTGAACCGCTATGTGCATGACTCAGAAAGTTGTCATTGTGAAATGACATTTTCGGTTTACCTGCCACCCCAGGCTGCACAGCACAAGGTGCCGGCACTTTACTGGTTGTCAGGTCTGACCTGTACCGATGACAATGCACGGGTTAAGGCCGGTGCACAACGTTATGCAGCCGAGCAGGGCATCGCGCTGGTATTTCCCGATACCAGCCCGCGGGGTGATGAGGTGGCCGATGAAAAAGATCGTTATGATCTGGGGCAGGGCGCGGGTTTTTATGTGAATGCCACTCAGTCGCCCTGGTCAGCGCATTATCAGATGTATGATTATATCAACACGGAATTGCCCGAGTTACTGGAAACTAACCTGCCGTTACTGCCCGGCATAAAATCGGTCAGTGGTCATTCCATGGGTGGCCACGGTGCATTGATCAGTGCACTGAAAAACCCGCAAGCTTATCGTTCGGTGTCTGCGTTTTCGCCGATCTGCAATCCGATCAATTGCGGTTGGGGCAGGGGCTGTTTTTCCGCCTACCTGGGTGAGGATATTGATGCATGGAAAGCCTATGATGCCACGGAACTAATCAAGGCGGGTGCCAGGGTCGGCGAGATTTTAATTGACCAGGGCACCGCAGACGAGTTTTATGATGAAGGCCAGCTGTTGCCGGAAAACCTGCAACAGGCCTGTGATAAAGCGGGTCAGCCTCTGCGGCTTCGACTGCAGGACGGTTACGATCACAGCTACCATTTTATTGCCAGTTTTATTGGTGAGCACATTGCCTTTCACGCGCGTGCATTAAATCAATCCTGATTTAATGCACGGTGGTGCAATAGACATCAGGCGCTGAGTTTGTCGGCGCGTTTATCCAGTTTTGCTGTCTGCTGAACCATCTCGTTAATCACCGTGCGGATAATCTGTGCCAGCAGTTCAATGTCCTGCAGGGTAAAATTCATTGGCAGGCGCAGATCACAGGCACTGGAAATAATGTCAGCCGTATTGTGCATGGCCGGTGTCTGCTCATAGGAATATTGCCAGTTACGAAAATCCCGCGCATTGTCGTTGATGCCGAATATCTGGATTTTGACACCCCGCTCGGCACAGCGTTTTACAAACTCGTTCACCTGATCATTATCAAAATCCAGCAGATTAAACTGCAGGCTGTCACCCACATGTTCCGCGGCATCCACCGGCTCCGGTATATTGATTGCACTGACGTCGCTTAACAGTTCAACCAGTCGCTGGTGTTTTTGCTTGTAGGAGGCAATGCGTTCGTCAATCAATTCGATCTGCGGACGCAATATGGCAGCACTGAGATTATTCATGCGTAAACTGAAGTTGGGCACCTGCAGTTTGATTTCTTCAAACAGCTGGTCATCCATGGGCCGTGACAGATGTTTTTTATACAGGTTCTCATAGGAGCCAGCGGCAAGTATGCAGTAGGCAGCGAGATGATCGTCATCGGTGGCAATAAAGCCGCCTTCACCGGCATTAAGCATCTTGTGACTCTGCGCGCTGTAACAGGCGATTTCACAGTGATGACCGACAAAGTTGCTTTCATCTGTACCCTGCGGGTTCCAGCGTTTACCCAGTCCGTGCGCGCAGTCTTCGATCAGGCGAATACCATTGGCATCACACAGCGCCTGGATTTTATCCAGCTCTGCCACATGGCCACGCATATGCGAGAGAATAAAATAGTTTACATCCGGGTTGTCTTTAATCTGCTGTTCGAAATGTTGCAGATCAATCACATATTGATCGTTACACTCAACATACACCGGAATTGCATTGGCATGTACAATGCTGCTGGGCACAGCGGTAAAGGTGAAGGCATTGGTAAACACCTTATCATCGGGCTGTACGCCCATGGCCTTGAGTGCAATAAACATGGCGCTGCCGCAGGAATTAACCGCGATAACATATTTATGCCCTGTGTATTCGCTTAAGGCCAGTTCCAGTTTGGATACTTCGCTGTGTTCAGCGTGGGGGCAGTCATCGCCGTCGAAATTGATCTCGCTGTCGATGTGACCGTAGCGATAGAGCATGCCGTTTTTAAGCAGGTTAACGGCGTTTTCGATGCCGCTTTCAGGGATAGGGTTGGGTACATCAAAACTTTTGGTGAATTTCATTCTGCAACCTGTTTCTATGAAATTGCAGGGCATTATACCATGACGAAGTGCGGATTTGTTTTCCCCTGTCTCAGTGTTGTGAGCTGAATTACTGGGCAGTTAAACCATGGAACATTAGCGGGATTCAGTCAGCTGTGGTTTGAATGCAGTGTATGCCTGCTGAATCTGTTCGATGAGTCGCTGTAGTTGCGCCCGACCAGGCGCTGGCTGGTTGCAGGCCTGCTCAATATAAATACGGACAAACTGTTCAAATACCTCACCCAGCTGATTTCGCAGCTGCTCAAGTGTGTAAAAATTAATCTGGCGCTGTGGCAGGTTCGGGTTCATTATGTTGTTTCGGCAGGCATGGGTCTGGGGCAGTGTTACAGCCTTTAGTCATTTGCAGCAAGTTAAAGCCGCCTTGATGTTGCTGTTTTTAAATCATAAATGACATTAATTTTATAATATAAGTTATTGTTAATTAATAATAAATATAATTTAAATCCAGCGTTTTCGGCTGTTCGTCGATAGCTGGGTTGATCAGCTGCTCCAGCACACATAATTCTGTCATAAATTGTCATATTTCTGTAACACACCGAGATTACACTCTGCGCCATGAAACAGAAACTACTTCAGTCGCAATACAACCAACGGGCTCTTAAAGATCGTCTGACGAGGTATTTTGTCTCGCTCGGCGGGGTGAGCGTCATTATTGCCATTATGCTGATCTTCTTCTATCTGCTGAGCGTGGTTGTGCCCATGTTCGAGTCAGCAGATATCGAACAGCAGCATCAGTATGCCGCGCCCGGCAACGGTAAAACCCTGCTGCTGGGCATGGAAGAGCAGGGCACCATGGCGGTGCGCTTTACTGATCAGGGTGAGGCGATTTTCTTTGATACGGCGACAGCTGAAATTCGCCTGCAGCAAAAGCTGCCGATTAATTCGGCTATCAGCAGTATTGCCTCAAACCTTGATCATATTGTACTGGGGCTGGCAGACGGCACCGCACTGATCGTTAAATATGTATTCGAGGTCAGTTACCCCGATAACCAGCGCACCCTGACACCGACGCTGGAATTTCCGCTGGGTGAACAGGCATTGCTGCTGGATGAATCTGCAATGCCGGTTGAAAAAATTGCCTTCCAGATTACCTCGGACACCGTGGGTCTGGCCGGTGTCACCGCAGACAAGCGCCTGCTGTTTGTACGTTACAGCAAGGAAACCTCCTTTATCAGTGAAGAGGTTACCATCGAGCTGGATGCCCGCGTCGAGCAACAGTTTTCTACAGCCATTTCCGATATCGCGCTGAAGCCGGACCTTGAGCATTTATATGCCGCATCTGCCGATGGGATTTTGCTTGACTACCAGATCAACCAACAGGGTATAGAACTGACCCCGCGGGAAATTTCGTTTGAACAGCCTATTACACAGTTAAAGTTACTACTGGGTGGTAACTCACTGCTGGTTGGGTTGAAAAATGGAGAGGTGCAGCAGTGGATGCAGGTCAGGCGCGATGAAGGAACCGAGCTGACCTTTATTCGTAAGTTTCATGAAGAGCTGATTTCGGTTGAAAATGTCGAGACTGAACAGCGGCGTAAAGGCTTTGCAGTGTCAGACCAGCAGGGCGGTATTACGCTGTATTATTCAACTTCACAGCGCACCCTGGCACATATCAATACGGCCTCGACACGGATTAGCGAAATGGCCTGGTCAGCGCGTGCCGAGCACCTGCTGGCAGTTGATGAGAATGACCAGCTGTATTTCTACCACGTTGATAATGAATACCCGGAAGTCTCCTGGGATGTGCTCTGGGGCAAGGTCTGGTATGAAGGCTATGATGAGCCGGATTATATCTGGCAATCGTCTGCCTCCACCAATGAATTTGAGCCCAAATACAGCCTGGTACCATTGTCTTTCGGTACACTGAAAGCGGCCTTCTACGCCATGCTGTTTGCGGTGCCTGTGGCCATTCTGGGTGCAATGTTCACCGCGCAATTTATGGCGCCAAAAATGCGCCAGACAGTAAAGCCCTCAATTGAAATCATGGAGGCGCTGCCCACGGTTATCCTGGGCTTTCTTGCCGGTCTGTGGCTGGCACCCTATGTAGAAGCCCATCTGGCCGGGGTGTTTGCGCTGCTGTTGTTACTGCCATTTGCCTTTATTCTGTTTGCGGCACTGTGGATGCTGGTGCCAAATAAATCGGTGTTTGAAGGCTGGGAAGCGGCATTGCTGATTCCGGTGGTGCTGTTGATGATCTGGCTGGCTACCAATCTCAGTGCGCCGCTGGAACACCTGTTTTTTGACGGCGATATGCGCAAATACATGAGTAACGAGTGGGGTCTGACCTATGATCAGCGTAACTCACTGGTGGTGGGTCTGATTATGGGCTTTGCGGTTATTCCCACCATTTTCTCGATTGCCGAAGATGCGCTGTTCAGTGTGCCACAACACCTTATTCGCGGTTCACTGGCACTGGGTGCCAGTCGCTGGCAAACCATGCTGCGGGTGGTGATACCCGCTGCCAGTCCGGCGCTGTTCTCGGCGGTAATGATGGGTTTCGGTCGTGCCGTGGGTGAAACCATGATTGTATTGATGGCCACCGGTAATACACCGTTAATGGATATGAGTATATTCCAGGGCATGCGTACCCTGGCGGCGAATATTGCGGTGGAAGTGCCGGAGGCGGAAGTCGCCAGTACCCATTACCGCATTCTGTTTTTAGCCGCACTGATTCTGTTCTTGTTTACCTTCATCTTCAACACGCTCGCGGAAGTGATTCGTCATCGTCTGCGTAAAAGGTATAGTGGTTTATGATTCGCCAATGGTTTAAAAGCGGTACTCCCTGGATCTGGCTCAACGCGGGTGCGGTGAGTATTGCACTGGTGGCCGTGTTTGGTCTGTTATTGCTGATTATGGTGCGTGGCATGAGCCACTTCTGGCCAGCTAATGTGCAGGCCTTTCACTTTGCCAATGCCGAGCAGTCTACAACGGTGATTGCCGAGGTGGTGGAAGAGGAAACCCTGCCAGCAAGTACCGTTCCGAATATTCAGCAAACCGAAGGTGATATCACCCGTTACCTGGTCAAAACAGGTAATCGCGATATTCTGGGCAGTGATTTTAAATGGATATATGACACGGATTTACAGAGCCGTGAACTGCCTGAAGAAGTGATGGTACTGGAGCGTATTGAGTGGGGTAATTTTTATGGTTACCTCACCGCCGTCTATGAAAACGGTGAGCCAGTGGCTAACGCAGAATCGCTCTGGGTCGAATTTGCACAACGCCTGCAACGGGTGAGTGAGATTCGCGAGCAATTGCTTCACCTGGAAAAAAGTGAAATCGGTTCAATAAATTATAAGCTTGAGCAATTGCGCCTGAAACAGAAGCGCCTTGAGCTGGATAATGAACTCACTGACAGCGCATTACAGCAAATTGAACAGCAACGACAGGCACTGGACGGCGAATACCAGGCTCTATTAAAACAGACCGCTGAACTGTACCAGCAGATCAATCGTGACAGTATTCGCGCCAGGGTGATGGATGGCAGTGAAGTCACTATCCCCATGGAAAAAATCATCAAGGCCTGGCAACCCAATAAAATGACGGTACTGGACAAGCTGGTTTTTTACTTCGGCGCATTGAGCGACTTTATTACCGAAGATCCCCGTGAAGCCAATACTGAAGGGGGTATTTTCCCGGCAATTTTCGGCACCGTGATGATGGTGTTACTGATGTCGGTAATGGTGACCCCGCTGGGTGTGATCGCGGCGGTGTATCTACGTGAATATGCCCGACAGGGTGTGCTGGTACGTACGATTCGTATCGCGGTGAATAACCTGGCCGGTGTGCCATCGATTGTTTACGGCGTGTTTGGCCTGGGCTTCTTTGTCTATTTTCTTGGTGGTAACCTGGATCAGCTGTTTTACCGGGAAGCACTGCCATCACCCACCTTTGGTACACCGGGGCTACTCTGGTCATCATTGACCCTGGCGCTGCTGACACTGCCGGTGGTGATTGTCTCTACCGAGGAAGGCCTGTCGCGTATACCCCGTGCACTGCGTGAAGGCAGCCTTGCACTTGGTGCTACCCAGCTGGAAACACTGTGGCGTGTGGTTTTGCCCATGGCCAGCCCGGCCATTATGACCGGCCTGATACTCGCCATTGCCCGTGCGGCAGGTGAGGTGGCACCGCTGATGCTGGTGGGTGTGGTCAAGCTGGCGCCGAGTCTGCCGCTGGATGGCAATATGCCATTCCTGCACCTGGATCGTAAGTTTATGCACCTGGGTTTTCATATTTATGACGTGGGCTTCCAGAGCCCAAATGTGGAAGCCGCAAGGCCACTGGTGTATGCCACGGCATTCCTGCTGGTCGTGGTGATTGTTGTGCTTAACCTGAGTGCGATTAATCTACGCAACCGCTTACGGGAAAAATACCGCGCACTGGATAATTAATAGAGAAAATCATCGGCTACTAAAACAGCATTTTACCGCTGCCCATGATTTACTGAAGTATTTATATACAACGCGACCACTGAACTGATGTTCAGGCAAGCGGAGACTGAAATATGGTAACAACAGCAACAAAACAGACGATTGATAACAACAAAAGTAGCAAACACAAAGCTGATGAGATATGCCTCAGTGTGAGAGATCTTAATCTTTATTACAGTGAAGCACAGGCGCTCAAGAACGTCAGTTTTGATATGAAAAAAAATCATGTCACAGCGTTTATCGGCCCCAGTGGTTGTGGTAAATCGACACTGCTACGCTGCTTTAACCGTATGAATGACCTGATCGACAATGTCCGGGTTGAAGGCGAGATTATCCTCGATGGGCAGAATATTCTACATCCCGAGGTTGATGTGACCGCTCTGCGCCAGAAAGTGGGTATGGTGTTTCAGAAGCCCAATCCATTTCCCATGAGCATTTTTGAAAACGTGGCCTATGGCTTGCGTTTACAGGGAATCAATAAGCGTCGCGTACTGGAAGAACGGGTGGAGTGGGCGCTTAAAGGTGCTGCACTGTGGGATGAAGTAAAGGATCGCCTTGATCAGAGCGCGCTGGGTATATCCGGTGGTCAGCAACAGCGTATTGTGATTGCACGGGCGATTGCCATAGAACCGGAAATTCTGTTACTGGATGAACCGGCCTCGGCGCTGGACCCGATTTCTACGCTAAAAATTGAAGAGCTGATTTACGAGTTAAAATCAAAGTACACAATACTGATTGTTACCCATAATATGCAGCAGGCTGCCCGTGTATCGGACGAGACTGCGTTTATGTATATGGGTGATATGGTTGAATTTGGTGACACCAATACGATATTTACTAACCCGAAAATGAAACAGACTGAAGACTATATAACCGGTCGTTATGGCTAGGAATATTGTTAAAGCCACGGCTTATCGGTATACACCAGGCATACATTAATAGAATTTGAGGCACGTTTATGGAAACAGGAATGACAAGTCAGCATATCTCACATAAATTCGATGAGGAAATGGAAAGCCTTAGAAACAAGGTGATGAAAATGGGCGGCCTGGTTGAGAAGCAGATTGCGGCTGCGATTGATGCCTTACAGAATATGGATGCGGCTGCTGCGGATAAAATTATTCTTCGCGATCATAAGGTGAACGCACTGGAAGTCTCAATTGACGAAAAGTGTACACGCATTCTTGCCAAGCGCCAGCCTGCCGCTTCGGACCTGCGTATGGTGATCGCAGTCATTAAAACCATTACTGATCTGGAACGGATTGGTGACGAAGCGGAAAAAATCGCCAAAATGGCACTGCATATTTCTGAACAGGAAGGCCATTTCCGTTCACGTTATGCTGGTATTCGTCACCTGGGTGAACATGTTAAACGCATGGTGCATAATGTGCTGGATGCCTATGCCAGGCTTGATGTGGATGCCGCGCTTCAGGTGGTACGTGATGACGAGCAGGCTGATTCGGAATACCAGGACTTAATGCGTATGCTGATGACCTATATGATGGAAGATCCACGCACCATCTCTGAAGTATTTGATGTGGTCTGGGCGGCGCGATCGCTGGAGCGTATTGGTGATCATGCAAAAAATATCGGTGAGTATGTAATTTATCTGGTGAAGGGAAAAGATGTACGGCATCTTGATCTGGATGAAATTGAAAAAGGCATAAAGTCATAACTCGTCATCATTCTGTCATATCAGTGTAGTTTAATAACAATATGAAACATGCATCTATTTTAATTGTTGAAGATGATCCTGATATTCAGGATATGCTTAACTACTCATTGTTGCCAGAAGGTTATACCCTGTATTCTGCCATGACCGTGCGAGAAGGCTGGGATATTATCGATAAAAAATCGGTGGACCTTGTGCTGCTCGACTGGATGTTGCCAGACAACAGTGGTATCGATCTTCTGCACCGTATTCGAAAATACCATTCGGCCTTGCCGGTAATTATGATAACCGCAAAAGCTGAAGAAGAAGATCGTATTCTGGGGCTGGATGTCGGTGCCGACGATTACATTACCAAGCCTTTTTCTGTGCGTGAACTCAAGTCACGTATACAGGCGGTATTACGACGCTCTATGCCGGATGAGCAGCCGATTAAAATCGGTGAGCTGTTTCTCGACCCGGTTAGCCAGCGTGTCAGGGTAGGGGATAATACGCTCGACCTGTCACCCACTGAGTTTAAATTGCTGCATTACTTTATGGGGCATCCAGACCGGGTTTTTTCCCGCAGCCAGTTACTGGATCAGGTATGGGGTACGGGCGTGTATGTCGAGGAGCGTACGGTTGATGTGCATATTCGCCGTTTGCGTAAACAGCTGGAGCCTTATAATCTGGCGGCCTTGCTGCAAACGGTTCACGGCAGTGGTTACCGTTTTTCGAGATTGTAATGACCAGCAGTCTGCGCCGAGAAATCGAACTGCTACTGGCCTGGATTGTACTGCTGCTGATTCTGGGCAGTCTGCTGGATCAGCTTCAGCTGGTTTTGCTGCTGGGCATGTTTGTTTATATTTTCTGGACGCTGTTTAATCTTAACCGCCTGACCCGCTGGCTCAGTAAACCATCCAAACACACGCCGGATACCTTTGGTGTATGGGATGAAGTCTATTACCAGCTCTATCATCTGTACCGTCGTCAGCGAAATGCGCGTCGCCGCCTCGCATCCATACTTAATCGCTTTAAAACCTCAACCCAGGCTTTGCCTTATGCCACTATCGTGCTTAACGAGATAAACGAAATTGAGTGGTTTAATCCAGCCGCACAGCAGCTGTTTGACTTCCACAGCTCACTGGATGTGGGGCAGCGCATTGATAACTTAATTCGCCAACCGGAGTTTGTACGTTACCTGGCAAAGCGTAGTTTTGAACAGCCACTCGAATTTGAATATGACCAGCTCAGTGTGCTGGTGAATATTACACCTTACGGCACTGGTCAGTATCTGCTGAGTGCCCGGGATGTTACCCAGCAACACCAACTGGATGAGATGCGTCGGGATTTTATTTCCAATGCATCCCATGAATTGCGCACACCCTTAACAGTTATTTCAGGTTATGTTGAAAGCCTGATAGACACGGTTGAAGACCAGGCGCTTGCCATGCCCTTAAACAAGATTCAGCAACAGACACAGCGGATGGAAAACATCGTTGCCGAGTTGATTGATCTGGCTAAGCTCGAGTCTTCATCCATGGTAGAAGACCCGGTGCTGATTGATGCCCGCTCGCTGCTGGAAGATGTGCATAATGAAGCGCTTGAGCTTTCCGCTGGGCGTCATACCATTACCCTGAATTATACGCAGGTCACTATCAGTGGTAACTATGCCGAGCTGCGAATGGCAATTTCCAACCTGCTGACCAATGCGATTCGTTATACTGCCGATGGTGGCACCATCGAGTTGTGTTCCAGGCAGGCTTTCAACGCCTGTTGTCTGTGTGTGAAAGACAATGGACCGGGTATAGACTATGAACATATTCCCAGGCTCACAGAACGCTTCTACCGGGTGGACGAAGGGCGTTCAAGGGAACAGGGTGGTACAGGCCTGGGTCTGGCGATAGTCAAGCAGGTGCTGGATCGTCATGGCGGGCATCTGCGTATCGACTCAAAAGTGGGTCGTGGCAGCGAATTCTGCTGTTGTTTTCCCCATCTTCATTAAATTGTCACAATTGTGTCACTTTGCGTTCACAATCATTGCACAAAATAGTCACACTTAATTTAAATCTGGAGTAATACAGAATGAAACTGAAAAACTTTGCATCAACTCTCGGCGCCGCTATCCTGGGGGCAAGTCTTTGTGCCTCAGCAGCGGTTGCGGCAGTGAGTGTTGATAAAGGCATCCCTGAGTACAAGCCAACCAGCGGTATTTCCGGTAACTTCTCCAGTGTGGGTTCAGATACCCTGGCCAACCTGATGACCCTGTGGGCGGAATCATTCAAGCGGTTTTACCCTAATGTAAACATCCAGATCCAGGCGGCAGGTTCATCTACTGCGCCACCGGCACTGACAGAAGCCACAGCCAATGTCGGCCCCATGAGTCGTAAAATGAAAGACAATGAAATTGCCGCATTTGAAGATCGCTATGGTTACAAGCCGATGGCGATTCCGGTTGCAATTGATGCACTGGCGGTTTATGTAAACAAGGATAACCCGATCAAGGGCATGAGCATTGCCGACGTGGATGCGATTTTCTCATCGACTCGCAAGTGTGGTGGCAGTAAGGATGTGACGCGCTGGGGCGACCTGGGTTTAACAGGCCCATGGGCTGGCCGTGATATCCAGATTTTCGGTCGTAACTCGGTTTCCGGCACCTACGGCTATTTCAAAAAGGTGGCTTTGTGTAAGGGTGATTTTAAAAACGGTGTTAACGAACAGCCCGGCTCAGCCTCTGTAGTACAGGCAGTGACCAGCTCAATGAATGCAATCGGCTATTCAGGTATCGGCTATAAAACCTCCGGTGTACGTGCGGTGCCATTAAGCAAGAAGGCCGATGGCAACTATGTTGATGCATCACCAGAAAATGCAGTGACCGGTGCCTACCCGCTGTCACGTTTCCTTTATGTGTATGTTAACAAGCACCCAAATAAGCCGATGTCGCCAATCGACAAGGAATTTTTCAAGCTGGTACTGTCACAGCAGGGTCAGGAAGTAGTAATCAAGGATGGCTACATTCCGTTACCGGAAAAAGTCGTGCAGAAGTACCTGTCTGAGCTGTAAGCAACAGTTCAACTCGGTATACAGAAAAGAGCCACATTGTGGCTCTTTTTTTTTATGTGCTGGACGCACGGTATTTTGCGTTAGGCAGGGATGCCGGTAGCAAAGATGCACAGGAAGTGCGGTATTTCGCGAGAGGCAGGACGCCTGAAGTGAAGATTGTCTAAAAAGAAAACGCAAATGAACGCTAACAACGCGAATAGACGCGATAAGACCTAACAGGTTTCGACGTGTCGGCGTTTTGTCTGGCTTACATAAAGATTTGCGTTTATTCGCGCTCATTTGCGTTGTTCGCGTTTTCTTTTTAAGTCGGGCCCGTGCTGGCTGGGTGGCTTTGTACGCTAATTCGGTTGATCCGGCAGCTATTAAGTACTCGTCTTATACGGTAAAGCATAGCTTCCACGGCCTCTGGTCATTCCATCACACGCATCAATCGGGTTAAAATAGCCGATTGACTGATTACTAGCGAAACCCCATGTCTCAAACTGATTACATTGTACAACCCGGCGGACAGCTGAGCGGCAGCTTCAGGGTGCCCGGTGATAAATCCATTTCCCATCGTTCGATTATGTTCGGCTCGATTGCCGATGGCACCACCCATGTCAGCGGTTTTCTGCAGGGTGAAGACAGCCTTAATACCCTGCGTGCATTCCGTGCCATGGGGGTGGAGATCGACGGCCCTACAGCGGAGGGTGAGGTGACTATCCAGGGTGTGGGCATTGATGGCCTTAAAGCGCCGGCAGCGCCGATTGACCTGGGTAATTCAGGCACCTCGATTCGCCTGATGTCCGGTCTGCTGGCCGGGCAGGCATTCGACGTTGAGTTGAGTGGTGACCGTTCATTGTCAAAACGACCCATGAAGCGGGTCACCGATCCACTGGCCTTAATGGGGGCCAGAATCGATACCGCCGAGGGTGGCAAACCACCGCTCAAGGTACACGGTGGCGCGAAAATGCAGGGCATTGATTACGCCATGCCCATGGCCAGCGCCCAGGTGAAAAGCTGCCTGCTGCTGGCGGGTATGTATGCCAGTGGCACCACCTGTGTGACGGAGCCGGCGACCACACGTGATCACACCGAACGCATGCTGAATGCCTTTGGTTACCCGGTTACGACCGAAGGCAACCGCATGTGCATTACCGGTGGCGGACGTCTTACCGCCTGTGATATCGATGTACCGGCGGATATCTCCTCGGCGGCGTTTTTCCTGGTGGCTGCCAGTATTGCGGACAACTCGGACATTACGCTGCAGCATGTTGGGGTTAATCCAACCCGTACCGGTGTGATTGATATTCTCAAGCTGATGGGTGCGAATATTGAGTTGCTGAACCAGCGTATGGTGGGCGGCGAGCCGGTGGCGGATATCCGCGTGCGCAGTGCAAAACTGCAGGGGATTGCCGTGCCGGAGACGCTGGTACCCCTGGCGATTGATGAATTCCCCGCGCTGTTTGTGGCTGCCGCCTGCGCCGAAGGCACCACCGTGGTGACCGGTGCCGAAGAATTGAGGGTCAAGGAGTCAGACCGTATTCAGGTGATGGCAGACGGCTTGCATGCCATTGGCGTGGATGCCACGGCCACCGAAGACGGTATGATTATTAATGGCGGGCCGATTGCCGGTGGCCGGGTGCATAGCCGGGATGATCACCGCATTGCCATGGCCTTTACCATGGCGGGCCTGCGCGCCAGTGCGCCTATTACCATTGAAGACTGTGCCAATGTAAATACCTCGTTTCCCGACTTTATCGGGCTGGCCAGCCGTGCCGGTGTGCAGGTATCAATTGCAGGATAGCGTTGCCGGCGTATTCTTTCTCACCACAGTAACAGGGTTAAGACATTGACGACACAGGCTACACAGACACAGATTCCGGTGATTACCATCGATGGCCCCAGCGGGGCAGGTAAGGGCACCATTGCGCAGTTGCTGGCCAGTGAGCTGGGCTTTCATATTCTTGACAGCGGCTCGCTGTATCGCCTGACCGCGCTGGCCTCGCTGAATGACCGGATCGCGCTGGAAGATGAGGCGGCCATGAGCAATGTGGCGGCACAACTGGACGTGGTGTTCAAACCCACAGATGACGGCCTGCAGATTCTGCTGCGGGGCGAGGATGTCAGCGAAGCCATCCGTGCAGAAGACATAGGCATGCGCGCCTCCCGTGTGGCGGCGATCAGCCCGGTGCGGGATGCGCTGTTGCAGCGCCAGCGCGACTTCCTGGCAGCGCCGGGGCTGGTAGCGGATGGCCGCGATATGGGCACCACGGTGTTCCCCGATGCACCGCTGAAGGTATTTATGACCGCATCCGCTGAAGAAAGGGCTGAACGGCGGTATAAGCAGTTGAAAGCCAAAGGAATAAATGCTAATATCGCCGCCCTTGTGGCTGACTTGAAAGCCCGGGACGAGCAAGATGCAAATCGCGCAGTGTCGCCGCTTAAGCCCGCTGATGACGCTATTCTGCTGGATACCACCGAAATGAGTATTCAGCAGGTAACAGAAAAGCTGCTTGAACTGGCCAGGCAACGCCTTGGTAACCCATCGAACGCTTAGGTGCTTACGCTCAGACTTACCTCTAACAGGTGAGCGTAAGTGATGTTTAACAATAACCCTGTATTGTCCAGCCGCCTTTTTCACTTCGGCTAATCCAACGGCATTACAGTTGAAATCTATGGAAATTCTTATGTCTGAATCTTTTGCTGAACTCTTTGAACAGAGCTTACAAGAAACCGAAATGAACACCGGTACCATCGTGATGGGTACAGTTGTTGATATCTCCGGTGGTTACGTGACCGTTGCAGCGGGTCTGAAATCTGAAGGTGTTATCCCTGAATCACAGTTTATGAGCGATGGTAAGCTTGAAGTTCAGGTTGGCGATGAAATTGAAGTTGTTCTGGAAGCAGTTGAAGACGGTTGGGGCGAAACCCGCCTGTCTCGTGACAAGGCCAAGCGTGCCAAAGCCTGGATCAAGCTGGAAGCAGCCCATGATGCAGAAGAAATCATTACCGGTATTATTACTGGCAAGGTTAAAGGTGGCTTTACGGTTGAGCTGGGCGATATCCGCGCCTTCCTGCCGGGTTCACTGGTTGATGTACGCCCAGTACGCGACACCTCTTACCTCGAAGGTAAGGAACTTGAATTCAAAGTTATTAAACTGGACCAGAAGCGTAACAACGTCGTTGTTTCACGTCGTGCAGTGGTTGAGTCTGAATACAGTGCAGAGCGTGAAGAGCTGCTGGATAGCCTGGAAGAAGGCAAGACCGTTAAGGGCATCGTGAAGAACCTGACCGATTACGGCGCTTTCCTGGACCTGGGTGGCATCGACGGTCTGTTACACATCACCGATATGGCATGGAAGCGCGTTAAGCATCCATCTGAAATCGTTGAAGTGGGTCAGGAAATCGAAGTGGTTGTGCTCAAGTTTGATAAAGAGCGTAACCGTGTATCACTGGGCCTCAAGCAACTGGGTGAAGACCCATGGGCAGCGATTGCCAAGCGTTACCCAGAAGGTTCACGCCTGTCTGGTAAGGTTAGCAATATCACTGATTACGGTTGTTTCGTTGAGATCGAAGACGGTGTTGAAGGCCTGGTACACGTATCTGAAATGGACTGGACCAACAAGAACGTTAACCCGGCTAAAGTGGTTACCCTGGGCGATGAAGTTGAAGTCATGATCCTGGATATCGACGAAGAACGTCGTCGTATCTCACTGGGCATGAAGCAGTGTTCAGCTAACCCATGGGATGAGTTCGGTGCAACCCATAACAAGGGTGACAAGGTCTCTGGCAAGATCAAGTCAATCACTGACTTCGGTATATTCGTTGGCCTGGACGGCGGCATTGATGGCCTGATTCACCTGTCTGACCTGTCATGGGATTCAACCGGTGAAGACCTGGTACAGAACTACAACAAGGGCGATGAGCTGGAAGCGGTTGTACTGTCGATTGATCCTGAGCGTGAGCGTATCTCGCTGGGTGTTAAGCAGATGGAACAGGATCCGTTCTCTAACTTTGTAGCCGCAAACGGCAAGGGTGCGCTGGTTAAGGGTGTTATCAAGGAAGTTGATGCCAAGGCCGCTATAATTGACCTGGGCGACGGCATTGAGGGCACACTGCGTGCATCTGAGCTGTCCCGTGACCGTGTTGAAGATGCGCGTACTCTCCTCAAAGAGGGTGAAGAGATTGAAGCCAAGTTTATTGGCGTTGATCGCAAGACTCGCACCATCAACCTGTCAATTAAAGCCAAGGATGCCGATGACGAAGCGCAGGCTATTAAAGACTACGGTTCTGACTCAGCACCAGCGGCAACAACCCTGGGCGACCTGCTGAAAGAGCAAATGGATGCCAATAACGACTAGGGTTAGCTAGCTTTTTACCATATTATGTAGTTTTTTCAGCGGCTTAGGTGACAAAGCTGGATTCGTTACTATAATATGGTGATAAGTTACTAACATATGCAGTGTGGTCAGGGATGACCGCTGTATTTAAATGGGGAAATATATAATGTCGGGTGAAGTCGTTACCAGAGCGATGATGAAGTCTGAGCTGATTGAATTGATGGCGCGAAAGCAGAACCATCTGGCTTACAAAGACGTAGAACTGGCCGTTAAAAGCCTGCTGGAACAGATGTCAGAAGCACTGGCAACCGGCGAACGTATTGAAATACGGGGTTTTGGCAGTTTCAGCCTGCATTTCAGACCGCCAAGGTCAGGACGTAATCCGAAAACCGGCGACTCCGTGTCATTGCCCGGTAAATATGTACCTCATTTCAAGCCTGGTAAGGAATTGCGTGAGCGAGTTAACGACTCGTTAAAAAAACAGCAGCAGTAAGCTGTGCTATTTCAGGCATTAACAGGTCAACCTCTGGGCCATCTATTGGGCCAGCCACAGGATAGAGCAGCCGATTAATCCCATGAAACGCTTTATAAGTTTGCTCGTATCTATACCTCTTATTTTAGTGATTGCTGCATTTACCTTTAAAAATGCGCAGCTGGTCACTGTCGATTTATTCACTGTTCAACTGGATTTACCGCTTACCGTTATCTTGCTGATTGCGATGTTAATCGGTGTCATACTGGGTTATGCAATTAACCTTGTTACACTATTCAGTCAGAAAAGAACCATACGTCGTTTACAGCGCAAAAAAGAAACACTGCAGGGCCTGTCCGGTGTTTTGCAAAAACCTGGAAAATGACCTGAAACTTAACTGATGACAGACATTCTGCATTTCAACTTCACAGCCGACTGGCTGGTGATTCTGCTGCCTGTAATGGGCTTTGTGCTGGGCTATGTGATTGCCCGCCGACGCCTGCGTAAACAGAAAAAGAAACTGCGCTTCTCCAATGACTATTTCCAGGGCCTGAACTACCTGCTGAATGACCAGCAGGACAAGGCGCTGGATATCTTTATCGAGCTGGTGGAAACCGACTGGGAGACCATTGATACCAGCCTCGCGCTGGGGGCAATTTTCCGCCGCCAGGGAGAAATCGATAAAGCGATCAAGCTGCACCAGAACCTGCTCGCCAGGCCATCCCTGCCGGCGGAATACAAGTCCACCGTGCTGATCTCCCTGGCCAAGGATTACCTGCAGGCAGGCTGGCTGGATCGGGCGGAGGGTCTGTTCAAGCAGGTGGTTGAGGACGAGGAATACACCCAGGAAGCGCAGAAATGTCTGATGAGCATTTACGAGAGCGAGCAGGAGTGGGATCAGGCGATCAATATCGCCATCCGCCACCAACGCCGTGGAGATGGGCGTCTGAACCGGGTGATTGCCCAGTATTACTGTGAACTGAGCCAGCAGATGATCACGCAACAGGATTTTCGCGAAGCGGAATCACTCGCCACCCAGGCTCTGAATGTGGATAAAAACTGCGTGCGCGCCTCGATTATGCTGGCGGATCTGGCGATAAACCGTGGTCGCCCGCAAAAGGCGATACGCTTTCTACGCCAGGTGGAACAGCAGGATATCCAGATGTTTCCGCTGGTGGTCAAACGATTACTGCTATGTTATCGCAACCTGTCCAGCCTGCCCAAGGGGCTGGCCTATCTGCAATCGATAGATCGCAAATACCCGGAACTGCCGCTGCTGAACCAGCTGGTGCCGCTGATTGAAGAATTGCATGGCAACCAGGCGGCGATGGAGTATCTGTCCGATGCAGCCAGCCGACATCCTTCGCTGAGTGCCCTGAAAGCCCTGGTGGATGCACAGATCAAGCAGCCTGCAGGTCAGCAGCATGATTATACTGAATCCATTATTCCCGGCGTGGTCAATGCCATTATCGCCAGGCACCATGCCTACCAGTGTGTGAAGTGTGGCTACACAGCCAATACCCATGTGTGGTTATGTCCTACCTGCCATAGCTGGAGTAGTATGGCGCCAAAAGCCGATTGAGTCCCCGTTATATGGCCTGAGTTACATGTGCCCTGAGTTACATTGAGTTTAGTTACTATGTCCGATTGTAAAGTCATCCTTGCCCTTGATTACCCCAGTGAGCGCGCCGCCTTTGAACTGATCGACCAGCTTGAGCCCTCGCTGTGTCGCCTCAAAGTGGGCAAGGAAATGTTTACCCGGCTGGGTCCGGCCTTTGTTGAAGCCATCCAGAAGAAGGGCTTCGAGGTGTTTCTCGACCTCAAATACCATGATATTCCCAATACCGTGGCCCGTGCCTGTGAGGCGGCCGCAGATCTCGGCGTATGGATGGTGAATGTGCATGCCGCAGGTGGTCGACGCATGATGGAAGCCGCCGCCACGGCACTGGCAAAGCGCAGCAGTGGAGAAAACACACCTTACCTGATCGCCGTTACCGTACTCACCAGTATGTCGGCAGAAGACCTGCAGGAACTGGGCATTAACCGAACCCCGGCGGAACAGGGCCTGAGCCTGGCCCGTCTGGCGCAGTCATCGGGCCTCGATGGTGTGGTTTGTTCGGCGCAGGAGGCCGAGGCCATGAAAGCCGCACTGGGCCAGGACTTCCTGCTGGTATCTCCGGGCATACGCCCTGCAGGCAGCTCAGCGGATGATCAGCACCGCATTATGACGCCACAGGACGCACTCAAAGCCGGTTCGGACTACCTGGTGATCGGCCGACCCATTACCCAGTCTGACACGCCATTGGCGGTTTTACGTACAATAAATTCAGAAATTTCCGAATTGTTCTAAGGCGCACATTTTTATACGGTAACGGCTCCTTCAAAAATGGACTGAGGAGTCATCAAATGAAAATGATAAAAGCTATATTGTTTTGCAGCGCACTGCTCATTGCAGGATTAGCACAGGCGGGTAGTGTGAATATTAACCAGGCGGATGCAGTCGTATTATCCAGCGAGCTGAATGGTATTGGTGAAAAGAAAGCCCAGGCGATAGTCGATTATCGCACACAGCACGGGCCGTTCAATACGCTGGAAGACCTGCAGAACGTCAAGGGCATCGGCGATCAAACCATCGAGAAAAATCGCGACAAGATGACATTGTAGTTAATATCCAGTAAAACAGCTGTACAATAAATACCCCGCCTTGTCGGGGTATTTTTATGTACAGGATGTACGGTATTCCGCGAGAGGCAGGACGCCGGTAGCGGTTATGCCCAGGACGGGCGGTATTTCGCGGGAGGCAGGTGAACAGTCGTTAGTCATGGGTCGGACGTCATTAGTCAAAAGAAAACGCGAATGAACGCTAACAACGCAAATAGACGCTATTAAAACCGCGCTTTATAAATATAAGCAGGGAGCGTGAGGTGCATGCCAATTTAACTGCATTGAATACGGCCCATATAAATTTTGCGTTTATTCGCGTTCATTTGCGTTCATTCGCGTTTTCTTCTGCTTTGGGTTTTCAATACAGGGTTTTGATTTATATGCACATAGATTTCTGGAAACAGCGCTGGGCAGACCAGCAAATCGGCTTTCATCTGGATCAGGTTAACCCGAATCTGGCGCAATACTGGTCTGAAATTGCCGTCGAAAATGGACAGCAGGTGCTGGTACCACTGTGTGGAAAAAGCCTGGATATGGTGTGGCTGGCCGCACAGGGTTGCCAGGTCATGGGTGTGGAATGCAGTGAGCAGGCGCTGCAACAGTTTATTGATGAGCAACAACTCACTGCGACCTCGAGTCAGCAGGGGGAATTTACCCTGCATCAGGCCGAGGATATCCAGCTTTTACAGGGTGATTTTTTTAAACTGAATGCCGGACTGCTGCAGTCGGTGACCGCAGTGTATGACCGTGCATCATTGATCGCACTACCAGCAGAGATGCGTACCAGGTATGTCGAGCTGCTGCAACGTATCTTGCCACAGTCTGTCAGTATATTGCTGGTAACCCTGGATTACGAACAGCAACTGATGCAGGGGCCGCCCTTTGCGGTCAGCCATAATGAAGTAGAGCGACTGTACCAGCCATCGTTTGATATCAGTCTGCTTGATGAACGCAATGTGATAGATGATTCCCCCAGGTTCAGGGAGAGTGGGCTGAGCCAGATGTTCGAGCGTGTGTATAAAATAACCCGCTGAGTCACTGGCAACATTATTCCGCGAAAAAGGCCGGTGTATTAACGGCCTTTTTTATTGTATGGTGGGTAAGTATAAACGCAGCCAATCTACAGAAATAAACCATGCCAGCAGCTTTTGTCGTTACCTTGAATCAGCAGAATATTTTCCAGGCGTCACAGGATCGTCTGCCGGGACGTGTGCGCCGATACCTTGATGAAATGGATCGGGATATGGATACAGGGATTATGCTGGGAGAGCAACCGGTTGCAACCCCGGATGCTTACCAGAAACAGCTTTATGTGGCGATGCAGCTACTGATCGCCATTGATGATCACAATAAAAACCAGGCACAGGTACTCTGTTGTTACCTGCAGGAACGCAACCCGGAGTTGATTGAAGTACGGGTGACAGAGCAGGGCGGTGAATTCAATTTAAAGCTCATTACTCAATAATATAAACAGGAACAGTCAAACAATGAAAATATGTATTATTTCAGGCAGTCACCGTAACGATTCACAAAGCAGTAAAGTGGCCAGGCATTATCAGCAAACATTGCTGAATGGGATTTGTGACGAGGCGCCGATTATCGACCTGGCAAATAACCCATTGCCACTCTGGGATCAGGGTATCTGGGATGGTGATGAAAAGTGGAACAACTTACTCGCCCCATATTGCCAGACATTGTCGTCCAGTGACGGCTTTGTGGTGATTACCCCTGAATGGCACGGACAGGTTCCAGCAGGATTAAAGAATTTTTTCCTGATCTTCGGTAAAAATGAACTGGCACATAAACCGGCAAAAATTGTCAGTGTGTCATCCGCCGATGGCGGCGCCTATCCGGTGGCTGAACTGCGTATGAGCAGTTATAAAAACAGTCGACTCTGTTATATTCCCGAGCATGTGATTATTCGTAATGTAGAAAAAGTACTGAATGAAAATGCAGCCGATAATAACGCCGATGCGGATGCCTATTTCAGAGAGCGCATTGAGTGGTCACTGAATATCCTCAAACAGTACGTAATTGCGCTGAAGCTGGTACGTGACAGCGGTGCCACCGCCACCGATAAATTTGGTAATGGAATGTAATACCCGATGTTGCAGTACCGTATTATTCCGGTCACGCCATTCCAGCAGAACTGTTCCCTGTTATGGTGTGACCAGACCCGCGATGCTGTACTGGTAGACCCGGGTGGTGAAATCCAGAAACTGATGGCAGCAGTTGAGGATGAGGGCGTTAATCTAACTGCAGTTTGGTTAACCCACGGTCACCTTGATCATGTGGGGGGCTGTGCCCAACTAAAAAAAGAATTTAATTTACCGGTTATTGGCCCGCACCCTGACGACCAGTTTTTGCTCGATGCTATGGCTATGCAGTGTGAAATGTTCGGCTTTCCCCCGGTGGATAAGTTCCTGCCAGATCAATGGCTGGATGAATCATCTACCTTAACACTCGGAAACGAGCAATTCAGCGTGCTGCACACACCCGGACATACACCGGGACATATTGTGCTTCAGCATGTGCCACAACAGTTACTCTGGGTGGGAGATGTGCTGTTTAACGGTTCAATTGGGCGCACTGACTTTCCACGGGGCAACCATCAACAGCTGATCAGTTCAATTAGCGACAAACTAATGAAACTGGAAGACAGCTACCGTTTTATTCCCGGCCATGGGCCTGAATCGACCATTGGCGCCGAGCGTCTCGGTAACCCCTTTCTTAAGTAATTTTATAGCCGCCGTTAATTCTCTACAGAGGCTTAAAGCTGTACTCAAGCCATATTTTGTCTGAATATATGGATTAAAAATCTTGATACGGGCTTTATTTTTCACGTGTTATATTGAGTGTTAATAGACATTCGATGCCGGAAAATATAATGAAAACTGGTCCACGGAAAATCGTTACCCCTTTCAGGCCTATACCTCTGGATGTGCCGGAGGGTATGGCGCCCAACGAGTTCTTTAATAGCACTGAAAATCTCAATGATCTAATACATAATAATGGCCTGCTGGAAAATCCGGAAGGCCTGCTGATGTACCGTAAGGCACTGGGGCACTCCAACGAATTCGATACCTCGATTATCTACAATACCTCCAAGTCTATTCTGAACCCTTTAGGTCGCCCAGTGCGGCGTACACAGATTCCAGAGCAGGTTAAACATGACTGGAATCGTATGAACCAGATTATTATCGACTATATGCTGGAGCAGTACCCCAACCCGGATGATCACCTGGTACTGGCAGGCGAGGCCAGTCTTGATGCCACCTGGCCACTGACGTCACCCGGTGTGCCCAGTATCCGCATGTTGCATAACCATTTTATTGTATTCGATAAGCACCAGCTTGAGCAGGCCGATTTTGCAGACCCGAGCAACCCAAACCTGACCGACGGTGGCCAGAACAGTTTATTCCAGTCGTATATGCGTGATGTGTATAAGCGGTTCCTCGGCGAACTGGATTTACAGATATTGCAGCCGGTTGATATGAATGCATCGACCCTGTCACTTACCGGTTATCCGCAGGGCCTGCCTAGCTGGAAAATTATTGGCGGCAGTGATGCGTTAAAGCAGATTCGTTTCTGGCAGGAGTATGACGAAGTACTAAAGGGCTTTATCGATTTCTACCGAGCCTTTTTCTCACAGGTATCATCACGTAATTCACCGGTACCCAAAGACGCCTATTTTCCACAGGCAATTGAATCCATATTGCTGTTTAACAATGATTTTATGGGAGCTGCGAGGAAGGTGCGCGAGCATTGTATTCGTGATCCAAAATATGCCAATTCAATTCGCTGGCAACCGGCATTCAAGCAGCTTATTTACCGTAATGATCAGGGCGACCTGATTGTCACCATCAGCCAGAATTCGATCGGCAACGCGATTACCGAGTTACTCGGTGTGGTGGTTAACCGGGTACCGGATGCCGAGGCTTACGAAAAATATGAAGCGGCATTGCTGGAGAAATTACTGGAAGTGCGGCGACGTCTGGTGGAAGCAGACCTGGGCGAGGGCATAGCCACAGAGCACTGGACTGCAGATTAAGCCGCTGTCATTTATATGAGCACTAATGCATGACTTTGGTTTAAAAAGAAAACGCGAATGAACGCGAATAGGCGCAAATAAACGCGATAAAAACCTAATATTTTTGAGCATTGGCTTTCATTGGAGTTGTTGCCGTTAATTTTTTAAAAATGGTGGTAATACAATAAACAACAGCTAAAACTGCCTTAGTGTATGCAGCTCGCAAGACCCACTATGTTAGAGCTAGCCTGCTTAAAGATTTGCGTTTATTCGCGTTCATTTGCGTTGTTCGCGTTTTCTTTTTAGATAATTATCGTTACCTATATTCTGCCTCCCGCGAAATACCACACATCCAGTGTATAAAAAAATAGCACCTTTCGGTGCTATTAAAAGACTGATGCTTGTCCATTTATAGTTATAATCAATTTTCGATTGCCATTTAGTTAGAGCTGTTATTTGTTGCTGGCAATCTGTGAAATCACCTGGAACAGTGCCTGGTCAAATACCGAGTGGTCTTCCAGCATCGCGGATTTACCGGTTAACAGCTCAACACAGAACTGGTTGACGTCTTTTTCAATGCCCTTGACACCCTTGCGATCAACGAAAATCATACGTGCGTTTTCCGAGGTGATAATGGATAACTTTAAACGGCGAGGCGGCTGGTTATCTGTGGTATAAATCTTAAACCAGACACCGGGTTTGACGTAGCCTGGTAATTCTGCCATCACTTCTTCCGAGGTTTTGGCCAGTTTTTCCAGCGGGCTCATTTCATCCTGACTCATGTCTGCAAAAACCGAGTCCTTGATTGAAATCGCTTCATTGCCGGATTTTTCAGCGTAGAACTCCGAGTTATTTATAGTGTTCTCATAATGCCGTTTAAGGTTAGCAATGGCCATAAAGGCCTTTTCCTTGTTCTGTTTGGTAGTGTCCAGTTTTTCCTGCAGCGTGTGGATGATATCCTTGTAGCTGCCTTTCAATGACTTCCACTCGTCAAAACTTTTCAGGGGTGCCAGGGACTTGGTGACGATTTTGAGAATGTCTATGGATTCCTGCCATTCATAGCTGGTCTTGCCGAAACGCAGATAACAATAGAACATATAGGATGACCAGTTATTCAGTAATAACGGCTGCACGGGTTTGGGCAGTTTGATGTTCATGGTGTGGTACTGCAGCTCGGATAAAATAAGCTGGCGTGCATGTTCCTGGATGATCTGCTTTTGCGTTACATCTTCGTTCTGTTTGAGTTTCTTCTGCTCAATTGTGGTGAGCCGTTGCAATGAGGTGGCGGCAGTCCTGAAGCTGACTGTATTTTTGTCAAAGCTTCGCAGCAGCTGGTCAATCACCAGGCTGATGGTCTGGTAAACCGTATTGTCTTCGTTTTCTATGCCTATGCCCAGGCGTGCGATGGTATCCAGCAGAGTTCGCGCCGGGTGGTTTTGGTCATAGAAAAAATTGTGATCAATCAATGAGGTTTTAATTACCGGTATCTGCAATTTCAGCAGCAGGCTTTTAACCGCATCGGAAATATTCTGGTCACGTAGAAAGGCACCGAAAATCATCTCGACAAAATCAATGGTGCGGCCATCGATCTGGTTAATGGATTTTGGTGTGTTGACCTTATTGAGCTTGGCTATGCTGTTTAACAGCGCGGCTTTAAATGCCTCGGTATTAATATTGACCTGCTGGCCGGGTACATACCTGGATTTATAACTTTGCTGAATGTTTGTCAGCGCCTTGAGTACGTCATCACGATTGAAAAAGTTTCTGCCGGATGAGGAAGCGCGTAATGCAGCATTATTGGGCTTGCTTTCTCTGACATAACTATTGATGACTTTCGAGAGATAATCCTTGTCCTTGATATGCTCGACGGTGAGTTTTACCGTTGTATCAAATGCATTGTTATCAGCGCTCATATACAAGACCTGCTAGTTGAATGAGGCGCGCTTACTCTGTACATCATAGTGGGGGAATTTCCACCATAGGCCGGAAGCCATATGTTGTTAGCGCACTTTAATTATTTTTACAGAGCGTATCTGCTGTGCTTTTAACATTTGATGGATTGATACCTGGAAAAGCTAACAACCCTGTGCTGTATATTAATCATTCATATGGGTGATTAATGTGAGCTGGTTCAAGAAGGTGGTTGTTAAACTGTAACTGACTATAGTTGTCAGAGGCGCCTGACGCAAGTCTGCTACCCTGTATCGGGTTGATGATGTTTTACTGGTTTTAAGTAATAATCAACCTTAATATATTTAAATAAATGATTGATATTATTCTATTTTCTAAAGTATTTTTCATTCGCATAAAAGGCGCTGTCCTGTTGTGGCCAGTAGCCGGGTATGCCCAGTAGCGGCAGTGGTTGCAGCCGATCTAGCCCGTCTGTCGGTTGCCTGAGCCAGTAGTCTGCGATTGTGCGGTCCAGCCCTTCGTTACGCCCATCTTCCAGTTCGGCCAGCAGTGCCGGGTCTGCCAGCATCAGGCAGTGGCAGGTCATGCCAATATAGGGGGCCAGGGCTTTTTCGAATATTGCATGGCCGAAGACAATACAGCGTATGTCCTGTTTAAACAGTGATGCCTGTTCGATAAACAGCGTCTGCCACTGGTGGTTTCTGATGAGCTGCAGCGGTTTTTCGCTGGAGGCAACAATGATTGCGCCACATTCATCAAACTGGGTGAGGCGGTTTTCCAGTGTTGAGCGATTTGTACCGGTTGCGCGCTGGCTGGCGGCTTCGTAATGCCGTTGGTTAAGCGCCTGTTTGCTGTGTGGAAACTTAAGCCACACCATGGCGTTAAAAAAGTCATGCCAGTTTTCAGTGCGTGTCTGCAGTTCCTGTTTTAAAAACACCCGGGGTTCGTACTGCTCTTCAAAGCAGCTTATTTCGCTGGCCTGGGCGACCGGCCGGATCTTCATGGCAAATTGTTTAAACAGCGCCTGGTAATCGCTTAACTGGGGCCACTGCTGGAAGCTTTGAAAGTACTGCGTCTGGTTTTGCAGTTGCGAAATAATCGGTGACTGGCTAAAAGTGCCTGTGTCCCATTGATCCTGTGTGCTCATTGGTCTGTTTTATCTCGCTGGATCAGGCTGTTGATATGCTCAAGGATCACATCCGCGTGGTTATAATCCAGCACTATCCCATGATAATTTTCCCTGTACAGCAAATAGAGCGATGGAAAACTGTCCGCGCCTATGCCCCTGGCAAAGTCGATTTGCTGTTGTAAGGCCTGTTGTGTCTGCTCGGCGTTAAGCTGTTGTTCAAACTGTGCGATATCCAGTCCCAGCTGTTCTGCAAGTGCCACCAGGGTGGCGGCATCCGAGGGATTTCTGGCCTGCAGGTAATAGGCGTGCTGTATTGCATCCAGCATGGCCATGCCCATGTCTGGTCGCATTTGCTCTGCAACAATCACTGCGCGGCAGGCAATATAGGTTGAGCGCCGTGGCTGGCATTGCGTCCAGAAATCAAAATTGAATTCTGTGCCTGGAATCACCTGCTGGATGTGTTTCCAGGTGGCGCTGATCCGCTGCTGCATCTCGGCGGGCATGGGCTGGTCTGTGTCCGCAGCAAGCCCACCCAGGAGATATTCCAGTGGAACATTTGCGGGCAGTTGTTGCGTGAGTTGCCTGAGCACCGGTTTAAAGCCCCAGCACCAGCTGCACATCGGGTCGTGAATATAATATAGAACCGTATCACTGTGCCTGGCCTGCGGATTGGTGTCCTGTTGTGTCATAGGCTAAAGCCGATTTTACCGTGGATTTGAGTGGGAGTATTCAGAGCTGATTCGAGCAGGGAAAAATCATCCAGTGCGAATTCGGCGGCACAGTGCAGCTTAACCGGCTCACCAGTGAACGGATGTTCAAATCCCAGCTGTTCCGCGTGCAATAGCAGCCGCTGGCTGGCGCAGCGGGACAGGGCGGTACCATACAACGGATCGCCGAGAATCGGGTGCCCCAGCGCCGACATATGCAGTCGTAACTGATGGCTGCGGCCGGTGACAGGGAACAGTTGCATCAGGCTGTGGGGTCCACTGCTGCTTATCAACTCATAGTGGGTGAGAGCGGCTTTTCCGCGGCTGAAATCGATCTTCTGCCGGGGGCGGTTGGGCCAGTCTGTGATCAGTGGCAGATTGACGCTGCCTCTGGCGTCTTCAGGCCGGCCCCATACCCTGGCCAGATAGGCCTTGTGTATACGCCGTTGTTCAAACAGGCGGCTCATTGCCCGGTGCGCGTCTGCATTGCGTGCAAACAGCAGGATGCCCGAGGTGTCCATATCCAGCCGGTGCACGGTCAGCGCATCAGGGTATTCAGTTTGCAGGCGATGCAGCATACAGTCCTGCTTGTCTGCGCCGCGGCCGGGTACTGTCAGTAAACCGGCCGGTTTATTGACGATTACAAGGTCGTTGTCCTCGTAGAGCACATCCAGAGCACAAACCGCGGGTGGCTGGTAGTTGTGTGGTGTCTTCATTGCCCGGGTGATGGTTTTTTCAGCTGTTTTATAATGGGGGTGAACAGCGACTCGAGGCCGTTGACCTTGATTTCATACAGCAGGCCCAGCATTTTACCCAGCTCACCAGCGGGCAGGCCCTTGTTATACATCCATACCACATAGGGCTCCGGCAGCTCGATCAGCAGCTGGCCGGCATATTTGCCATAGGGCATGCGGTACTGGGCAATTTTTAACAGATCATGCTTTGCCAGCTCGGGATTAAATGACATGATGGGAACAGTTTGGCGATTTAACAGCTGCAGACTATACCATCTGTGAAACATGGGTAGAAGTTTGTACAGCGGCTATTCTGTTACTACGGGATGCGTAATGCAAAGCAGTCTATTTCTTCAGCACAGCGGGGTAGAACAGCCGATTATCTGCGGCCCCATGTACCCCTGCAGTAATCCCGAGCTGGTGGCTGCCGCGTCAGAGGCAGGTGCACTGGGGGTCATCCAGCCGATTGCCCTGAGCTACGTGCATGGTTACAGCCTGCGCGAAGGGATTCGCTATATGCGCCAGCTCACGCAAAAGCCGCTGGCGATGAACCTGTTAATCGAGAAATCCAGTCGGCGCTACCAGAATAAAATGCGCGAGTGGCTGGATATTGCTTTGCAGGAAGGCATCCGCTTTTACATCACCTCGCTGGGCAAGCCGGACTGGGTGGTGGAGCGGGTGCATCAGGCCGGTGGCTATGTATACCACGATGTGACCCTGCCGAAATGGGCAGAGATTGCCGTTGAACACCAGGTGGATGGCCTGATTGCGGTTAACCAGAATGCCGGTGGCCATGCGGGTAGTCGTCAGCTTGCACAACTTTTTGCGGAGTTACAGGGTTATCAGTTACCGCTGGTGGCTGCCGGTGGTATCTCCAGTGCTGAAGGCTTTGCCGAGGCGATGCAGCTGGGTTACCAGGCGGTACAGATGGGCACACGTTTTATCGCATCCCGCGAGTGCAGTGCCAGTGATGCCTATAAACAGGCGATTATTGCGGCGCATGCAGAGGATATCCAGCTCACCCGTAAAATCACCGGTGTACCTGTGTCGGTCATTGCCAATGACTATGTGAAACGCCAGGGTGGTGAACTCAATGCACTGCAGCGATTTGCGCTGCAGAGTCCGTCCTTAAAACATATAACGCGTTTGCTGTTGTCATTGAAATCGCTGCACCGTTTTAAGCGCTCACTGTTTGCAACAACCGGAAAAAGGGAATACTGGCAGGCGGGCAAGAGTGTGGAGCAGATTGACTCGGTATTAACCGTGGAAGAAATTATTCAAAGTATTATATGTCGATAATGATTATTATCTTATGGGCATTGCTCATACCTGCTTGACCAGCAGTTGCATAAAGTAATCATAGGGGTAGAGTGTCTGACTGTCGGCAATAGGGCTATTGAGATCGCGACATTGTTGCAGGCTTAATGCTGAGTCTTGTGAATTCCCATGGATCAATGGGTAGTCGGGAAACTGGCTCTCTGGAATGACCCCGGCCATGTGTTGCCTGTCTGAGCTGAACTGCTGAAAGTAGGCCTCAGCGTCAATGCGCCTGATCAGTGGGCGGTATTCGTGGTTAAGGTTTGTATGCAGTGGGAAGGTGGTATAGAAGTAGCTGGTTAAATCCGCCGGGAAGTCACACTGGCTGTCAAAATCATAGATCACCGGCCTGCCGTGCAGCATGGCGGAGAGAATCACATGGTAATCCCAGATCAGCGGCTGATGATTCTCCGCTTCACCCTGGCCGAACAGGGCGACCGTGTTATTGGCATTGATAATAAACAGCACATGCAGGGGCTGCAGTGCGTCCCTTTGCCAGCCCCTGGTGTAACTGGCTTCGAGTAATTTCCAGATATTCTCTTCGCAGAATAAAGGCGTATAGGCAAGTGGTGTATAATCTCTGTTTTTCATCTCGTATAAAACACAATGCAACTGACTGAACTGTTTCTGCTACTGTTGCTGGCGTTAATCGGCTGGTTCTGGTTTGACTCAACAAAAGTGGGCGAACTGGCACGGCGCACCGGCTTTAAACTCTGTCAGCAACATAAATTACAGTTTCTTGATGATACTGTCCATCTCAGTAAACTCTACCTGGGCAAAAACACCTATGGTCAGTTAAAATTGCTGCGCCGTTACAAGTTTGAATTCACCAATAATGAATACCGGCGTTACAGTGGAGAAATCACTTTTGCCGGGCTGCAACTGATTAAAACCACCATGGATGCGTATCCCATTGATGTGATGCAGGATAATAACAGTTAAACTCAGCAGCTGAGTATTAAGCCCTCGAATTAATCCCATTAACCAGCTATAAATGCCTTAAAGTACAAAGGAACAACACCATGTTAGCAGTCTACAGTTTATTACACGTCCTCTCCGTCGTTATCTGGGTTGGCGGTATGTTCTTCGCCTACAGTTTTTTGCGCCCGGTCGCAGCGCAACAACTGGAACCACCCCACCGTCTAAAACTTTGGGTGGGTGTGTTTAATCGCTTTTTCCCTTACGTCTGGCTATCTATTATCCTGTTGCCGTTAACCGGTTATCTGCTGATGTTCAGTATCTGGCAGGGTTTTGCCGCTGCACCGCTTTATGTGCATCTAATGCAGGGACTGGGTATTGTGATGATACTGATTTACCTGCATGTGTACTTCGCACCCTTTGCCAGGCTCAAACGCATGGTTGCGAGTGAAGACTGGCCACAGGCGGGCAAGGCGCTGGCACAGATTCGTATTCTGGTGGGGGTTAATACTATGGTCGGTTTGCTGGTGGTAGTGATTGCCAGTGGTGGGCGTTTTCTGGGGTAAACCTAGGCCTGCGGGTGTCGGAGTCAGGATTGTCTCTGGCTCCCTTGCTTCATAATAGTCCGCAAATGAACGCTAATAAACGCGAATGGACGCTAATGAAATTAACCTCCTAATTTGTAGATTTCGCATTTATATTTGACTTCGATGTCTTTGGTACTTGAAAAGTATAATGAAAAATATACCTGTAACAATCTCATTAATATTGCTACTCGTAATTGGAGTAACCGCTTTATGGTTGCCTAATTCAAAAACTGTAAACCTGACAGCATATGAACTTGTACAGGCAGAAATTGCATTACTAGCCACACTAGGCGCGTTAGTTTCAGCCACTTTTGTTGTATATAGCTATTTACAAACTAATATGGCTTTTCTAGAGTCAAAGAGACCACAACTTCTAGTACAAGTTGAAAGTCAAAACTTGCAAAAAAGCCAAGAAGATCCTGAAATAATCCCTCTTTCGTTAATTCATTACAGAAATGTCACACACAATCAATTTAACGATCTAAACATTAACATTACTGTAGAATCAGCTAATCGCACAGTAGATATTAGTGACTTATTTAAAAATAATATGGTTATGATTGGTCATGATTCAAGAATCCGGCGCTTCAAGCCAATTGAACTTCTATGTGAACGCGGCATGGATATTAATAGATTAACGGCAGCAGGCAATGAAGTTTTGATGAAAATACAGTATGAATACAGCTTTTTAAACAACAATGAAGTCGTTAGTTGTCAAGAATATAAGTGGGACCCAACTATATCCCAATGGATTATACCTTAACATAATCAAGGAGTCAGACTCCCTGATCGCAGACGTAATCGTGGCCGTGTTTTTATTCATAGCCTGATTAGTTGCGATATCTTCAGATCCTAAGGAAGCTATGTTATGCCCCGGGTACTGGAAGATCGCCGGGTTGTATGACGTGGATTTCCTGTCTTGACAATAATTACAATGTAACTACAATGTGGTTTATGAGCCATCTCACTTTCTCATGGGATCCTCGCAAGGATGCCGCTAATCGCAAGAAGCATAACGTCTCGTTTCTCGAGGCTAAAACTGCTTTTACGGATGAGTTCGCTCGGCTTATAGCCGATCCGGACCATTCTGAGGTAGAGGATCGCTTCATACTTCTCGGGACGAGTATTCATTCTCGTATGTTGGTCGTATGTCATTGCGTCAGGGACGGTGAGACGATTCGAATCATTTCTGCGCGTAAGGCAGATAAGCGTGAACGAAAGACTTATGAAGGGTATAGACATGCGTGATAATTATGACTTTTCAGAATCTGTGAAGAATCCATATGCCAAAAAACTTAAGAAGCAGGTAACGATTAGACTTGATGAAGATACGGTTGAATACTTCAAGAATCTTGCAGTAGAAAAAGACCTCCCATATCAGAGTCTTATAAACCTCTATCTGCGTGACTGCGCACAGTCGCATAAAGACCTCAAGATTGAGTGGCAATAGATTAGTGAAGCTCCAGGTGTCGGAGTTTATCTGACTGGAAACGAACTTGACTCCGATATCTTTGGCAAGATAGATCTTGTGCAGATTATTCACCCAGCAGTGATTTCATACTCTGGTCGGCCCAGTGAACGGCTTCGAGGTAGGACTGTATAAACAGCTCACGCTTTTCACCCAGCTGGTTGATTTCATCCCAGTCACACTGTTCATACTGCAGCACATACTGATAAAGCTCACCCTGGGGCCCGGTCTTGTCCAGTAAGGCCAGTTTAATCGGTGTGCTCAGTATTACGGTGTCCAGTAACTCGATCATTGGCTGGTCCATCAGTGCATCCAGCACCGAGAACAGGCCGATAATAAACATCTGGTGGCGTATTTCCGGCTGCATTTTTTCTGCCAGCAGTTCCAGCATCTTGCCGCGGATCATGCCGGTGACAATCAGTTCAGTGGGTTTGCTGTCGAGCACCCTGGACATCATGATCAGGCTGATCCATTCCCGCAGGTTTTTGATGCCCAGCAGAACAATCGCATCCTTGATTGAATCAATTTCACGTCTCAGGCTGAAGGCTGCACTGTTAATATAACGCAGCAGTTTATAGCTGAGGGTGATGTCCTGTATCAGCAGGTTTTCCAGTTCTTCCGAGCTGATATCCGGGTCGTGTAATTTGTTAATAAGATTAAGCACAACCAGCTTGTTACTGGGCAGTGATTTCTGTTGCAGCATTTCCGGACGGCAGAAGAAAAAACCCTGGAAATAGTCCATGCCCAGCTCGTAGCAGAATTCATACAGCTCATGGGTTTCGACTTTCTCTGCAACCACCCTGGCCCTGTAGGGTTTCAGGTGTATCAGTTGTTCTTGCAGCTGCGATTTCGATAAATCAATCACATCGAGCTTGATATAGTCGGCCAGCTCAATCAGGGGTATCAGCTCGTCTCGATAGACAAAGTCATCCAGTGCAATCTGGTAACCTGCCTGCTTGAAGCGCTTGATGCCTTCAATGATTTCCGCATCCGGTTCAATGTCTTCGAGGATTTCCAGTACTGCCTGTTCCTTGAAGGCAGGCATCAATGTGTCATTCACAATAAATTCGCGGGGCAGGTTGATAAAGGCCAGTGCGCTGCCGACGATATTATCAATGCCGATATGCATAAAGGAGTTGAGAATGGTTTCACAGGAGGCCTGGTCGGCGTCGGTGATATTTGCGCGGTTTAACAGGCTGCTACGGTAAAGCAGTTCGTAACCCAGAACGCCTTTGTCACGATCATAGATAGGCTGGCGGGCAATGAATAGCTGATCCATAGTTATCCTGTTTACTTTAGGTGCGGGTAATATACACTATGTCTCCATGCCAAGTCGATATATCGCCAGCACCTCAGCCAGTCAGATTTATCCACTGCTTAGTGCCGGATACAAAACTGCTCAGGGGCAGTGTTAATACTATGTTCAATTCTTCTAACCTGAGCCCATCACAGCAACAGCAGGTCATCGATAAAACCGCTTTCTATATCGATCAGGCCAATCAATTACTGGACCTGAAGCTGGCAGAGATTCCGGTTAAATTTGATTTACGTGGCAAGTCATCGGGTATGTTTGTGTACCGTCGGTCAGGGCGTAATAGCGAATACTGGATTCGTTACAACCCGATTATTTTTGCCCATTATTTTGATCACGCCCTGCAGCATACGGTGGGACATGAGGTGGCGCATTATGTCGCCTATGTTCTTTCCCGGGGCAGAAAAATCCGGCCCCATGGCAAGGAGTGGGCTGAAGTAATGACGCTGTTCAAACTGCCTGCAGAGGTGACCAGTCGCTATGATATCAGCGAGCTGCCACTGAGACAGCAGCGGCGTCATCGTTACGCCTGTGGTTGCCGTGAACATGAATTGAGTACAACACGCCACAATAAAATACTCCGTGGAGCTGCTATCTATTCCTGCCAGCTGTGTCGCCAACCCCTGCGTCAGTTAGCTACTCAGTGCTGAGTGACTTCAGGTGGTAATTATCAGGCGGACTGAATCCAGCCGGCTTACCGGGTAGTGCAACGAGCTGCTCAGTACCTGCAGCTGATCACTGAAAAATTCGATTTCCTCATCACGTACCTGCGGGTTGATTTGCTGTAACTGTTGCAGGCGATCAATTTCATTTTCCAGGGTTAGTCGCTGCCCCTGGTAATGCATGGCCAGATAGTCTTCAGCATGCTGTTTAAGTGTTGCGGCAGCCTGATTCAACAGCTCTTTAATTTCCATCTGTTTGAGCTGGATGACCTGCTTGCAGATATTTTTATCCAGCGTCTTCATCTGTTTTTCGTGCAGGCTGTGCTCAATTTCCTCAGTCTTCTCATTGAGCGTAATCAAAACCGGTAGCGGCTGTAATGACTGTTGACTAAGTGCCTGCTGCAATTCCACCGGTGGATCAAGCTGCAGAATATAAACCGCCTGCAATAATAACTGGCCGGGTTTAAGCTCAGGGTGACGAATACTGCATACCGAGGTATTACCCAGTTCATTGCCCAGCAACATATCCATGCCATTTAAAACCATGGGGTGGTCCCAGCTGAGAAAGTGCATGTCATCATGCAGCAGCGCGACTTCACGCTCGAATGTAATGGTCATGCCGTCATCATGTAGTCCCGGGAATTGCCCAAGCATGTGTTCGGCCGGGGTGATAATAAACGAACCGGGTTTATGTTCCTCTACATTCACCCCGTAGTTGTCGAACAGGTCCAGCATAAACGGTTTAAGCTGCGACTGCTTCTCGAACTGTTCAATGCGCTTTTGCAGATCCAGTGCAATGTCCCTGCGACAGGAACTGTATTCCAGCAGTCGATCCCGTCCCTCATGCATTGCCTGGTTAAGTGCATCGTGTTGTTGCCTGCATTGATTCACAAATTCATCGAAGCGGTTTTCAGTTGTGGCAGCAGTATCCAGCATCACAAGCAGATTAGTATATTGTTCGGCATAGATTTGCGCGCCGGCAGGACAGGTTGAATTAAATGCATTCAATGCCTGGTGATACCAGGTAAATAAACGGCTTTGCGTGGTGTGTTTGAAATACGGCACGTGTATCTGGATACGGTGTTGTTGGCCGATGCGATCCAGTCGCCCGATGCGCTGTTCCAGTAAATCCGGGTTGAGTGGCAGGTCAAATAAAAGCAGGTGCCGGGCAAACTGGAAATTGCGACCTTCACTGCCGATTTCCGAACAGATCAGTAGCTGTACACCACTTTCGTTGTCGGCAAAATCGGCGGCGCGTTTATCCCGCTCGACAATGCTCAGCTGTTCATGAAACACCGACGAGGCAATGGCGTATTTTTCTTTCAGCGCACGGGACAGCTCAACCGCGGTGGAGGCGTAATGACAGATCAGCAACAGTTTGTCCTGCGGGTACTGATCAAGCATCGACACCAGCCAGTTGATGCGAGGGTCCTGTCGAGTCCAGCCCTGGCCGATTAACTGTTCAGGATACAGATGGCGTGTGATATCGGTTTCTGCCTGCAGCGCGCCTGCATGGTCAGCGGGTAACTCCAGGGGGTAATCCGTAAGCTGACGTTCGGGAAACCCCTGGATCGCCGCTCGAGTATTCCTGAACAGCACACGACCGGTGCCGTGGCAGTCCAGCAGGTGATTAATTAAACGGGTTTTTGCCTGTGGGCTCAGCGTGCCGGCCAGCAGGGCGCTGTCATCCAGTTCATTGTGGTAGCGTCTGAGCAAATCCAGTTGCGGCTGGTTCAGGGGCTGGTCCGCACCGAGCCGTTCGATCAGTTCAGCAATCTGCTGGTAATGGCTTTCCTGCTGGATAAAGCTGTCGTAATCATTAAAGCGATCCGCATCCAGCAGGCGTAGACGGGCAAAATGGCTCTGCTTGCCAAACTGTTCGGGGGTGGCGGTTAGCAGCAACAGCCCCTTGCTCTGTGCGGCGAGCTGTTCAACCAGGCGGTATTCCTCGCTCACCTGCTGCGGGCTCCATTGCAAATGGTGGGCCTCGTCAATAATCAGCAGGTCCCAGGGGGCATCGATCACCTGGGCAAAGCGCTCGGCATTCTGTGTGAACAGATCGAGGCTGCAGAGTATCTGCTGTTCTGCCATAAACGGGTTGCTGAAGTCGCTGCTCTGGGTGATGGCCTCACAGCGCTCTTCATCATAGATATTAAAAAACAGGTTAAAGCGGCGCAGCAGTTCCACCAGCCACTGGTTGATCAGTGGCTCCGGCACAATAATCAGTACCCGACTGGCGCGGCCGGTGCTCAGCTGCTGGTGCAGGATCATGCCGGCTTCAATGGTTTTGCCCAGGCCGACTTCATCCGCCAGCAGCACCCGGGGTGCATAGCGTCGCGCCACTTCATTGGCAATGTACAGCTGGTGTGGTATCAGGCTGGTGCGTGCGCCGGTCAGGCCGGTGATGCCGCTGGCAAAATTCTTCAGCAGGCTCTGCCAGCCCTGGTGGCGCAGTGAAAACCAGCGATTATCATCAATCTGTCCGCTGAGCAGGCGATCCAGCGGCTTATTCAGGCGAATCGAGGTGTCCAGGTCACGCTCTTCCAGCCATTCGCTGTCGCCGGACTCGTTCACCACCTGGTAGCTCAGCAAGCCCTGGTTTTCGCGGACATCCAGGATAGTCAGCTTGCGCTTGTGAATATCGGTGATCTGGTCCCCTGAATTAAAGCGAATTCGGGTGAGCGGGGCGCTTTCCCTGGCGTAGGTGCGGGTTTCCCCGATGGCATGGAAAATAATGCTGACGGTACGGTGCTCCACCGCCAGCACGGTGCCCAGGCCCATGCTCAGCTCGGCATCATTAATCCAGCGTTGACCCGCTACAAATTCACTCACAGTTTTTACATCCGCCGCAAAAATGCGGGTATTATACGCCACAATTTACAGCAGTATCAGACCTCCAGGTATCCTAGATGAAAGCGAATGAAATCAAACGTGGCACCTTTATCCATTACAACGGGCAGAACATTGTGATTAAAAGCCTGCACGTACAGACCGCCTGTTCCCGCAGCGGCAATACCCTGTATAAAGTGAAGGGGCAGGTGCTGGTCACAAAACAGAAGTTCGAGCATGCCTTCAAGGGCGACGAGGTGGTGGATGTGATCGATGTGGCCCGCCGCAGCGTGCAGCCACTGTATCGTGAAGGCAATGGCTGGGTATTTATGGATGTGGAAAGCTACGAGCAGCACACCCTGTCCGACGAGGATATGGCCGATGAGTTGCTGTTTATCGTGGAAGGCATGGACGGTATCAATGCGCTGGTGGTGGAAGACCAGGTGATGGCGATTGAGCTGCCATCCACGGTGAGTCTGCTGATCGAGGAAACCACACCGGCGCTTAAGGCGGCCTCCTCATCGGCGCGCACCAAACCGGCCACCCTGAGCACCGGGTTGGTGGTACAGGTGCCGGAATATCTGCTGGCGGGTGAGACCATCAAGGTCAATACCGAAACCCAGGAATTTATTTCCAGGGCTTAGTTTCAGGACCTGGTTTAATGAGCTGGTACGTCTATCTTTTACGTTGCGCGGATAATACCTTCTATACCGGTATTACCACGGCGCCTGAGCGGCGCCTGCAGGAGCATAATCATAATGACCGGCTGGCAGCCAGGTACACCCGCAGTCGGCGTCCGCTGCAGATGGTGTATTTCGAGCTGTGTGCAGACCGCTCCGAGGCGGCGGAGCGGGAACATTATATCCGCAAGCTGAAGCCCGCCGATAAGCAGGCGCTGGCCGATACCATGTGCGACCATATATCCGATGAGTTGCCCCGCTGACAGGTTTGGCGTCGCCGGATGGCAATAGACGCCTGCTTGTTGCCTCTGTGTGACCTCAAAATAATTTATGATGGAATAAAGTTTTCCAGTCCGAGCTTTGTTTGAATCTGGTATATGATGGCCTGACACGATAAGTCAGCCGGTGTTATGCAATGTATCACCGGTTATCGATATAACGATCAAATGAGGAGCACACATGAAATTAATTCTATTAGGCGCACCTGGCGCGGGTAAGGGCACGGTTGCCAAGCTGTTGACCAAGATGGATGGATCCGTACAGATTTCCACCGGGGACATTTTACGGGCGGCGGTTGCTGCCGGTACCGAGCTGGGTAAAAAAGCCCAGGCGGCGATGAAAGCCGGTGAGCTGGTGTCCGATGACCTGATTATGGGCATAATGGCGGAGCGCCTGAAAGAAGACGATTGTAAAAACGGCTATCTGCTGGACGGTTTCCCACGCACCATTCCCCAGGCGGAAGCGCTGAAAGTGATGCTCGCCGATATGGGTGAAGAGCTGGACATGGTGGTGAATATTGAAGTGCCCCGTGATGTGATTCTGGATCGCCTCACCACGCGTCGCACCTGCACCGATTGCGGTGAAATTTACAATGTAAAATCCAATCCACCCAAGGTGGAAGGTGTTTGTGATAAATGCGGCGGTTCAGTAGTGCAGCGTGATGACGAAACCGAAGAAGCCATCAGCAATCGCCTGGATGTATTCAACGAACAAACCGCGCCACTGGCCGGCTTCTATGAAAAAGAAGGCATTATGCTGACTGTAGATGCGACATCCAGTGATGCGGTGATCGATGCAATTCAGCAACGCCTGAAAGAAAAAGCTGCCTGATTAATTGACCCGCTTCAGGGTTAGTCAATGCAGTTTGTAAAAAGCCCCTGAGCCTTAGGCTGCGGGGCTTTTTTATGTACTCGTCTTTCGTCGGATGTTGTTAGTCATAAGCAAAAGAAAACGCGAATGAACGCTAACAACGCAAATAAACGCGATAATGCCTTATGTTTTTAAGCGTTGGCGTTCATTCGCGGATTTTGCGTTGTTCGCGTTTTCTTTTTAAACCAGGTATCAGCCAAAAATGAAAAATACCGGTTTAGTTAAACCGGTATTTTTGTTGAGTATCGATTAATGGCTCTAGTACCTGGCTGGAATGTGCGCCTGTATGTCCTGTATATTGTGGCGCACCAGGTTTTTGTCGATGGCGGATACCACAAACTTGTTGGTTTCATGGCCCAGGTATTTTCTCAGGTCACCCAGGAATCTGGGAGGTGACATCAGAATCAGTTTTTTAAATAGACCCTTGCTGCGTGCATTATTTAGATGTTGTCCGAGACTGCGGGCAAATTCGCCGCGTTCGTGATCCTTGTGGCTGTCCAGGCTATCGGTTAACTGTGAATCCCGGCTGTCTTTCTGCTGGCTGCCACTGAGCTGATTTTTATGGCTGCGACTGGTGGAGTGGGTAAAACCTTCCAGCTCTTTGAGTGATTGATGTGATTCATTTTTTTCAACTTGGAATATTTTTGCACGGCTGCTTTCTGCAACCACAACCCAGGTTTTTGACATGAATACGCTCCTATATAGTGTTGATTTTTATCTGCCTTATATAAAAATAAAAATCAGGGCAGGATTGGTTGGGTTTCTATCTCCTCTGGCATTGACTGAAAAATTGGGGCTCGAAAATAGTGACTAAAACATTGATTCCCTGCTTAATATATAAAGCCTTCGGCAGGCTATTTATAATTTAAAAATCTTATTGAGGTAATTACTACACTTAATAGTGTGACAATCCTGCCGATTGCAAGGTTCAGTGATTTTACTGACTGTGATGCTGTGATAGCTAAGTTTATGAAATCACTGAATCTATTAATGCCGCCTTACCATGCGGGTGCTATTTTGTTATTGCTTGATATTTGATCAGGTTGATAATGAGCGGTGATTATTTAGACGAGTGGTTACAGACGAGCTGTTTTTATCAGCGCAATTGCTGTCTCTGCCGTTCAATTGCAGACGAAATTGCCCGAGTCAGCTATGCTTGTGGCAGGGCTCACGCTAGTGAAAATAATTAATACCATAGATACAGAAGGTGGTTGGTGTCTGTATGAAAACCCTGTTGCTGGCAAGACATGCCAAATCTGACTGGAACAGCCAGGCGGAGAACGATTTCGAACGGCCGTTAAATCAGCGGGGGCTGCAGGATGCCCCCCTGATGGCGTCCTATCTGAAACAGTGCGGCTATTCCGTCGACCAGATTATCAGCAGCGATGCGCTGCGTGCCCTGCAGACAGCGGAACACTACCGTCAGTGCCTCAGGCCGGGGCATGATCTGATCAGCTACCACGATCTGTATCTGGCTTCATTACGGGCGATTGTGTACCTGGTGCAGCATATTGCACCCAGCAAGAATACGGTGATGCTGGTGGGGCATAATCCGGGGATGAGCGAGGCGTTGAAATTTTTCAGTGCGGAAGTACTAGAGGATATGCCCACCTGCAGCGTCGGCATTATTCAGTTTGATGTGAGCCGCTGGCAGGATGCAGAACAATCCTCTGGGGTGTTGCTGGGCTATGAGTACCCGAAGCGGGTCAAAAGCAAGGTTCTCTAGTCCTGTCAGATTAAGCGTGATCTGGTTAATGCCGTGTGTTTGCTAGCGGTAACGCTCTTCATACACTGACATAATGGCTTTCAGTTCACGGGTCAGTAAATCACGCTCGGCGTTGTTCAGGTGTTCCAGTCCTTCGGCAGTTTTACCCGCTTCCAGTGTGGCAATAACCGCTGTTACCGAGGTGCAGCCGGTCTGGCAGATGGCTTCTATGGCCTGATTGACTTTTTGCTGGTTCATGGTCATCTGTTCATAGAGTCCGGGTTATTGTGTGGGGCATTTGCACGGGGCTCACTATCCGGCGCATTCCGGCTTTGCCTGCATTGACCGGTCAGAGTCTGATGCCGGTTTGTTTACTCTTCAGCACTACGTTGATTGCGACTATGCTGAAGCCAGTTCTGGAATGTCGGGTACCTGAGGTAGTGCCTGCCGGTAATGTATTCAAGTACCTTGTTCAATCGGTAAAATCTTATCACAGATTCAATTCGCAGAATCTCATTACCTTTTTCATCAAAAAACAGCAGTGCAGGTGCAAAGGTCAGGTCCAGTTCGTCGGCCCATGCGCTGGCACTGGTTTTGCGGCCATCGGGGGTAATCACCGGAGTGGTTTTCTGTGTGTTCAACTGCACCACATCCAGTTGCTGTAACTGCTGTTCAATCTGCGGATTACTCAGGGTGTCGCCGTGCAATACATCGCAGGCATGGCAGCGTGGGTGCTCGAAAAATACCATTAATGGCTTCAGAGACTGGCTGTCGCTGATATGCCGGCGGTCGAGGTTATAGGGCGGAGCCTGGAATACCTCATTGTCGTTCAGTTCAGCTAGCCCGAAGCTGAGTGCAAGTTCCGCTCTGGCCAGGTAGTCGCGAAAGCTTTCCCTCGCGTAGTGTGCGTCGGCGACATATTCCAGTGCAGCCCTGAACTGGTATTTGGGTCGGTAGCCTGGCAGCTTGAGGGCGAGTTGTGCCTGCTTGTTGTAGAACAGCAGGGTCGGGGTAAAGTTGGTGCGCATCGCGGTGGAGTAGTCTTTCTCGCTCCATTTCTTGCCGCTGAAATCGGTCACAGTGCGTGAACCGCGCACCTCGATTGCGATCACATTGAAGTGCCGCTGTGTATAGCGGGCAATAGCCGGGTCGCCCCAGTTATCCTCCAGCAGTGCCTTGCAATAGGCGCAGTCTTTGCGGCCGAAGTAGATAATCAGGCCGCTCTTGCCTTCGTTCAGCGCTTCTTCGAGGCTTTCGTTTAAATCAAGAAAGCTCAGGTTAAACCAGTCGGGCAGGTGCAGGGCATCGGCCAGTGGCTGGTCATCAAAGGCGAGTTCGTTATCAGCCGTATTTGCCGCCGGGGCAGCCTGCAGTCGGGGCGTCACAAGCAGGATGGCGGTAATTAATACCGCCATCAGTATTGCAAGTGCAGGCCTGGCGCATGGATGGGCGTGATCTAGTGGACTGGTTCGCATCATGGTGGAGTAATTTAAAGCTTTATAGTGGCTTTGGCCAGTGCGGAATAGACGTTGGGGCAGGGCTTGTCTGTGTTTATTGATCTATGTCGGCAGTTGGGTTGTTTGCTTGTCGTTGTACGTTTTAACCCTGGTAGCTTCAACGGCCTGGCAGCTTCAACGGCTTTTGTGGGCCTGTTGCATATAGTCATGGCTTCGCATTTCCAGCAGGCGGCTGACGGTGCGCTGGAACTCGAATGCCAGCTGCTGACCGGTGTAGATATCCCGGGGTTCAGTCGCCGCACTGGCGAACAGCTTGACGCGACGGTCATAAAGCTCGTCAATCAGGGTAATAAAGCGTTTGGCTTTGTCATTCTGGCTGTCATCCATCTGTGGAATGTCGCTGATAAAAATGCTGTGGTATTGCCGTGCCAGCTCTATGTAATCCGCAGAACCGCGCTGATCGCCACACAGGGCATCAAAGTCAAACCAGATAATATCGCTGGAGAGCATCAGGCTGTGGATTTTGCGGTAATTGAGATGCAGCTTCTGGTTACGCTGGGCCGCTGTGGTGGCCAGCGCAGTAAAGCTGCGTTCCAGGTCAGCCTGGCTGTGTTGCGAGCTGAGGCGCCAGCTATCAGTCTGTTCCAGCAGGCGCAACCTGTGGTCTGTTTTGCCGGGCAGGGCCAGGGTGTTCATGTATTGCTTAATCAGCTCGATTGCCGGCAGAAAGCGTTCGCGCTGCAGGCCATTTTTATACAGCTCGTCCGGCGGCTGGTTGGAGGTGGCGACAATGACCACGCCCTGGCTAAAAAACTGTTGCAGCAGGCCGGACAACAGCATGGCATCACTGATGTCCGAGACATGGAATTCATCCAGGCAGAGCAGCTGATACTTGTCGGCAAAGGTGCGGGCGATGCTTTGCAATGGGTTTTTGCCTTCGCCGATCAGGCTCAGCTGGTCATGTATGCTGCGCATAAAGTGGTGGAAGTGCAGGCGAAGTTTGTTTTTGCCATGGCTGTTCCCAGTCTCCAGCGTGTCGTAGAACATATCCATCAGCCAGGTTTTACCTCGGCCCACACCGCCCCATAAATACAGGCCCTGCGGCGCCTGTGTGTGCCCCCTGAAAAACACCTGAAGTTTGTGTGACAGGCTGCGGCTCTGCCGCGAGTAATCAGTCAGTTGACGCTGTAACTGGGCGAGCTGCTGCAGGGCCTGCTGTTGCGCCGGGTCATCCATCATCTGCTTTTGCAGAATTTGTCGCTTATATTCATCAAGGATGGGCATAAGTAAATTATATAGCAGTATTTCTATTTATATTCAATAAGATAGGTTGTTTAGTTAAACCAGATTGTTATATGTTCCATGGGCTAAATCCAGCTGGAACTCGCTGTATTTGGGGTGCATTATGACTCATCGTTCTGCCATGTGCAGGTGAAATTATCAGCTGCCGCTCGCCTGATCCTGGCTGTGCACAGCTGCTTTTCAGGGTGCCGCCAAAACTTGTCAGGTCAGGGGAGAATGGCACTTAATTTAATTAAGAAGAAAAGTCCGCAAATGAACGCGAATAAACGCAAATTGTTTCATGTCTGAAAAAATCCGCTGCACCACATCAACATAATCAATAGGTTTTTATTTGCGTACATTTGCGTTTATTTGCGGATCCACGTCTTTTGCTCTTAAGTAAGCGCCATTCAGGCCAGGGGATTATTTCTGTTCTGTGACCCACAAGTCATTGAGAAACAAATAGTTATTTGCTAATATTCAGCACGTTTTATGTGTCTTTCAAACCTCTTCCGATAAGGCCCCTGTTACCCAATGACACGTTATATATTTATTACCGGTGGTGTAGTTTCTTCTCTGGGAAAGGGGATCGCTGCCGCTTCTCTCGGTGCCATTCTCGAGGCACGTGGCCTTTCCGTAAAAATGCTCAAGCTCGACCCCTACATCAATGTTGATCCCGGTACCATGAGTCCGTTTCAGCACGGTGAAGTGTTTGTCACCGAAGACGGCGCAGAAACCGACCTGGATCTGGGGCACTATGAGCGGTTTGTTAATTCCCGCACCTCCCAGGCGAGCAATTTCACCTCGGGGCGTATTTATGAAACGGTGATCCGTAAAGAGCGCCGCGGCGAATACCTGGGCGGCACCGTACAGGTGATTCCGCACATTACCGATGAAATCAAGCGCAGTGTGATCGAAGGCGCCAAAGGGGCCGACATTGCAATGGTGGAAATCGGCGGCACCGTGGGTGATATTGAATCCCTGCCGTTTCTTGAGGCGATTCGCCAGATGGGCGTGGAAATGGGGCATGACAATGCGCTGTTTATCCACCTCACGCTGGTGCCCTATATCAGGTCGGCGGGTGAGGTAAAAACCAAGCCCACCCAGCACTCGGTCAAGGAGCTACGCTCGATCGGTATCCAGCCGGATATCCTGCTGTGCCGCTCCGAGGCCTACCTGCCTGAAGAAGAACGCCGCAAGATTGCGCTGTTTACCAATGTTGAACAGCGCGCGGTCATCTCCGCCAAGGACCTTGACCACATCTACAAGATTCCACAATGGCTACATGACCAGGGGCTGGATAACATCGTCGCGGAAAAACTGCACCTGAACCTGCCGGAAGCGGATCTATCCGACTGGCAGGCGGTGGTCTATGCACTGGAACATCCAGAATCCGAAGTCACCATCGGCATGGTGGGCAAGTACGTGGATCTCACCGAGTCCTACAAGTCGCTGAATGAATCACTGGCCCATGCCGGCATTCAGAACAAGCTCAAGGTGAATATCAAATACATCGACTCTGAAACCCTGGAAGGCGGCGATATGAGCCAGCTGCAGTCACTGGATGGCATTCTGGTACCCGGTGGCTTCGGCAAACGGGGCGTGGAAGGTAAGATTGCCGCGGTGCAGTATGCCCGCGAGCACAAGATTCCCTACCTGGGCATCTGCCTGGGTATGCAGGTGGCGGTGATTGAATACGCCCGGCACATGGCGGCGATGGATGATGCCCACAGCACCGAGTTTGATCCACACACCACGCACCCGGTGATCGCACTGATTACCGAATGGCAGGATGAGTCCGGCGAAACCGAAGTACGCGATGAAAACTCCGACCTGGGTGGCACCATGCGCCTGGGTGCGCAACCTTGCAAACTGTTGCCGGGCAGCAAGGTCAGTGAGATTTACGGGGCAGACACCATATCCGAGCGTCATCGCCATCGTTATGAATTCAATAACACCTACCTGGACACCCTGCAGCAAAAGGGCCTGGTGATTTCCGGTCGCTCGGTGGACGGCAACCTGGTTGAGGTCGTGGAACTGGCGGATCATCCGTGGTTTGTGGCCTGTCAGTTCCACCCGGAATTTACCTCCACGCCACGCCGTGGGCATCCGCTGTTTACCGATTTTATCAAGGCATCAAATACACACCGTGACAGCCGAGGAGCCAGCTAATGGAATTCTGTGGAATTAAAGCCGGGCTGGATCAGCCTTTCTTCCTGTTTGCCGGGCCCTGTGTAATTGAATCCGAGGCAATGGCGCTCAACACCGCCACCCAGCTGCTGGAAATTACCTCAAAGCTGGGCATTCCCTTTGTGTACAAGTCATCGTTTGACAAGGCCAACCGCTCTTCTATCGACAGCTTCCGCGGGCTGGGTATGGCCGAAGGCCTGCGCATTCTGCAGAAAGTGAAAGACGAGCTGGGTGTGCCGGTGATTACCGATGTGCACGAAGACACCCCCATGGACGAGGTGGCGGATGTGGTGGATGTGCTGCAGACACCGGCGTTTCTGTGTCGCCAGACCAATTTCATTCTTAAGGTGGCGGCCACCGGCAAGCCGGTGAATATCAAGAAGGGCCAGTTTATGGCGCCCTGGGATATGAAAAACGTGGTGGACAAGGCACGCACCACCGGCAACCAGCAACTGATGGTATGCGAACGGGGCGTCTCGTTTGGTTATAACAACCTGGTGTCGGATATGCGTGGCCTGGCGGTAATGCGCGAGACCAATTGCCCGGTGGTATTTGATGCCACCCACTCGGTGCAGCTGCCCGGTGGCCAGGGCGCCTGTTCCGGTGGCCAGCGCGAGCATGTGCCGGTACTTGCCAGAGCCGCGGTGGCAGCGGGTGTTTCCGGTCTGTTTATGGAAACCCATCCAGACCCTGCGAATGCGCTGAGTGACGGCCCCAATGCCTGGCCGCTGGGTCAGCTGGAAGGGCTGCTGCAACGACTGCAGGCAATCGATAACCTGGTGAAGTCGTCACCGTTTGAAGAAGACCAGTTGTAGGCCGATTATAATGGCGGGATCTGTCGCTGGCAGTGCGACTTTTATTACCCTGTCATGGCGCTGTAACACACCCGCAGTAAGATTAATAATTAATTTAAAAAGTAACTATAAATACTTGAAAGTATTGAGGAAAACATGTCTAAAATAAAGCAGATAATTGCGCGCGAAATTCTCGACTCCCGTGGTAACCCGACGGTAGAAGCCGATGTGATTCTGGAAAGCGGTGTACGTGGCCGAGCAGCGGTTCCATCCGGTGCCTCCACCGGCACCCGTGAAGCCATCGAACTGCGTGACGATGACAAGAGCCGCTACCTGGGTAAGGGTGTGCTAAAAGCCGTTGCCAATGTTAACGGCGAAATCCAGCAGGCGTTAATCGGCATTGATTGCCGTGAACAGCAGACCATCGACGAGATTATGCTCAAGCTGGATGGCACGGAAAACAAGGGCCGACTGGGTGCTAATGCACTGCTGGCGGTTTCACTGGCCTCGGCCCATGCGGCGGCCGCCTTTGAAAAGAAAGACCTGTTTGATTACCTTGGCACTGGCAAGTTTGTATTACCTGTGCCCATGATGAATATCATCAATGGCGGTTCCCATGCGGATAACAGCGTGGACATGCAGGAATTTATGATTCTGCCGGTGGGCGCACCTTCGTTCAGGGAAGCATTGCGTTACGGTACGGAAGTCTTCCACACCCTGAAGTCCGTACTGGCTGGGCGCGGCATGAGCACCGCGGTGGGTGATGAAGGTGGTTTTGCGCCTAACCTGTCGTCCAATGAAGAAGCGATTGAAGTGATTCTGGAAGCGATTGAAAAAGCCGGCTTTACTCCGGGCAAGGATGTGTACCTGGGTCTGGACGTGGCCAGCTCCGAATTCTATAAAGATGGCCAGTACAACCTGGCGTCAGAAGGTCGCAAACTGTCAGCCGAAGACATGGTTGACTACCTGGCAGACTGGTGTGATAAATACCCGATTATTACCATTGAAGACGGTCTGGATGAAGGCGACTGGGCTGGCTGGGCCAAACTGACCGAGCGTCTGGGTGACAAGGTACAGCTGGTGGGGGATGACCTGTTTGTTACCAATACAAAAATCTTCAAGCAAGGCATTGATAAAAACATTGCCAATTCCATCCTGATCAAATTCAACCAGATCGGCACCCTGACTGAAACCCTGAACGCGATCAAAATGGCCCATGACTCGGGTTATACCGCCGTGGTATCACACCGTTCCGGTGAAACCGAGGACAGCACCATAGCTGATCTGTGTGTGGCCACGGCAACCGGCCAGATTAAAACCGGTTCCTTATCCCGCTCAGACCGCGTTGCTAAATACAATCAGCTGCTGCGCATTGAAGAAACCCTGGGCGATAAAGCGGTGTATGCCGGCAAGTCGGCCTTCAAACACCTGAGCTGATTCAGCTTTGCTCACTCCGGCATTGGGCCGGAGTGAGTTCTTACATCACGCATAGTCTGTTGTCACCTGAACCGGGAGATCCGCCTGATTGAAATGGTTACTCTCATTGCTGACGCTTCTTTTACTGTTATTACAGTACAAGCTCTGGGTGGGTGACGGCGGTGTGCCATCGGTTCTGCAGTTACGCCAGGATGTGCAGCAGCAGCAACAGGTAAAGCAGCAACTACAGGAGCGCAATGCGGCGCTGCAAGCCGAGGTTGAAGACCTTAAAAAGGGGCTGGATGCCATAGAAGAACGTGCCCGCAGCGAGCTGGGCATGGTGCGCAAGGACGAACAGTTCTACCAGATTATCAATCAACCACCTGCCGAAAAACAGAATGCCAACTGAATCCCCGCGATCACCCGCAATCACCAAAGTTGACGACAAGCAAAGCTACTGGGCAATTATCCCAGCAGCAGGGGTGGGCAGTCGCATGCAGGCGGATCGCCCCAAGCAGTATCTGCCGCTGGACAATAAAACCGTAATCGAACATACCCTCGACCGATTGTTGTCGATGCCCGCCATCAGTGGTGCGGTACTCGCCATCAGTGAAGGGGATGAATACTGGCCCGCACTCAACTATCACAGTGACAAACCGCTGTTGATCGCGCAAGGCGGCAAGGAGCGCAGTGATTCCGTGCTCAATGCGCTGCAGCTGTTACAGCAGCAGCTGGCTGGCAAGCAGACAGTGTGGGCACTGGTGCATGATGCGGCGCGGCCCTGCGTGCGCACGGCGGATATCCAGCAGCTGATCGAGCAGGCATCGAATAAAAATGGCGGCCTGCTGGCGTTACCGGTACGGGATACCATGAAACGTGCCGGGGCGGGTGATGCCATTGATCACACGGTGAACCGTGAAGGCCTGTGGCATGCACTGACACCGCAGATGTTTCGCCTGGATTTACTGCTGGCGGCATTGTCCCAGGCGCAGCAGCAACAGCTGGCGATAACCGACGATGCCTCGGCGATGGAGCTGGCGGGTTATACCCCGCAATTAATAGAAGCCCACGAAGACAATATCAAAATCACCCGTGCCTTTGATCTGCAACTGGCACAACTCTATCTGCAGCAACAGCTGTAGACCTGCCTTATTTACGCCACAGGCTGCCGGTGTTAATTTAAGCGGCCAGTTGGCGACTCTGTGCCCGACACAAAAATATTACAAATATAAGCGTTCGCTTCATTGATTTTAGCTATAGAGGGCTTAGAAATTTTTAATTAGATTTAATTAATCATAAGCATAGTATCAATAGCGTTGTTTCTAACGTTAACCATAAACAGGAGAAATAAAATGGAGCTCAAAGGCAGTAAAACAGAGCAAAATCTGAAAGACGCATTCGCGGGTGAATCACAGGCCAACCGTCGTTACCTTTACTTTGCCAGCAAGGCCGATGTCGAAGGTTATAACGATGTGTCAGCGCTGTTCCGCTCAACCGCAGAAGGTGAAACCGGCCACGCTCACGGCCATCTGGAATACCTGGAGCAGTGTGGTGATCCCGCAACCGGTCTGCCATTCGGTGGTACAGAAGACAACCTGAAGTCCGCCGTTGCCGGTGAAACCCACGAGTACACTGATATGTATCCGGGTATGGCAAAAACAGCTCGCGACGAAGGCTTCGATGAAGTTGCCGACTGGTTTGAAACCCTGGCCAAAGCCGAGCGTTCACATGCCAATCGTTACCAGAAAGCACTTGATGAGCTGAATGCATAATCGCATCGGCTAATCACATCGAGTGAGTTAACGATAACTGCACAGCGCACCATTAAGGTGCGCTGACAGTTTGTAAAAATGACCTTAAGTTTTTTATTGAGCGGAGATAATAAAAATGGCTGGTGGACAACGGGAAGGTAATCTGCAGGCACCCATACGACATCCCATCGACTGGAAGGGTGTGGACTTCTACAACGAAGAAGCACTGTTTAAGGAAATGGAACGGGTGTTTGATATCTGCCATGGCTGTCGACGCTGTGTCAGCCTGTGCCAGTCGTTCCCGACACTGTTTGACCTGGTGGATGAATCATCAACCTTTGAGGTCGATGGTGTAGCAAAAGACGATTACTGGAAAGTGGTCGATCACTGTTATCTCTGCGATCTATGTTACATGACCAAATGTCCCTATGTGCCACCCCATGAGTGGAACCTGGATTTCCCCCATTTAATGTTGCGGGCAAAATCCTTTAAATTCAAACAGGGCAATACTAAATTACGTGACAAGGTACTTACCAGTACCGATACCGTGGGTAACCTGGCCGGCATTCCGGTTATCTCAACGATTGTTAATGCCGCCAATAACAGCAAACCGGTGCGTAAACTGATGCAGTCGGTGGCTGGCATTCATGCTGACGCAACTGTACCCAAATACCATAGCAAGTCACTGCGTAAACGCCTGAAGGGTAAATCATCCGAGATCAAGCCACAGGCCGCAGGCAAAACCACCGGCAAGGTGGCGTTATTTACCACCTGCTATATGAACCGTAACGAGCCGGAAGTGGGTGAAGATTTTCTCGCAGTTTTTGAACACAACAATATCCAGGTGACCACGCCTGAAGTGGAAAAATGCTGCGGCATGCCCAAGCTTGAACTGGGCGATTTCGAATCGGTGGAAAAAGCCAAACAGGTGAATATTCCCGAATTGGCACGGCTGGTTGATGAAGGCTATGACCTGACTGCATTGATCCCGTCATGTGTGCTGATGTTCAAACAGGAACTGCCCTTGATGTACCCGGATGATGCGGATGTACAGAAAGTTAAAAATGCGTTTTATGATCCGTTTGAATACCTGATGTTGCGCAATAAAGAAGGTTTAATGAACACCGAATTCAAACAGCCATTGGGTAAGGTGTTCTATCACGCCGCCTGCCACCAGCGAGTACAGAACATCGGCCCGAAGACAAAGGAAACCCTGTCGCTGATTCCGGATACCGAAATTCAGGTGATTGAGCGTTGTTCCGGCCACGACGGAACCTATGCAGTGAAGGCGGAATTTCACGAGGCTTCAATGAAAATTGCACGTCCGGTGGTTAATCAACTGAAAAAAGCCGAAGCGGATCATTATGGCAGTGATTGCGCCATGGCCGGACACCAGATTGAAAATGGCCTGAACAGCGGCCAGTTACCGGAACATCCGATTACGCTATTGCGTAAAGCCTATGCGATCTAGTTGCTCAGGCGGAGTGTTTTTTTTAAACCTATTGATGGAGATATAAATGACTCAGTTAAGTGCCAGTGATCTGGATAGCCTGGAAAAGTATTCGGTTATTCGCAATGAGTTTCGTCAGCAGGTAATGGCACACAAAAAAAACCGTCGTGTGACCATTGGCAAGCATGCCACCCTGTATTTCGAAGATGCCATGACCATACGCTACCAGGTCCAGGAAATGCTGCGCATTGAAAAAATATTTGAAGCGGATGGTATTCAGGAAGAGCTGGATGTCTATAACCCACTGATTCCCGACGGCAGTAACTGGAAAGCCACCTTTATGCTGGAGTATGCGGACGAGAATGAACGTAAGGCGGCGCTGGCAAAACTCAAGGGCATCGACAAACACATCTGGGCGCAGGTGGATGGCTGTGAAAAAGTCAGGCCCATCGCCAATGAGGACCTGGAACGGGAAACTGAAGACAAAACCTCATCGGTGCACTTTATGCGCTTTGAACTGGATCAGCAGATGGTTGAAAAAGCCAAAGCCGGTGCGCCCATTTCAATGGGCATAGACCACCCGGAATACCAGGCGACCATTGATGCGATAGATGAAAACGTCAGGGTATCACTGGTGTCTGATCTGGATTGATTAGCGTCTGGTGTTGTGAAAAAAGAAAACGCAAATGAACGCACTAAAGTGCAGGAGCACTTTGAACGAGCGAATGCTCGGCCCGAAGAGTGAAGCACAGGACGTGCGGAATAAATGCACGCGAATAGACGCGATTATATATTCCTGAGTTTGTAGGTTGGGGTGAGGAACGAACCCCAACATCGCTCAATTCTGCTAGTGATTGTTGGGGTTCCTGCGTCACCCCAACCTACAGCACTGACGATATAAAAATAAAACGAGAATCAACGCTCAATATATACAGTCCGCAAATAAACGCCAATTAACGCAAATACATAGATTGGCTCGACAAGTAAAAGCTTCAGCTGTTTGCTGGTTCCCACGCAGGAGCATGGGAACCAGTCAAATTGAATATTGGCGTTTATTCGCGTTTATTTGCGGACTATTTCAACGATGCGCATAAAAAAGCCGGGGCTGTATAAACAGCCCCGGCTTTTTTTCGCATGGTAAAACGCGTATGGCTTATGCGTTTTCTTTGCGCTCTTTTGCTTCTTTAATAACTTCTTCTGCGACGCTGGTTGGGCATGGCAGGTAGTGGGAGAACTCCATGGAGAACTGACCACGACCTGAAGTCATTGTACGCAGGTCACCGATGTAACCAAACATTTCACTCAGTGCAACATCCGCTTTAATACGCACACCGGTTGGACCGGCTTCCTGGCCCTGGATCATGCCGCGACGACGATTCAGGTCACCGATAACATCACCTACGTGATCTTCCGGTGTGAATACGTCAACTTTCATAATCGGCTCGATGATCTGTGGCTTGGCTTTTGGAATCGACTGACGGAAAGCGCCTTTGGCTGCAATTTCGAAAGCAACCGCAGAGGAGTCAACCGCATGGAAAGCACCGTCCATCAGGGTTACTTTCAAATCCAGCAGCGGGTAGCCGGCGAGTGTGCCGTGTTCCAGCATGCTCTTGAAGCCTTTTTCAACCGCAGGCCAGAATTCGCGAGGAACGTTACCACCGGTAACCTTCGATTCGAACTCGAAACCTGAACCGGGTTCACCTGGCTCGATTATATAGTCGATCTTACCGAACTGACCTGAACCACCAGACTGCTTCTTGTGTGTGTAGCTGTCTTCAATTTTCTGGGTGATTGTTTCACGGTAGGCAACCTGTGGTTTACCAACGGTAACGTCTACGCCGTGAGTACGCTTGAGGATGTCGATCTTGATATCCAGATGCAGCTCACCCATACCCTTAAGGATGGTTTCGCCTGAGTCTTCATCGGTTTCAACCAGGAATGACGGATCTTCAGCAACCATTTTGGAGATGGCAATACCCATCTTCTCAGCAGCGCCCTTGTCTTTAGGTGCAACCGCAATCGAGATAACCGGTACCGGGAATACCATCGGTTCCAGCGTTGCAGGGTTATCCTTGTCCGCCAGGGTGTGACCGGTCTGTACGTTCTTAAGGCCAACGAAGGCAACGATATCACCCGCGCTGCAGCGATCAATCTCTTCACGCTCATTGGCGTGCATCAGCACCATGCGGCCGATACGTTCGTTTTTGCCGGTAAAAGTATTTACCAGCGTGTCACCTTTATGAACCGTACCCGAGTAAATACGCACGAAGGTCAGGGCGCCGAAACGGTCGTCCATAATCTTGAAGGCCAGTGCACGTACCGGTTTGTCTGGATCAACGATCGCGAAGCTACCGGTTTCATTGCCTTCCATATCCACTTCGGGCTGTGGCTTAACTTCAGTTGGGCTTGGCAGGTAATCAACCACCGCATCCAGCACCAGCTGTACACCCTTGTTCTTGAACGCCGAACCAGCATAGGTGGGGAAGAAATCCAGGTTTGTAGTGCCCTTGCGTATGCAGCGTTGGAGGTCTTCAATTGATGGCTCTTCACCTTCCAGGTATTTTTCCATCAGCTCGTCATCCTGCTCAAGAGCAGTTTCAACCAGCTTTTCACGCCATTCTTCGACGTCATCAACCATATCGGCTGGAACATCTTCCAGTGTGTAATTCAGTGGGTCACCAGATTCATCCCATACCCAGGCTTTACGGGTTAACAGGTCAACCACGCCTTTCAGATCGTTTTCTGTACCGATAGGTAGCACCATTACCAGTGGTGTTGCCGCCAGCACATCTTCAATCTGTTTAACCACGCGAAAGAAGTCGGCACCAACTCTGTCCATCTTGTTAATGAAGATGATACGTGCGACTTCTGATTCATTAGCATAACGCCAGTTGGTTTCAGACTGGGGCTCAACACCACCGGAAGCACAGAACACACCCACACCGCCGTCCAGTACTTTAAGCGAGCGGTAAACTTCGATGGTGAAGTCAACGTGGCCTGGTGTGTCGATTATATTAAAGCGATGGTCTTTCCAGAAACAGGTCGTTGCTGCGGACTGGATTGTAATACCACGTTCGGCTTCCTGTTCCATAAAATCGGTGGTTGCGGTGCCATCATGTGTATCACCTGCCTTATGGATTTTACCTGTGAGCTTTAGAATACGCTCTGTGGTGGTTGTTTTACCTGCATCCACGTGGGCGAAAATGCCGATATTTCTGTAACGAGATAGCTCTGTCATGTTCTTACTCTTAAGATAGTTAAATATTTCAGTGTCACTGCCAGTTCACGCATGAATCCAGCAGTTGGGCTTGAGGCCTTTTAAAACAATAAGTTAGAACATTAGTTTAAAGTTCTTTATCGTTATTTTTCCAGCCAGGCTACAGGCCGCATTTAATCTGTTTAAACGAAGGCGCGGATTATACTAAATATGCAACATAAAAAACAGGCCATTTGAAAAGAATAATCAATAGAAAAACACCCGTAAATTCACAGGCTTAGCAAGCCCAGAGGCAGGCTTTCACAAAGCAGCCGTGAATCAGTCAGATTGTGCCTGTGGCAGCGACCAGTCGATTTCGCCTTGCTGTTGCTGCAGCAGGAACTGGTTAATCGTAGAGAAGGGTCTGCTACCAAAAAAACCTCGGTGAGCAGACAGCGGCGATGGGTGGGGCGCACGAATCACCCGGTGGCGACTGTCGTCGATAATGGCGCCTTTTTTCTGTGCATAGGCACCCCACAGCACAAACACCAGTGGCCGTTGCTGCTGGTTAAGCACCTCGATCACCTTATCGGTAAACCGCTCCCAGCCCTTACCCTGGTGCGCATTGGCATGACCGGCCTCAACCGTGAGCACACTGTTAAGCAGTAGCACCCCCTGATCCGCCCAGTGCTGCAGGTGCCCATGGTGGTTTTCAATCCCCAGGTCACTGGCCAGTTCCTTGTAGATATTGATCAGCGATTTGGGCAGCGGGCGCACCTCAGGCAAAACTGAAAAACACAGGCCATGAGCATGTCCGGGGGTGGGGTAAGGGTCCTGGCCGAGAATTACCACTTTGACCTGATCCAGCGGGGTGCTGTTCAGGGCATTAAACCAGCGATCTGAGGGCGGCAGTATCTGCTTACCCTGCGCCTTCTGCTCGCGCAAAAACTGCTTGAGTGAGCGCATATAGTCCTTTTCCAGCTCCGGCAGCAGCTGGCTGTCCCAGCTTGGGTGAAAGGGTGAGGGTTTGTTTGTTGGCATGTGTCATCCTGTTCTGGCTGGGCTCTTGCCGCAGAATTCGAAAAGGATAATAAACAGCAAAGTGGCTGCTGGCAAATCAACACAGCACGCTGAGCGCACAATCACCCGTATATGGCATATACTTGGCAAAGGCGATTCGCCTGTTGTTTCAAAGTCACAGCATTTACGGGAAAGCAGTTTATATGGGTAGAACGCAGCAAAATTTTGCCGTTATGTTTGCTGATGTTGCAGGTAGCACCGGATTATATGACCGCCTGGGGGATTCAATTGCCAGCCAGATGATAGGCGATGCCATCGGGCTGGTGTGTGCGCTGATTAAACAGAACCAGGGGGTGATTGTTAAAACCATCGGGGATGAGGTGATGTGCCGCTTTCCCGATGCGGACAGCGCAATCAGCTGTGCCTGCCAGATTCATGAAACCATGGACCAGCAACCGATCCGCAATGGCGTGGGCCTGATGTTCAGTATCGGTGTGCACTGGGGTACCGCCATTTTACAGGAGGATGGCGATATATTCGGTGACGTGGTTAATCTCGCGTCCAGGGTGGCCAAGCTGGCCAAGGCCCGGCAGGTGATCACCACCGACACCACCCAGCGCTCCTTAACCCGCAGCGAGCTGATTGAAAAATGTCGCGAGATGGATCGCATGCACATCAAGGGGCGCAGCGAACCGGTCACCTTATATGAAGTCATGTGGGAGCCGGCGGATACCCAGGTTATGCCCACCATTATCAGCCACAGCCTGGACCTGATCAGTGATAAACCGCTGACCCTGCAGTATCAGCAATATAAACATGTACTTCGACCCGGTATGCCTGCCTATACCTTTGGCCGGGGCGCACAATGTGATCAACTGGTGGCCTCAACCTTCGCTTCCCGTGAACACGCGCGCATAGAAAACCGCCAGGGCGTTTTCTTTCTGGTGGATGAAAGTACCAACGGCACTTATATAAAGGTGGGAGATAAAACCCCGTTTTTCCTACGCCACCAGGAAGTACCCTTACAGGGCGATGGCGTGATCAGTTTTGGTCAGGAAGTGGAGCAGAACCATGAACACTTACTGCACTTTTCTTTCAATAGGGTCAGACTCGATTGATCGTTATCAATGAGTAGTTTATTGTTAAGTTTTCTAATCAGCATAAGGATGTGCTATGCCTCGTCAACCCCGTTTTGTTATTCCTGGACAGCCGCAACATGTGATCATCCGTGGCAATAATCGCGAACCCATTTTCTATACTGACGAAGATTATCGCTTCTATCTTGAAAAGCTAAAACAGGCATGCGACAAACACCAGTGTGAAATCCATGCCTATGTCTTAATGACAAACCATGTACACCTGCTGATGACGCCACATACAGAACAGAGTATCAGCAAAGCATTGCAAATGCTGGGGAGGTATTATGTACAATATTTCAATTATGCCTATAACCGCACAGGTACGCTTTGGGAAGGGCGCTACAAGGCAAGCCTGGTCGACAGTGAAGCGTATCTGTTAACCTGTTACCGCTATATAGAGCTTAACCCGGTGAGAGCAGAAGGTATGGTCGAACATCCTTCCGAGTACCCCTGGTCGAGTTATCGGTGTAATGCGCTGGGTGAGCAGGATCTATTGGTAGTAGCGCACCGGGAATACCGTCGTTTGGGAAAAACAGCAGAGCAACGTCAGGCCGCATACCGTGCGTTATTCAGGGCACAAATCAGCGAAAAAACACTGGACGAGATACGGGAGGCAACCAATAAAGCGTGGGTCTTAGGCAGTAGCTACTTCAAACAAAAGATTGCCTCGCAGATAAATCGGCCAGTGGCTCCATCAAGCCGTGGTGGAGACAGAAAGTCAGTGGTATATAAAGAAAAACAGAAAATCAATCGAGTCTGACCCCATTGATTGGAGTCTGACCCCATTGATTGTTTGCTAGGCCACGCGCTTCCTGCGTTATCAGATGCGACGGGGAGTCATCCAATCCCATCAATAACCTCAGCCGATGGAAGCGGCTTAATATTCGACATAAATGATGATAATTTTGATATGTCTCTTGAACAACACCGAAATGGCTGGCCAGTTGAACGCGAAGCCGATCGATCATCTGACGGTATTAAACGATGGAAACATGGTGACCTTAAGGACGTAGCCTATCTATACGTTTATCGACTCTACAATGATTTTGTCAGAGTTGAAGCAAAACTCGACCAGTGAGAATAACTATGAAATCATTATATAATATCTTCTTCAGCTTTGTTCTGTTACTTGCCACAACTCAAGCATTCGCCTTGCCTGATGTGAAAGTGACGTTAAAAGTAATCGATGATGAAGGTCAGCCAGTTGATGGTGCGAGTGCATCCGTTAATTTCAAAGCTGGGTCAGAAGGAAACACAGACACTGAAAGAACCGACTCAGATGGTCTGGCAACACTCTCAGGTAGCTCAACGCGATTTATAGAATATGGCGCCGGCAAGGAAGGCTACTACTCAACCTGGTATCAAAAAAGCTATAGTAAGTTCACTGGCATGACTGGGTTTAGACGCTGGCAGCCATGGAATGAGACGCTCACTTTGGAGTTGCGGAAAATCAAAAATCCACGTGATCTGTACATAGGCAATACCAGCGGGAGTAGCTCAAATGGCACACCTATTAAGCTACCTGGAACTGACAAAGAATATGCGTATGACTTAATTGCGCGTGATTGGGTAGTACCGCATGGCTTGGGTACGCATCGCGACTTTGTTTTTAAATTAACAGGGGAGATTACCGGGCATAATGAATATGATTACACGCTAAGCCTGCGGTTCTCAAACGATGGTGATGGCATACAACAATACGATGCCGACCCTATGTGGGGCAGCCGCTTAAGGCTACCGCATGAAGCCCCAGTTAATGGCTATCAGAGTGAATTAATTCAACGAAGCGCTAGAACTTTTGATCGTTTTATTGCGAATGATTTCCCTGATGATAGAAACTATTTTTTTCGTATCCGGACAGAGAAAGACGCTAATGGCAATATCGTAAGCGCATTGTATGGAAAGATATATGGCAATATCCGTTTTTCAATTGGCGATAAACGTACAGTAACAATGTTGTACTACCTGAACCCTGATTCAAACGACCGAAACCTTGAAGCTGACTACAAAAAGAACCTGTTCCCAAGCACACAAAAATATGGCTTTCCTGCATATCCACCATGAAAACCCGGGACACAGAGAAAGTGGACCGCTAATGGCTGACGCCTTATCTTGCAATTAACGGCCGAGGTTGCCACGCAAAACAACCGTGTGCTGTTATCCGGCACACCGGTACTGCAAGCAGACCTTACCCAGTACAAAACACAATATGGCAACGATGCCGGCCCGGATAACACCCTGACCGCCACCCAGGGCTATGACTTTGATCGTGACGGCACGCCGGACCAGGTTCTCACTGGGCATCTGCAAGCCGACCCTGATGCGCCAGCACAAGACCCCGACAGAAAAATATTTGTCGCCGGCGAGCCTGAGGAGTTGCAGGGTGTCTGGCTGAGCAGCGGCGGCAAGACGCCCGATACCGCGCAGCCTGACCTCACGCGCGTGATGGACAGCAGCAGTTTCGCCGATACCCAGCATCAGGGGCTGTTGTCTCAAATCAGCGCCGAGGACCTGAGCAATACCGACCTCTACATCGTGCGCGTGTCGGACGGTAAACTCATATCTGAACGCATCGGCCTGAACGAGCTCGGTAAAGAGAGCGCACCAGTCGGCACCGATAACCTGGGTCGCTTCTTTTACAACATTCCGATGCCGGGCGGTCTCAATGTCCTGGACTATTCTCGTTACAGCGAAAGCTTCTTCAGCGACTGGCAGGCCAGCAGCGGCATCAACCCCGAACTGCATCAGCGTGAAGCGGACCATTTGCAACCGGGTGATGCGATCCGCATTTATGCCATCAACCGCGCCACCGGTTATATCGGCCACGTTGACACCACCATGCAGGCCACGCTCGCCAATGGCGACCTGAGCTTCCCCATCGACCCGATCATCATGGGCCCGCCCAACCTAAAAATCCGCGCCGAGCGTGGCTATAAAATCGAGCAGGGCGCCACCGCAACCAACGACACCATCACCCGGCTGATCGGCTTCGAAGGCGCCAGCCTGACCTCGGATACCACGGTCACTATCACCACCGAGTGGCTCGATCACCAGGGCCGCCCGCTGCCGGAGTCGCTTGAAGGCGCCGGCTACACCGGGCGCATCGCGATTATTAGCGATAACAAAACACTCAAAACACTGCCCGGTGATAGCCAGGGTGTCTACCAGTTCCCCATCGAGCCCGGCCGCCGCCTGCAGGTATTGCAACTGCCCAGTGAGATCACCGACAGCCAGCATTTTTACATCCACGTCAGCGGTGAACCGCAGAGCGGCAACCCGATTTTTGCCGGCAGCACCAGCAATCAGCGCCTGCGCGAAGCCGACTTCAGCACCAGCGGCCAGAACCCCGGCATCCTCGCCAGACGCCCCGATCATTACGTGCCGTTCCAGGTGCCGGTGTATGACGAAGCCGCCAGTGAACTGCAGACCGAATCAATCGAGTCTGACCCCATTGAAAAAGTAGATGAGCGTTGCATTAACAGATAGACTGGAACACTCTATTCAAATTCGGTTCGACTTAATCAGTGTTCAATTTGAATTGGTTTGTAACCAGCAGGTCTTTCAAACACGAGGAAACCATTATGTCTAACGCATCCATTTCACCGCTTAAACTGGCTGGTATTGCACTCATTGTACTGGGTGTCGGGCTTGCCTTCTGGGGCTATGATATGTCCAGCTCAGTTGGCGCTAATATTAATGAAGCACTTACCGGCGCCGAGCCGGATAAGGTGATGATGCTGTATATCGGTGGTGCTATCAGTTTTATTGTCGGTATTTATCTTGCGATAAAATAATCGCAATTACTGCTGCGCCTTAAGCAGAAGGAGTTGGTCATGGCGACAGAAAACAGCGCGCTTACCGCTGGTGTACACCATGTCGGGCTGACAGTGAGCCGACTGGAGGACAGTGCAGGTTTTTTCACCGGACTGCTGGGCTGGCAGGAGGTCAGACGGGACGATAGTTACCCGGCGATTTTCGTCAGTGATGGCAGGGTGATGCTAAGTCTCTGGGCAGCACACCCGGCTGGCCAGCAGACCGCGCAGGCCTTCAATAAAGACAGCAATATCGGCCTGCATCATCTGGCACTGCAGGTAGAGAGCAAAGATGCACTGCATGAAATTTACCGGCGACTGCTGGATGAGGCAGTGCATATCGAGTTTCCCCCGGAATTACTCCGTGATGGCCCGGCACAGCATATGATGTGTTTTGAACCCAGCGGCATTCGCCTTGAGTTTATCTGGCCGGGGGAGCCGAACTAACCATCATCCGCTGGCATCCTGCTGCAATATATTCCGCCAGTATTCTCCGCCTGTTCTTTACGACGCAGCCTGCTAAGCCTGTCCGTCCCGCATCTATACAAAACTTGAATAGATCCCTGTTTTTTTCATTTTTTAATAAAAACACCCGAATATAACCCGTTTGTAGTATTGCCACTGGCTGATTTCCCACTATATTAGTGTAAGTATTGGGGTAGACAATGCTTGGGGCAAGTAACTGCGGTTATGCCCATTCGCATATTAGTACTGCGCAATAACAATAAGTCGCTACCCATCGGCGTGAGTTGATAGGCCAGTGGCAACAACAAGTTTCTATTAAATCTTGCAGGATTTTACTTATGAATAACACATCTAATCTGGCCGTGCTGCTGATGGCAGGCACGCTAAGTCTTGGCTTATATGGCTGCGGTGGCGGCGGTGGTGGAGATGACACCACAACGGATACCACCACCGAAGTTCTGGTGGACAATCCACAGAAACTGGCCGATAACATTTCCTTTGAAGGCGCACAGGTAATTAGCGGTGATATTCCGGCACCTGCCGGCGCAACCGGTGGCACACTGGAAGTGGCAAGCGAGTTATCATTGACCGCTGGCGGCACATCAAGCCTGGGTGTTACACCACCGGCTTTACCGGATGGCTCCTATGTGCATGCCTATATGATTCAGATCGAGGGTTCGGACAAGACCTTTGTTATTCCAGTTGGTGCAGATGGACAGCCTTATGGTAATAGCAGCACAAAACCTTCTGCCAGTGAACTTCTGAAAGAAAAAAGTAATACCATGGTCAGCTTTGCATCAACACCACGTGAACGCGTGCAGCTGAATTGTACTGGTCAACCCAGCATTCGCTTAACCCCGTCACCCATGCAAAACACAGCACCGACCTATACAGCGCCTGCCAGGGTACAGACCTATATCCAGGCAGAAGTACCACCGCTCACAGCACCTTCCTATGACTTTTCCAATATACAGCTGCACACGGATAACTGGTCCGAGCCTGCAGATGTGGAGGTTAAGGTGACCGAAGTGGGCTCAGGTAATTTCCAGATTACCCTGACCTGGGACACAGCAACAGATGTGGATCTGTATCTGGTTGAACCAGATGGGCATGAGATTTATTACGGAAGTGAGAATTCCATAATGGGTGACGGTTACCTGGATGTAGATGACCTTGATGGCTTTGGCCCGGAGAATATTTATTTCGACACCAATATTCCATCTGGTAACTATACTGTGAAGGTAAATATGTATGATGATTACGGTATTACGCCCACGAATTATGTTGTGACAGTAAAACGTAACGGCCAGTCACAGTCATATGACGGCGCATTGGTGATTGATGACGAAACACACACCATCACATCATTTAGCCAATAAGCAGGCTTGCCAGCTTAAATAAGAAAAGCGGTGCACAGGCACCGCTTTTCTTATGCGCGAAATATTTCTTATACCCGGCTTTGCATTAAATTTGCGTTTGGCTGGTTCCTTTGCTCTTGCGTGGGAACCCTATGCTGTGCTCTATAGGTTATTTTTATTAATGTGCTGCTGCGTATGCATTCCCACGCGGGAGCGTGGGAACGAGTGAGCATAATTTACTGATATTGGCGTTTATTGGCGTTCATTAGCGGACTACCATGGGCTGCTAGCTCGCTACAGCGCCAACAGCGCTTCCCCAGATGGCGGCTTGTGGTAAACTCCCGCGCCATGCGCACCTCCGACTTTGATTTTGATCTTCCCGAAGAGCTGATAGCCCAGTACCCATTGCCAGAACGCAGTGCCAGCCGTTTGCTGCATGTGGCGGCGGGGCAGTGTAGCGACCGGCAGTTTACTGACCTGCCGGAGCTGTTACGCGCCGATGATCTACTGGTGTTCAATAACACCCAGGTGATTCCGGCACGCCTGCACGGGCAGAAAGCCAGTGGTGGCAAGCTTGAGGTGCTGGTGGAGCGGGTGCTGGATGAGCACCATGTGCTGGCCCATGTGCGCGCCAGTAAATCCCCCAAAGCCGGGGCCGAGCTGTTGCTGGAAGGGGTAATACAGGCTCGCATGCTGGGTCGCCAGGGCGAGCTGTTTCACCTGCAGTTTGCGGGAGAGACCCCGGTGCTGGAGTTACTGGCCGCCCACGGGCATATGCCGCTGCCGCCCTATATTGAGCGTGCCGATGAAGCGGACGATCAGCAACGCTACCAGACGGTGTATGCAAAGCATCCTGGCGCGGTGGCCGCACCCACTGCCGGCCTGCATTTTGATGAAGCGCTGCTGGCACGCCTTGCCGAAATGGGGGTGAGATCCACCTACGTTACCCTGCACGTGGGGGCAGGAACCTTCCAGCCGGTGCGGGTCGAGCAGGTTGAAGACCACACCATGCACGCCGAAGCCATTGAGGTGAATGCCGAGGCGGTGGCGGCGATTCAGCAGACCAGAGCCCGTGGTGGGCGGGTGATTGCAGTGGGCACTACCTCGGTGCGCAGCCTGGAATCCGCCGCCATGCAGGGGGAGCTGGGCGAGTTTCACGGCGACAGCCGGATTTTTATCTACCCAGGTTATGAGTTCAGGGTGGTGGATGCGATGATCACCAATTTCCATTTGCCGCAATCCACCTTGATGATGCTGGTGAGTGCCTTTGCTGGCCGCGACAACATTATGGCCGCCTACCGGCATGCAATAGAACAGCGCTACCGTTTTTTCAGTTATGGCGATGCCATGCTGCTGGAACATGTGCCACAGCAGGCGCAGAAAACAGCCTGAAAAGCCAAACAATTTTAAGAGATAATTCAGTTTAAAAGAATACGCTATGTCATTGATGCAGTTTAAATTAATTAAGAGTGAGCATGGCCCGTCCGGGCCCAGGCGCGGTGAGATCAGTTTCCCCCGCGGCACGATCCAGACGCCGGCCTTTATGCCGGTGGGCACCTACGGCACGGTCAAGGCGATGACCCCGGAAGAGCTCAAGGAACTGGGTGCGGAAATCATTCTGGGTAACACCTTCCACCTGATGCTGCGCCCCGGCACCGAGATTATCCAGAAGCACGGCGACCTGCATGATTTTATGCACTGGGATAAGCCCATCCTCACCGATTCCGGTGGCTTCCAGGTATTCAGCCTGGCCAAGCTGCGCAAGATTACCGAGGAAGGGGTGAGCTTTAATTCCCCCACGGACGGCGCCAAGGTGATGCTGACCCCGGAGAAATCGATGCAGGTGCAGCGTGAACTGGGTTCGGACATTGTGATGATCTTCGATGAATGCACGCCTTATCCCGCCACCGAGCAACAGGCCAGGGACTCCATGGAGCTGTCACTGCGCTGGGCCGAGCGCAGCAAGCAGGCGCATCAGGGCAACCCCTCGGCACTGTTTGCGATTGTGCAGGGGGGCATGTATGAGAACCTGCGTGAACGCTCGGCCAATGCACTGGTGCAGATCGGCTTTGACGGTTATGCCATCGGCGGTCTGTCGGTGGGTGAACCCAAGGAAGAGCGCAACAAGGTACTGGAAGTCACCACGCCACTGTTACCTGAGGACCATCCCCGTTACCTGATGGGGGTGGGAACCCCGGAGGACATTGTGGAGTCAGTAAAACGGGGCATAGATATGTTTGACTGTGTCATGCCAACCCGCAATGCGCGTACCGGCTTTCTCTACACCTCAACCGGTATCATTAAAATCCGCAACAGCAAGTACAAGGATGATACCCGTCCGGTGGATGAGAACTGCAGCTGCTATACCTGCCGCAATTACAGCCGCAGCTACCTGCGGCACCTGGATAAATGCAAGGAAATCCTCAGCTCACGCCTGAATACCATCCATAACCTGCATTATTACCAGCAATTGATGCAGGATATCCGCACAGCCATTGAAGAGGACCGCTTTGATGACTATGTAGAGGACTTCTATGCGCGGCGTCAGCAGCCGCAGGAAGACTAGACCCTGAGTATCAGGCAAGGTTGATTAAAATATGAGCAGGCTAAATGCCTGCTGAAGTTTTGCCGGCGAAATGGCATAATAGCGCGCAAATTTTAACATTCGTGTCATACACTGCTGTGTGGCCATTATTTCAATTAAACCCTTACGATAAGGTGGAGTGAGTTATGAGTTTTTTTATTTCCGATGCAATGGCTGAAGGTGGTGCTGCGGCCGCACAGGGTGGTGACCCGATTACAGCCCTGTTATTTCCCATCGGTTTACTGGTGCTGTTCTATTTCTTCCTGATTCGCCCACAGAGCAAACGCGCCAAGGAACAGAAGGCGATGATTGAAGCACTGAGCAAGGGTGACGAAGTGGTAACCCAGGGCGGTATTCTGGGCAAGATCACAAAGGTGTCTGAAAACTTCGTTACCCTTGAAATCAGCAATAATGTGAGCATCAATGTGCAGAAAGCCTCGATTGGCGCATTAATGCCCAAAGGCACGATCAAGGAACAGAGCGCCTAAGCGCCATACCTTAAGGTCAGTGGGTTGTTATGGGGTATACCTGACAACCCACCGACACCGCTCAATGCCCATCTTTTAATAAGTATACAAACGAGCAATTATAATAATGATCAATCAGTATCCACTCTGGAAATACATACTGCTCATCGCCGTATTACTGGCGGGGGGTATTTATGCCGCACCCAATCTGTATGGCGAAGACCCGTCGGTACTTGTATCACTGCGTAACAGTCAGGTTGATACGGAAGCACAGCAGAAAGTCAGTGATGCGTTACAACAGGCACAGGTGCAGGTGAAAGCCAGCGAACTGAAAAACGGCCAGTTACTGATCCGTTTTCTGTCGGAAGACGCGCAGCTGACCGCAGTGGATACCATCAAGGATCTGGAATTTATCAGCCGTAACAGCGATTACACTGTGGCACTGAATCTGGCACCCGCCACGCCACCCTGGTTGCAGACATTAAATGCACTGCCCATGTATCTCGGCCTGGACCTGCGGGGTGGTGTGCACTTTCTGCTGGAAGTGGATATGGACTCGGTGCTGGAACGCATGGAAACCGATATCGCATCTGAAATGCGCATACAGTTACGGGAAGAACAAATCCGTTACCGCGGCATTCGTCGTGAAGACGGTGGTATCAGTATCCAGTTTCGTGATGAGGAAGGTCTGGAGCAGGGCCACTCCAAACTGAAATCCTTTTTCAAGGAACTTGAGTTTACCACCAGAGACGATGAACTCACGGTATTTGCCACAATCAGTGAAGAGGCACTGCGCACCGAACGACGCTCGGCGATTCAGCAAAACGTTACCACCTTGCGTAATCGTGTTAATGAGCTGGGTGTCGCTGAACCGGTGATTCAGCAACAGGGCGAAGAACGCATCGTGGTGCAGTTGCCCGGTGTGCAGGACACGGCCCGCGCCAAGGATATACTCGGTGCCACCGCCACCCTGGAATTCCGTTTAACCGAAGGCACCCGTGCCGACTGGGAAAGTGCAGCCAGTGGTGGCTCGATTCCACTCAGTGCCAAACTGTATCACCAGCGTAATGGTGATCCGGTATTGTTAAAGCGCCGTGTAATTGTAACCGGTGACCAGATCAACAGTGCATCCTCCACCATTGATACACAGTCGGGTACACCGGCAGTGAGTGTGCGCCTGAACAGCAAGGGCGCGAAAAAAATGGGTGATACCACCCGTGATAACATCAAGAAGCCGATGGCAGTGGTGTTTATCGAAACCAAGGTGGAAACCCGCCTGGTTGATGGTGAAAAGGTTAAGGTTAAAACCCATACCGAAGAAGTCATTAACGTTGCCACCATTCAGGATGCGTTCAGCAAACAGTTCCAGATTACCGGTCTGGAATCCTTTGAAGCACGGGATCTTGCGCTGCTGCTAAGAGCCGGTGCACTTAAAGCGCCGGTGGAAATCGTTGAGGAACGCACCGTTGGCCCAAGCCTGGGTAAGGATAATATCGAACAGGGCTTTATGTCGGTAGTGATCGGTTTTGCCCTGGTGCTGGTGTTTATGGCGGTTTATTACAAGGCCTTCGGCCTGATCGCCAATGTTGCATTAACCGCGAACCTGGTGATTATTATTGCGGTGCTATCCCTGATGCAGGCCACGCTGACCTTGCCGGGTATTGCCGGTATTGTGCTCACCGTGGGTATGGCGGTGGATGCCAATGTGCTGATCTTTGAGCGGATTCGTGAGGAACTGCGCAATGGAAACACGCCACAGGCGAGTATTCATGCGGGTTATGAAAAAGCCTTCAGTACCATTGCGGATGCCAATGTCACCACATTGATTGCCGCGGTTGTGTTATTCAGTCTGGGCACTGGGCCCATCAAGGGGTTCGCGATTACCCTGTCGATTGGTATTTTAACCTCGATGTTTACCGCCATTATGGGCACCAGGGCACTGGTTAACCTGATCTATGGTGGACGCAATCTGAAAAAACTTTCCATATAGGCGAAAAGCATGCAAATAACATCAACTAAAACCAGTATCGACTTTCTCGGCAAGCGTAATCTTGCGCTGGGGCTTTCCGCACTGCTTATTCTGATTTCCGTTTTCAGCCTGTACTCAAAAGGGTTGAATCTGGGTATAGATTTTACCGGCGGTTATTTAATTGAAGCCGGTTATAGCAAACCGGTTGAGCTTGGCGCACTGCGTGAAGCACTGGAAAACAGCGAGTATTCCGATGCGGTGGTGCAGCACTTTGGTACCTCAAGGGATGTGCTGGTGCGTATCGCGCCACGGGAAGGGGTTAACAGTGCCAGTATCTCCGATGAGGTGCTGGGCATCCTTAAAAACTCCAGCACCGATACGGTGGAAATGCGCCGTATTGAATTTGTCGGGCCACAGGTGGGTGAAGAGTTAAGAGAGCAGGGTGGCCTGGCGATGCTGATTGCGCTGTTTGCAATTATGGTTTATGTGGGGCTGCGCTTTCAGCTGAAGTCTGCAGTGGCCGCGATCCTGGCACTGGTACACGACGTGGTAATCACCGTGGGTGTATTTTCCGTGACCCAGATTGCATTTGACCTGACCGTGCTGGCAGCGATCCTGGCAGTAATTGGTTATTCCCTGAATGACACGGTGGTGGTGCTGGACCGTATTCGTGAAATTTTCAGGTCTCAACGCAAGGGAACGCCATCTGAAATTCTTAATACCTCAATCAACCAGACACTGGCACGTACGATTATGACCTCTTTAACCACCTTACTGGTGCTGTTCGCACTGTATCTGCTGGGTGGTGAGGTGATTAACGCCTTTGCCTTTGCGTTGATTGTGGGTGTGTTTATCGGTACTTACTCTTCTATTTACGTTGCGGGCAACAGCCTGATTATGATGGGTGTCAGCAAGGTCGACTTTCTTGAAGTGGTTAAGGAAGACAGCCAGGATGCAGATGAATTGCCCTGACAGTTAGACTAAAGCAAAAGAAAACGCGAATGAACGCAAACAACGCAAATAAACGCGATTGCAAAAACCTTATATGGCCTTTGCGTTTATTCGCGTACATTTGCGTTGTTCGCGTTTTCTTTTAAGCTTCTAAGGGTTCAAGCCTTCACGGCAGGTATATAAAACGGCGGCTGTAAGATACAACCGCCGTTTTATATGCTCGCAGTTTATTTGTGGGCGATTGGCTTGTCGGTAAACAGGTAATCCTTCAATTCATGATCCATTTTCGGGTCCTTGCGGCGTATCCATTCCAGCACCATGGCGGCATGTTCTTTTTCTTCATCGCGGTTATGAATCAGGATGGCGCGCAGTTCATCGTCCTTGCAGGCGTCAACTCGCTGGTTGTACCAGTCAACCGCTTCCAGTTCTTCCATCAGCGAGGTAATGGCGCGGTGCATGTCACGTGTTTCATCGGATATTTCATTAATCGGTTCGTGATAACCTTCGTTTGACATAGTTGTCTCCTGTGTAATGGCTTTAGATAAATGTATTTGAAATCTGCTGATTCCGACGGCTCAACTGGCTGATAATTATTTATATTAATTTAGTTAAGTCGATAAGTTAAGCTGGTTTTCCAGTCACCAATAATTAATACAATCGGACAGTATAAATGCTAATAAGTTTATAACAATTCAGTTACAGCACCGGTTTTATAAGGCCTCGTAATAACTCTGTGATTTAAGCAGGCTGTCAATAACACCTCGGATTGAATGGGGTGCTGTGAGAATCGATTGTAAATCACCATCCGGATTAATCAGCATTAACGCGGAGCTGTGATCCATCAGGTAATCATCTTCAGTTATTTCACCCTCAAGTCCGGGTGCTTTGCGATATACCGCATTCAGGTTACGCGTGAGCTGTGCAATTTGTTTTGACTCACCGGTGAGGCCGATAAAATCTTTATTGAAATACTCAACGTATTTTTTTACCACATCTACGGTATCCCGTTTCGGGTCAATGGAAAGAAAAATAATAGCGGGAGGTTCCAGTTCCTGGTCTTTAAGTTCCCAGTAAACTTCACTCATCAGGGTGAGCGTGGTGGGGCAGATATCCGGACAGAGTGTGTAGCCAACAAACAGCAGGCTCCACTGACCCTGTAAATTATTTTTGTTAAAAGTTTGGTTGTCCTGGTTCAGCAAGCTGAAGTTTTCGATATGTTTTGCCTGGGGGTAAATCGCGCCCTGAATGCGTGGTGTGTCCTGCTGTGGAGGTGGATTCACCTGCGCCAGCCAGAGTCCGCCAGCCATGGCGGCAATAGCGGCGATGATCAGTATCAGGCGGTTTTGTATTTTGCTCATATCTCTTACTCGTAGGGGTTGCCGTGGCTTGTTGTTACAGTTCAGCTATCAGACTATAACAGCTCAACCTTAATTTACTATTTTAAATCTGGCACATAGGTGAATCATTATTTCATAATATTAACAAACGATAACAAAATCTGAGCTTATCTGATAACAAGTAGATTCAATTGCGTGCATTCTGCCAATCAGCTAGCATGCTTGAAACCCCCATTACAAATGAGTAGCGCATCTTTGTACAGTAAGGCATTTCAACGCATTAGTCTGGCCGCATGTAGTCTGGCATTCATTGTGATTATACTCGGTGCCTATGTGCGTCTTTCCGATGCGGGCCTTGGCTGTCCTGACTGGCCCGGTTGCTTTGGCAAGATCACCGCACCCAAGGATGCACAGGAGCTCTCGCTGGCACGTGATGCCTATCCTCATGTAGAAGTGGATTCTGCCAAAGCCTGGAAAGAAATGATTCATCGCTACTTTGCCAGTTTTCTTGGCCTGCTGATTATCGGCATGGCTTATCTGGCCTGGCGTAATCGTAAAGCTGAAGGGCAGCAGCTAATACTGCCGGTACTTCTGGTGGGCCTGGTTATTTTTCAGGGCATGCTCGGTATGTGGACAGTGACCCAGCTGGTGCATCCGACCATAGTCACCCTGCATCTGCTGGCGGGCTTACTCACCCTGGCGTTGTTGTTCTGGGTGCTGATCAAACACAGCAGGCCCTGGCTTTCACAACTGCAGCAGGTGCGCACAGGCGCTGCCGTGCGCTGGCTGGCCAGGTTGTCGGTACCGGTGCTGGCGTTACAGATTTTTCTCGGTGGCTGGACCAGCACCAACTATGTGGCGCTGTATTGTCCGGATTTTCCCACCTGTCAGGGTCAGTGGCTGCCGCAACTGGACTTCGACGAGGCCTTTGTGTTCTTTAAAGATACGTCGGTGAATTACGAGGGTGGAACCCTGTCGCTGGCCGCAGGTGTCACCGTGCATTTTATGCACCGTGTGGGCGCTCTGCTGACCACGCTGGTACTGCTGACGCTGGGATTCCTGTTGCTGCTCAAGCAACAGTCTGTGCTGCGTAAACAGGCGTGGTTGTTGCTGTTCCTGCTCGGCTTGCAGATTTCACTGGGCATTGCCAATGTGTTGCTGGTATTACCCATACCGATTGCGGTGGCCCACAATGCCGGCGCGGCACTGCTGTTGCTGGGCCTGTTACTGATTAATTACAGTTTGTCATCCACCCGTAACCCCGTTCCAACAAACCCAAATACTTCCCGGAGGTCGCTATGACCGTACTCGCTCTGCATTCTGTTTCTGGCAACTGGCGTAAATATTACAATCTATGTAAACCCAAGGTGGTTTTTCTGATTGTGTTCACCGCCATCGTGGGCATGCTGTTATCTACCCAGGGCGCGCTGCCGCTGGATACCTTTATTGCAGCCACTATCGGCATTGGCCTGGCTTCGGCTTCCGGTGCGGCACTTAATCACTGGGTAGATCAACGCATTGATGTGGTGATGGAACGTACCCATAAGCGGCCATTGCCACAGGGCGAAATGAGTTCCCGTTCAGCATTGCTGTTTGCGCTGTCGCTGGCGGTGATTTCCATGGTGATTCTGCTGACCTGGACCAACCCGCTGACCGCCTTGCTGACCCTGACCTCCCTGGTGGGTTACGCAGTGATTTACACTATGTTCCTTAAGCGCAGCACACCGCAGAATATTGTGCTGGGTGGCGCGGCCGGTGCGGCACCACCGATGCTGGGCTGGGCGGCGATGACCGGCGAGGTGAATACCGAGGCGCTGTTGCTGTTTCTGATTATCTTTGTCTGGACGCCACCACACTTCTGGGCGCTGGCGATTAAACGCCGTGATGAATATGCCCGTGCCGGTCTGCCCATGTTGCCGGTGACCCACGGCATTGTGTTTACCAAGTTTCACATTCTGTTATACACCATGCTGCTGCTGTCGGTGACGCTGATGCCGTTTGTGATTCAGATGACCGGGCTGATTTATTTTGCCGGTGCGCTGAGCCTGGGGATCGGCTTTATTTACCATGCGGTGAAACTGTATCGCACCGGCGACAGTGATTTGCATGCCATGAAAACATTCAGTTACTCGATTTTCTACCTGAGTGCGCTGTTTGCGTTTCTGCTGCTGGATCACTATGCGCGGGTTATCTATTACCTGTTTGTATAAAGTTGATACCCGCGGTTTTTATAATGAATATTCCAAATGGATCAGTCGGCTGATTCAAGAATATAGTCACGCGGAATATCCTTAAAGGCCAACACCTTGCCACCGTGTTTCTGCGTAAACGCCTGTGCACTTTGCTGGCTGGAAAAGGGTACCGCTTCCGGTGCACCCATGCCGCCCATTAATTTGCTATCAATAACATACCAGGCGCTGCGGGCATCGATCCAGTTATCTTCACCGGGGTTGTCCCAGTTGGCGTCGCTCATATCATTGACATAAATTGCCGCGATATTTTTAGGCTCTTCCGGTAACAGGGTAAAGGCGATGGTATCGCGTACCGAGGTGAACCAGTTAACCTTGCCATCGGACAATATAATATGGCCTTTGGGCCCATTGTGGTAGACCACCGTCATCAGGCAGTAATAACCACTGGCCTCACGGGTGAGGGTGTGTGGCTCCGGCGTGGCAGTGGCGGGCTGTTTCTCACAGCCAACAGCGCCCAGCAGTACAGCACATGTCAGGGTGGGTATAAGCCAGCGTGTTAAAGTCGATTTTCTCATTCAATGTCTCCAGACAGGTTCACAATGCAGGGTCATGGTTGCAGTTAGCGATTACAGTTCTCTGCGCTGAAAAATAAGCAATACCGCGGCAAGTGGTACAAGCAGCCATAGCACCATCACTCCGCTTAACAGGCTGGCGCTGAGGCCTGCATTGTCGCTAACCAGCGCACTGATGCCGCTGGCGTGACGAACCTCTTCAAACAGGCTTAGATTGATCAGGCGATAGCTGTCCGTGGGGCTGGCAAGCATCAGCATGCTGAGTACCTGTTGACTGATGATCTGCTGGTCATCGAGCAGTAGCAGGCCGAACAGCAGCAGGTCGTAGAGCACCACAAAGATCAGCCAGAGCGCGATGGCACTGCCGGCTGCGGTGGCACGCTCCTTCACCAGAATACTCAGCAGGTAGCCCAGCGCGATAAATACGCAGCCCAGTAATAGTGAGCTGAGCATCATGCTGAGATAGGCCTGCCAGCCGGCAATATCGGCCTGGCCGCTGGCCAGCAGTATCAGTACCGCGCCGCCATAGCCGAGAAATATGGCCATAAACAGAATCAGCGCATGGCCCACAAACTTGCCCATAACCACTTGCCAGCGTGCAATCGGGTAGGTGAGCAGCAGTAACATGGTGCCGCGTTCAAATTCCGCCACCAGGCTGTCATAGGACAGCATCAGTGCAATCAGTGGAATCAGGTAAACGCTGAGATTGGCCAGGTTGATTACCATAATGTCCAGCGAGCTGGCGCGAATCGAACCGGTGGGTGCAGAACCCAGCAGTGACAGGGCCAGTGCCAGTGTACCCAGCAGCATAATGGCCGCTGCTATCCAGCGATTACGGATGCCGTCGCGCAGCTCCTTGTGTGCAATTATCCACAGCATCTTCATTGCGGTCTGTCCTGCATAAAATAGCGGTAAATCTCATCCAGCTGGGGTGGCATGATATTGATATCGATAATGTCTGTATCGGCCGTAGTCAACTGCCGTAACAACTGCATCTTGTGCTGTGTGTTGCACGACAGTTTTATTTTGTTCGCTTGCACCTGATTAATTTCAAGCGATGAAACACCGCTGAGTGAAGCAAGCCGGTCGGCTATTTCAGCAGCCCGATTATCGGCTGTTTGCAGGCTGAATTGCACGGGTAGGGCAGCCTGCTGGTAAAGTTCATGCAAACTGCCACTCGCTATCATACTGCCGGTTTTCATAATAATAAAACGATCAGCGCGGGCTTCGACTTCATTCAGTGCGTGGGATGAAATAATCGAGGTGGTGCCCTGTTGATGCAGCTGTTCTATCAGTTCATAAAACTGCTGGCGTAACTGGGGATCCAGTCCGGTGGTGGGCTCATCCAGAAACAGCAGGCGAGGATTGCCCAGCATTGCCTGTGCCAGACCCAGCCGTTGCCGCATGCCCTTGGAGTAGGTGCCGATGCGCCGGTTTGCAGCTTTTGCCAGACCAACCAGATCCAGCAGCCGATCACATTCTGTGCGCGGCGAACCTTTCAGGCGTGAATAAAAGTGCATCAGCTCACGACCGGTCATGGCTTCGTGAAAGGCGACACTTTCCGGAAGATAACCAAGTGACTGATGTTGCGCAGTTTTTGCACTGAAGGCAGGATTATTGCCGAGCACGTTAATCTGGCCAGAGGTGGGGCGCGTCAACCCCAGCATCAACTTCATCAGCGTAGTTTTGCCCGCGCCGTTATGGCCAATTAATACGATACATTCACCGGAATTAATCTGAAGATTGATATTATTCAGTACGCTATTGCCCGCGTAGGCCTTACTGACATTATTGATATCAATAATGTCTCTGCTGACAGCACTTGTCTCACTCATGCATTAAATCTTTATAGGGGTTAATCGGAAGCACAGGAGGCTTCATTAAGGGATAACTGTCAGTCACGCCACCCGGATGCAGGCCGGGAAATTCTGACTGCGCCCATTTCAATACCTGTACCGCCGGGCTGTTAAGCAGTAGTTTTGCCATCGGGTGTCGCCATACAATCTGGTCTACCAGGTCATTTGGCTGGTAGGCGTGATCGGCGATGCTGTCCTTGTTAATATCGAATGCGGTGTTATCACTCCAGTAATTGCCGCGTCCCTGTTCTGACCATTCAATTTCCCGTGTGCCCACGTATTTTACCTGGGTTCGATTATTGATAAAGGCGTTTTCATAAATCGTATTTTTTTCAGAACCAGCGGTAAAATGCACACCGATTTCACAGCCTTCGAATGCATTGTTATTAATCTGGTTGTAGTTGGCGTTATAGATAAACACACATTTTTCCGTACCGCCGGTTACCTGGTTATGCTGTATAACCGAATAGTTGGCATAATTAAAAAACAGGCCGCGTTCGCTGTCGGCGATTGACTGATTTCCATAGGCATTGATGCGGTCTGAAAACATCAGTGCATAGCCAACATGGTTGTTAATAGAGACATTGTTACTGACTTCGCTGTCCTGTGTATACATATAATGTACTGCAAAACGCAGGTCACGCATGATATTGCCCCTGAAAATATTGTCGCGACTGGTGGTTACAAAGATGCCATCACGGCCATAGCGAATCCGGTTGTTCTCCACAACCGATCCGGGGGTGTTCCATAAATATATTCCATTACCTCGGTCATTCATGCGATGGAACTGGCTACCAATAATGGTGTTATTGCGTACCTGTGCGGACCTTGCGCCCTTGAGGTATATGCCGATTAAATTACCCTGGAGATGATTATTGCTGATAATGACATTTTCTGTTTCACGGCTGACAAAAACGCCACTGTCTTCTGTTACCAGGGTATTACCTGAATTCTGTATTTGTAGATTGTTAATCACTACATTGCTGGCAGTGACAGTAATCACGTGCCCCTTGCTATTGCCATCGATAATTGCCCCCTGACTACCAATCAGGCTCAGCGGTTTGTCGACAGTGATTGGGCCATAATAGGTTCCTGCTGCAAGAAGTAATCTATCGCCACTCTCGGCCTGTTGAATAATGCTCTGTAGTGAAGTGGTTGCAGCTTGAAGCTGGATATCCCGGGCTTCACTTATGAATGTGCTGAATAGTAATATCACCCATAGCTCACAAGTGAAGATTATTTTCACCTGTGAGCTAATTAACGGGTTTTTTACATTGAAGGTCAGTTTACAGTGAGTTTGCATATATCAATGTTTATGCAGGCTCCACCATCATCCGGCCACGCATTTCCATATGTAATGCATGACAGAACCACTGGCAGTAGAACCAGTGTACACCAGGTCGGTCGGCGGTGAAGGTGACTGACGAGGTTGCCTGCGGCCCGATTTCCATGGCAATGCCATAATTGGTGAGGGTAAGACCGTGTGTCAGGTCATCGATTGAGTCACTGTTGGTCACAATAATGGTCACCTCATCACCTTCCTTGACAGTGAATTTTTCCATACTGAAATTCGGCGCGATAGACCACATATAGATACGTACTTTCTTGCCGTCACGTATGATTTTGCTGTCAACACCCAGCTCAATACCGTCTTTCTTTGCCTGTGCGGCTGCGTCTGCCCACATACGGTCATTTTTGTTCCACACAGAGTCCGGGTTCACAATGTCGGTGCGTACAATGATAATATCGTGTGGCTCGGCAAAGGTTGGCCCGTCGTGGACGATTTTCATTTTATCGCCACCGATATCAATCAGCTGTTCATTCTCAGGTTTGAGCGGGCCGACATTGATAAAGCGGTCCTTTGAGAACTTGTTCAGTGACACCAGCCACTTGCCATCCGCTTCACGGGTTTCACCCATGCTGGTGTGGTTGTGTCCCGGTTGATAATGCACATCGATTTTATCCAGTATCGGGTCAACTTTCTTACCGTTGTAAGCATCGATCGCTTTCTGGATATTCCATTTAACCACCTGGCTGTCGAGAAACAGCGTAGTGAAGGCATTACCTTTGCCATCGAAGGCCGTATGCAGTGGGCCCAGTCCCAGTTCCGGTTCGGCTACCACTGTATCCCGTGGTTCGATTTTATCGTTAAACAGATCGGGCAGACGGGTGACATCGATCATGGTCACCGTGGGTGACAACTTGCCATTAAACACAACATGCTTGCCATCAGGGGCGGTATTACAGCCATGGGGGCTGTTAGGCACTGGAATATAACGGGTGTATCTGGAGCCTTTACGGCCGTCCAGAACCGGAACACCATTGATTTTTTTGAAATCGCCTTTTTTAACGCCGTCTTCAATGGCCTTGATATCAAATACCACGGCCCAGTCACGTTCAGTTGCCATCATACCAGCAAGATTGGTAGCTTCTTCACTGTTATAACAGGTGGAGAAGGCATACAGCCCCTGGTAGTCTGCATCACAGTTATCCAGGTTGCCGTCCACCATTACCTGCCAGGCAACTTCCATTTTGTCGCCGTCCACCGCGGTAAAGATGGCGTGGTATTTCTCCGGCTCATCAAGAATGCTGCCATCATTGGGGATGGGCACACGGTGCTCACCGTTGGCGAAGACATAACCAGTGCGCGGGTATTTTTGCGGGCGTAAACCATGAATGTCAGAGGCATTGGGAATTTCAATAATCTTGTCGCATTTCATCACATCGCAGCGGATGCGTGCCACGCGGGTATTGGCCTTGTCATTAACGAACACATAACGTCCGTCATAGGTGCCATCGGTAAACGACATATGCGGATGGTGCAGGTCGCCGTTGTCATAAATGCCGCCACGTCCGCCTTTGTCGAGGAATTTTTTCGTCTCGGGTAACAGGCCTTCGCGCAGTATTTTTTTACTTTCGTTGGTCAAACCCCAGCCGGTTGCGCTGCAGCGATTGAATACTGGAATACGCATCAGCTCACGCATTGACGGCATGCCGAGAACACGTAGTTCCCCGCACTGTCCACTACTCCAGAAAGCGTAGTATTCATCCAGATCACCGGGAGCAACTTCAGATTTACCCTTAGCTGCCGCCACCGCCGTGGCCGGGGTCATTAAACCCATGCCGGTAATACCGGCCATTGAACCGAAACCGGCAGCGGCTGCCATTTTGGCCGAACCACCGAGTAGTCGGCGTTTGCTGATATCTGCGGGTTCTGTTTGCTTGTCTTTCTGTTTCATTTCGCTTCTCCTGATAAAGCCTGTTGCTTGGCAGACTTGTTGGCTCCGGTAAAAACCGACTACGACCAGAGCAGTTTTATAATTTGTGTTATCCAGACTTGCCGGGTTTTGCTATCTCGATACTGATAGCCGACGCTCTGTTCGTGCCTGTTGAACCTGTGCCTGGTGAACTGGCATTGGCCACACTGCGTTCCCGTTTCAGGCGTTTCTGAATCATTACCGGACAGGCATGATCATCGTAATAAACCTGCTGGCAATGCAGGCAATACAGGCACTCGTTCACATTGATATTGCCTTCGGGATGAATCGCCTGCACCATACATTCATTGGCGCAACGCTGGCAGGGCGAGCCACATTCACGGTAACGCTTCAGCCAGGCAAACATGCGCAGTCGTCCGGGAATAGCCAGTGCCGCACCCAGTGGGCATAAATAGCGACAGTAGAATCGTTCGATAAACAGGCCGGGAATCAGCACGGCCAGGGCAAACAGCACATAGGGCCAGTCGCGGACAAATTTCAGTATGATGCTGGTTTTAAACGGTTCAATTTCAGCCAGGCGTTCTGCCATGTCCAGCGAATACAGCGACACGCCGAAGAGTGTCAGAAAAATCAGGTACTTGAATGACCAGATGCGTTCGTGGATCAGCCAGGGTACCTTGATCTGTTTGACATGTGCTTTTTTTGCCAGCTTGTTGAGTAGCTCCTGCAAGGCACCGAACGGGCACAGCCAGCCACAGTAAGGGCCGCGACCCCAGAATAGCAGTGCGGCAGCCACCGAACCCCAGAGTATGAATATCAGTGGCTCCATCAGGAAGTAGTCCCAGTTAAAACCACTGACCAGCGCGTTGAACATGGCAAGAATATTCACCACCGATAGCTGGGCATTGAAAACCCAGCCAATAATAATCAGGGTAAACAGCAGGTAGCCTATGCGTACTCGCTCATTTAATTGCGGGCGCTTGACCAGCCAGTCCTGAAAAAAGAAAATCGCGCTGAGTACACCCAGGGCTACAACCAGTACAATAATTTCGCTGAATTTGAGTTGCCACATGCGTTTCCATATGGGCGCGCCTGACTCGGCCCTGGATGCGGTTGCACTGGTGCTATTATTTAACGAGGTAGCGTCTGTCTGTTGGGCGTCGGTTTTTACCGGCTCGAAGATCAGGTATTGTTCCGGTACACGGTAATTCAGATCGAATGTCAGAAACGCCTTGGTGGTGGGACCGGTGTTTCTGCCCACCAGTAATTCCAGCTTCCAGGGACGTACGGGGCTGAAGTTGAGCTCTGCAGGGGTGCGGAACAGATCCACTTCACTAAAGTCCGGTGCACCATCCGCGGCAACCTCTCGCAGGCGCTTGTGGGCACTGTCATGGAAACGTACCGAGTTTTCGCCCTGGATGATCTGGAAGCGATCGAAGATACCGCCGCGCACATAGCCGGAACCCTTAAAGGAGAAACGGCCATTACTGGCGATCAGAATCGCCTGTTCACCCGGCTTGAGTTTTTTCTGCAAGTTACGGTATTCATGTTCACCCAGCAGGCTGCGGCCAATGCTGGGAACCGAGACCAGGGCCGCGTACAGATTGATAAATTCCTGGTCATCCGCGCCTTTTTCAGCGAAACGGCGGACTCCCTTGTGCCTGCTATCGACAAATGCCTGGTTGATTTCGCCGATGGTGATTTTGAGGTTACCGACCGAGCCTTCATCAAGCAGGGTCTGCCAGCTCTTGATGGTATTAATCTCGCTATTGATGTGTGCGGCCGGTTCCTTACTGGTAGCGGTTTTTTTCAGGCCGGCCAGGCCAAAGTGTCTGGCTACCTTGATTGCGCTCAGCAGGATATTGTCATCCATCACCATAACCGTAACCGTGGCGCCGGAGACCACATCGATGGAATGATCCAGTGAGCCGGCGACCAGTTGACCGACATCCATGCCTTCGTATTCCTTTAGAATGGCGGTGATACGGGATTCGGGAATGCCGATGAGTACAATCGGCTCATGATGTTCGGCCAGGGTGACCTTGCGAATCACCCCCTGCATATCAATCGCGACCAGTTGATGAATGGGCTTGCCGGAATAGCCGGTGGAATTAACATAGTCGGATGTGAGAAAAATATAGCCCAGCTGTTTTGTGTCCTGGTAAACCGGTGCAACAATGGGCCTGGCGGTGACCGTGCCAGCGCGTGTGGCATCGGGGAAGATATCCTCAATAGCCAGTGATTCGAGCAGGCGGGGCAATTGTGAATCTGCATGGGCTGCTGTGCCGAGAACAAACAGCATAAGCAGTATCGAGAGTGTGTTTTTGAGTATATTCAACCCTCTCATATAAAACGCCTTTGTCCTTTTATTTTTAACATGGCCGTAGTTCGCATTTCATTATAAGTATATGCTTATAATGTTGTATTAATGCTTTGTGTTATGTACAACAGCCATAGTACTTTAAATTTGTATTATATTTACATATTAATTAACGTAACATAGATGACTAGTTGATCTTAATCAAGCTTTCTTATTTATATGCCAGATGATAATAAAAGACCAAAGAACTTTCTAATTAAATTATGTGAACTGGGCAGGGATGTCGACCATGCCGAGTATCTCCATTAATGCAGACGAGGTTTGTGCAATGTTGTCATTTAATGTCAAAACAACCCGTGATCTAATGACGATTGCATTACAGGCGGAGCGCGAAGCGATACGTCGTTACAGTGAACTGCAACAGAAAATGCAGCAGTTTGGTAACCAGCCTGCAACCCGGTTGTTCCAGCGTATGGTTGATGAAGAAAAGGCCCATGAAACCTTGCTGCAGCAATGGATGCAAAAATTACAGCTGGATGAGAATCCGGATATCGAACCGGTGCGCTGGCGCGACCCGAATGTACCTGCGGTCTATAACGATGAGGCCCGTGACCCGGTCTATAGCACGCCCTACCGTGCACTGGCATTTGCGGTACACAATGAGGAAATTGCCTTCAGGTTTTATACCCATGTGGCGGCTAATAGCAGTGACAGTGAAATTCGCGAGTTTGCAGAAGTGCTGGCGCGTGAGGAGCTGGGTCATGCAGCTTTACTCCGGGCCGAGCGTCGACGTGCCTTTCACAATGAGCGACGGGATGCGCATACCGAACCACGCCTTAATCCTGGAATAGTAGCCACAAAGTGCGATCTATTGCAGTGCGCAGTACTGATCGATGAATGCCTGGCTGGCCAGCTGGGCACACTGGATAGCACAGATGTGGTTGAGCAGTTGAGTCGGTCAATACGTCATAACCTTGATGACTGTAAACAGCAATTAGCCGGCTGCCCTCAGCAAAACACGGCGGTCACTGCTTCACTGGATAAGCTGGCTAATTACTATCAATCACTTGATATTAGCCACAGGCCACAGGCTTATAAATTATGCCGCCTGCTGTCCAATTGCGACCATGCTTTTTCATTTTATGATGGGGTGGTGGAAAACAGTCGTGATGAGGAAACCATGTTACTGGCGCAAAAGCTGACCTCATTGATGCTGGACCGTATCGGCCTTTTGAAAACGATATGTGATGATGCCGAGTGTGTTGCCTGATTTGGCCCGTTATATCCCCGTTATATAGAGGCCTGATTTATACAGGCTATTAATCGGTTTTCCACTCACTGTCGTTAAAATACTGTGGATAAAGCGCCAGGCTTTTTTGTAGGCTGAGCAGCGCCTGTAATCTTGCCTGCTGCACTGACTGGCTGTCTGATCCGCCGGGTTGCTTCAATAGCTGTGCGGCCTGAAGCATATCAGCGAGCAAGCCGTGCAGTACCGCATCGGCTTCAGCGGATAGTTTACACTCAGCAAATATATGCTCTACCTGTTGATTAACCTGTTCAGCCAGTCTCTCGGCCTGCTGCTTGTCCAGATGGTGGTCCGGGCTGGCATGGGCAGATCGCATTGCGTTATCCGTCGCACTGCGGATATTTTTCATACCATCGCGTAATGTCTTGTCCGTTTCCCACTTTTTACCCTGGTTTAATCTAAGGTCAGCATTGTGATGGTTGTGATGCTGTGCGGAGTCAGTATCTGCCTGTGGATGGTGTGCATGATTGTTCACTGCGCCTGCTGTGGTTGTGCATATCAGGCCGCAGAAAAGAAGAAGTAAGCCATAGCCAGATTGCTGCATTGATATTACCTTTAAAAAATGATGAGTATTTGCTGTGTAAGTATGCATTATTTTAATACATAATGTCATGTACTTGGCAGCATGGCTGGTATTATTGGGAACTACCAAAGCCACACTTGTCCGCTAATGCGTGAAAATTAACGCAAATGTAATTATATCTGACATGGCAGTGGATTTGTCGTTTAAGCAAGAGCCATTTGTAATCAGCTGGATGTTTTTTGACTAACGACTGTTCACCTGATTATCGAGACATAAGCGCCCGCAGTCGGGCGCTTTAGCAAAATGCTCTCATGCCCAAGATGATCGTCGATGATCTTCAGCTTATGGAAAGACCGGTATGCCGGGGTCACTGCCACCGGCAATCGCTTCCTTATGCTGCTGTACCTTGCGATTGATCAGTTCGACCTTGTCCAGGGGTACATCCGCCATTAACAGGATTTTTCCCTGATTCATCGCCGTCTCAAATTCCCTGAGTCGGGTATTGCGCGTACTTGCGCCAATCATGCCAGCCGTCCAGACACCAAAACCGGCTCCGAAGATGGTGCAGCCAAGTACCACAACACCCATCGCCGAGCCAAGTTGTAATGCATAGATTGCAAACAGGCTACCTAACAGACCTGAGATACCACCAATCACCAGGCCGGTTTCAACCCCATGCACTATGTCGCTTTTCTGCAACAGGCTGGCTTCCGGCAGGTCACCCAGTTCTGTTCCTTCGCGAGCCATTACGTGGATATGCTGTTCATCAATTCTGGCCAGCAGCAGTTCATCGACTATGGCCTGGGTACTTGGGATATCGGGAAGTAGAAAATAGAGTCGTTTAATCATTTGCTTTCTCCTCGGTGGTGGAGTGAAGACTCCGGAATCTCCGAATAGATAAACAAAGTATAGAAGCCCGAGATATGGCTGGCAGATTTTATAGACCAGCGGTCTATCGCCCTCAGTATCCTGCAAACCTGCTTCCTTCCTCGCACGATACTTGCATCTTAAAAGAAAACGCAAATAAACGCAATAAAGCCTTATATCTTTAAATTTTGTCGTTAATTAGCATTTTTCGCGTTAATCTTTTAGGAGGAGGTTGTTATATAACATCAGTGACGGGCGTCCGATTACGTTGCAAAGAATGGAATGTGGTTTGTGACACATCTGTATTTGACTAATGACATTAGACTCAGGACTAACGACTGTTTACCTGCCTCACGCGTAAAAACACACAAGTCCGCCAATGAACGCAAATAAACGCTAATTTATGGATATGGTAGTCATTTAGGGAGGCATTATTAGCAGCGCATTTGCCGTTCAAGTGGAGCTATTTGTCATCAGTTCATCGTCTTTTGACTAACGACGTTAGACTCAGGACTAACGACGGTTCGCCTGCCTCCCGCGGAATACCGTACATCCTGTACATAAAAAAGCCCGCATAAGCGGGCTTTATGGTGTTGGCTTCGAGCGGCTTCAGGCGGACAGTGCAGACAGTAAAAACACTGCGGCGCCGAGGAAAACCACCAGCATGACCAGGCCGATGGTGACTACCCAGGTTGAATACACAAAACCTTCCTCTTCAGGAATGTGCATAAAGATGGGTACGCCCACGTAGAGCAGGTAAACAGCTGCTGCAATCGCAAGAAAACCCACTGCAACATTGATATAGAGCACGGGGTAGAGTGCAACAAAACCCAGAGCGAACAGTGGCAGGGAGGTAAATACCGCAAGCTCGGTGCAGTGCAGGGGATTCGGGTTAACGTCGAATGTTTTAGCTAGCCAGCAGATGGCGTAACCCAGGCCATAGACACCAATATTCAGTGACAGATAAAAGGCAAGCGCGACCATCACGCCTTTTTCCTGGGGCATGGTGAAGGGTGTGCCGATTCCCAGATCCCAGCCCATGTGTACCGTGGCAATGTAGCCGCAGACAGTTGGAATCAGTGCCAGAAAGGCAATATGTAACATAATGTCAGTGATTTTTGCCGGTGTTTTGTCGGCATCTTTAAGGCTCTGTTTGGGCTCGTAAAAGATGTGTGAGAAGTGTTTGACTAGCATGTGTTTTACCCCGCGTTAAAGGTTGTCTGCTAACTTAAACAACAAGTCGCTTAAACAGTAAGTAGTTGGATGATATATAAATAACGCTTATAGATGAGTTATTTATATTAAAAAAGCCATCTCCCTCTTTATAAAATGTTAGTTTAATTTGATACTTATCAATACTTATAACACATAAATTAAGGCCTTGTGAAGGTATAAGTTAAATATATATGCCATAATAGACAATAATTGGAATTAATAGCAATAAAATTACATTATAATGGGTAAACGGCGTGGATTTTTCCATGCAAGTGTTTGATAGTATGGAGGAATGCGGTGGCAGATAAACAGGATATAGCATCATCCCGCAAGGGGATTGGCTGGATTAATGTGGCGAAAAGTACCATTGCGGCAGCCTGTGGTGTGCAGACCAATGCCAATCGACAGCGAGACTTCCAGCAGGGTAAGCCATTGGCATTTATTATTGCCGGGCTGGTGTTTGTGCTGGTATTTATTCTGGGGATGGTTGGCCTGGTGCAGCTGGTGCTGTCGCTGTCGGGGCAGGGTAATTAGTCCTTAGTCTTTAGTCCCTGGTCGAAAGTCTAAAGACCATAAAGTATCGCTGCAGTGTTTAGCCAATGCGCGAGATTTTCAGCAGCTTATTGATCTCTTTTAATATCAGTTTAGGATCGAGCCCGTCGGCAAAGCGCATCATGATATTTCCATGGGGGTCCATCAAATAGATGGCCGACTGTTGTGCTGGATTTTGCAGCTGCAGTAACTGTAAATTCTGTGCAGGGATTTTTGCCCGCATTATATGAGGGTGTTGTTGTTCAAGTAAGTCGATAAAGTCTGGCCGAATTGTCGCGCTATGTATTACAACGTGATCAACACGATCCTGGTTTTTGCCCAGTGCGATATTGATTTGACGCATGTTGTAGAGGCTCTGTTCACACTGCTCAGCGCAGCTGTCTGCAGTGATATAAAACATACGCCAGCTGGATGTCAGTTCCTCGCGCGGAATGGGTTGATCAAGTACATCGGTCAGCTCAAGCCGTTCTATATCAATCACGGGGCTAATCAGTTCACCATAAGTGTCAGGTTCAGGTCGATCCCCAAAAAAGTAATACGCATAGGCAGCAATCGCAGGCAGTATAAAGGAGGCGAGTAGCAGCCAGAGTGTGGCATTACTTCGTTGTGGAGTGGTTGTATTGGCTGTCATTAGTTGTAACCTGTTAGTGTTGCTCGTCGGTATGGTCTTTTATGCGCTTGCTATTAACTGTAATGTAAATCACCAGTAATGCAATACAAAGTGCAAACCACTGAAAAGCATAGGCCTGGTGTTTTTCACTGTTCATATTGATCCTGATTGGCTGGATTGTAAATGCAGATTGCTGTGGCTGATTTATCACCAGTATCATTGGTAACAGCTGGTAATTGACTTTAGTTTGTAGCATGTTTAACTCAATCGATTGCACAATGCCGGTAAACTCAGTATAGACCTGCTGCTGTTTGCCGAGACTGATGCCGGTATAGGGTACACTGCTTAAATAGCCATCAAGCTGTATGGGATTTTTAATAACAGGAATTGATGGCAGTTGCTGGCGACTTGCGGTTTGTTGTACCCAGCCACGATTAACCAGAATGGCGGTATCTTCTGTGAGTTTAAACGGTGTATACACGTGATAGCCCGCCTGCATATTGTGAACCTGGTTATCCAGCAGCAGGCTGTGCTGATTATCATACGCACCAGAAGCAGTAACCGGCTGGTATAGCCAGTCTTCCTGTTCGGCCTGTGTGTTGACTTCAGCAAGATTTATCGGTGGCTGTTGTGAGCGCGTCTCTATGATTGACTGTAAATTGGCTTTATACTCGGCTCTGTCAAGTTGCCACAGGCCCAGTGATATCATGATATAAAGTAGCAGCACGGTAACAATACTGGGTACAAGCGATGGTTTGAAAATAAATCGGTTAATTTTTAAACCTTGCATAGGCTGCATTTATAATAATATTCGAGGTTGAATTTGTGATTTTTAAAACGATTGTGGTTGTTCTGTTACTTATCGTAATAGTGAGCCTGGGTTCTGCACTTTACTATCTGGTGAGTCATAAAGGGAATTCAGACAAGCTGGTCAAATCATTAACCTGGCGAATTGGCCTGTCGGTGTTTATTTTTATACTGCTTCTGGTAGGCCAGGCCATCGGGTTGATTCAACCCCATGGCCTGTAGTTGTCAGCGGTTTATAACCAGTAAACAAAGATAAACAGTCCCAGCCAGACCACATCCACAAAGTGCCAGTACCAGGCAACGGCTTCAAAGCCAAAATGATTGCTGGATGAAAAGTGCCCCTTCAGACAGCGCAGCAGAATAATAAACAGCATTAAGGTACCCATGGTGACATGGAAGCCGTGGAAGCCGGTGAGCAGAAAGAAGGTGCTGCCGTATATGCCTGAATCCATTGTCAGCCCGAGTTCATTGTAGGCATGAATATATTCTTCAACCTGAAGAACCAGGAAGATAATACCCAGCAGTACGGTTAAGGCCAGGCCAATATTCAGGTGCTTGCGGTTATCTGCACGCAGTGCGTGGTGCGCCCAGGTCACGGTAACACTGGATGTGAGCAGGATTGCGGTATTGATAGCGGGTAACCCCATCGCACCCATGGCGGTTGCCGGTGCCTGATAGGCCTGGTTATCCGGATTGCTAAGAAGCGGCCAGACCGCATTGAATGCAGGCCAGAGAAACTCATTGGTGGCCGCATTATTACCTTCACCGCCCAGCCAGGGTACTGAAAAGACGCGTGCATAGAAGAGTGCACCAAAGAATGCTGCGAAGAACATGACCTCGGAGAAGATAAACCACATCATCCCCAGGCGGAATGATCGATCCACCTGGTCGCTGTAATTGCCGGCCATGGATTCATTGATGACCGAGCCGAACCAGCCGAATAACAGATAGGCCACCAGTAGCAGGCCGGCGACCAGTATCAGGTTAATCGATCCCTGATGAATCGAGTTAACCGCACCGATAACTGTGGTCAGCAGGGCAATGGTGCCAACCAGTGGCCACTTACTGGGTTCTGGAACGAAATATTCACCGTGATGTGTTGTGCTCATAGTTTCTGATCCTGATTATGTAGTGATAACGCGAGAGGGGCAGATGTCTTCCTGTCCTGTTGCTTACTGGTAAAGAAAGTATAGGAGAGAATCAGCTCGTTCATCTTCTGTGGCAGCTGACTGTCCACAATAAAGGTAACGGGCATCACCTTTTCTTCACCTGGCCTGAGCTCCTGCTGGGTAAAGCAGAAGCATTCGGTTTTCTGGAAATAGGCCGCTGCCAGACCCGGTGCAACACTGGGAACTGCCTGGCCGGTCAGGTTTTTATCTGAGATATTTTTTGCAATGTAATTGACGGTCGTGGGTTTGCCGGGGTGCACTTCAATAAAGCTCTGTTCAGGCTTGAAACTCCAGGGCATGGAGTCGTTCAGGCTCGCCAGAAACACCACTTTAACCAGTCTTGACTCATCAACAACCTGCTGTTTATTAAGTACGACCTGGTCACCGGTTTTACCATTCAGCCCGGTGATTTCACAAAACACGTCGTACAGTGGAACCAGCGCGTAACCGAAACCGAACATCATTACCACCAGGAGCAGTAATCTGCGTATCAGTCGCCGGTTGTCCGGCGTCTGTGTGGGTTGTTGATCGGGTTTCGGTTGCGCGTTCATGGTCTATTCCATTTGCCGTTTACTTCACCTGTGGTGGCGTTGTGTGGCTGTGGAAAGGTGCGGGCGATGGCAGGTCAAACTCCAGCCCTTTTGCGCCTTCCCAGACTTCACTGCTGGCTTTTTTGCCGCCACGTACGCATTTGATAACCACGTAGAGGAAAATCAGCTGTGAGAAGCCGAACACAAATGCACCGACGGTCGCAATCTGGTTAAACTCGGTAAATTGCAGTGCGTAATCGGGAATCCGTCGCGGCATGCCTGCCAGGCCAATAAAGTGCATGGGGAAGAACAGCACATTGGATGAAACAAGCGTTAGCCAGAAATGCAGCTTACCCAGTTTTTCGTCATACATATTACCGGTCCACTTGGGAATCCAGTAATACACTGCCGCCATAATCGAGAAGGCCGCACCGGTTACCAGTACGTAATGGAAGTGTGCCACCACAAAGTAGGTATCGTGGTACTGGAAGTCGGCGGGAACGATGCACAGCATCAGGCCGGTAAAGCCGCCCATGGTAAACAGAAAAATAAAGGCAATTGCAAATAACATCGGCGTTTCAAATGTTAATGAGCCTTTCCACATGGTGCTTACCCAGTTGAACACCTTAACCCCGGTGGGAACCGCAATCAGCATGGTTGAGTACATAAAGAACAGCTCACCCGCTACCGGCATACCAGTGGTAAACATGTGATGCGCCCACACAATGAATGACAGGAAAGCAATCGATGCGGTGGCATACACCATGGAGCTGTAACCGAACAGTGGCTTACGCGAGAAGGTGGGTACAATCTGCGAGATAATACCGAACGCGGGCAGAATCATGATATACACCTCGGGGTGACCGAAGAACCAGAAAATATGCTGGAACATCACCGGGTCACCACCGCCGGCGGCATCGAAGAAACTGGTGCCGAAATGTCTGTCGGTGAGCATCATGGTCACTGCGCCGGCCAGTACCGGCATAACCGCAATCAATAGATACGCAGTAATAAACCAGGTCCATACGAAAATCGGCATCTTCATATAGTTCATGCCGGGGGCGCGCATATTCATAATGGTGGCTATTACATTAATCGCACCCATTACGGACGAGATACCCATCAAATGAACCGAGAAGATGAAAAAGTCGGTGCTGTTTGGCCCGTAGGTGGTGGAGAGCGGTGCATAGAAGGTCCAGCCGAAATTCGGCGCGGATCCCATGCCCATAAGGCTCATCACCAGGCTGGCCAGCAGTAAACCAAAGGCGGCTGGCAGTAACCAGAAGCTCCAGTTATTCATGCGTGGTAGTGCCATATCCGGTGCACCGATCATTAACGGTAACTGCCAGTTAGCCAGCCCAACAAAGGCCGGCATAATCACCCCGAATACCATAATCAGGCCGTGCAGGGTGGTTAGCTGGTTAAAAAAGTCCGGCTCTACAATTTGCAGACCGGGTTGAAACAGCTCGGCACGTATTATCAGTGCCAGTGAGCCACCCACAAAAAACATAATAAAAGCAAACCACAGGTACATGGTGCCGATGTCTTTGTGGTTAGTACTGAATAGCCAGCGACCAATACCGGTCGGTTTATGATCGTGGTCATGATGTTCTTCGATTACAGCGTTCATAATGTCCTCTCGTTATTTGCGGGCCGCTTTTATGTCGGATGGTTGAACCATATCGCCTGTGTTATTGCCCCAGGCATTGCGCTCGTAGGTAATAATGGCGGCAAGATCGGCATCATTAAGTTGCGGGCCAAAGGCCTGCATGCCGGTACCGGGAACACCCTCTAAAACCACTTCAATGTGTCTCGCTATATCGCCCATTACAACCGGGCTGTTGATTAGTCCTGGGAAAGCGCCGGGCAGACCTTCACCTGTCGGCATATGGCAGGCACTACAATTGGTGTTGTAGGCGGCTTCACCCTTGGCCATCAGCTCATCCATGCTCCAGGTTTTATCTGCACTCGCATCCGCTGCTGCTTTTGCTGCTTTTTTCTCATCCAGCCAGGCGAGGTAGTCCTGTTCGGATTTGGCTTCTACCACAATTGGCATATAGCCATGATTGGCACCACACAGCTCAGCACACTGGCCACGGTAGATGCCGGGTTCGGCAACCTGGGCCCAGCCTTCATTGATAAAGCCGGGAATGGCGTCTTTTTTAACGCCAAATGCCGGCACCCACCAGGCGTGGATAACGTCATTGGCGGTGAACAGGAAGCGTACTTTTTTATTGGTGGGGATCACCATATGGTTATCCACTTCCAGCAGGTAGTTCTCGCCCTTGGCTTCCTTGTTCTTGATCTGATCCATGGGGGTGCTCATATTGCTGAAGAAGCTGACATCCTCACCAATATAGTCGTAATGCCATTTCCACTGGTAGCCGGTAACCTTGATCGACATATCCGAATTGGAGGTGTCTTCCATGGCGAGTAGAACCTTTGTGGCGGGTACTGCGATGGCGATCAGTATAAGTACTGGAATGATGGTCCAGAGAATTTCGATGGTGGTGTTGTCGTCGAACTTGGCGGGGTTGGGGTGGTTGGTTTTGCGGTGCTTGAGTATGGAGTAGGTCATAGCGCCATAAACCACAATCCCGATGATGACGCAGATCCACATCACAATGGTGTGGATATTGTAGGCGCCCTGGCTGAAGCTTGTAACACCCGGTTCGAGATTCAACTGGTAATCAGCGAATGACGGGTTGCTGGCAAGCAAAAGACAGGCGAGGCCGATAGGCCGGCTTACTGCTCTCATTTTTACCCCCTGGAGTAAAGGTTTCAGATTATTATTTTCATTTTAAACAGGTTAAGACCGCTGATTTAATGTATTAACATTAAAAATATAATCGAATTATTATATATGCATATAACTGTTCAATTAATTAGTTTATCTGTTGATAAAATGTGGCTTTGCACCCAGAAACTGTGTGAAAACACCCAATTTATTATTATTGTTTGAATATAAAGAGGCGGCATCCAAAAAGCAAGAAACCCGTGTTTTATAATTGTTATTCCGTCATAACGCCAGTTAATGATACTAAAAGATATAAAAACAATCTTTAAATATAAAATTAATAAATCCAACTTGAAAAAAACAATATATAGAGTATCTGCGTGGTTGGCGTGACACGACACACTCATCGATTGCTATTTTTCACTTGCTTGCCTATGATTAAAGGCAATCAGCCCGGTCCCTGTGAGTAAAATTCAGACACTGAATAAAACCCTGAGAAACGGATTTGAGAAGCGGCTTCATATCGTGCTTCAAATACTTACTGTCTGATAAAGTTACTGGTTAAAAAGAGGTGCCTAAGCCAACCCATACGGATATGCTGAGCAATCCTGCATTAACCGGGGGTTACTGAATAATAAGATTAATATCAGATGACCCCTTCCTCCAGGTGTATGAATGACCGAACCCGACTCCGCGCAGTTCTATAAGCGCCTGCTCAATCGAATGGTGGTGCACTATTCGAGATTGCTAATGGCGGTGTGGATTATTATTCCGCTGGCACTGATAATTTATATCGAAGCAGAGCAGGATCCCTTGCGACTGTATGAGGATCACCCCTTCCATGTGGTCGCAATTACGCTGGCGATTCTATTAAGTGGCTTTATCAGTTTTGTCAGCTGGCGCAGTTATCTGGCGTCCGGTGAGCCCATGTTGCGCTGGATTACCCTGGGTTTTCTCGGCTTCAGTATAGTGTATGCACCTCACGGCTTTCTAACCCATACTGCACACACAAACCCCTGGTTGTTCCTGCTTTACGGCCCCGCTTCCCGGGTGGTAATGGCGCTGTGCTTTTTTGTCGCAATATGGAAGACAGGTCAAATCGCCGATACCGTGACACAGCGATCACGTGGCTGGCTTCCAGCACTGTTTATTTTTTTACTGATTGATTTACTGGTTGCACTGCTTGCCCATTCAGACTGGCGCGGTGACCTGTGGTTGCGACTTTCCATGGAAGTTATGTCTATCTCGTTGTATATGTTCAGCGCCCTCTGGGTATTGTTCAGTCGACGGCATAATGCGCTGATGCTGCTGTATGCAGTGGCGATGTTCTGGTTTGCACAATCTTCATTGTCATTTATTCTCGGGCTGCCCTGGAACCATCAATGGTGGCTGGCACACCTGGTTTTTGCGGGTGGCTTCCTGTTATTAAGCCATGGGGTGGTGCAGGTATTCCTGACAACCGGTTCCTTCTCAAAAATCTACACGCAAACTGAATTACTTGAGCAGGTGTTAAAAGAAAAAGCACAGGCAGATGCCGCCATGGAGAAACTTCAGCAGGCGAATTCACAGCTTGAACATCTGGCCTCTACCGATTCATTAACCGGTGTTGCCAACCGGCGCGAGTTTATGCAGCGCACGGAACAGGAAATTGCTCGTGTGCTGCGTAATAATAATGACCTGTGTCTATTGAGTATGGATCTGGACCATTTCAAAAAAGTAAATGATAAATATGGCCACCAGGTTGGTGACGAGGTGCTTAAATCGGTGATCAGTGTATGTGAGCAGGTGCTGAGACCCGGTGACCTGCTTGGCCGAGTAGGTGGCGAGGAGTTTGCGGTGCTATTGCCGGAAACCGAATTTAGCCAGGCCCGTGGCGTTGCTGAGCGCCTGCGCAGTGCCATTGAAGCGCATCAAACACACTCTAATGATGTAACGGTTCAATGTACGGTGAGTATCGGCCTGGCCGAGTTTGATGCGAAACAGGATTCACTTAAGGAATTATTGAAAAAATCCGATGACCAACTGTATCAGGCGAAACATAATGGGCGCAATCGGGTTGAGCCCCAATAGCACTTACACAGGCACGTCCTGTGGATAAATACACAGACAGGGCGGTAATTCCTGCTTATGACGTTTAAATTTAATACACTGACAGTTCGTGGCTTATCGCTAATAGTCCTGTTATTTGCCTGCGCACTGCTTATCTGGGTTGCCTATACAGAAACCCAGCAATCACAAAGCCGCACGGTTCGTGTTGGTCTTTACGATAACCCCCCTAAAATATACCGTAACGAACAGGCTAGTCCCGCGGGACTGTTTATTGAAATAATTGAAGCCATCGCTACCGAAGAACAGTGGCGATTGCAATACGTTGATTGTAAATGGAATCAGTGCCTGACCAGCCTCAGTAACGGTGATATAGACATAATGCCCGATGTGGCTATCAATCAGCTGCGGGAAAGTCGATTCGATTTTCACCGTATACCGGTAACACATAGCTGGTCTGGTATCTGGGCGGAGCCGACACTGCCGATAACTGAGTTACCGGATCTTAACGGCTTGCGCATAGCGGTGATGCATGGCTCGGTTCAGCAGAATGCATTAAATACCATGATGCAGGCATCCGAGTTAAGTTACCGGCCGATTCTGGTGGACAGCCTGGCGGCCGGATTTGAAGCGGTGATCAGTGGAATAGCCGATGTAACCGTATCCAATAAACATTATGCAGAGATGCATGGTCTGCAGTTCGGCTTACGTGAAACCCCGGTGGTCTTTAATCCGGCCTCGTTGTATTACGCAGTGTCCGAGGGTCAGAATTCGGAATTGCTACAGGCCATTGATCATCATCTGCATAACTGGCGTATGGATGGCGAATCGGTGTATTACACTGCGCTTAAGCATGCGATGGTCAAGCCCCAGCAGCCGGTGGTGCCCGTGCACTGGCGCTGGATTATCAGCCTGGTGCTGGTGCTGGTGGTGTTACTGGTGACGCTTAGCAGTTTGCTACGCTGGCAGGTGAGTCGACGCACCCGCGAACTGGTGCGCATGAATTACCGCTTTGATCACCTGTTGCGTACCAGCCCGGTGGTATTGTATCAGCTGGCCGAAACAGCGGAGGGTATTCGGCCACTGTGGGTGAGTGAGAATATTTACCGTCTGTTTGGCTATCGACCCGGTGAAGTGTTTAAAGATAACTGGTGGCAGGAGGTGATACATCCCGATGACCATGCACTGGCCAGGTCAGGTATGGAGCAGCTCAGCAGTCGCAAGCACCTGGTACATGAATATCGCATCATCGATGCCAAAGGCAGGGTGCGTCATATACGGGATGAACTGCAGTATTTACCTGCGGAACGTGTGGGCCAGCTTGCTGAAATTGTCGGAAGCTGGAGTGACCTGACAGAAACCCGGGAACAGCAGGATCAGCTCAAGTTTCTCACCCATTACGACACGCTCACCCATCTGCCGAATAAAGTGCTGTTACAGGAATCACTGCGTGATGCCCTGAGTCGCGCACGAAACTATTCATCAACACTGGCGGTATTAAGCATCGACCTCGACCGCTTTAAAACCATTAACGAGTCGCTGGGTTACGCCGTGGGTGATCGCCTGCTTGAGTCTGCAGCGAACCGCCTCAATGAGGTATTACGCGCAGGGGACATCCTGGCCCGTGTAGGCGGAGATGAGTTTGTGGTGTTGATACAGGACGGCGTCACCGCACAGCAGGCATCGGAAATAGCACGCAAGATTCTGCAGCGATTTTCCGTTCCCCTGTACAGCGATGAACACGAGCTGGCACTCACCGTAAGTATTGGCATCAGCCTGTTCCCCGGTGATGGCCGCGACGCAGACAACCTGTTGAAAAACGCCGAAATCGCTCGCTACGCAGCCAAGCAGCAGGGCCGTAACCGCTTCCAGTTTTTCGCCTCGGAACTCTCTGTGGGCATGCGTGATCACCTGCTGCTGGAAAACGCACTGCGCGGGGCGATTGAGCGCAATGAATTACTGCTGCATTACCAGCCGCAACTGGATCTGTCCAACCCTGAGTGTTTGATTGGTATAGAGGCGCTGATCCGCTGGCAGCACCCTGAACTGGGACTGGTGCCGCCGGATAAATTTATTCCACTGGCGGAGGAAATCGGCCTGATCGGCGAGATTGGTCTGTGGGTATTACAGACTGCCTGTGAGCAGATGATCGAGTGGGATCGGCAGCAGTTCAGGGTGCCGCGAATTTCAGTCAACCTGGCGGCGCAGCAGATCGAAGCCGGGCAGTTGCCACGCCAGGTGCGCCAGGTATTAACGGACACCGGGCTGGCCGCCGAGCGACTGGAACTGGAACTGACCGAGTCCACCATTCTGCGTGAACCGGCGAAAGCAATCAGCGACCTGGTGGATTTTCGCACCCTGGGCGTGAGCCTGGCGGTGGATGATTTCGGCACCGGTTATTCCAGTCTGGCCTATTTGAAACGCCTGCCCATCGACCGACTGAAAATCGACCGTTCTTTTGTGCATGATATTGGCCGCGACCCGGGTGACGAGGCCATCTGCCGGGCGATTATTCAGCTGGCGCGGGCACTGGGGCTGGAAACCGTGGCCGAAGGCATAGAGCGGGAAGATCAGGCGGCTTTTCTACGGGCAGAGGGTTGCCAGTATGCCCAGGGCTTCCTCTACAGCCGACCGCTGCCTGGGAATGAGTTGTTTGCGCAATGGCAGGGCCGGCTGCTCGACAGCAAGGTCGGCTGACAGGGAAATCAGCGCATTAACAACACGGGTACAGTGGCATTACGAATCACACTGGTGGTGGTGCTACCCACCAGGAAACGCCGGATCACCGAATGGCCGTAGGCGCCCATCACCAGCAGGTCGATATTGTTGGCGGCGCGGTAGTCACACAGCACCCGTTCCACTTCGCCGTCCTGCAGCGCGGTGGTCACTTCGAAATCTGACGCCTCAAGGCTTTGTCTGGCCGATGCCAGCTGCTCACGGTTCGCCGTGCTGTCGGCACCAACCATCACCACATGGCAGGGCAGGCCCCTGAACAGGGGACTGCCCGCCACTGTGTCGAGCACTTTCTGTGCAGTTGCGCTGCCATCGTAGGCAATCATAATGCGCTGCGGCGCCTTAAACTCGGCGGTGGCAATCAGCATGGGGCGGCGCAGGGTACGTGCCAGGGTTTCCAGCCGGCTGCCCACATGCTCACCCAGGTTCTCATCGTGTTTGCCCAGCACCAGCAGGCGGGTGTCCTGCTCAATCGCAACCAGCGAGTCCAGCAGGCTGCCGTGGCGCTGGTGCACAATCGGGTTGCTGACACCGTCTTCAATTGCTCGCTGCCGTGCGGCATCGAGCATCAGGCGACCCTGTTCAAGGGCGAGTTTGCCGCGTTTTTCGTCCAACTCCGCCAGCTCCTGCAACAGGGCTTCCCGGCTACCAAGGCCAATGCTGCCACTGAGGTCACGTTGCGTGGGGTATTCCACCTTATCCAGCACATGTAACAGCACCAAAGGTGCCTCAAGGCGCAGGCTGGCCCAGGCGGCGTAGTCGTTTACCGAGGTGGAGACGCGGGTGCCGTCTATACAGGCGATTACATTTATCATTATTCTTCTCCTCGCTTAGTGGTCCATCAGCTTATCGACGGCATCGGGTTTATCATGCACCGCAAACCTGTCAACGATGGTGGCGCTGGCCTGATTCAGGCCAATAACCTCCACCTCGGTGCCTTCACGGCGAAACTTGAGCACCGCCTTATCCAGCGCGGCCACTGCGGTAATATCCCAGAAATGGGCTTCGGTGAGGTCGATAACGACCTTGTCCAGCGCTTCCTTGAAGTCAAAGAAATCAACAAACTTGTCCGCCGAGGCAAAGAACACCTGGCCACTGACGCGGTAGTGGCGGGTTAAACCGTCTTCACTCAGCTCAGAGCGCACATATTTATACTGCGCCACCTTATTGGCAAAGAACATGGCCGCCAGCAGTACGCCGATAAACACGCCGTAGGCCAGATTATGCGTGGCCACCACCACAACCACCGTGGTAATCATCACTACGCTGCTGCTTTTCGGGTTGGTTTTAAGGTCACGAATTGAGCTCCAGCTAAAGGTGCCGATCGATACCATAATCATTACCGCCACCAGGGCTGCCATGGGGATCTGTGCCACCCATTCATCCATAAACACCACCATAATCAACAGCATCACCCCGGCAAACAGGGCCGATAGTCGTGTGCGACCACCGGATTTCACATTAATCACCGACTGGCCAATCATCGCACAACCGGCCATGCCCCCCAGCAGGCCTGTGCCGATATTGGCAATGCCCTGGCCCTTGCATTCACGGTTCTTGTCGCTGCTGGTGTCAGTTAAGTCATCCACAATGGTCGCGGTCATCAGGGATTCCAGCAGACCCACCATGGCCAGCGAAGCCGAGTAGGGCAGAATAATCATCAGGGTTTCAAGGTTCAGCGGCACATCGGGCCAGAGGAATATCGGCAGGGTGTCGGGTAAATCGCCCATATCACCCACGGTGCGGATATCCATATTCAGATACATCGCGATACCGGTAAGCACCACAATGGTCACCAGCGGCGAGGGTACCGATTTTGTAATGTAAGGGAACAGGTAAATAATCCCCAGACCCGCAGCGGTCATGGCATACACATGCCAGGTCACATTGGTGAGTTCCGGCAGTTGCGCCATAAAGATCAGTATCGCCAGTGCATTCACAAAGCCGGTAACCACTGAACGGGAGACAAAACGCATCAACGAACCCAGTTTGAGATAGCCGGCGATAATCTGCAGCACCCCGGTTAATAGCGTGGCCGCCAGCAGGTATTCAAGCCCGTGATCTTTCACCAGCGTGACCATGAGCAGTGCCATCGCACCGGTGGCGGCGGAAATCATGCCGGGGCGGCCGCCGGTAAAGGCGATGATCACCGCCATGGAAAAAGACGCATACAGGCCAACTTTTGGATCGACCCCGGCAATAATGGAAAATGCGATTGCTTCGGGAATCAGCGCCAATGCCACCACCATGCCCGCCAGCGTGTCGCCACGCATATTTGAAAACCAGTCTTTACGTAGATTCAGTGTGTCGAGTGTCATGAAATAAAATGCTCTTGAAAATAGGATAAGCCGGATGACGGCTTGTACAATAGACGCATACTGCAAGATGATTTTGCAGGATCTGTATATTTGCAGTTAAGGAGGGATATTGCGCTAGGGCGGGAGAATACGGAACATCCGCGAGCCTGTGGGTTTGGGTTAAACGAGGCGGCGAATATTAGCATGTTGCCATAATCACAACAAGTTGAGGTGTTTTCTGGAATATATTCTATTTAACATAGCGGTACGGCCAATGACTACAACAACAACTTTGTGGTCGACCTGATGATCACCGCTAACGGCTGTCACCTGCAGGGGCTGAAGGACATACACCGTTAGACGCATCTATCGTAACAGGCCTCAACAAATGCAGAAAATTGAGATAATCTCCCCCGAAATGTGTTATTGTTTAACAATGTTAAACGCTGTTAAACAATGAGGTAAAACCATGTTAGGAGTCCGACTAGAACCCGATCTGGAGCAGCGCCTGACCGTGTTGGCAGAAAAAACCAAACGCTCAAAAAGCTTCCTTGCCAAAGAAGCCCTGCGTGATTACCTGGATCGACTAGAGACCCAGGAACGGCGCAGACAGGAAACCCTGGAACGCTGGGAAGCTTATGAGCAGAACGGTGAGACCATTCCACATAAAGTTATGGAGGACTGGTTAGAGACCTGGGGCGAAGACGAGGAAAAAGAGTGCCCAATTATCAGGTAAGCTGGTTGCCGGATGCGGTTAAAGATGTCGCTCGGTTAAGAGAGTTTATTAAACAAGATAATCTCATCGCCGCCAGAAAAGCTGGCCAGCGCATTTTAAGTGCGGTAAAAATTCTGATTAAAAACCCGGAAGCCGGCATGCCCTGTGCCGATGAGGACTGCGAACTATTTAGAGATTTATACGCTCCGTTCGGGCAGGGCGGTTACACCATCCGTTATCGGATAAAGCAACTCACGGTTGTGATAGTGCGAGTCTGGCATAGTCGAGAAGAGCGAACATAAAACATGTGGAGGGCACCATTGTAGTCTGTTCGCCCGACACCCCGCTTGCACCCCAAACATGAACACCCTGCGCAGCCAAATAGGATGGATGTAGCTGAAGCGGGAGATTAAATTAGGACATTGTCTCTAAAATACTGAAGCTTGCTTAGTGCTTATGTCAATGCAAGATACTGCAAACACAGTAAGAAACAGCTTTATAAATGAATTGTAAGTTACTATTATTATTGGATTATTACACTTATGATTCTCTCTGCGCAGAGCTAACGTCGATTTTAAGTACTTATCCTGGTCGGTCAACAAATGGTTGGTCAACAAAACCAATTTGAACTCTTTGCTGGAATATAGTCTATTTAACATAATATACATTATGCGTATATATAATAGTTACTCATCGAGAGCCAATAGCCGCTATGGGCGCTTAAACCTTTACATCTAATATGATTACCGGATAATGCCCGTTTACCCATAAGATGCGCAATCAACACAGCCTGGTCATGTCCAACAGCTTAAAATCATTCAGCTTTTTTACCGCACCCGAAAAACACCAGATTACTCATTATGGTCAGCTTTATGGTTCCAGCCTGGCCTTGTCGGTTGCTGGTCTTGCGCGGGACAAATCCCATCCGCTGGTGGTGATCAGTCATGATGTGAATGAGGCGCAGCAGCTGCACCAGGAGCTGGCGTTCTATACCTCGGGTAAATGCCGTCTGTTCGAACTGCCGGACTGGGAAACTCTGCCATACGATATATTCTCGCCGCATCAGGACATTATCTCGCAGCGACTGACCACGCTGTATCAGCTGCCGGATATGCGTGCCGGTGATATACTGATATTGCCCGTATCTACGTTGTTACAACGCCTGCCACCGAAGACCTTTATCAAATCCCAGGTGCTGCTGCTCAAGCAGAACCAGACACTGGATATTGACGAGCTCAGGCATAATTTACAGCAGAATGGCTACAGCTGTGTGTCCCAGGTGATGGAACACGGTGAATTTGCGGTGCGCGGCTCAATTATCGACCTGTATCCGTCGGGCCATGATCTGCCGTTTCGACTGGATCTGTTTGATACGGATATCGACAGTATTCGACGCTTTGACCCGGAAAGCCAGCGCTCACTGGACGAAGTCACATCGATTGAAATTCTGCCGGCGCGTGAGTTTCCGTTTAACGAACAGGCGATCAGTGAGTTCCGTACACGTTACCGCGAGAATATCGGCGGCGACCCGACGCTGAGCAAAATCTACCAGGATGTATCCCAGTCGAATATTCCCAATGGCATTGAATATTACCTGCCACTGTTTTTTGATCACCTGGAATCGATTTTCAATTACCTGCCACGCAATACCGTGGTGTGTTCGGCCACACGGTTGCAGGCAGATATTGAACATTATATCCACGATGTCGAGGCCCGTTACGAGCAGCGCCGCCATGATATTGAACGTCCGGTGTTACCGCCGGAGATGCTCTATCTGGGTGTTGATGAAACCAACGAATTGCTGCAAACCCTGGCGCAGATAAAAACCCAGCCCGAAAAAAATGCACCGGGTCAGTCGTTTATCGATCTACCCTTTGCTGCACCGCAGAAACTGACGCTGGAAAAAAAATCCGATACACCGCTCAGCAAACTCACCGCCTTTATCAAGAATACCGACGGCCGTGTGCTACTCGTTGCAGAGAGTTCCGGTCGCCGCGAAATGCTGCTGGATATGCTGCATGATCAACGTCTGTATCCAAAAACATTCAAGGACTGGGCAGGCTTTGTTGAGGCGGATGATCACCTGGGCATTGCGGTTGCGCCACTCAGTCGTGGCCTGAACCTGCAACAGAACAGCCTGTGTATTCTCACCGAAGCGCAGATATTCGGTGAACGTGCACAACAGCAAAGACGCAGGAAGCGTACCCGTGATGCAGAAACGATTATCGGCAACCTCACCGACCTCACCATTGGCGCGCCGGTGGTTCATGAGGAACACGGTGTGGGTCGTTATATTGGCTTACAGAAGCTGAATGTATCGGACATTGAAGCCGAGTTCCTGACCATTGAATACGCCGGTGGTGACAAGCTCTATGTGCCGGTTGCCTCATTGCATTTAATCAGCCGTTATACCGGCGCCGATGAAGCACATGCCCCGCTGCACAAACTGGGTACGGAAGCCTGGTCAAAAGCGCGTAAAAAAGCCGCGAAGAAAATTAATGACATTGCAGTGGAAATTCTCGACATCCACGCACGCCGTGCAGCCAAAGGTGGCACCGCTTACCAGGTTAATATGGACGAATACAGCCAGTTTGCCGCGGCATTCCCCTTCGAGGAAACCGAAGACCAGCAAACCGCGATTGATGCAGTGATCAATGACCTGTCCGAACCACGCGCCATGGACCGGGTGGTTTGCGGTGATGTCGGTTTCGGTAAAACCGAGGTGGCCATGCGTGCCGCCTTTATCGCCGCGAATGCCAATAAGCAGGTGGCGATACTGGTGCCCACTACCCTGCTCGCGTCACAGCATTTCCAGAATTTTAAGGACCGCTTTGCCGACTGGCCATTTAAAATAGAATGCCTGTCGCGCTTTAATTCAGGCAAACAACAGCAGGCGCTGGTTGAGGAACTGAAGGCGGGTAAAATCGATATTATTATCGGCACCCATAAACTGCTGCAGAAAGATATCGGTTTTCATAACCTGGGCTTGTTGATCATCGATGAAGAACACCGCTTCGGTGTTAAACATAAAGAGCAGTTTAAAAACCTGCGTGCCGAGGTTGATATACTCACCCTCACCGCAACGCCGATTCCACGTACCCTGAATATGTCACTGGCCGGTATGCGTGATTTATCGATTATCGCCTCACCGCCAACGCAACGCCATGCAATTAAAACCTTTGTCTCGGAATGGAATGACCAGCAGGTACAGGAAGCCTGCCTGCGTGAAATAAAACGTGGTGGCCAGGTGTATGTATTACACAATGAAGTTAAAAGCATCGAAAAAATGTGTAACACACTGCGCGAACTGATACCGGAGGCAAAAGTAGAATTTGCACACGGCCAGATGCGCGAAAAGGATCTTGAGCGCATTATGCTCGATTTCTACCATCAGCGTTTCAATATCCTGGTGAGTACCACCATTATTGAAAGCGGTATCGATGTACCCAGTGCCAATACCATTATCATTAATCGCGCCGACAAACTCGGCCTGGCACAGTTGCACCAGATTCGTGGACGCGTCGGCCGCTCGCACCATCGTGCCTTTGCCTACCTGATTACACCACCCAAAGCCGTGATGACCGCTGATGCGGTCAAACGCCTGGAGGCGATTGAATCCCTTGAGGACCTGGGCGTCGGCTTCACCCTGGCCACCCACGATCTCGAAATTCGTGGTGCCGGTGAGCTGCTGGGGGATGACCAGAGCGGACAGATCCAGGAAATCGGTTTCAGCCTGTACACCGAGCTGCTGGATCGCGCGGTTAAGGCGCTCAAATCTGGCAAGCATCCGGATCTGGATAAGCCGATTCATCAGGGTACCGAAATCGAACTCGGTGCCCCTGCCCTGTTACCGGATGATTATATCCACGATGTGCATACGCGGCTGATACTCTATAAACGTATTTCCAACGCCGCCAGCCAGGACCAGCTGGACGATATTCGTGTGGAGCTGATTGATCGCTTTGGTCTGTTGCCGGAAGCCGCCAGACTGCTGTTCGAAATCGCCTCGCTAAAACTGCAGACAGCTGATATAGGTGTAGAGAAGATTACCGGCGTCGATGCCTTAATCCGTATTATCTTCAACCTGGATGCTAATATAGATCCGGCCAGATTGATAAAACTTATACAGTCCAGACCTGAAACCTATAAACTCAGTGGTACGCATACACTGATGATCATGCAGGAAACGCACAGCTACATTGAACGTATTGATATTCTGAAACATATTTTTCAGCATCTAATGACGAAAGAAGCCGCATAATGAAATTGAGTAGATTAGTAATGTCCGCGCTGTGTCTGTTATCGATATCAGCCCATTCACATGCAGAACAGACCGGCTATGAGGTCGAGTTAATCATCTACGAGGACACCACGAAACGCTATATAGACTCCGAAGACTGGAGCTATAATGACAGTCTTCATCAAACCACTCAGACACTTGAAAATGAAGCGTCTTCGATAACTGACCCGGAATACAGGAACCTGCCATGGAAAGATGCTGCACTGACGAATGCCTTGCAGAAAATCCAGGACAATCCGGGCATAAACGTTCTGTTAAAAAAGCGCTGGCGACAGACAGGTCTTGATCGTGACCAGGCCTACCCGCTCAATATTGAAGTGCATAAGCAGCATGATGCCAGTCCAGGCGTATCTCAAGCCATAGCAGAGCAGACAGCAGACATTCAGATGGATAAGCAACCCGACCTGTTATTATCGGGTCAGGTACGGCTGGTTATGAGCCGCTACCTGCACTTTGAAGTCAATCTTGAGTACATGCAGGCGACTGAGGGCAGCGTAAATGAGCTACAAGCCGTTAATGATACGCTAGAACAGGCATATCCAGCGCAGACTTATCCAGTGGTTTCTGAACGTCGCATGCGTAGCCGTGAAATTCATTATATCGACCACCCATTAGTGGGTATCCTGGTGTATGCCACACCCTATAAAATAGAGACACAGCGTGATGGCCGGGAGTAAAAAACATAACAACCAGATCACAAATGAGCTGTTAGCCAGTAACAAAAAACATAGCTGGTAACAAATAAAGATACTACGGACAGGGCAGAATGGAAAACAAGAGATTAATATTCAGGAAATTCACTGGACTTGAGGGACTAAAAAAACTGAAGCACGACTGGCAATCGCTACTTGAGAATGTTTCCGACAATCAATACCTGCACACCTATGAATGGCATCTATCTTTTATGCAGGCATTTGCCAGCAAGAACGCATATTACATATTTTATTGTGTCTATGATAATGATTGTGCTGTAGCGATATTCCCACTATACATTGAATACAGAAAAACACCGCTATTTACACTAAAAAGCCTGACACTACCAACACACTCACACATTACCCTACACGATTTTATTATTCATGATGACATCCTCTGTAAGCAGTCAGTCGTCAGTGACCTCACCAGACAGCTGGGAAAAGACAGAATACACTGGGATTATTGCCTTTTTCTGTCAGTCATAGAAGGTTCCAAGGCACAGTTACAGCTCGATTATGAAGCATACAACCCGGCCATGAAAAACACCATCGACGACAGTTATTCAATTGACCTTGCTGATACCTATGAAGACACAATTTCGCATATACCCGGCAATTTCAGACGCAACATCGCAAGACTTGAAAGAAAAGCCCAAAAGCAGGGTGAATTGAAATTTATACAGGCTTTGTCCACCACAGAAGAGATAACTGATTATCTTCAACAGTTTATCGAGATTGAGAATGACAGCTGGAAAGGAAAAAACAACAGCTCGATTAAAAGTAACCAGAAATTTATAGACTACTACCGCTCACTGACAACCAACTTCAAAGACAAATCAGTTTGCCTGATAAATTTTCTGCAAATCAACGATGAACTGATTGCAGGTCAGTTCGCAATTAAACACAACAACCGTCTGAATCTGCTCAAGATTGGCTACAAGGAAGAATATTCACCCATTGGACCAGGAAATATCCTGTTATCCTATACCTTGCGCCACTGTATAGAATCACCTGAATACGATAATGTAAACATCATCACCTCACCCAAATGGGCAGAGAAGTGGTTTAACAACAATAAACATGTTTACAGCTATTACCTGTTCAGAAAGTCACCAAGAGGTATACTGCTGTTCTTATCCTGGCGTTACCTGTTACCCGCATTCAAAAAAATAAGATACAGACTTAAAATAATCGGCAAATCCATGTCTGACAGAACCCATAAAGATGGATAAGATAACTAATTACAGGCTATTTCACCGGGTTATTGAGAAATGCTAAAAAAAATCATTTTAATCACACTAATCGGTATTACTCTGGCAGTGACACTGGCGTATTTCCGCTATATTCATGATAAGCCGTATAATCTACTGGCCGATTCTAAAAATGAAATTCATGAGGGCGTCCGTCAGCTCAATAATGAGCAATTACTTGTTGTAATTCTGGGTGCTAACTGGTGTCCAGAATGTCGATACCTTGCATCCGAAATTGAACGCGACCCGCTAAAATCGCTTAACGGAAGCTCACTACTGTTTGTTAAAGTTGATGTCAACGGCTGGGACAGAAACATGGATATTGTAAACGGGCTTGGCAACCCGGCCAGCGGTGGCATACCAGCAATTGCCATTATTGATAGCAGCTCACGAATCATCGCAACTCGCACCGGAAAACAGCTGGCTGCTGACAAAAAAACAATGGGGTCTTATTTTAATTACTTCAATAAAATAGCCGGCGCATATATAAACAACGAAATTGATATAAACCAGAGCAATACAAACACGATAAAATTCTGAAAGATTGACGTAAATGGAATACGAAATAATCAAAAGCATCAAGCAACTGGAGAAACACCGGGATAGCTATGATCAGTTTATTGCAAGCTGTGCAGATAACGAGTATCAGTATTACGGTTACGGCTATCTGTCTAGCCTATCCGACTTTCTGCAACGAAATACCCAGATCTGCATTATTCTAGTCTTCAGAGATGGCAGACTCAGTGCTGTCGCGCCCTTTCATATCCGTAAACGGCATTATATTTACCTCTCCAACAGGTATTTACAGTTGCTTGGCTCAGGCACCCATCCGCTGGCATCGAAGTATGGCGCAATCATCTATGCGCAAGATATAGATCAAGCAGCAGTAGATAAGGTCATTTTCAACGCTCTGCACTCGGACAAGATGCCGGGGTGGGATGAAATCCAGCTCGATAATCTAAAGTCGGACTCGGCAACCGTACCCCTGTCACGGCATTTCAACTACAGCCAATCCGCTATTACCTCTTGTTACAGGACACCGACAAATTACACAGAAAACGATTTTCTTTATGCTTTTTTTAAACGCAAAAGCAGATATAAACTAACACGTGCTAAAAAGGCTCTTTATAATGACTACAAAAACGTTGAGTTTATAAAGTCCCGCACATTTGATAATGACACATTCGAGAGTATCGCACGGATACACTCACAACGACAGAAATACAAGTGCGAGAACTCGGAATTCAAGGACTATTATTCTCTGTTTGATGATAAATTTGATCGAAATTCTCTGCTAAAACTGACGCAATGGCTCGCCGATCACAACAGGCTAAGCCTGTATTTACTCAAAGCGGATGACAATATCATTGCATTTCTATACTGCATTGACTTCAACCGGATATCGAATGCAATATTGATGGCATTCGATGTTAATTACCAGGAATATTCCCCATCCAAGCTGCTTGCGCTCTACGCTATCGAAGCATGCAATAAGGATAAATCCTGTGAGCAGATTGATTTCCTTGAAGACAACAACCTTTTCAAACAGCAGTTTTGTCCTGTAGAAATAAAACGAAGCTCTTTCCACGCCATTAATAACGCGTCAATAGCCAGCCGACTGAAATGGTTTTATATCAAAAATATAAAACGCCTGCGCAGCTAACAGGATAATGGACGAATATCAAATGAACACTATAAATGACTTTACCATCGTTGGTCTGACAAAAAATAACTCTGTCGATTTTGTAGAGAAATTATTCCAGTTATATACAAGTGGAAAAATTGTTGTTTTCCTCGATGATGTGACATCTGATATGTGCGATGAGATAAGGCTAAATGAGATCATTGAAACTGGCGCAGATAGCGGCTGGCTAGAAGCTGAATATGCACCTGTTACTGGCAATAAGCCGGCACAGATAGTTTACTCATCAGGCACTGAAGGTAAGCCTAAAGCCCTGCTGTTATCTCATCGAGCCTTGTCAGATGTTGTTACACGCCTAAACTCTGTTATGCAGGTTGACGAGTCTATTCGCGAGTATATTGGCGTGCCTGTAACCTACTCCTTTGGCCTGGGGCGATGCCGTGCAGTTGCCAGCGCGGGTGGTAAATGTTTTATCCCTGCTAATGGCTTTAATCCGACTGAAATAAAAGCCATGCTTGACACAGATGAGATTAATGCAATCTCCGCAGTACCCTCATTATGGCGAATCATCCTGCAATCACCACAATCAATCGGCAACTCAGGCAAAAAAGTTAAATGGATTGAGATTGGTAGTCAATACATGAGTCGCTCCGAAAAAGAGCAGATGAAAGCAATCTTCCCAAATGCAAGGATTGTACAACACTACGGTTTAACTGAGGCTTCACGCACTACCTTCCTCGATATCAGTAGCACACAGGGTGAGCATCTCGAATCGGTTGGCAAACCCTATGGTGATGTCGAGGTTGCCATCAACCAGCAAAACCGTATAAAAATTCGTGGCCCACATGTGGCTGACGGTATAATTATCAATGGCGAAATAACGCCTGTAACCGACAGTGATGGCTGGCTTACCACCAGTGATAATGGCCACATTATCGATGGCTATCTCTACTATGATGGTCGTGCGGATGATCTAATCAATCTCGCGGGTGTTAAAATCAATCCGGACAGGATTCAGTCATCTATTGATCATGAAACCGGCTCTGCAGGAAAAATTGCTGTCTGCAGGATTTCTGATCCGCTCAGGGGTGATGGCATCTTTATTGCCGTCGAAAAAAACGCCGGGTTTGGGCTCGACGAAATTCGTCAGATTGCTGATAGCCAGTTGTCTTCCATGGGTATAAATGCCGGTTCTTCATTATATGTACAGTATGTTACCGCAATCCCTAAAACTACGACCGGCAAGGTGCAGAGAAAGCAACTTGCTGAGCTTTTTCTGCAAGACACGTCAGCCCCTACATCAGTAAAAACTGATAGCAAGGATGTATATGGCATTTTTAACAGAATATTCCCACGCCACAAAATTAACAGCAACAGCACCTTCAAATCACTGGGTGGTGATTCGCTCAATTATGTTCAGCTAACAATGATGCTTGAAAAATACCTGGGCCAGCTGCCACCACAGTGGGATACACTGAGCATCAGTGAGCTTGAATCCAGTAAGGAAAATGTCAACAGCAGCCTGTCACGCATTGAAATATCGAGCCTGTTGCGTGCAATCGCCATTCTATTCATCGTAGGAACGCATACCGGCATGGAAGTACTGGGTGGCGGCACACTGCTTCTGATCTTTCTGGTTGGTTATAACTTTGCCCGTTTCAAATCACATGACATTATTAACAATAATATCTGGCAACCTTTATGGTCCTATATACGTCTGGTACTTATTCCCTACTATCTGCTGGCGGCGGTCTACCTTGCGTGGAACAGAACGTTTGAAATAGATGTTTTATTGCTCTATGCAAATCTTATAGAGGCAAAAATAACAGTAATCTTCCCATTCTGGTTTGTGCAGGTGCTTGTACAGTGCCTGCTATTAATCGCCCTGCTCTTTATGATCCCCTGGTGCCGTAAAGCGCTGCGTGATAATGCATGGTCATTTTCAGTGACGATGCTGGTTATTCTGATTACTATCAGGGCACTCTATCCCTACGTCTGGGATACCTCGCATCTTAACAACCTTGTACCGCTTCGTTTTATGGCCATCATCTGGCTGGGCTGGTGCTTTGCCTTCGCCGATACGGCGGCACGCAAAACGCTTCTGGTAATAGCCAGCTGCTCATTTGCACTGATTGACACCGGCCTGAAAACCCAGACAGCCTGGCTGGTACTTGGTAGCCTGGCCATGGCCTATGTACCTTATATACTGGCCCCACGCAGCCTGAGCCTGGTCACCCAGCTACTGGCATCAGCGACTTTCTACATCTTCGTATTCAACGGCATCTTTATCTATATCGTGGTTCAGGTACTGGATATTGAGTCGTATTTAATTGCATTTATCGCTGGCCTGGCACCCAGTATGATCATCTGGTGGGCTACCGAATATATCTATATCAATGACCGCTTCAGCTGGCTGAACCGGCTTAAATACAGTAGGCACAACTGACGAGCATGACCACCATTATATAATATTCTACTTTAAATATTATATATAAGATGTTGATATATAATATTTTATATTATGAATAAATCATGGTGCATGAGTTTATCTGGGCTCTGTGATATGAACCTATCCCCCGTTTGGAGGATAGAAACATGAACTCCAACACATTAATCAGGGATTAATGGGTATATATTTCACCCATAAATTACTAACGACAAATGACCACTATCGTTTTATACACTTACACTCTAATATTTGAGGACTGGTCATGAACCGCACATTAATCAACTCATTTTCAACCCTGATATTTTCACTTAGCCTCGCAGCTTGCACTGGTGTAAGCGAAGAGCTTGCAAACCTGAGCTTAGGTACACCAACTGTACCTACTGATACAGATACTACAACTGATACTGGTACTGATGCTGATACCGGTACTGACATAGATGTTGTACGCAACACAAGCTGTACAGCACTCTTCTCCAGCAATTTTGCACTCGTTGAGGGTCAGGATGCGTCACCAGTTCAGATGTTCGCAAAGCCTGCAAAAGGCGCATCTGCGCTGGATCCAACCTATGGCAGCTGCATGACTCGTGTCACAGACCATGCTAATGAACCGCCTAGTGGCTTTGCACGTAATGATTATTCCCGTCGCCAGGCATTCAATGCTGATGAGTCAAAAGTACTTGTGTATGCACTTGATGGCTTCTGGCATATCTATGATGCAACCAGCTATCAGTACATTAAAAAGTTAAATCTGGGTGGTTCGGATGTAGAGCCACAATGGTCACCGACTGAACCAGATGTACTGTTCAAATTCCCAATGAATGGTGGAATGACAATACAGAAATATAATGTAGTTACTGATCAGACAACAACAGTAACAGACTTCCGTAATGTCGCCTCAATCTATGGTCATGCAGGCAGTACCGATATACGTGATATTTGGCCTACAGCTGCGCGCATCTGGACCAAATCTGAAGGTAGCCCATCAAAGGATGCCCGCTACTGGGGCCTGCAGGTTGAAACAAGCTCATTCGGCATACTGGGTATGATTACCTATGATATGCAGACCAATACAATCACTGGCGTATATGACCTTTCAGGCAAGCCACGTCCTGACCATATCAGTATGAGCCCTACCGGTGAATATGTAATTCCATCATGGTATTCGAATTTCAACAGCTGTAACGGAACCTCAACCTCTAATCCATGTGGCCTAATGTCATATACACGTGACTTTAGTCATGCGGTTAGACTGGCAGCTACAGGTGAGCATTCAGATATTGCACTCGATGCAGCAGGTAATGACGTAGTTGTTATGTCTAACTACCGTACTGGATATGTAGAAGCTTATGATGTTGCAACTGGCCAGGTAACCAATCTGTGGAATATGTATGTGAATGGTGCAGCAACTGCCCTGCACGTCTCAGGTAAAGCATATAACAAACCAGGCTGGGTTCTGATTTCTACCTATGCAACATCTGGCGGTACACGTTGGTACACAAACAAGATCATGGCTGTCGAGATCGCTGCGAACCCTAGAATCCTGAACATCTCTCATACATACCATAAAGACAATGGCTACTGGACCGAACCACATGCAGTTGTTAATCGTGATTTCACAAGAATCCTGTTTAACTCAAACTGGCATGAAGACACAGATAAAGTTGATGCCTATATGATTGATATACCAGCAAATGCTTTAGACTAAATAATATCACTGGTTAGAAGAAGCAGAATAAAAACCTCAGGGATGAGGTTTTTATTTTTTGTGCATTAAAAAATAATACCAATAACTAATCACTTCCTGAATAACACCTGTGGATTTATTGAGCGCCGATAATCTGGGCAAAAAAGAAAGATTACTCACATACACACTGGCCACAGGATATGCACAGATTGACAATCCGACTGACTCGAATGCAAATAACGCACGTTTCATATGCAATGCTGAAGTCACCAGGACGATTTCTGAGTGAGAGACATCAACACCAGAAGCTGACAGGATGGCTGCAACATTTTTTGCATTCTGGTAAGTATTCGTTGATTCTCTATCAATATACAATCGCCCAGACTCGACACCAAGACTAGTCAGTAGTTTTTTCACAACATCAGCTTCCTTGACATCATGTCCAACGCCCCCGGCAATAACTATTTTACTAATGGATGAGCGATTATTCTGATATATTTGATAAGCAGATAAAACCCTGGTATAAGAATCAAGCTGCAATTTTGATAACATAAACTGATGTTCATTATTATTAATACCACCTGACAAAATAACTAATACATTATTACCGTCATTAAAACATGATGCTCCACTGTTATCATTAGTATATTCCTGATACTTAACAAGACTGTTTGAAACTATAGGCAAAGACAAGCACAGTACAAAGAGATAAACCAGATAACAGGCGTTACGAATAGATTTATATTTTAAAAAAGTATTGTTTAATATGAATATTATGGTTGCTAACAGCAACCAGAAGACTGGGTCAACAAGAAGGTATTTCATAAGTGCTTCGCTAGTCCAGCAAATTTCTGTTCACACTAATAGTATAAACGTCGATATCATTATCACCACTGCCCCAGTTTGAGTTGAATAATACTTTCGTAAAAGCATGATTAACAACTGCATGTGGTTCAGTCCAGTAACCTCCATCTTTGTTGAAGGTGTTTGCCAACAAATAAATCTTCGGACTTTTTTTCAACTGCACAGCCATGATTCTGTTTGTCCACCACTGAGGCTTTCCATTTGTAGCATAAGTTGAAATCAGTACCCAGCCGGGCCTATTATAGGACTTACCTGAAACATGCATTGCAGTGGCTGCGCTATTTCTATAGATACGCCAGAGCTTTTCAGTAGTACGATTCTCAATATCATACATTTCAACATAGCCACTGACATAATTAGGCATTACTATAACATCGTGACCGTTAGCGCCAATTGCAATGTCAGAATGCTCACCGCGTACGGCTACACTATAGCCATTACTAAAATCACGCGTATACACCATAAGACCACAGGGCTTTGATGTTGATCCAGAGCTGACATTGTCACAGCTCTGGGAATACCATGAAGGTACGACATATTTTCCAGACGGGCTCATACTGATATGATCCGGGCGACCTATACCATTGCCATCCTTGTTAAAATCGAATATACCCACAATAGAATTGGTTAACATATCGTATGCTATAGCCCCTATAGATTTGAAGTCCTCAGTTTCAACCTGCAGCCCCCAGTAGCGGGCATCCTTTGATGGGCTGCCTTCAGACTTGGTCCATATACGACGTGTATCCGGCCATATATCCAGTATAGATGTAATCCCTGGGTGACCCTTAATCTCACGTACATCTCTGAAGTCGGCCACAACTTTCACATGATCAGAAAGAACATGATGCGATAGCACAACAAGTCCTCCATTTTGTGGAAATTTATACAACAAGTGAGGATTATCAGGAGACCATTGCGGCTCTACGTCAGCGCCACCAAGACTGAGTTTACGAACATATTTGAAGGTATTAGCATCATACAAGTGCCAGTATCCATCTACAGCATATACGAGTAATAATGACTCGTCAGAATTAAACGCCTGTCGTCTTGAATAGTGATTTCTTGCGAAACCATTTGGTGGCTCATTAGTATGGTCTGTAATACGACGAATACATGATCCAAGCTGATTATCTAATGCATAAGAATTTTTATCAGGCTTTGCAGGAAGAGAAGGTTTGACATAATCAGAAGCAAGATGCTTACTATTAGCTTCTTGATCGTAATTAAAACAGCTTTCTGGCATGCTCTGGGCTATGGTGACAGATTCATAGCTTAATAGCGCATATGTCATTAGAAATGATTGCGCCAGTACCTTAACTAAGGTAGTTCTATATTTTTTCATAGTATTTATCAAAATTTAATCTTAGGCGGTAAGATAATGTTATTACACGAAATAAGGTACGGTAAAAACAATAACTAGACGGCCGCTTTTGCAGTTACCGGATTAGTGGTTGTATTTGAATTTTTTGATATATAGTAATATTTATGTATAAGCGCACTTAAAATCCAGAAATTACCCATAATTTCCGGTGAATAGAAGGTACTACTATATACATTTCCTAAAACAACGGCAACGACCATCAACTGATACCCCTCACCCAACATGATTACATGCTCCTGAGTGGCATTTTTCTTAATCATGCCCCCTACATAATACATTCTTAGAATTAGAAGTATGAAAGCAATCAGGCCAATAAAACCGGATTCAGTCATTATTAGTACGAATGAATTATGTGCATCTCGAGCCCGAATCCAGTCAGGCATATATGGATCAATCCGACCCTTGAATTCGTTAAGACCAATTCCGAACGGATGATTTACAATTAAATTATCATATGCAGCCTGCCATATCACAAATCTGCTTTCGCTGCTTTCATCGAGTTGCTCTTCACCATCTGTACTTTCAACTTTAGTATCTTCAATCCGATCGAGTACAGTATCAGGAACCCAGATTGACGCATTAAACAGCAGGATTATCAAAGTAATAAGAAGAATTTTATTTTTTTTAGAAAAGTTTAGAATTGATGTCACAATAAGGGATAAATATGACTGTCTTGAGTAGGTATAAAATATCGAAAAAACACCCATAAAAAATATACCAAGAGCAAATATAGGTCTGGTGAATTTATTGCATTTGTATAAGTAGTTTTTTAGAAGTAGCGGTATAAATATCGCAAGAAATACACCTGCATAATTTGCAGATGACTCATCATGACCAAAAGCACCAGAAACCCGTTTGCTGCTACCTAGGCCATAGCTTAGCTTTTCTTTTATAATTTCGAGGCACATTAAAAAAACAACAAAATAGACTACTTTTATATAATATTCAATTTCATTTTCGTCATTACATATTTTAAAGAAAATAAAATAAAGCGAACTATATACGACAATATTTTTAAAGATTGTTACATTATCAACGAAATGAGATGTATCGACTAAACTAATTAACAATGCAATAAATGAAGCTATATAATAGAATTTTAAATTTCCTGAAAGTGGGGGTTTTGTATCAGACGTGCTTTTATCTGTTAGATATAGAAATAAAAGGCCAAGAAAAAGCAAATTAAAAACATTAAGTCCAGGGAGACCAAGCGTCGAAGGAAAATGCAACGAATTAGGGATATATATTATAATAGCTGTTAATAATATTTTCTTAAGCATTTCGTCTGTGTTTCACATATTCTACGAGTGTGCGTACTTCATTCACATTAAAGACGTAACCGGCAACGAAAAAAACGACTGTTATAAAAAAAAGCATTGCGAAGTTAAAAATAAAGAAACAGGTCCCTCCGATAGCACAGTCAATTTTTTCAATAATGTAGGCATACAAGAAGATTGACAGCAAAGAAATCGAAATTATTTTAATTAAGTTCCAGGTAACATACTTATAGTATTGGATGTCATAGAATTTCTTAAGTAAAACACATGAAAGAATAACTGATGATAGTATTGAAATAGTAGTAGCTAGCGCAATACCTACCAGTCCAAGGTGCTTCGCAAGGATATAATTAAATATTATATTTATAACAACACCAATCAAGCCAACGCTAATTGCAAGCCATGACTTTTCTATTGCATGGAGCAAACGGTAATTAAAGTATGTTACAGCTCTTAATACCAGGCCTAATGATAAAGCAGATAAGACCAGACTAGTTAAATGAGTATCACTTGAGCTGAACTCGCCTCTCTCGAATATAACACGTATTATCTCAGTATTAGAAAGAAGAAGGAACAAACTTACTGGTATGAGAATAAAAAATATTAAACCCATGCCCTCATGATAACTTCTAAGCAATGCATCGCGCTCATTCGACAACTGAGAAAATCGTGTAAAATAGGTATCCATAACAGCTTTTCCGAAAACTTCCATCGGCAAAAGAAAAAGCATTGACGCGTAGGCAAGTATCGAAATAGCACCGATTTGTTCATAGGAAGCAAACCATTGATCAACAATACTGGTGGTAATCGCACCAACATAACCAATAATTATAGGTAATGATTTCTTCAATGGTGAAACAAAGTCATCATGACGGTAGTCTAAGCCGAGTCTGATATATCTAAACAGATAATCACGGTTAGAGTAAGTCAATATCAGAAAGTTAAGTAAAAAACCTATAACTATCAGAATAACAATTGAACTAATATCACTTTTTACACCGTAAATAAAACAGTATGTTATGACCAAAGTATTGATAATTAAGCTATCAAGTGATGCTAGAAAAAACTTGTTGCGTGCATAAGACAATGAAATAAAGAAACTTGAAACACCGATTAGAAATGTTGAAATAGACATCATTCTAAAAAGTTCAATCGCAATTATATTGGTTTCTTTGCTAATTCCAGGGGCTAGAAAACTCACTACATGTTCAGAAAATGTATACAGAATTACGGTAGTTGATAATGAAATGAATACAATAAGAGTTAGTATAGTATTAAGACCACCCCATGACGATTTGGTGGTACGGTCTTTTTTATGAAATTGCGGAATAAAGATGGTACTTATGATAATTGTAAGAATCTGAGGCAGTGTCGTTGGTAACGTATATGCGATTATATAACCATCATAGATGGAACCAGCACCATAAATTGAAGCTAGTATAACAACCTTAATAAGGCCGAGTACCTTACCTGATAGATTAATCCCTGACAATAAGAATGTTTCTTTTATCATCGCAACTATAACTTACAGTAGTTGTAAATGCTGCGCTTCATATCTGAAACACTCGATTCAGCAACGCCAAAGCGCTCGATTGAAAATGGATTAAAATTTCTGTTTACACCTTTCCGGGTGCCAACAGCATACTTATAACCACTTGCCTTAACCTGCTGAATTAGCTGTTCGCTTTCATGCCCGGCTGGATAAGCAAAACCATTGATCACATCACCAATAATATCCTCGAGAATATTTTTTGATTTTTTTAACTCGAGAAGCTGTTGTTCTTGTGGAATCAAATTCATATTTGGGTGCGTTAGGGAATGTGCGGCAATTTCAAAGCCATTCGTATGTAATGTTCTGATGTCGTTCTCATCCATTTTAGGAATTACCTGTCGATAACCTAACAATACGTCTTCAATTTGGTATGCCGCGTCATAGATAGCTTCGATATCAGATTCTTTCCATAATGAATCCAGAATTGCCTGGCAGTGCTTCTTTTTATTAAAGACTGTCAGTTTAAATGGCCTTATATTCAATTTGATTGATAGCTGTGTCAAATCCACTACTTTTACTGTAGTGGCAGAAAAAGCATTAATGATAATGTCCCACCAGAATTCTTTATCATTACCAAGTACTGTACAACATATAAAGAACGTACAATCAAGGTTATGCTTATTTAATAAAGGCATTGCAACATCGATATTATCTTTGTATCCATCATCGAATGTAATAGATATCATGGGAGGATTATTAGCACCATTAGATTTATCGCGATAATTACTCAGTCGTATACTGGTAAAATTATTTTTGAAGTAGGAAAGTTGATTATCAAATGTCTCATTGTTGATGCACATACCAAGCTTAAATGGATCATCATCAGGATTGGTAATAATCCTGTGATACATTGGTACAATAAGCTTTTTATCACCAGCATGAATAGCTCGATCATACAAGCCAGTCTTATCAATGAGTGAAGGGATCGTTTTTTTAACAGAATTCTTTAAAAAATCCTCAAGCATTATGATACTCCTTGCACCATATCTCAAAACACAATACTAGCCAGAGTATTTCACTATTATCTTTCATGCCTTTTGAATGTTCATTTATCAGGCTATCTATATAGTTATAATTCAATATTTTATTACTACGATTGGATGAGATTAAATCAATAAGTAGATGCTTTAACTCCTTGTTAAACCATTCCGTTAATGGAATTGCAAATCCCTTTTTCTTATTGTTAACAATATCATCAGGAACATATTTCGAAGCTATATCTCTAAGTAGCAACTTACCCTTACGTAGAGAAGTTTTGTAGTTTACAGGAAGCCTGGATGAATATTCGACCAGATCGACATCGAGAAATGGTGACCTGACTTCTATAGAATTTGCCATACTCATACGATCAACTTTAACAAGTATATCGTCGAGCATATAAGATTTGATATCACCATAATAGATACGATTAAGACCATTACCCTGGGAAGTAAAGAGCGGTGCCATTGAGTCGTAAGAGTCATAGTCGACAATTGACCTGTTAATGATATTATGAACCACTGAGCTGGTTGATAATGCCACTTCCTGTAGGTAGTTATGCGGATATTCACTAGATGCTCTTGTTAAAGCATCAGATATTTTTCGGAATTTCGTAGATGGTACAGCCCTAAGCAGACTAGACACGGTGCCTGGATAAGGTATAAGCTTACTTGCCATATCATTAATCAGATGACGGGAGTAACGCTTGTATCCACCAAATATTTCATCCCCGCCATCCCCTGTTAGTACCATCTTTACATGATCCTTAGCAAGCTTACTAACGAAATAGGTCGGAAGCGATGATGAATCACCAAATGGTTCATCGTAATATTTTGTAAATTCATGAACTATGTCAGTACAATTACTTTCGAGAACGAATTCAGTGTGATCTGTACCTATATGTTTTGATATTTTACGAGCATCATCAAGCTCATTATATCTGGCGACATCGAATCCAATAGAGAACGTCTTGACTGGTGTAGATAAGTGTCTCTGCATCATCGAAACAACTACACTCGAGTCTATGCCTCCACTCAAAAATGCACCAAATGGAACATCACTTACCAGTCGTCTTTCAACGGCTTTATCCAGTAAGCCTTCTACTCTCTGTTTGGCATCTGTATAGCTGATTGAGTCGTCAGTTGTAAAATCAACATCCCAGTAACTGGTTTTAGTTAAGCCTTCATTTGTAATGATTGCATAACTAGCCGGCTCAAGCTTAAATATATTATTATAAATCGTCCTGGGTGTTGGAATGTAGCCAAATGTAAAGTAATCTTGTAGTGCCTGATAATCGATACTTTTGTTATGATTCAATATGTATATTGATTTCAGTTCTGATGAAAATATAACGGTATCATCAACGATGGTATAATAAAGCGGCTTTTTACCCATTCTGTCTCTGGCAATCAGAAGACTACGTTCCTGTTTGTCCCATATTGCGACAGCAAACATACCGTTAAACAGACTCAAGCATTTGTAGCCATATTCAGCAAAAGCTTTGAGAACGACTTCTGTGTCTGAGTTAGTTGTGAAGTTATAGCCCTTTGAAACCAGGGTGCTTCTGACAATTTCATAATTATATATTTCGCCATTATACGTTAGTGTGTATCTGCCATCTTCTGTTGACATGGGCTGTTTGCCACCAGAAATGTCTATAATACTCAAGCGCCTATGACAAAGAGCAACGCCGGGTTCATTATAATAGCCTGACTCATCAGGCCCTCGATGAAATATTTTATTACAGGCAGCCTTGATATTATCTTCTGAATATTGCAGCGTACCTGTAAAATTAACTACACCAAAAATACCACACATAATTAAGCCCGGACACTCGAATTGTAAATTTCTGTAATACGATCTGTCACCTGATCAATGCTCGCATAGTTAGTAATAAATTCTCGTGCATTTGAACCAAGCAGACTTATATCATCTACATTCATATTTTTAAGATCAGTCAAAGACTCAATCAGGCTAAACTCATCTGAACTCTCGAATAGCCAGCCGTTATATCCATTTGTAATTATATCTTCAGTACCACTTACCCTTGAACCAACCACAGGAAGGCCTGAAGCCATATACTCGAGGAGCGTATTAGAAAGACCTTCATATAAGGATGGAAGAATACCGAATGTGGCCACATTCATATAATCTTCGACATTTGTCTTCGAGCCAAGAAAAAAAACTTTATTAGAAATACCTAAATTGACAGATTGATGCTTAAGTGATTCCATGAGATAGCCATCACCTACTATAAGAATACTAATATCATCATCGTCTATGAAAACCTTACTAAACACTGTAAGGAATAGCTCGATATTTTTTTCTTTAACCAGACGACCAACAAAAATGCCTATCTTATCCTTTATTGCTGCAGATGGGATATCGTGTGGTGGCGTAGTACTCGTATTGAAGCGATCAATATCAACGGCGTTTGGAATTAGATTAATTTTTTTCTTATAGAAACCACGTGCCTCAAGTAAGGATGCAATCTGTTGACTTGTAGCCTGATAATACGATGCTTTCTTTATAGCCCATTTAAGTACTCTAGTACGCAATGATGGTTGTGTATCGAGAATGCCATTATGAATCTCAGTCCAGCCTGTAAGCTTGACCAGTACAGGTTTATTGAGAAGTTTACCAACAATTGAGCTTAACGCGGCCATATTGCTGGCAATATGAACATGAATTACATCAAATTTATTTCTATGTCGTAGCAGGTATCCCATGAGCATCATTAGCATATAAATACCACCAACTATCCTTATTACGGGGTATTTAATACGATGTACATGTACACCATTTATATCTTCATCAATCGCTTGTTGATGGTCAGGCTTCATTTGAGCAATAATAGAAACTGACAAACCGCGTTTTACTAACTCTGATGATAAAGTTGTCAGCTGTGACTCTGCTCCTCCACCATTGAGCTGTGGGTAACTATTTTCGACGATCATTATGACACGTGAGTTTGAGTTAGCCATCTATGTATTCCTGGTGCCATAGTTCAAGCATCAAGAGAAGCCATAATTCCTGAGTATAGTCCCAGCTCCCCTTTTGGTGCATTGAAATAAGATTACTTATAAAATCTTTATTGAAATAACCACGATTGATACTTTTATCAGATAAAAGTGTATCAGTTAAATATGATCTAAACTCCTTATTATGTCGAAACCATTCACCAACGGGTAAGCCAAAACCCTGTTTCTTTTTAACTTTTATTTCCTGAGGTAATATGTCATCAACAGCTTTTTTGAACAGGTAGCGCTTCTTTGTTTTATTGACTTTCATGGTATGCTTAACATGTCCCATAAACTGAATAAGGTCAGGTGTTAAATATGGATAAAGAGTCGAAATTCCTGCAGCTGCTGCTGACCGATTGACCTTAGTTAAGTCATTGTCTGATATCGCCATTTGCAGATCGATATACATAAGTTTATTTAATTCTGATTTAGAACTACAATCGTTATAATGCTTCTCCAGAATTGACAAGGATGATTTTTTGTTTATATTTTTTCTATAATCAGCTGTCAGCAAGTCTTCAAAGAAGTCAGATGCAAATGAATCATCCGTATAGAATCGTTCAGGATTTGCAAGTGACGCTCTATTGATGAAATTATTTATTCGGTTTGTGATCCTTAAATCAAATGGCTTAACCAGAGAGGAAGTCGCTTTTATTATATTTTTGACAGGCAGAGGAAGCGTATAGAATAGGTTAAAATAATAATCCTTGGCATATCTCTCATTACCACCAAATATTTCATCACCACCATCACCACCTAGAAGTATTTTACGACCATCCTCTTTCGCCAGTTTAGCGCAGTGGTATGTAGGAATGGCAGATGAGTTTCCAAATGGCTCATCAGTACTTTTAATAAGTGTATCAATTGCAGAAATAGTATCTTCTAGATCAATTCGCTTATAATGGTGATTAACACCAAAGCGATCAGCTGCTATTCTGGCATACTCAAGCTCATCGTAACCTTTTTCATTAAATCCAATTGAATATGCATGGGTTTTATCTGCGCCCTGTGCCTTCGAGACTACACCCGTGATCGTTGAGCTATCTGTACCACCACTGAGAAAACACCCAATACTTTGATCATCACAACGATATTGAGATAATGTTTCTACAATCTTTTCGTTAAGTTTTTTTACAAGTACTGACTCATCATCACTAAAGTCTTCAGGATAATCAGGCTTCCAGTAACGATTTATAGTCACTTTACCCTGTTTAGCTATCAGCACACTGCCTGGAGCTATCTTAGTGACATTCTCAAAAATAGTGTGGGGCGTTGGAATATATGAAAAATTGAGATGATGATATATAGCCTGTGTATCGACTGTCCTAGCGAAGCTGTCAATGAAGTTGAAAAGCCTTATATCTGTAGAAACTGCTGTTACGCCTTTGCTCTGATAAGAATACAGCGCCACCTGTCGGGTAGCATCTGTATATGCACGAATCTCGTTATTAGCATCATCAATACGAACCAGGGCAAACTTTCCATAGAGCTTATTTGTTTTATTATTGATAAAATCATACATGGATGAATCACCCAGTATAATTTTAACTGATATATCAGTCATAGTAGCACTGGTCTGTTTGTCGAAGCAGACATCACCAAATAGAAGTGCTTTTCTCGATTCTGATAATTCAATAATATTATCAGATGAAGGTAAAAAACCGGATACTGTAGAATGCTTACTTTGTACCATCTCGGCCCAGTTCACAGAAACAGAGCCAAAATCAACCACTAAAAAATCACCGATTCCTGTATTCATTACTTTCCTCATTTGTCAAACCAATGACAGGTATGATTGCTCATATTGATGTACCATTTGGGCAACTGAAAACGAATTGACAGCACGTTGTTTAGCATTCCCGGAGAGAAATGACCTTTTTTCGACATCATTTGAAAGGTCCATTATACAGCTAACCAGACTATCAATATCACCGCTTTCATAAAGCATGCCATCGATATTATGGGTTATTATTTCAGGTGTACCACCAACACGACTCGCTATAACCGGGACACCGCTCATCATTGACTCAAGTATCGTATTTGATAAGCCCTCGCGCAGCGAACTTGAGATAACAAAATCCGCTAGATTAAGTAGTGCTTGTACATCTGTTCTTTCGCCGACAAAGTAAACATTATCCAGATTGTATTCCACAGCTAATTCACGTAGTGAATTCTCAAGCTCACCACCACCAACTAAAATCAGGCAGATATTGATTTTTTTATCAATCTGTATTCGCCTGAAAGCTTCAAGCAATTCGGGTATATTCTTATGTTCCACAAGGCGACCGACAAACATTGCGATAGTGTCATAATTTGATATGCAATCAGTTATATCCTCAGGGGCTGACTGATCTTGTAACATCACGTCAAGACCGTTATGTATGACTTTCAGATTATAAAGAGGCATAGCTAAACGCATAGACGTATATTGACCGGTTATATATGAATTAGTAATGATCAAATCAGATCGCTTGCTGATGATTTTTTTTATAAACCACTGTAATGATGTATACCACTCGTATTGACCCCTGATTGAAGTAATCAATTTTGTTCTTGCTGTAAAAGCGCAACATAACGTACCCCATATTTCTGCTGAAAGTGCAAAACAATGGACTATATCATAACCTCCAGTGGTAACTTTCCTGAGGAGACGCAATGTGAAACCAGGGTCAATTTTCTTATATTTATCTATTTTTGTAACATTTATGCCAGAATCCTCTAATTCAGATACGAGGAATGAGTCGTTCCTGAAATAGATAAGCTCACATTCAAATATATCTCTATTGATATTTTTGAGAAGATGTGTTATCTGTCGCTGTGTGCCACCGACCTCCATCTCGTCAGTAATAATTAATAATCGAACTCTAGACATTTCTGATTGAGCTTTGATTAATAGAATCTGATATCAATGAATAAAGTCTGGAGGTCTCTATCTTAATTGCAAACTCTGACTCTATGGTTTTTCTGGCATTTAGAGCATATTTACTTGAACATTCACGATCGAGCATTCTTTCCATTGCCTGTGATAACTCAACAGGATCTTCTGGACTTACAACCAGGCCATTAAAATCATTCTGGATAAGCTCAGGTATACCTGAAACAGTCGTACTAATAACAGGTAAGCCGGCAGCCATAGCCTCCATCAGCGCTACTGGTATGCCATCCATGTCGCCCGAATCTGTAATTACAGACGGCAGAACGAAAAATGTTGCCGATGACAACAACTCACGTATTTCTTCCTGTTTCATTACACCGACAAGCCGAACATTATCAGCAAGTCCATTACGATCAATCTGATTTTGTAGAGAATTTTTTAATGGCCCATTACCTATTATTTTGCATTTAAAGTCAGGGTTATTGTCTTTAAATAACTTACAGGCATCAATGAGCACAGAGAAGCCTTTAATATAATCCAGCCTGCCAACACTTATAATTTCATTAGGCAGACGATTATTATCGACGTACTTATATGTATCTATGTCAATAGCACAGTGAATTACATTCATTTTACTAGCAATATCAATATTAAGCTGCTTTGCTAGTCTTTGTTTATTGTACTTTGAGATTGTTACAGAAAACATGGATTCGTTAATTTTAGTCTTAAGCATATGATCTTCAAGAAAGATATCATGTGCATGTGATGTGAAACTAAATGGTATGCCAGAATTTTTTGACAAAATTAATGCTGAGGTTGATGGGTATGTCGCCCAATGTGCATGTATATGCTCTACCCCTGATTCTTTCACCTTCTCCAGAACACCTAGTGTCAGGAAAAATGTAAATATACTTTTTAGTAGTGACAAAGGGTGGCGGTATAAAGACTTGACAATTGACAATAGCAGAGAAATATTTATGACTGGATGTATAATAATAGCCATCAATGACGACATAAACAGCTGTATCCAACCAGGAGGATAAATAACATTATCAATCAATGATTCAGTATCGCTCTGAACTATCTCTTCCTTCGACTTTTTCAATGACAGTATATGAACATCTACACCCATTTCTTTAAGTGAACGAATTTCACGCACAATAAATGTTTCGGACCAGCATGGAAACAATGAAACAACGTATAGTACTTTCATATTATTCTAACTCATCACCAGAGATGAGTCTTTTTTCCTTTGATAAATTCTAGTAGTGCAAGAAATGAATACCAATTCAAGTAGATAAAGGTATTTAGTATTCTAACGGGCTTATATCTGAAAACCTGACTTGACGTATTATTATATGCCGCATAAGCCATGATGTAGGTAATAAGCTGAAGTAAGACAAGAAGAGTATAATAACTGCTTTTCGTAGACAGCAGGACAGAAGAAAAAAGAATACCCAACATAAAGAATGGAGCCATCAGCCTGAGTAGTTTATGCGATACAAACTGAATGAAGACTCTATTTTTAAAGGGATTTAAAAGCTTCGGGCAAACAGTGATCAACTGATAATTACCTGCAAGCGTTCTAATCTTCCTGCGCTTTTCATTAGTGCTATCACTGGACGGAATATCAGACGCGATGGCATTGTTTGCAAATATAACCCTTCCACCATTAAGAATGACCTGCATAGGTATCAGCACATCATCAAGAACCAGGCCTTCTGGTATTTTACTGTAGAGTCTTTTGCGAATTGAATAGATTGCTCCCGTAACGCCAATCACTGAGTCGATAGATGCCTCACTTGAACGAATTAGTTTCTCATAACGCCAGTAGGCATCAATACCTTTGGAGAAAGCATTGTGATTTTCGTCAGCGAATACCAGCTCACCACTTACTGCGCCTATATTTTCATCTGCCAATGGTGCAATTAGACTACTAATGGCATCAACTGAAAATAACTGCCTGACATCTGCGAAAACGATATAATCATGAGAAGCAAATCTCACTGCATCATCTATGCAAGCCGACTTACCTCGCCTGATATCGAAATTAATGAATCGAATACAATTTTTATTATTATCGATTATTTGCGCAGTTGAATCGGTCGAGCCATCGTTTATTATTATTAACTCTAATTTATTCAATGGATAATCAGACGACAGAATGTTATCAATTTTTCTCTGCAAATACTGTTCCGCATTATGTACAATAATAATTACACTCACATTAGGTTCGAAATCTTTATTATATACAAAACCTCTTCTTATCAATTTGGCTAGTGCAAAAACGATTACCGGATAACCAATATAGGTATAAAACAGCAGGACAAGACATATATAAAAAAACTCTTGCATCTTATCCACCTAACAGGTTTTTACGAATTTTGTCATAAAAACTGTTTCCAAGGAGTTGCTTGGCGGCATAGGTGGCATAATATTTTGCGACAAGTTTGTAGATATGTAACCTGTCAGCGTTTGCCCAGCCTTGTAAAACTTCACCACTGGTACTTTTTAGAACTGGTAATCTTGGAATATTATCACTTCGATTGTTATGGTTCCAGGTGCCGGGCCTTGAAGTAGAAATTGCTTTGTAGCCTAGTTCAGCAGCAATTGCTCTAACTTTATCTGTTATACGTCCTCCAGGTGGTGCGAATATTGTCACCTCTGAACCCAGTTTATCCTCGATTATTTTTTTTGATGTCAACAACTCATCTTTAATGATATTTTCTGAAATCTCGTCAAAGTAGTAATGATGATGTCCATGTGACTGAATGGACATATTATTATTATTCATTTCTTCGATCTGATTCCAGTTCATATATCCCTTGTCACCAACAAAAGCAGTATTAATGAAAAAATCAGCTGAAAATCCGTTATCTTTAAGCAGTGGATAGGCGTGCGTGTAATTCGTTTCATGTCCATCATCAAAGGTAAATGCAACAGAAGCATCATCTAATGATGAAATACCTAGAAGATTCAGTAACGAGTCAATCCTGATGTTCCTCGATTTTAGATACGCGATAAAATTTGCATAATCATTAACATCGATTGCATAGTGCGGATCTGCATCAAAAACGTGACCGCCATTTGAGATAGCGTGGAACATCAAAACAGGTACAGATATACTCATCTTTTCAAGCAGCCTCTTAGCTTTAACAGAAAGCTAAACAATGCATAACGTGGATAATTTGCAACATAACTAAACTCAGGTGTAACATTCTCAATTATTTTCGAGAAACCTAACTTGAACCGGTTAATTGAGTTATTTGAGCCCTCTGATAGCCAGTAACCTCCCATATCGTATGCGTTGAAAGAATTTTTCTTTGACCATTTTATCGCTTCCCAATGCATCTTGTGTGCTAGTGGTAATGTTTTTAGCTCTGGATCAAGTGTATTCATACCCCATTCATATATTACCCGCTGCCCCTGAATTACCAGCGCAGCCCCGGAAATCAACTGATCATTGATGTACGCCAGAAGCAGTCTCGTTGTTCCGTTTTCTATCGACTTTAAAAGGTAGTTAGCTGTATTCTCGTCAATAGGCCCCAGTCCACGCTGTTCGGCCATCAGATTATAATATCGAAAAAATTCGGTTATTTGTCCTGTATCAGGATCTGAATCAATACGGATACCAAGGCGTTCAGATTTATTCAATTGAGTTTTCAATGAACGTCTGAACTTGCTTTTTATTACCTCTATATCATCCTCTAAATCAATCACTACCGTTGATTTATATAGTGATAAAGTTTCATCAATTGGATTCCAGTTTCTTTGTATTAGCTTGTTTGTGATGTCTGATATTTCTTCATCGTTATAGGATATTGGGGAACATTGAATATAAATACATTTTTTATCCTTGAAATATAGTTTTATCTGCTCAAGATGTTCGATAAGGTAATTTATATTTTTAGCAACAGGCCCCCTGTCGATATAAACAAGCGTCCCTAACATGGCAGGCAAGTTACGAACTCTTATAACAGACCTTGCATTAACCTCAGAATCGACCGTTGAAGTAGCTAGCAGACACTCTGGATGGCTTTCATACCAGTCTAGAGACTGTAGATAATGGCAGTTATCAAACACACCTAGCTTATCTGTATCTACTGATTGGTGGTTGTGAGAAAGCACGTTGAAGTTTGTTATTGTCATTATAATTGACTGCTCAATAGAATTTTATCTACTTTTTATTTTCAAGGTGGTCCGCAATTCTTTTTAACTGCAATGATATTTCGACTAACGCCCTGGATGAGATTGTACTATATGACCCCAATAGCATTTCCTTGAGTTCGCCTATATTGACAGATGAATCATCATCATTAGAGGCAGGATGCTGATAAAGATTGTCATTATCCAGGTATTGCTGATTGTGGCTATCAGCTGATGCTTGCTTGTACGGTTTCCATTGCAATTCAGCTATTGCATTATTAAAATCTGACATATCAAGAATGCTCTTGTCGTCCGCATAGCCACAAGTGAGTATCTTGTCACACAGGGTATTAATCAATCGTGGTATACCGCCTGTATACTCATGTATCTTTGTGTAAAGATCATCTGTAATAATGCCTGACTCGATCCCAGCAACAGCAAGTCGATGTGCGATATACTCTTTTACTTCATCTTCGGCCAAAGCCCTTACATGATAACGGAGGCTGATACGCTGTAAGAGCTGCTCCATGTCGGATGATTCGAGTTTATAATTTAGCTCTGGCTGACCAACCAGTATTACGTGTAAAATCTTCTCTTTTTGAGTTTCAACGCCGGACAGCATTGTTATTTCTTCTAGCACGCGCTTATTGAGGTTTTGAGCATCATCTATTATCAATAGAACCTGACGTCCTTCATTATAGCTATCAATCAAAAACTGATTGATCATATTCAGTAGTTCTACTTTTTTTGCTGTAAATGGATTAAGACCGAATTCAACAAGTATTGCCTGTAATAGTTCAACTTCATCCAGCTGAGTTTGAAATATCTTTGCTACAACTATGTTATCACTTAAATCATTTAGAAGTTTTTTAACCAGCGTAGTTTTGCCTGAGCCTATCTCTCCTGTTACAACAACGAACCCCTCTCGATTAAAAATCGCATATTCCATATATGCAAGTGCTCTTGAATGGGCAGATGACATATATAAATAATCGGTATCAGGTGTAAGCCTGAACGGGTAATCGTTTAATCCATAATGCTCAAGATACATCAGTAATTCCTGCGTCGTGTTTCATAAGTTATAGAAAACATCATGACCTTATCATCAAATGATTCATCAGCCGCGGTACTTTCTCTTTGTATATCCAGAACACTTATTCTATAAATAAGATTGCTGTTAGTTCTGTACACATACTCAAAAGATGCCGTTCTATCCTCATCCAGTCTTTCATCTGTGACCAGTGGATATTCATAATCAGTTGCTGTCAGGTTAACTCTGAACAATGAATTATTTGTATTGTTCCACTGAATTCCAAGACTAGCTGATTCTGCATCTCTATCGAGAAAGTTCTGTGTAAAGTAGTCTTCTTCTCGATTTTCGAATTCCAGTTCGATAATAAAGTTTCTATACTTTTTATTATATTCTAACGTAATATATTCATTCGTGTAGATATCACTGCTTGTAGTCAATGCCATTGAAGAATCGACAGCGGCATCAATAACGGTACGACTTGTATCTGTCACCATCTTACCAGCGGTAAATGCAATACTCGATGTGCGGGTTCTTTGATTACTGACATAAAGTCTGTACTGTGATTCATTATCACTCTGGTAATTATCAGTATCTATTCTGGTTATACCAGAACTTGCTTCTATCTCATGATTTTTTCGAATATTGCTGAAGTTGAGATTCATTTCGAGCTGCTCGTAATCACTATCTACCAATTGTGATGACGTGTAATTTATAGTTTCATAGAACAAATCGGCGCCGTACTCCGTACTTGCACTCGGCGTTTGAAACCAGGCAAGACGTGTATTTGCACGTTGATTATTAAGTAGTTTCTGCTCAAATCTGTAGTCTTCAAATCTTGGCATCAGTTCTATATGCGTTGTTTTGGCAAGTCGCCATTTAAAATTTGGACCTGTAGAAAAAGCATTGATATACTGCCGATTAAGTGGAGACTCAGGCAACCTTGAGTCTATTGCAGTTTGAGTGTAAATATCAGAAAGCATCCATTCATACCTGTTTGGGCTGAATATCCATAATAGATTTGCATTGAGGTTTCCATCATTCCTGTCGCCTTCTACTTCATTTGAAAAACGCGTCGACTCAAAACCTGCATTTACTGAAGCAACAAAATTGATTGTATTCTCTGACCACTCAGTACCGATACTAAGAGATTTTGCCAGTTCATCACTCTCGGGATTCTCTATGCGTAGTATGTTCTCATAAGAGGTAACCGAAAATGTAGTGGTGTAGTCAATTTCATTTGCTGATACAACCGGCACTACGATTTGCGGTAGAATGAGTATGATTAGTGGAACGAATCGCATCACTATTTGAATTTAAATAATTTACGAGTCGGTAGAGGTGGCACATCACTAAAAACAATACCCGCCAGTTTATTGGCATCAATCGCGTTAACAGCCTCTTTAATTCTCTTGGTTGTAACCTTGCCGTACGGCACATCAAGAATCACATAATCACAGGAATCAACAAGAATTTTTGTGTCAGCCGAATCAAGTATCGGTGCAGCATTAAGAAAGACATATCTGTCGGAATAACGTTGTAGAAGCTCTCGCATCAAACTCCGCATTTTCATTGAAGTAAAATATTCTGAAGCGGATTCTTTTTTTACGCCTGAAGGTATAACTCGTAGCCTTTTAATGCCACTGCTGTACATAATATCATCAGTCGAAACATCATCCTTTTCGAAGTAGTCTGTAATACCGTTTTCAAAGTCTTTATTAATAATTCGACTGAAAGACGGATTTCGCAAATTACAATCGATTGCGAGAGACGTCTTACTTTCATCAAATGCAAATGCTGATGCAAGGTTGATGGTACTCAAGCCGGTATCCGCCGCCGATTCGCAGCTGGTTACCATTACTACAAAATTCTCACCATTGCTTTTATGTATTAGCTGTGTTCTTAGCTCCCTGTATCGATTAATAACCGACAGATTGTCAGAATCAGGATGTATAATTTTCAGCCTGTCGAGCTCATCAGCGGTGTAAATATCACCCTCTTCCATGAGCGCTATCTGTTTCGAAGAGGATGTTTTGTTTTTCAGCTCTATATCAGTTGGGCTTCTTCTTATCAAATCTCTGGCATTAGAAGTAGCCTTGTTATTCCTTGAAACGACCTGGAGCTGACCGGTACGCTTGACCTTATTCAATGCATCTTCAATCTTACTCATTACAATGCTCCGAGGTATTTTACGACACCAACGTATACATAAATTGCGCATGTGATTACCAAAACACCGCTCAGCATAATAATATTTTTCTTTTCAGATATTATTTCAGCCTGGTTTTTTATCTGCGTTATTTCTGCGAGTACAGGTAAATTCAGCTCACTGATAATGGTCTTGGTTGATCTTACACGCGGATCAAACTGTACAAGCATGTAGATAAGACCTACAGCTACCCCAAGCGCGAGAACAGGCCCTATTACAATGAAGTGCAGAAAACGCAAGCCTGTTGGTATTAGTGGTACTTTGGCGGGCTCCTGTATCTTGAAGGTTAGACCCTGGTTTTCCTGATCCAGTGTCTTTGAGACACGTGCATTTTCACGTCGTTTAAGCAGATCCTGGTAAATATCCTGATTTACCTGATAATTACGTGTCAAGTCTGACAGATGTGCTTCCGCTTTATGAATTTGTGCTGCTCGCGCATATTCGTTCTCAAGCATTTTATTTAGCTCGGCACGCCTTGTTTTAAGCGTAACAATTTTAGTTTCAGTAGCGGACAAACTACTTCTAAGTTCTTGATAGAGCGGACTGATTTTCATAGACTCATCTATATAAACTTCACCGCTTTTCTTTGAAGATGATATTACTGCTTTTCTACGTTCTATTTCGTTTTTGAGTTCATCCTTAAGTTCTGCTATCTGACTATTGAGTCTGATAATATCAGGATAGGTATCGGTATAATCCAGTTTTAATGTATCAACCTCATTCTGCAGCTCTGCAATCTTGCTCAGATACTGCCCCTCTTTCGTTTGACTAATTGCGATTAAAGCCTCACCCGAAAGCTGTTTTTTAAGCGATTCATGTTTGATCCTTTCTTCCCTTATCTCGAGCTCAGTCGTTTCAATCTGGTCTTTTAATTTACTAATTTTATTTGAGACTTCTGTAATAAGCCCTGGACGGACATCAGGATTATCTGAACGGAATTCCTTAATACCGTCTTCTACTTCAATTAATTTCTGCAGATAATCCTCAACCTGCTTGTTTATGAAGTCAAATGCCGACTGGCTTTCATTGATTTTCGTCTGTTCACCACGTGCAATAAAAAAATCAACCATGATATTCAGTGTCTCGTATGCACGCAGTGCGTCTTTGTCCTGGAACTCCATTCTTAACAGATTCTGACCAAAGCGATTAATGCTTACTTTTTCTTTTATCTTTTCTTTTAAACGTGCTGCATCTTTCTCTGTTGTAAACTCTTCAATCCACAGTTCCTGCTGCAGAATATTGTCAAGATTTTCATCACTAAAAACGATTTCGCGCGCATTCGCAACATGATCTATAGGTTTTGTTGTTTCCGCCCTGCCCTGCATCAGAGGCTGTAGAATGTTACTCGTGTCCACTTCGATCACGACTGATGCTGTATACTTTTTTGGCCACACTGAACCAATCGCGAGAACCGTCAGACAGATAATGACAAAAATCGCGACGAGTAGATTTCGACGCGCATAGGATTCTTTCAGAACAAGGCTGAAAATTTCATCAAATTCCTGATTCATTTCAGACTGACCTCTAGAAAATTCGTTCGGGAACGGCGATGATATCTCTTGGTCGTAATTCGAGATTTGTTTCTAACTGACCTTTATTCAGAATATCATCAAGACGCACATAGATAATATGTGTTTTACCATTGATCACACGATAAAGTTTGGTACTGTTCGCAGCCGCATAATCATTTAGACCCCCTGCAGCAAGCACCGCATCAAGCACTGTAATTCCCTGCCTGAAATTAAGGGATAATGGATTATTAACAGCGCCTGTAACACGCACCAGTGTCAGGTACTCATGACTTCTCAGGTCTTTGATAATAACGGTAACATTAGGGTCACGAACATAATTCTGCAGGCGCGTCTTAATCGAGGCTGCAACCTGCTCAGGAGTTAATCCAGCTGCTTTGACGTCACCAATCAGTGGCATGGAGATTTTACCGTCAGGTCGTACCGGCACCGAAACAGACAGCTCTGGATTGCGCCACACATTGATGTCAACGACATCGTCTATACCAACGCGGTATTCCTTGACGATCATATCTGCATTATGTGCAGCAAGAAAATCGGAGTCTGCAGGAATTACATTCTTATCACTACAGGCGGTCGCCAGTATAAGCACGGCCAACAGAGAAAGGTATTTAGTCATTTTAATCAATTAATGTCTCCTAAATGGCAGCAGGCATATCCGTTTATTAGAGAATTCTAATTGATAGGTTGCCTTAAATTACCAGTACGTCCATTGTTAATTTAAGAGCCTGAATTATCCCATAGATGACAATTGTAAATCTACATTTTTATTTGAAATTTCAGATACTTCTGGTCGATTTTTAGCGAATAGCATCACTCATTCGGGTGGTTTTCAGCTGCAGTTATGCCATATCTTAATCATCATCTGAAGCACGAACGACGAAGAATTAGCTCGATGCAGGACATTAACACTTCTTTACATAAAAATGTAATATACTGCGAGCAAACACCAATTGTATTCATTCATGTATAGCTACCAAGACTGTTATAAAATTCTCTCAATCAGCCATGATAGCGACTGGCCTGAGATCCGTAAGGCATACAAGCAACTGATCCAGAAGTGGCACCCGGACAGAATTGACGATCCAGTCAGAAAAATCTCTGCGGAAGACAAGCTTAAAGAACTCAACCTCGCCTACGAGCAGTTATCGGCTTACTACAAAAAACACGGGCAATTACCAGCTCTCGAACCACTCGAACAAACGTCCAGTGTAAAGCCAGAAACGAAACCCACACATACGCCTGCCCAGTCTGAATCTGCCCCTAAGGTCAGCCCAGATAGTAGAAGTAACACTACTGATCAGCCACACCGCGCCACTCCACGAAAATCAAATACACTGCTTTCACTTCTCATTTTTACGATTTTTGCCTTCAGCATATATACTGTGGTCGATATTGAGGAACCGACTAGCCATGACACCCGGCAAAGCAGCGAACAACATTCCGATGCGTCATGGCAGGCGAACAAATCAGGTAAGAAGGAATCAGCCAGCGATATTGATCCAGATACTGAACCCGTTACCGACCAGATGGGCTCAAAAACTGTCGAGAAAGAACAGGCAGAGCCTGATAATGAATACTTTACCGTTGGCTCATCCATTGGTGAGGTGCTCCGCATTCAGGGGCCGCCAGATGCCGTAGTGAATGATACCTGGTTTTATGGGGAGTCTTATATCGAATTTGAGAACGGCGTGGTTAAGGACTGGAAGCGCACCGCGGCATACCCAATCAAAGCCCATATGGAACTTTGAGTGAAGCGCCTTATCTTGCGCCTTTACCGAACAACACTACCTGTACCGTCTGGAACAGGATCGTCATATCAAGAAAAAGACTGTAATTTTTTATGTAATACAGGTCATACTGTAGTTTCTTTCGTGTGTCTTCAATGGTGTCCCCATAGGGATAGCATATCTGCGCCCAGCCTGTAATGCCGGGTTTTACCGTATGTCGCAGTGCATAATGGGGTATCGACTGCTGAAAGCCTAGCACGAATTGTGGCCGCTCAGGCCGTGGACCGATAAAACTCATATCCCCTTTAAGTACATTAATCAGCTGCGGCAACTCATCAATACGGGTCTTCCGTATAAAACTACCAATACGGGTCACACGGGCATCATTTTTACTGGCGAACTGGGCGCCTTCTTTTTCCGCATCTGTTCGCATACTACGAAATTTGAGCACATTAAAGGGGGCATCACATAAACCGAGTCGTACCTGACGGTAAAATACCGGGTCACGACCGAATGTGCTCAGCCAGATAGATGTGGCTGTAAGAATAATGATCGGGCTGGCAATTAATAATATAAGTGAGCTGGATATAATATCAAATACCCGCTTGGCATAACTTGCTGAAACAGCGTTAGTAAAACCATCAGAGAATATAACGGCACTTGGGTGTAGGGCGTCAAGCTCGATATGGCCTGTAATTCTCTCCAGTGAATCCAGCGCATCACGAACGACAATACCTTTCATTTTGCATTCAAGAAGGCTCGACAGCGGAAATCCTTTACGACGATCATCCATGGCCAATACTATTTCATCTACATGGTAGTCCTGACATAAGTCATAAAGCGATGTTTCAATTGCCAGTATATTGGCCTTATTTACCTGAACATTATCTTCATCTATAGCAACAAAACCGACTATTTCATAGCCCTGGGAGCGCGCAAATGCTTTTTTATCCTCAAGTAGTTTACCCATTGATCCGGCGCCTATTACCAGTAACTTACGCTTAAAAATACTGTGCTTGTCGAGATTCTGGTGGACGGTACGGGTTAGTAGTATCCCCATAAATGCAACAATAAAGGTGATTGCTACAACGCCCCTGCCAAGAAAGAGATCTGGGTAGATATAATAGATAAGTGCGATAACAAAAACACCGAGACCGAAGCTGAGAAAGATCCGGATCATCATACTGGAAAAACTATCGACAATATTTCTTGTATGCAGGCCCATCGCTGTCATGCAGCCCAGCATAAGCGCGGCGAAAGATAATGCTTTATAATGCAGGGGTTCGAGCAGAGATATTGAATAGGCCTTGTCGGGCGAATCAATGAAACGTAGCTCGGCGCCGAGATAGACCGAGGCGTAGAGTACAAATGCCTCGACCATCACCAGAACTATCAGTGAGCCGGGAATATAGTGACTAAAAACACGTAACATTGACTTGCTTATCCTTAGATGCCGTTGAAAACCTGCTACTTATTAGTTGGTAGACAGGTCATCCACATACCAGTCCATAGACAGTTTAAGGCCTTCATCGATTTTATACTGCGGATCAAAACCAAGAAGCGTTCGAGCCTTACTGATGTCTGCCCTGGAATGACGAACATCTCCTGCCCTGAAGTCTCTATAAACAGGATCCGGAATATCAAGTTCCGGTTTACGTAATAGCAGTTCCTTTCTTATGGCATTAAACAGCTGGTTTAAGGAAGTCTGGTCATTGAGCGCAACGTTATAAACCTGATCTTTTGCATCAGGGTTATCGGTTAAGGCAGCCAGGATATTGGCCTGAACAGTGTTATCGATAAAACAGAAATCACGACTGGTTTCACCATCACCGTTGATATAGACCGTTTCACCATGCAACATGGCAGCGACCCACTTCGGGATAACTGCTGCATAGGCACCCGCGGGATCCTGTCGATAGCCGAAGATATTGAAATACCTCAAACCTATGGTTTTAAATCCATAGGTTCTGGCAAATACCTTTGCATAGAGTTCATTAACAAGCTTGGTTACGGCATAGGGTGATAGCGGGTTACCTATCTTGTCTTCCTGCTTAGGAAGATCCGGGTGATCACCGTAGGTTGAACTGGAGGCTGCATAAACAAAGCCCTTGACCTCGGCATCTCTTGCTGCAACCAGCATATTCAGAAAACCGTCAGTGTTGGTCTGATTGGTAGTGATTGGATCTTCAATTGAGCGAGGCACAGAACCCAGTGCGGCCTGATGCAGTACATAGTCCACACCTTTACAGGCTTTTTTACAGTCTTCCAGTTGCCTGATGTCACCCTTGATAAAAGTAAAACCCTGCCACTGATTTTTTTCTACCAGTGCCTGTACCTTGTCCAGATTATGCTGATGACCCGTGGCGAAGTTATCCAGACCAATGACTTTCTGATTATGCTTGAGCAAGGTTTCCAGCAGGTTGGAACCAATAAAGCCGGCAACCCCGGTTACCAGCCATGTGTGCTGTTTGTGTTTTAATTCATTAAGAATGTTCTGGTATTTGCTCACCGTCATATTGCCTTATAGTCGTCCGTCAACTTCATTTGCTTTAAGAATGTACTTTATGTCAAACAGCACATGATTTTCCTTGCCCAGTTTATGTATTGCATCGGCACCCATTGCAACGAACTGGTGATGTGACACCGCAAGTACGATGGCATCGTATTTACCATTTTCAAGTTGCGCAATCGGGTTGATTGCATATTCTTCGTAGGCTTCTTCTTTATCCACCCAGGGATCATAGACATCAACATTGGCACCGTAGTCAGCAAACTCCTTGACCATGTCAATAACACGCGTGTTGCGCAGGTCTGGACAGTTCTCTTTGAAGGTCAGGCCCATAATTAACACATTTGCTTCATTAATGTGTATTCGCTTACGTAACATCAGTTTTATAATTTCGGAAACAACATAGCCACCCATATGGTCATTCAGACGACGTCCAGCAAGAATCATTTCCGGGTTGTAACCGATTTCCTGTGCCTTGTGTGTCAGGTAGTAAGGGTCGACACCGATACAGTGACCACCCACGAGGCCTGGACGGAATGGTAAAAAATTCCATTTGGTACCGGCCGCAATAAGCACTTCTTCAGTATCGATATGAAGACGATTGAAAATCAGCGAGAGTTCATTAATCAGGGCTATATTCACATCCCGTTGGGTGTTTTCAATGACCTTGGCAGCTTCTGCCACTTTGATCGATGAGGCCTTGTGTGTGCCGGCGATTATGATTTCTCTATACAGTGCGTCAACAAAATCTGCTGCTTCCGGTGTGGAGCCAGAGGTGACCTTTTTAATGGTGGTAACACGGTGTTCTTTGTCGCCAGGATTAATGCGTTCCGGACTGTAGCCGGCATAGAAATCTTTATTGAAGGTTAACCCGGAGACCTCTTCGATAAGGGGAATACAGTCTTCTTCGGTAGCGCCTGGGTAAACAGTGGATTCATAGATGACCACGTCCCCTTTTCGCACGACTTTACCAAGCATGCGGCTGGCACTGATTAAGGGAGTCAGGTCGGGGTTTTTGTTTTTATCGATAGGAGTTGGAACGGTAACGATATAGACATTGGCGCTGATCAGATCATCAACGTTGGAACTGTAACTGAGTCGAGCAGCCTCAGCCAGTTCTGCCTCACTTACTTCCAGCGTGCCGTCACGGCCGCTTTTCAGTTCGTCTACTCGGTGCTGGTTAATATCAAACCCCAGCACATCCATTTTCTTGCCAAACTCGACTGCCAGTGGCAGGCCCACGTAGCCAAGGCCAATTACGGCCAGCCTGGTCTCTGCGATCTTGATCACATTAGTTCCTTTATGAAGCTTATGTCATTTGATTTATCGCTGGGATTTTACACTATTGCAAGCGGACTTGTAATGACCCATTTATAGGATAGATGCAATAAATACTGCACACACAGGTGCGCCCTGCATATGCATAAATTATTGAAATTATTATTGACCTCGGCGTTGTTTTTCCTCATAATTCACGCCCTCAAAGATCAGCGCCTGTAGCTCAGCTGGATAGAGTACCTGGCTACGAACCAGGCGGTCGGAGGTTCGAATCCTTCCAGGCGCGCCATATCATCATCAAAGCCCCGCTGTTTTCAGCGGGGCTTTTTTGTGTTCGCCAACTTTAAGCGTCCCGTTTTCACCAGACACCACACACCCACACCAGTCCGCCAATAAACGCTAAATAAACGCAAATATAGCTGGACCAGAAGAAGCAGAAGCACCATTCAGACGGTGACTTAGCCTCAGTCCCTGGGCTTTTGACTAACGACGCCAGACTAAAGACTCATGACTGCTCACCTGCCTCTCGCGGAATACCGCACATCCTGTGCATCTTTGCTACCGGCATCCATGCCTCCCGCAAAATACCGCACATCCTGTGCATAAAAAAAGCCCGCTTGTAAACAAGCGGGCTTTTTACTGTATGGCGGAGAAAGAGGGATTCGAACCCTCGATAGAGTTTCCCCTATACACCCTTAGCAGGGGTGCGCCTTCAGCCAC